>NZ_FZNL01000012.1 GCF_900187965.1 Flavobacterium sp. ov086 | reverse complement strand
CTAAATCAACAACTTCGAGGGATTTATAATAACAATAATGATAAACATATTGCTATGACCAAACTGGCACATTGGTACAGGAATGTAGAAGAATCAGGCTTTAAAAATTTTAATATTCTACTCAATACCATAACTTTTAATTACCAGTCAATCTTAAACTATTTTAATAATAGGAGTACAAATGCTTCAGCAGAATCTTTCAATGCCAAAATAAAAGCATTTAGATCTCAGTTCAGAGGTGTGAGAAATATAGATTTTTTCTTATTCAGATTATCTAATCTTTTTGCCTAATCCCCAACTTTTGCACCTGATCCCAAAAACACCCTCAAAATCAATCTAATAAAAAACAAAAAAGCCACTCAATTGAGTGGCTTTTAATGTGAACGCAGAAGGATTCGAACCTTCGACCGCCTGCTTAGAAGGCAGGTGCTCTATCCAGCTGAGCTATGCGTCCATTTACATTCAAACTTTATCGTAAAGTTTAGTCGGGGTGGCAGGATTCGAACCTGCGGCCTCCTGCTCCCAAAGCAGGCGCGATAACCGGGCTACGCTACACCCCGAGGCAAAAATTAAGCGGAGAGACAGGGACTCGAACCCTGGCGACGGTTACCCGTCGACAGATTAGCAATCTGCTCCATTACCGCTCTGGCACCTCTCCAAGCTCAAGAAACGTGTTCTGTTTTGCGGTTGCAAATGTAAGACAACATTCCATATCTCACAACTATTTCTGCGCTTTTTTTAAACTTTTTTGAATCTTTTTTTTAAACCACTTCACAATCAAACAAATAGAATTAACAAAAAATTGATATTAAATTTAAAATTCAATCGAATTGCCCCAAAATTTGAATTTATTCAAATAAAGAGTAAATTTGCTTGATTAACTAATATTAACAGAAAATGAACAAAAGAGTTGTTATCGTTTCTGCCGTTAGAACACCTATCGGAAGTTTCATGGGAGGGTTATCTACCGTACCCGCACCAAAATTAGGTGCTGCCGCTATAAAAGGAGCACTACAAAAAATTAACTTAGACCCAAAATTAGTTGATGAAGTTTTTATGGGTAATGTGGTACAAGCCGGAGTTGGACAAGCGCCAGCACGTCAGGCTGCACTTTTTGCAGGTTTATCTGAAGAAGTTGCTGCTACAACCGTAAACAAAGTTTGTGCTTCAGGAATGAAAGCTGTAATGTTTGGTGCTCAGGCAATCGCTTGTGGCGATGCTGAAATTGTTGTGGCTGGAGGAATGGAAAACATGAGTTTGATCCCACACTACGTACAAATGCGTACTGGAGCTAAATTTGGTCCTGCAACTATGCTTGACGGAATGCAAAAAGATGGTTTGACAGATGCTTACGATAACAACGCAATGGGAGTTTGCGCTGACTTATGCGCATCTGAATACAACATCAGCCGTGAGGAACAAGATAATTTCGCTATTCAATCTTACAAAAGAAGTGCAAAAGCTTGGGATGCAGGAAAATTCGACAACGAAATTGTTCCTGTTGAAGTTCCGCAAAGACGTGGTGAACCAATTATCGTTTCTAAAGATGAGGAATACACAAACGTAAAACTGGATAAAATTCCTTCATTAGCTGCTGTTTTTACAAAAGACGGAACAGTAACTGCTGCAAACGCCTCGACAATCAATGACGGAGCTGCTGCTTTAGTTTTAATGTCTGAAGAAAAAGCAATCGCATTAGGATTAAAACCCCTAGCCTACATAAAAAGTTATGCTGATGCCGCACAAGAACCAAAATGGTTTACTACAAGTCCGTCAAAAGCTTTACCAAAAGCCTTAGACAAAGCAGGAATTGAAATTGGCGATGTTGATTATTTCGAATTCAACGAAGCATTTGCAGTTGTTGGATTAGCCAATTCAAAAATTCTTGGCTTAGATAATGATAAAGTAAACGTAAATGGTGGAGCTGTTTCATTAGGTCATCCTCTGGGATGTTCTGGAGCAAGAATCATCGTAACTTTGCTAAATGTTCTAGAACAAAACAATGCTAAAACTGGAGCTGCTGCAATTTGCAACGGTGGTGGTGGTGCATCTGCAATTGTTATCGAAAGAGCTTAAATAATATTAGATTAGGAGTTATTCATAAAACAATAACTCCTAATTTTCAACTTATAAATTACCCTAAATGTTCGGAATTTGTAATCTAGCCATAGTACCCGTTCGATCTGAGCCAAGTGACAGAAGTGAAATCGTTACACAACTTTTGTTTGGCGAGCACATCGAAATTTTAGAACGTCAAAATCAGTGGGCTCGAATAAAAATTCAGTTTGATGACTATGAAGGCTGGGTAGATTCCAAGCAATATCAGGTAATTTCTGAAGCAAATTATAATCAGCTAAGCAAAGAAGCTATTATTCTTAATGCTGATTTGATCGATTATATAAGTGCTCCAGACAATTTATTATTGCCAATTCCTCTTGGTGCGTCTTTATCTTTTTTAAATAATAGTGAAATCAACACCTCCAACTTTGAATTCGAAGGCACAAAAACCAGCGGTATAAAACCTAAAAGTGCTTTAATCAATACTGCTTTTATGTATTTGAACGCTCCGTATCTTTGGGGCGGAAAAACACCTTTTGGAATCGATTGTTCCGGTTTTACCCAAATGGTTTACAAACTAAACGGCTACAAAATTCACCGCGATGCCTCACAGCAGGCACTTGAAGGAGAACCTTTAAGTTTTATTGAAGAAAGCGAAGCCGGAGATTTAGCCTTTTTTGACAACGACGAAGGAAACATCATTCACGTCGGAATCATTATGGACAATAACTATATCATTCACGCAAGTGGAAAAGTTCGCATCGACCGTTTAGATCACTTAGGAATTTACAATCCAGAATTAAACAAACACACTCACAAACTAAGAGTTATCAAGAAGATAATTTAATTTTTTTGCCACTGATTACACAGATTCGCACAGATTAAAAAGTCATTTTAATCCTTTAATCTGTGACTAAAAATTTTCTGCCACGAATTTCACAAATTCACACAAATTAAAAAACATTTTAATCCTTTAATCTGTGGCCAAAAAAAGAAAAAATCCGCAATAATCCGTGTTTTCGCTTGCGAATCCGCGTCATCCGCATGCTAATTTCACGCACTAATGCGTATAACTTTCCTAAACTCCGAAGGACTATTCCCTCTCTGTTTCTTGAAGAATTTATTAAAGTGGCTTTCATCCGTAAAGCCAAATTCATACGCAATTTCATTAATACGTTTATCACTAAATTGCAAACGGTGTTCAATCAGTTTCGTTTTATAATTACTAATGTATTGCTGCATCGTTTCGTTAGCATGTTTCTTAAAATAACGACCTAAATAGGTATTCGAAATTCCGAAATACTCGCTAAGAGATTCCGCTTTAATTCTTTCCGGATAATAAATATTGTTTTGGATATATTGCAAAATATCCATTGCTTTCGCTTCACAACCAATATTTACCTGCTCCGGCAAATACTTGGCAATATTTCTGGCAACAACAATAATCAAAGTATTTACCAATTGTTGAATCAACTCTTTATTATAAACATCTTTGTCCTGATGTTCACGGATCATAGCTTCCACCATCACTTTTACCAGACATTTATCGGCATCATTTTTTAAGATACAACCCGGTTGATGATTGGCGTTTTGAAGAATATATTCTAAACGCTGAATATTCTCATTCTGCAAACTTGAGTTTTTCAAATAAATATCATTGAATCTCAAAAAGAAAAATTTCGTTTTGCTCTCAATCGTAAAATTATGACAATCCTCAGGCGTTAATAAAAACATATGTCCGGCATCATATTCAAATACATTTTTATTGATACACTGCCTTCCTGTTCCATCTAAAATATAAACCAATTCAAAAAAATTATGACGATCTCCAACATCCGGATATTCATCCAGAGTTTCAAAAGAAACCGTAAAAGGCTCGTATAAATTTTCTTTTTTCATAATGCTGATATTATTTGAAGTTGCAAATTTACATAAAAAAGACAAATATATACAACTTTACACTCATAAATATGGTATAATTTTGCCAAACAAATTTTAAGCATCAAAATACAACATTATGGAATATAGAAAATTAGGCAATAGCGAACTCGAATTATCAACTATTACATACGGCGCATTTGCCATTGGCGGAAATATGTGGGGCGGAAACGAAAAAGCAGATTCAATCGCTTCAATTCATGCTTCAATCGATCACGGCGTAACCACAATTGACACCGCTCCTTTTTACGGATTTGGTTTAAGCGAAGAAATGATTGGCGAAGCTTTAAAAACCCAAGATCGATCAAAAGTACAATTGTTGACTAAATTTGGCCTTGTTTGGGACGGAAGCAATAACGGAAAAGGAGAATTCTTTTTTGACGCCGAAGACAACGGAAAGAAAATCCCGGTTTACAAATACTCTTCAAAAGCAAATATTATCAAAGAAGTTGAAGAAAGTTTAAAACGTCTTCAAACCGATTATATCGACTTATTGCAAATTCACTGGCCAGACGCTACAACGCCAATTCATGAAACAATGGAAGCACTTGAAACCCTTATTAAACAAGGAAAAATTAGAGCTGCCGGAGTTAGTAATTATAGCCCAGCACAAATTCAGGAAGCACAAAAAACAATACAATTAGCTTCAAACCAAGTTCCGTTTAGTATGTTGAATCGCAATATCGAAACCGATTTAATTCCGCTAACAATTGCAGAAAATATCGGAATCATTGCTTACAGCCCAATGGAAAGAGGTTTATTGACCGGAAAATATTTCACAGACAGTAAACTAAAAGACAACGATCATAGAAACGGATATTTTGGACAATTTGATCTTCAAAAAGTAAAAACTTTAGTCGAAGAATTAAGTTCATTAGCCAACGCAAAACACATTTCGATTTCACAATTGGTTTTACGCTGGACCACTTTACAAAAAGGAATCACAATTGTTTTAGCTGGAGCAAGAAACGCCGAACAAGCAATTTCGAATGCAAAAACAATGGATTTTGATTTATCAATTTCTGAATTAGATTTCATTAATCAAGCAATTTCAAAATTAAAATAAGAAGAATAATTTGGGTGTGACCCCGCAGAAAAAGCGGGGTCGGGCTTTCGGCTATATCTTTTGTTCCGTTTCACTTCACAAAAGGATACCGCCTCTATCCCTCACACAAGCTCAAGAATACATAAGAACATACAATTATGAAAAAAATATTTATTATCAACGGCAGTCAAAATTTCGCGCATTCTGGCGGACAATTCAACCAAACCGTTACCGATTGGACAATTGAATACTTAAAAAGTAAAAAGTACGAAATAAAAACAACGGATATAAAACAAGACTTTGATTTGGACGAAGAAGTAGAAAAATTTGTTTGGGCAGATGCAGTAATTTATCATACACCGGTTTGGTGGTTTCAGTTGCCAAACCTTTTCAAAAAATACATCGATGACGTTTTTACAGCCGGACATCAAAAAGGAATTTACAAAAGCGACGGAAGAACCAGAACAAATCCGGACATTAATTACGGAACCGGCGGGCAATTACACGGACGTAAATATATGCTTACCACAAGCTGGAATGCGCCTGCAACTGCTTTTACAATTCCGGGAGAATTCTTCGAAGAAACATCTGTAGATGACGGAGTTATGTTTGGTTTCCATAAAATGAATAAATTTGTAGGTATGGAAAAATTAGACGGCTTCCATTTCCACGACGTTGAAAAAGGTGCAACTGCCGAAAATATTGACATTTTTAAGGAAAACTACACGAAGCACCTAGAAAAAACTTTTAATTTTTAACCTTTAACTTTTCACAATTATGATCTCAATCACAGCAATTTTCAAAAGCAAACCCGAAAATATAGAACAAGTTCAAAGCATGTTAAATCATTTGGTTACCGAAACCAGAAAAGAAGCTGCTTGCGTTCGTTACGACCTTCACCATACTGAAAATGTTTTCATTATTTGGGAAGAATGGAAAGATCAGCCAGGTCTTGACATACACAACAACCAACCATATTTACTTGATTTCGTTGCTAAAAGCGAAACTCTCGTTGCAGCACCAATTCTGGTTTACAAAACGGTTCAAATATTATAATCAAAAAAAATGAAAGCACTTTTCACAAACACATACGAATCTGATTTTGTAACCACAGAAACAGCAAAACCAACTCCGAAAAAAGGAGAAGTTTTAGTAAAAATACACGCAAGCGGCGTAAATCCAATCGACAATAAAATCAGATTAGGACTTTCGCCTTACGCATCGCCGGTATTACCGGCCATTTTAGGAACTGATCTTGCAGGCGTTATCGAAGAAATTGGCG
Organism: Flavobacterium sp. ov086; assembly: GCF_900187965.1. GTDB lineage: Bacteria > Bacteroidota > Bacteroidia > Flavobacteriales > Flavobacteriaceae > Flavobacterium. Next base: position 170,911 of record NZ_FZNL01000012.1, on the reverse strand, counting down.
AAGGCGTTACTGACTTTAAAGTAGGCGACGAAGTTTACGGACTTGCCGGAGGAGTTTTAGGAGTTCAGGGAACTTTAGCGGAATATACCGCTGTCGATGCTGATTTATTGGCAATAAAACCAAAAAATCTAACGATGAGAGAAGCGGCAGCAATTCCGTTAGTATTGCTTACCGCTTGGGAAGGTTTAATTGACAGAGCCAAAGTACAAAAAGGCGACAAAGTTTTGGTTCATGCCGGCGCCGGCGGAGTTGGACATATGGTGGTTCAGCTTGCTAAAAATCTTGGAGCTGATGTTTATGCAACAGTTTCTTCTCAAAAAGCTGACATTGTAAAAGGTTTTGGTGCAACACCAATTGATTACAAAACTGCAACTGTTGAAGATTATGTAAATCAATATACAGACGGAAAAGGTTTTGATGTTATTTACGATACTGTTGGCGGTCAATCTCTTGACGATTCGTTTAAAGCCATTCGTCATTATGGGCAAATTGCTAGTTGTTACGCTTTCGGGACACATGCTTTAGCAACAAGTTCGTTGCGTTCTGCAAGTTTACATGGTGTTTTTGTTCTACATCCAATGATTGGTAATGAAGGCAGAAAACATCACGGAGATATTTTAAGAGAAACCACAAAACTAATCGAAGAAGGAAAACTAAAACCAATTTTAGATCCTAGAAAATTCACTTTAAACAATGCAATAGAAGCTCATAAAGCGGTAAGCGACGGTTCTTCAGTTGGAAAAATTGTTGTTGACATAATTTAATTTGTTTTTCTATTTATAGCAACATTAAGCCCTTAACGGGGCTTTTTTTTTGTTTTGTCAATTTTTCACATTAAAAAAAGGTATTGTTACTATTATACTTTTAAAATTATTTCAAAAAAACTAACTTGCCTCCTATTCAAAACCATACCAATATGAGCAATTATCATCTTGCCGAAATTAACATTGCCAAAATGAAAGGAATCACCATCAACGATCCGATCATGAAAGAATTTGTAGACAATTTAGATCTCATCAATACATTAGCCGAAAAAAGTGACGGATTTGTTTGGAGATTAAAAGACGATAGTTATAACGCTACAAATCTGAATCCTTATAATGACGAACAGATAATTGTAAATGTTTCGGTTTGGGAAAACATTGAAACATTAGAACATTATATGTACAAAACTTTTCACAGTGACTTTTTAAAACGCCGTAAAGAATGGTTTCAAAAATTTGGAAAAGCAGCTACAGCAATGTGGTGGATTCCAAAAGGACATATTCCAACACTTGAAGAAGCAGTTGAAAAACTAGACTATTTACAACAAAACGGAGCTTCGGAATTGGTTTTCGATTTTAAAAATAAATTTTCTGCACCAAAAGCAAAAGACGTTTCTGAAATCGAATAATAGCTTCATAAAATCTATTAAATACAAAAGAGACTGTATCTTCAACAAATACAGTCTCTTTCTCTTTTATAAAAGTTTATGAATTACTTCTTTATTATTTTCTGAACATAAGATTTCTTATTTGAAGAAGTTACATTAAGAAAATAAACACCTTTTGCTTTACCTGATAAATTAATAGCTTTATCACTATCGTTTTCACCTGAGAAAGTTTCTGTATAAATCAATTTTCCTTCAACACTATGAACCGTAACAGTATAATCATCTGTAGAAGATGATGTTTTCAAATAAAACACATTACTGGACGGATTTGGATAAACCTGAACTCCTGCTAAAGTATTTAGTGCTTTTTTAGGTTTAGCTACAGCTAAATTTGGTCCATTATCAATTTTTAAATTATCAAACCAAATTCTGGTTCCATATCCTGAAGTATTTTTGAATTTAATCAAAACACTCTTTTGATTTTTCACCAAACTCAAATCAATTTTCTCTGCTCTCCAATCAGAATCTTTGGTCGGAATCCAATCATTCGTTTCATTTGTTGCGGTTGTTGCAGGATCATCCTGAATTGCCGGTGAAACAGTTTGTAATTGTAATTGATTTTTAGAATACACATTGGTCCACGTAACACCACAATCTGAAGACACCGCAATATCAATATGATCAGGCGCAGGAGTTGGATCAAACGCATTTAAATATTGTGTATAAGCCAGATCAAAGTATAAAAATGGAGTCGAAGAAGTAGAAAAATCCATTGACTTCAAAATCAACTCATCTACCTTACCCGTTGGATTATCGGCATTATTAATAATCATGCAAGACAAATCACCTTTACCAGCATCAGAACGTTTTTCCCAAGTTATGGCGTCTTTGTCAGGGTTACTAATTTCCCAATCCTGAATAGGAAAACTTCCTTCAAAATTTTCTAAAAACGGAACACTATTTTTACCTTTTATAATCACTACACCAGTTTTTAACATTGTAGATCCAGCTCCATAAGAATTAGAAGCCGTTAAAGTCACATTGTAAGTTCCCGGACTGTCATAAATCACAGCAGGAGTTTTACTTGTAGAAGTTGCAGGCGTACCACCCGGAAATGACCATGACCATGAAACAGGTTCTCCTGTTGAATTGTCTTTAAAAGCAATTGGCAAATCACTGCACAATCTCTCGTTTTCTACTACAAATTCCGAAAATGGAGTTTCTTTACTATCAAACGTGAATTTTACATTATCAATCCATATTCTAGAACCGTATCCTGAAGTGTTTTTAAACTTAAACAAAACATTCGATTGTCCTTTAAAGTTTGATAATAACACCCTTTCTGTTCTCCAATGGGAATCAGAAGTTGGAACCCAATTATTTGGATCAGTACTGACAAAAGTTTCCAATTCAGTATGTGTCTTTAAATAAACACTTTCCCAAGTCAGACCACAATCTTTGGAAGCCAGAATTTCAAGAACATCGGGACTTGCAGCATCAAATTTAGCATAAGCAACATCGAACGAAAAATCAGTTATTCCAACAGATAAATCAGCAGGTTTCAGAATAATTTCGTCTATCTCTCCAACCTTACTGTTATCAGCATTATTCATGATCATGCATGACGAAGAATTATGTCCAGCACCGGAACTTTTCTCCCAAGTTAATTTATTATCAGCATTAACAATTTCCCATTCAGCAGGAGGAAAAGAACCGTCAAAACCTTCGATATAAGAAATCTTGTCCGGATCAACAACGTTTATAAAATTACTTTTAGTAACGGTAGTTCCTGCACCGTTTGCATTTGTAGTAGAAAGTGTTACTGCAAAAGAACCCGGCGAACTATAAGTTACTATTGGATTTTTAGCTGTAGAACTTGCTGGCGTACCTCCGGGAAAAGACCAAGCCCAAGAAGTGGGATTTCCTGTTGAAACATCCAAAAAAGGAGCCGTAACACTGCTGCATCGAGTACCTCTTACTGCCGAAGCAAAATCAGAAACCGGAGTAGCGGCTTGTGTAATAGCAACATTTACATTATCAATCCAAATTCTGGTTCCGTATCCCGATACATTTGCAAACCTGATAGAAACATTGCTGTTTCCCTTATAAGCGCTAAGATCTACAATTTCTTTTCTCCAGTTAGCATCTGTAGCCGGTATCCAATTATTTGCCAACGCCGTAGGAACGGCTGTAGTTTGCAAAACAGTATGCGTTTTCGAATAAACATCATTCCAGATAAGTCCGCAATCTGTAGAAACCTGTACTTTTAAAACATCAGGACTTGCATCATCAAATTTTGTGTAAGCAACATCAAAAAATAACTGACTATTTTGTCCAGCAGTAAAATCAAGATAAGGCAATCGGATATAATCCAAAGCACCTATTACAGCATTATCAGCATTATTCATAATCATGCACGAAGTATCATTGTGCCCTACTCCATTTCGTTTTTCCCATGCCAATCCATTGTCGGGATTTGTAATTTCCCAACCAGCAGGAGGAAAAGAACCTCTAAAGTTTTCAACTAAATTCACACCTGATCTTTGATCAACTTCAATATAATTTACTACTTGTTTTATATTCGTTCCTAGAGAATTCGTAACCTCCAATGTTACTTTGTATTTACCAGATGTGTTATAAGTAACAACCGGATTTGCCGCTGTAGAAGTTGCAGGGCTTCCACCTTCAAAAGTCCATACTCTGGAAGTAGGTAATCCTAAAGAAAGATCTTTAAAAGCAATTGTTTTTCCTGAACAAATAGCCGTAGTATTACTACTGAAATTAGCAACTGGGGCCGCCTCAATTACCCCAACTGAACTCAGATTACTTTGCTGCCACAATACGCCTCTCGGATAAATGGCAACCGTCATATCATCTAACCAATACGTCATTGCATTCGTCTGATCTCTGGTATACATATTCTGACAATTAGTATTGTAATCCATGTGATTTTCGGCATTGGCATAAACACCACAGCTATTCAATACATTTCTGGCACAGCCTTCAGCAACTTTAGTTGGAGGCGTATCAGCCATTCCGTCATTAACAGGATCACAATCGTCCTGAAAAGTATGCTTTAAACCAAAATAATGACCAAATTCATGCGTCATTACTTTTGCAAAAGTAGCGCTTGCATTAGAGCCACAAGTACTTCCTATATATCTGTGATTGTAAGCAACACGCGGAATCGCATCCTGAATTGGCAAAAATGCATGTCCCGAACCAACAGATCCTTGTCCAGTATTTGGCTCATCGACAACCAAAACATCCAGATAATAGCGATTATTTTTGCCATACCATATATAGTCATAAATTCTGTTATCATATCCATCAACGATATGCGCCTCAGGATGCCAATCTAAACCAGCAATTTCAAGAGGATTTCCATCCGGATCAACGGTTGCCAAAACAAACTGAATATTCAATTTACTTTTAACCGCATCAAAACGCGGATCTGTAGTTGCGTATTCCGGAAACAAACCATTAAAATCTTTGTTAACCGTCACCAATGCATCATCAATTCTGCATTTCATTTGTTCTTTGGTAAACACATTATTGATATTTGTTCCATCTGCGAGAATATGAAATACCACCGGAATAATGTAAGGAGTTGCAGCAGATCTCTTTGTATTGCTTTTTTTCCAGGTTTTAATCTTCGATAAAGATTTTGCAAAAGCAGCTTCTTCCTTTTGAGATAAATGAGTACCGCATCCTATGGGGTTTTGGTTTTGACCAAAGGACACGAAAAATTGCAGCAGAAAAACTGCTGTAAAAAAGTAGGTTTTTTTCAAAATAATAGGTTTTTGTTAGTTGTTAGTTTAAAAACAATATTATCAAACAACCAATTAAAAAATTCGGCTAAAAACCCGCTTCCTCTCACGATCATTTTCGATAATATAATTTTTATAAAAATATTTAATCACAAAGCAAAAAATCGATATTATCTTATTGTAAAACAATTGTATATTATCTAGTTTCAATTCCTTAATTACCTTTCAAACATTAAAAAACAATAAAAAAAGCTGCCCTTTTGAGACAGCTTATATAAAAATCAGATTAAACTCTGACTTTTAATATTTCAAAATCAATATTATTTAACTCCGCCAAAGGCACCAAAACACATGTTTTTGTGTAAAATTTCAACGCTTGTAAAACCAATCTTTTTCATCAAATCTAATTGATAATTCATAGATCTTGGAGAATCTTCTTTCTCTACATAATCCAATACTTTCTGACGATATTCGGCACCGCCAATTCCTTCCAAATAATCACCATAACGTTGCCACGTATATTCATTCAACAATTCAGTATCCTGAGTTATTAAATCCGAAATCATAAAACAACCGCCCGGTTTTAATAATTTGAATATTTTCGTAAAAGTCGTTTCCCAATCTTCATCGTCTCTCAAATGATGCAAAACTGCTCCCGCCAAAATAATATCAAAATGACCTTCTTCTAAATTTACTTCACGAATATCACCGTGCTTCACCTCTACTCTTCCATTTGTTGCTGTAGAAACCCTTTCAAAAGCACGATCCAACATTGGCAAACTCAAATCGACCAAAGTGCAATTCAAATTCGGAACCTTAGAAAGCATTTTCAAAGTATAATTCCCCGCTCCACAGCCAATATCCAAAACATTCACTGCATTTGGAGCAATTCTCTTAGAAGCCTCAGTTATTAATTCTAAAGAAATTGTCGCATCGATTGTAGCAACCTGCCCAGTTTCTAAATTCGAAAATCGTTCGACATCATTGTCAAAACGTTCTCTAATCTCTTCAATAGTTGATTTTTTCATAGTTTTTTGTTTTAGGTTTCCACACAGATTTTGCAGATTAGGGCAGATTTAAAATGATTTTCTTTTTAAATCTCTGTAATGTAAATGAAAATCTGCGCTTATCTGCTTAAATCTGCAGAATCTGCGTGAACATTTTTTTTCAAAAGTACCTATTTCATATATACTTCAAAAATACTAATTTTATCAATTATCAATACTTAATAGGTATTTATGGAATTACGTCACTTGAAATATTTTTTGGCTGTAGCCGAAGAATTAAACTTTACCAAAGCTTCTGAAAAACTTTTTATTTCTCAACCTCCTTTGAGCAGACAAATTATCGAACTCGAAGAAGAAGTTGGGGCACGTTTATTTAACCGAAACAATAAAAAAGTCGAATTGACTGAAGCCGGAAAATATTTCGAAAAAGAGGTAAGAGAACTTTTTCAGAATCTCGAACACATTACATTAAAAACAAAGAAAATAGCCGAAAATACTTCTGGTGATTTCAGAATCGCTTATATCAGTTCTATTTATTCAACCGTAATTTCAGAATTGATAAAACATCTGAAAGAGCAATTTCCGTATGTCAATTTCAAACTTTTTGAAATCTCAACAACAAAACAAATTTCAGCTTTAGAACAAGGAAAAATTGAATTAGGAATCATTCGTTCTCCCATAAAGTCGCCCAAAATAAAATCGCAATTGTGGTTTCAGGATGGATTTTCGGTAGTCTACAATAAAAGTTCGATTCAAATTAATTCAGAAGAAGAAATTCCGAATCTGAAAGACGAAACTTTTGTGTTTTTCAATAAAGACTATGCACCGCATTATCATGAAGTTTTATTAGAGCTTTGCGCTTTTTATGGCTTTACGCCGAAAGTGGTTCACGAATCCAACAATATCAATTCGATTGTACAATTGGTAAAAAATGGATTAGGAATTTCGATTGTTCCGTCTAATATTGCCAGAAACAATCAGGATCCGGAAATAGATTTTGTCGAATTAAAGAAAGTCAATTTATATACTGATGTTTCGTTAATCACTTCAAGAGAAGACGAATCTGAAATCACAAAATCTGCTGTTGCTTTTTTATTGAATTTTAAAAAATAAAGTTGCCACGAGTTACACGAATTTTCACGAATTAATTTTTAGAAAATCTCACAAAGTCACAAAGACGCAAAGTTTTCTTCTCTTTTGAATAGCCTCCTGCTTTAGCAGGAGGCTATTCATGAAAATATTTTAAAAACTTTGCGCCTTTGCGCGATTAATAAATTTATGGTAATCCGTAAAATTTAAAAACTTAATGGAATTAAATTGCGCATAGCAATTAAAGCGAAACAAAAAATAATTAGTAAAAATTCGTGCAATTCATGGCAAAAAGTTATAATTTATCACAGCTTAATTTCCTAAAAAGAACGAACTTTTAAATATCTTAGCAGATTATTACATTACCTAAATAAAATCAATAAAAATGGCTGAGCAATCTTCAATTCAGTGTCCAAACTGCGGAACTACAATCGATGTAAATGATATTCTAAAACATCAATTGGAAGATAGTATCCGTAAAGAATATCAACAAAAAGCCAATGCTCAAAAACAAGAATTGGAACTTAGAAATGAGCAATTCGAGAAAGCCAAAGCCGAATTTGAAGCCAAAAAGAAACAGGAGAATGAGCTTTTTGCCGAACGTTTAGAACGTGAAAAAAAGACAGCTGAAAAAGAGATTACCGAAAAAATAAAAACGAAACTAGACGAAGAAAATAAAGATCGTTTGGTTGCGATGGAAAAAGAACTTTCTGAAAAATCAGAGAAACTTCGCGAACTCAATAAAATGGAGGGGGAAATTGCTAAACTTCAGCGTGAAAAACTGGAGATGAAAGACGCCATCGAAGCTCAAGCTCAAAAACAATTGAATGAGACTTTAGTTCTCGAACGTGACAAAATCCGTAAACAGGAAGAAGAAAAAAACGAACTTAAAATTAAGGAATACCAAAAACAATCTGACGATCAAAAAAAACTGATTGAAGAAATGAAACGCAAGCAGGAACAAGGTTCTATGCAATTGCAAGGTGAAGTAATGGAATTGGCAATTGAGGAATGGCTGGCAAATAATTTCCCATTAGATACTATTGACGAAATTAAAAAAGGTGCAAATGGTGCCGATTGTCTTCAGATTGTAAATACTCGTGAACTACAAAATTGTGGTTCTATTTATTATGAAAGTAAACGTACGAAAGCTTTTCAACCCGCTTGGATTGAGAAATTTAAAAATGATATTAGAACTAAAAGAGCCAATATCGGGGTTTTAGTAACCGAAGTTATGCCGGCAGGATTGGACCGTATGGGAATGCGCGACGGAATCTGGATTTGTACGTATGAAGAATTTAAAGGTTTAAGTGCTGTTTTACGTCAGTCATTGATTCAGGTAAGTCAGGCGGTTCAGGCACAGGAAAATAAAGGCGATAAAATGTCGATGTTGTATGATTTTTTAACTAGCAATGAATTCCGCTTACAAATAGAAGGAATCGTTGAAGGTTTTACTCAAATGCAAGGCGATCTTGATGCCGAAAAAAGAGCAATGCAAAGAATCTGGAAACAACGCGAAAAACAAATCGAAAAAGTGGTACACAATACTTTAGGTATGTACGGCTCGATTCGTGGTATTGCAGGAAATGCAGTTCAGACGGTAAGAGCTCTGGAACTGGATTTTATTGAAGAAGAAAAGGAAGATCCTAAGGAATTGGAATAACTATATGAAATGGCACGCGGATGACACGGATTTAAACCGATTTACACTGGTTTTTTTGCGCGATATTTGTCATTTCGAACAAGATGGTAATAAAAAAGGCTTCAACTAAATTTAGTGAAGCCTTTTTATTATTAATTTCCTTTTTTGAAAAGCATTGTTGGTCCAAACTGATTAGAAAGCAATAGCTTATTATTCTCTATTGTATAACCACTAGTGGTTTTTAACAACTGTGCAAACTCACCTTCTTTTTTTGCCTCACATTTTTTAGTTTCTGAAGTAAAATTCAAAAACTGAATTTGTCCCGCATCTTTAGAAAGTAAATTCCCTTTAATTGCATTACATCCTGTAGAACCGGAAAAAGTTGATGCTTTCAGTTCGATTTTTGGAAGGCTTGAAAAATCCTTTTCAGTAATAGGCTTACCATTCAAATTTTCTAAAACCCAACTTTGTTGTATTTTCTTTTCAATTGACCTTCCCACTGTATCTGTTGACGCATTTGCATCCTTAGTAGATTTGCAGCTGCACACTAATGAAACCGCAATAAACAACATTAAAACTCTTTTCATGTAAAATAATTATTTTATAAATATTATTTTACAAAACTATTTAGACTCTAAATCTAATAAGAAACCTATATGTCATTTTTAAAGCATTATAAGACATCTTTTAGCCTTACGAAACTAATCTACTTTTCTTAGAACCAAAAGTTTCCCGGACGGATTTGAAAGCGTTAATCTATTATCTCCTATTGAATATGTTGTAGTACTTTGAAGCGCTTTTATAAACTGATCTTCTTTATTACCTGGAGCACAGGCCATAAGAGTAGAAACCGTATTGGTAAATCTCAGCAAATCTTTCTCATAGAATATCGTTCCGGTTATAGAATTACAACCGCCAAATCCCATAAATCTATTTTCTTCCGCATGAATTTCGATTCGGGGCAATTCATTTTGAAAATCTGTTGCAAAAACTTTATAACCTTTTAGTTCTTCCAGAACCCAAATATCATGTAAGCGATAATCTGTAATATATTTTCCGCAACCCTCAATTTTTTTAGAGGCAAGATCTGAGTTATTTTTAATTTCGATTGAAACCTTATATGGCGAAATCATTCCTGACATCGAGTCCTGACAATCTAATTGCTGAATAGTAACTGTAGCGCTTGCCGTCGAATTACTTAATTTATACATTTTCACGTTAGCATCCATCGCGCGAATTGGTTCTACAGATTGGAAAATCAAATTTTCTTTACCTTCTATCAAAGAAGTAAAAACCGTTCTTTCCTTCCCAATTTTCAATCCCCAAAAAGGTTCATTTCCGGTCGCTTTAAAGTAAACCATCATTTCATCTTCTTGAGAATTGGTCATTGAAGTTGCTTCTTTTGTATCAGGGCTTTTAGTTGCTGCTGATTTACAACCAATTATCAAAGACGATAATAACAATAATGAAAGTACTTTTTTCATGGAGTCCGTTTTTTAAAATGATTTTGTTTGAAAATAGAATCTAAAACTAAGCTGAATTTGAAGTGAGTTTTTAGAATACTTATTTAGATCTAATTCAAATTTAAGAAAAATAATACAGTTTGAAAAGAAATTATACCATCAAAAAACTCCTGAATATCGCACCAATTCTAAGATTAAGATAAAATACGTATTTCATGTTGTTATTTTTCTAACAAAAAAATACAATACTTACGTATTTTTATAAGTACAAATACTTATATTTGCGTAGTAATACTTAATTAAAGAAATCATGATTAGAGTAATAGTAGTTGGAAACGGCATGGTTGGTTATAAATTTTGCGAAAAGTTCATTGCAAAATCAGGACAAGAAAAGTATCAAATTACCGTATTTGGTGAAGAACCCAGACGTGCATACGATCGTGTTCATCTAAGTGAATACTTTGGTGGAAAAACGGCAGATGATTTATCATTATCAACTAGTGAATGGTACGCAGAAAACAATATTACTTTGAATACTTCTGAACTAATTACAGATATTAACAGAGAAGAAAAAACCATACATACACATTTAGAAAAAACACATACGTACGATTACTTAGTTCTTGCAACAGGATCATCGGCGTTTGTACCACCAATTGAGGGTGTAGAAAAAGAAGGTGTTTTTGTGTACAGAACCATCGAAGATCTGGATGCAATAATGGCTTACGCCAAAAAAATAAAGCAAAAAGGTGCCTCAGAAGCAGCCGTTTTAGGTGGCGGATTATTAGGACTGGAAGCTGCTAAAGCAGTTCGCGATTTAGGATTAAATCCTCACGTGGTTGAATTTGCACCACGATTAATGCCAAGACAATTAGACAAAGGTGCAAGCGATATGCTGCAATCTAAAATCGAAGAGCTTAATATTGGTATTCATCTTAACAAAGCAACTCAATATATTGATGGAAAAGAATCGATAACGGGAATGATGTTTGCCGATAATGAATTGTTAAAAGTTGACATGTTGGTTATTTCTGCCGGAATTAAACCTCGTGATGAATTAGCCAGAGTTTCAGGACTTGAAGTTGGCTTGCGAGGCGGCGTTGTGGTAAACAATCAAATGCAAACATCAGATCCTTCTATTTTTGCTATTGGCGAAGTTGCCTTATACAATCAAAACATTTACGGACTTGTTGCTCCTGGTTACGAAATGGCAGATGTTGCCGCTGAGCAAATCTTAAATGGTTCTAAAACCATGAGAGAAACCATCGATATGTCGACACAATTGAAGTTAATTGGTGTTGAAGTTGCGAGTTTTGGTGATCCTTTTGTCGAAAATGACAATGTAACCGCGATTATTTATGAGAATAAATTAAGCGGAATTTACAAAAGAATCAACGTTACCAAAGATTCTAAAACCTTATTGGGCGGAATTTTGGTAGGAGATTCAAGTGATTATAATTCGCTTTTCCAGATTTACAGCAATGCAATGGCTTTACCCAAAAACCCAGAAGATCTAATCTTAGGTTCAAGAGACGGTTCTGAAGGTTCTAGCTTAGGAAGCGTTCTTGATTTGCCAGATACCGCTGTAATATGTTCCTGCGAAAATGTAACAAAAGGTTCTATTTGCTGTTCACTTTTAGATGAAACTTGTTCGAATTTTTCAGATGTTATAAAACACACCAAAGCAACTTCGGGCTGTGGAGGCTGTAAACCAATGGTCTCTGATTTGGTTAAAGCCACTCAAAAATCATTAGGAAAAGAAGTAAAAGATGTCATTTGCGAACATTTCTCTTATACCAGACAAGAATTATTTGACTTAATTAAAATCAATAAATACGAAAATTTCTACGACGTAATTGATCATCACGGAAAAGGTGACGGCTGCGAAGTTTGTAAACCTGTTGTGGCTTCGATTTTCTCCAGTATATATAATGATACGGCAAACAAACACGTAACTACACAAGATACAAATGATAGATTTTTGGCTAATATTCAACGAAACGGAACGTATTCTGTTGTACCAAGAGTTGCCGGAGGAGAAATTACTGCCGAGAAATTAATTGTTATAGGTGAAGTTGCCAAACAATTTGATTTATATACCAAAATTACCGGTGCACAACGTGTAGATTTATTTGGAGCACATTTAAGTGATTTACCAAAAATCTGGAAAATATTAATTGATAATGGTTTTGAAAGTGGTCACGCTTACGGAAAATCGCTTCGTGCCGTAAAAAGCTGTGTTGGAAATGCTTGGTGTCGTTACGGAATGGACGACAGCGCGGGATTTGCCATAGAATTAGAAAACAGATACAAAGGAATCCGTTCTCCGCACAAACTAAAAGGTGGTGTTTCGGCTTGTATTCGTGAATGTGCAGAAGCCCGAGGAAAAGATTTCGGATTGATTGCTGTCGAAGGCGGTTGGAATTTATACATCTGCGGAAACGGTGGAGCAAATCCAAAACACGCTGTTTTATTGTCCGAAAAAATAGATAAAGAAACTGTTATCAAATACATGGATCGTTTCTTAATGTATTACATCCGCACGGCAGGTCCGTTGGTTAGAACTGCGACATGGTTAGAAAAACTAGATGGTGGTTTAGAGTATTTAAAAGAAGTTATCATCGAAGACTCTTTAGGAATCTGCGAAACGCTTGAAGCTGAAATGCAGACTTTGGTAAACACGTTTGAATGCGAGTGGAAACAAGTTCTCGAAAAACCAAGATTATTAAAACGTTTCAACCATTTTGTAAACTCTGAAGAGAAAGATGATAATGTTGTTTTTGTTCCTTTAAGAGATCAAAAAATGCCAAAAGCATGGACTTAAAAAAGTTGTTTTAATCTCGCAAAGACGCAAAGTCAAATTATAAAAACTTAAAGAAAAAAACTTAGCACCTTTGCGTCTTTGCGAGCAATTTTCAATCTAGACAAAATTCAGCTCCAAAAAAAAAGAAAAAAATATCACTAACGTTTGCTGTCCTCTTACCCTCTTTTTTACTGCGCCATCATAACTCTCTTGATTGTAAAAAGAGGGATAAGAAACAGGAAACTAAAATTTGAATCAAATGGAAGAAATCTTAAATCAATATGAAACCGTTCACCCAAGTGATGCAACAATTTGGTTCAAAGCTGGAAAAGTAGAAGATTTCCCAACCAATCGTGGCGGCTGCATCAAATACAAAAACAAACAAATTGCCATTTTTAATTTTGCACGCCGCAACGAATGGTACGCTTGCCAAAATGCCTGTCCGCATAAAATGGAAATGGTTTTGGCGAGAGGCATGACCGGATCTACAGATGATATTCCGAAAATTGCGTGCCCGATGCACAAAAAAACGTTTTCATTAGTAGATGGCTCAAATTTAAATGGAGATGACGATTTAAAAATTGCAACCTATCCAATTAAAGTCGTTGAAGACGAAGTATTTGTTGGCTTTATAGACTAGACTTTTAAGAAGCAAGATTTGAAAAACTTTATCATCTTGCTTCTTGCTTCTTGCTTCTTTCATCTCACTTTCCACTTTCCACTTTCGACTTTTCTACTAATTACGTATATTTGAGATCTATTATTCTACCAAAAAAATGAACACACCTTTTCAAAAAGCCAGCGAGTGGATAGATGCCGAAAACGCACAGGATCCAAATATCGAAATTGACCAAAATTCCGAATATCCTAAAGAATTATTGTATTCGAACAGGATGTACGAAAGACTGATGCAGTTTGAACCAAAAGCATCTGAAGAAATTCAGATTGCTTCAAAAGCACAACACATTTGTCGATGGAAAGTAGCACGAGAATCTTACCCAATGGATCGTGTGGGTTATTTGAAATGGAGAGAAGAACTTAAAAAATTTCATGCTAAAACTACTGCCGAAATCTTAGAAAAAGCAGGATATAACCCGGAATTTATAGATCGTGTTTCATTCTTAATCGAAAAGAAATTACTTAAAAAAGATGCCGAAACCCAATTACTCGAAGATGTAATTTGTTTGGTGTTTTTAGAATATTATTTAGATCCTTTTGTGCATAAACACGACGAGGAAAAACTAAAAAATATCATCAAAAAAACCTGGGATAAAATGTCAGACAAAGGGCATCAGGAAGCCTTAAAAATCAAGTATTCTGTAGAAAACTTAAACCTAATAAAAGCTTCTTTAGGATTGTAAATTGGTTCTAATGACCAGGAACTAAAAACGAATTACATTTTCCGGAAAAAGACAGATATTATCTTCGAATGAAAAAAAGCAATCAGGAAGCTGCCGATAAAATTACTTTCAAAAATTTACGCCGACTGTATTTTTTTGCACTTCTTACTATTGCTGTAACTATAATTGCGAGTCAGGTTTTAGTTCAGTATAACTTAAATCAGCAATTAAGCGATTCAAAAATTATCAATATTTCGGGAAAGCAAAGAATGCTGAGCCAGAAAATTGTCAAAGAAGTTTTGATCCTGCATTATGTTTCTGATGAAGCCTTGCCAAAACAAATTTCGCATTTAAAAGAAGTTTTATCGCTTTGGAGAACGACTCAAAATGCTTTAGAAAATGGCAGTGATAGTTTGACTTTTCCAAAAGAAAAAAGCGAAACACTGAATACATTATATTCAGAAATCAATCCTGTTTTTAGCACTATTTCAGAAACTACTGATTTGTTTCTGTTGAATTTAGAACAGAAAAATGATAGCACTAAAAATCAAAAACTGGTACAAATAATTCTGCAAAACGAAGGTGTTTTTCTTTCGAAAATGAATCAAATTGTAACGCAATATGATCTCGAAGCGCACGAAAAAGTTACCGAACAACGCAAAATAGAATATTGGATTTTTGCTTTCACCCTATTTGTTTTACTTCTGGAATTTTTCTTCATTTTTAAACCAACCAATAAAAAAATCGAGAAACTTATTGCCAAACTTTTATCTTCTGAAAAGAAGGCCTTAAAACTTGCTTATGACACAGAAATCATTAGCGAAATCAAGGAAAACTCGGTAAAAGAATTAAAATCACTTAATTATGCCATGGAAAATACGCTGCTTTATTGCCGTATTGCTCCCGATGGTTCGATTATTCATGTTGGAGAAAAATTTGCCAAACTTTTAAATTATACCAAGTTTTCATCCAATAAAAAATTCTCAGAAATTTTAACGACTGACGAAAAAGAACAGCTTAATATTGAGCGTATTATATTCGAAAAACAACGCAGCGGCTGGCAAGGCGAAATCAAAATCGTTAATAAAGAAGCACAAACAATTTGGCTAGATTTATCGATGGTTCCGGTAATGATTAAAAAAGACGAATTGGAACTTTTAATCGTTTGTTTCAACATTACTGAACGCAAAAAAGCACAACGCGAAGTGGAACGTTTGAACATTGAAAACAGCACCGAAAAAATCAATCAGCAAAAGATTATTTCGAGTAAAATTGTCGAAAATCAGGAAAACGAACAAAACCGAATCGCCAAAGAAATTCACGACGGAATTGGGCAAATGCTTACCGGATTAAAATTCAGTTTAGAAAGTATTAATCTGGACGACAAGGAAAAAGCAGCGCAAAAAATAGAATATCTAAAAAAACTCTCTTTAGATATTATCAAAGGCGTTCGCACCGCAACTTTCAATCTGATGCCTCCGGAATTAAGCGATCACGGTATCGTTTCTTCATTGGCAAAACTTACACAGGAACTTTCTAAACTTACCGGAAAAGAAATCCTTTTTTACAACAAAACCGACTTTAACCAACGTTTAGATTCTTTAATCGAAATTAATATTTACCGTTTAACTCAAGAAGCCATCAACAATGCCATAAAATACGCCGAATCTTCACATATCATTGTGCAACTTTCACATAGCGATACACTCCTAAGCATTATTGTTGACGACAACGGAAAAGGTTTTGATATACACGCTGTCGATAAAAAACGTAACAGCGAATCCGGAATGGGACTATTGTTCATGAAAGAAAGAATCCAATATATCAACGGCCGCGTTTTCATTAAATCAATTCCAGGCGAAGGAACGAGGATTACTTTTAATATACCGATTTAGGAATTAGATAATTTGTCAATTAGAAAATTAGATAATTTACGCACCAATCTTTGTCAAAGTTTTAAACTTTGACAAAGGTTTTCGCAATATTGTCATCTCTGTTAGAACTTTACGTCAAACCCGACAGGTTTTAAAAACCTATCGGGTTTAGAAATCGCAATAGAAACTCCATTTAGAGAATCGTCAATCTTTGTCGAGCTACGAATGTGATTTCTCCTAAAGTCGAAATGACAAAACATCGCAACAACATCGTGTCTCAAAAGAAACATAAACAAAAGTCTACACCCAATTCCAAATTATCTAATTTTCTAATTCACTCATTATCTAATTGACAGATTATCTAATTTTCTAATTGACAAATTATCTAATTTAAAAAATTACGTATCTTAGCCTAATCTTTTTAGATGAATATACGTAAAAATTGAGAATCAAAATTAAGTAAAATATGAGTAATACTATTCGAGTAGTTCTGGCAGATGATCACGTTTTTGTAAGAGATGGAATTAAATCTTTACTGGAAAATGAAGCAAACATAGAGGTTGTAGGCGAAGCTATTGATGGAGCTGATGCGCTTGAAGTAGTAGCAACCAGCAAACCTGATTTACTTATAGTAGATATTCGTATGCCCAACTTAACCGGTATCGAGGTAGTAGAAAAACTTAGAAGCGAAAATAATACTGTAAAAATTATTATGCTTTCTATGCATGAATCTGAAGAATATGTCTTGAAATCTATTAAGGCTGGAGCCGATGGATATTTACTAAAAGGTTCCAGTAAAGAAGAGTTCCTGAAAGCATTACATACTGTTGCAGCAGGCGGAAAATATTTCAGCGGAGATATTTCTTCGATATTAATCAGTCAGCTCACTAATTCTTCGAATGCTTTAGAACCTAAGCAAAATTTAAGCGAAGAAATGATGATTACCAAAAGAGAAAAAGAAATCCTAACGCTTTTATTATCAGGAAAAGGTAATAAAGAAATCGCTGAAGTTCTGGAAATTAGCAAACGAACTGCCGAAGTGCACCGTTTTAATCTAATGAAAAAACTGAAAGTAAAGAATTTAATGGAACTTTCGAACAAAGCAACAGAATATTCACTTTTATAATTCTGTTTAAACGATAAAAATCGCCTTTTAAAAATAGTATTTTAATAAAATAGAGAATCAATTTTGTGATGTTGGTAAATCTACTTCTTAAACATAAAATACTTAGATAAAATTACGTATTAATACTTATAAGTACTTACATTTGGTAAAACAAATCTAAGTACTATGAAAAATACAAACTCTTTATCACAATCACACAAGATTTTATTTTTGAATACTTTAGCCTTCACCGTATGTTTTGCTTGTTGGACATTAAACGGTGTATTGGTAACTTTTTTAGTCGACAATGGCATTTTTCATTGGAGCGTTGTTCAAGTTGGCTGGCTATTAGGGATTCCTATTTTGACAGGTTCAATTATGCGTTTACCAATTGGTATTCTCACCGACAAATTTGGCGGCAAATATGTTTTTTCGCTTTTACTCCTACTCTGCTCTATTCCGTTATTCTTATTGCCTTATGCCAATAGCTTTTTAACGTTTGCAATACTTAGTTTTCTGTTTGGAATGGTCGGAACGAGTTTTGCTGTCGGAATTGGTTATACTTCAATTTGGTATCCAAAAGAATGGCAGGGGCGCGCATTAGGAATTTTTGGGATAGGAAATGCAGGAGCTGCAATCACAACTTTTTTAGCACCGTCGTTATTAAACTATTTTTCTTTAGAAGATCCTCAAAATGGCTGGAAAACACTTCCTGTAATTTATGCAATTGCCTTAGTAATTATTGGAATTGCTTTTTTAATTTTTGCAAAAAACAAAAAGCTGGAGAACGATACCAGAACCGTTTCTCAAATGCTTCAATCTTTAAAATGTGCCAGAGTATGGCGTTTTGGAGCGTATTACTTTTTAGTTTTCGGATGTTTTGTAGCTTATTCACAATGGCTTTTGCCGAATTTCATGAATGTTTATCAAACCAGTCTGGTTATGGGCGGATTGTTTGCAACGCTTTTTAGTTTGCCATCTGGCGTGATCAGAGCATTTGGCGGTTATTTATCAGATAAATTCGGGGCCAGAAAAGTAATGTATTGGGTTTTAAGCTCTTCTGTAATTTTAAGCGCTTTATTGATGATTCCAAAAATGGAAATTACAACGACAGGACCTGGAGTTTTAGCTACCAAAAAAGGCACAATAACTGCTGTCGCCAATAATAATATTAAAATTGGAGAAACCGAATTTCCTATTGCACAAAAAAAAGAAAACGAAGCCGAAAATGCAATTTTCCCAACCAGCACATCCTGGCAGCAAGTTGTTGTTAATGAGAATCAAACTGTAAAGAAAAAAGAACTTCTTGCTAAAGGAATTACGGTAATTAAATTTGATGCAAACATGTGGGTATTTCTCACCTTAGTAATACTAATAGGAATTTCATGGGGAATTGGGAAAGCTGCTGTCTATAAACACATTCCTGAATATTTTCCAAAAGATGTTGGTGTTGTTGGCGGCATGGTTGGTATGATTGGCGGTCTTGGCGGATTCTTTGGACCAATTATTTTTAGCTACTTATTGACCGCAACCGGAATCTGGTCGAGTTCATGGATCTTTATCCTTGTATTATCAGCTATTTGCTTGATTTGGATGCATTATACGATAACAAAAATCATGAACGAAAAACAGCCTATCCTGTCCAAAGTAATTGACAGAAACTAAAATTAAAAAATTGACAACATGATTTTTATCACAAAAACTTAAGTCTTTTTCCTATATTTTTACCTCGTTATTTAAATAAAACAAAATATGAAAAATCTAAAAATAATTCTTTTATTACTATTAGCAGGAATTGGCGTTGATAGTCAGGCCCAGGAATTAGATGTCAATTTACAAATAAGACCGCGTTTCGAATACAGAAATGGATACAAAACGCTTTTACCGGAAGGTCAGGAAGGAACATCGCAAATCTCGCAACGTTCAAGACTGAATTTTAACTATAAACAAGATGAGTTAACTGTAAAATTGACTTTTCAAAACACCAGAACCTGGGGAGATGTAGCAACAACAGCATCTGCTGACAAAAATGGAGTGGCAGTTTTTGAAGCTTGGGCACAATATGACCTCACTAAAAAATGGAGTGCCAGAATGGGACGTCAAGTACTTTCATACGATAATCAACGTATTATGGGCGAAATGGATTGGGCGCAACAAGGACAAAGCCATGATGCATTAATGGTATCTTTTCATCCTGAAAACCATCAGCTTGATATGGGATTAGCGTATAACTCTAATGCCGAAAACACTTTTCAAACTCCTTATACTGTAGCGAATTATAAAGCTATGCAATATGCTTGGTATCATACCACATTTGATAAAATTGGAGCAAGTTTATTGTTCTTAAATACAGGTTATGAATATGCAAATGCCGATGCAAAATTATTAGTAGATTACAAACAAACCTTCGGAACTTACTTAACCTACAAAACAGGAAAAATTGACAGTAACTTAAGTTTCTATGGTCAAACCGGAAAAAGTACAGATAAACAAGTTAGCGCCTGGGATGCTGCCATAAACTTTGGATATAACATAACTGATTCTTTTAAAGCTGGTTTAGGTTATGAATTTTTATCAGGAAAAGATACAAATGATCAAAGTACCGTTATCAAATCATTCAACCCAATATTTGGAACTAATCATGGTTTCAATGGTTACATGGATTATTTTTATGTGGGTAATCACTTAAACAGTGTAGGTTTGCAAGATGCTTTTCTTAAATTTAATTACAATGTAAAAAAATGGCAATTTGCTTTGATTCCACATGTATTCTTAGCTGCTGCTGATGTCGTAACGCCACTTAATGAAAAACTAGATTCTTATTTAGGAACTGAGGTTGACTTTACTGCTGGTTTCAATTTCAAAAAAGATATTACACTTACAGGAGGATATTCTCAAATGTTTGGAACTAAAACTTTAGAATTTATAAAAACCGGAGACGCTAGTCACACCAACAATTGGGCTTGGTTAATGATTTCTGTGAATCCTAGAATTTTTAGCTGGAAAAAATAGTTTTTCTTCAAATTTTACCTTTATATTTTACCCTTTTCCTATTTCGGAAAAGGGTATTTTTTTTATCCTTCCGAAAACTTGTTTTATGCTTTAATTAGTTATATTTGAATCGAATACGAACCCCCAATTCTATCCCCATGAAACAACTTTTAAAATTATCGATGCTAACTTTTATTGTTACTCAAACAGGTTTTTCGCAAAAATATAATGACACCTTAATCTCCAAAGATTCAGAAATAAATTTTGCAAAAACACAAAAAAGAGGAATTAAAAAAAACAACATTATTTACTTTGTCGAAAATGACTTACAGACAATATCTGCTTACAAGAAAAACAAACTAAAATGGCAGACGAATGTAGTTTCTATCTGTGGAAAACCAAAAAACGGTGAACCTGAAATAAGATATGTCGGATTTAATACAAACAAACTACTTGTTGTTATGGGAAAGCATAATTTTGCAGAAGTTGACATAAATAATGGTTTAACAAGACTTGTTGGTTAAGATTAAAATTCTCGGCTAACGGGAACGGAATTGAAATAATAAAAAAGATATTTCTCCAAATCAAAAAATCCGGAGAAATATGATGCTCAATTCATGTTTAAAATTAAAACTGAATTAGAAAATAATACAGAAAATATACCAATCTCTGAAATGCAGAAATTAAAAAAATGAAAGTAACTTTAAACAAAATTTAAGTACGCTTAAACCATGTATCAAAATTTTGTTTAAAACTTCATTCAATGAAAATCATAGCTTGGAATTGTAATATGGCTTTTAGAAAAAAGGCAGAATTTATTCTGGCCTTTGATCCGGATATTGCCGTTATTTCTGAGTGCGAAAATCCCGAAAAATTAAAATTCGACATTGATACCAAATTACCCACAGATATACTTTGGTACGGTACAAATCCACACAAAGGATTGGGTGTTTTCTCGTATAGTGATTATAGATTTCAATTGCTGGATTGCCATAATCCAAGTTTCAAAAATATACTCCCGATTGCTGTAACTGGCGGAAAAGTCGACTTTACCTTGTTTGCCGTTTGGGCTAATAATCCCGAAGACAAAGACGGACAATATGTTACGCAGGTTTGGAAAGCGATTAATTATTACGAAGACCTAATCAAGGAAAATAAGACGGTTTTAATTGGCGATTTCAACAGCAATACGATCTGGGATAAACCCCGACGGGAAGGAAATCATTCGACTGTTGTAAATAAACTCGAAGCCAAAAAAATCTTTAGTACTTATCACAAATACTACAATCAAATACAAGGCAAAGAAGAACATCCAACTTTGCATTTATATCGCCACGAAAACAAGCCTTATCATCTTGATTATTGTTTTGCTTCTAATGATTTCATTGAAATTATGGAAAGCGTCGAAATTGGAAATTATCAAGACTGGACTTTATACAGTGATCACACACCTTTAATAATTAATTTTAATATATAAACAATGAACAACTCGTGGACTGAAAGATGGAACGATCGCTACAGCAATGAAGAATTTGCGTACGGCGAAGAACCCAATAATTATTTTAAAGAACAAATAGAAAAATTAAACCCAGGAACAATCCTTTTTCCTGCTGAGGGCGAAGGTCGAAATGCAATTTATGCCGCAAAATTAGGCTGGAAAGTTTCTGCTTTTGATATTAGTGAAGAAGGAAAAAACAAAGCCCTAAAACTTGCTGAAGCCAACAATGTAACTATTGATTATCAAGTTGGAGAATTAGAAACCTTAGATTATCACACGGAACAATTTGATGCAATTGCCTTAATTTATGCTCATTTTCCGGCTGAAATAAAATCGGAAATTCATAGAACTCTTGAAACTTATTTACGCAAAAACGGAATCATAATTTTTGAAGCTTTCAGCAAAAAACATTTGGAATATTTAGCAATAAACGATAAAGTTGGCGGACCAAAAGATATTGAATCGTTATTTTCCATCGAAGAAATTCAAGCTGATTTTCCAAATTATGAAATCATTGAATTAACCGAAAAAGAAATCGAATTGAACGAAGGTTTATTCCATAACGGAAAAGGTTCAGTAATTCGATTTGTCGGAAGAAAAAAATAAATTATAAATTCCAATGTAGAGACGCACTGCTGTGCGTCTCTACAGAACTATACTTATACAATACTCCTCCATTTTACCTCTCACAATCCTCTTTTTATTTTTTATCCAAAAACTTAAAATAAAATTTCAAAAATTACGTATATATACGTAAAAATACTTATTTTTGTACTACATCATTATACGTGAATTATCTTAGTCAAGTAAATTCAACTTATAGTATTCAAAAAAAGTTACAATGCAAAATACCAAAATCAAAACTACCTGTTCCTATTGTGGCGTTGGCTGCGGAATTATCGTGACCAATGATGCTAAAAATGGCGTGATGGTTACGGGCGACAAAGACCATCCTGTAAATAAAGGAATGTTATGTTCTAAGGGAATGAATTTGCATTACGTAGTCAATGATACTTCAGACAGAATTCTATATCCCGAAATGCGCGGCAGTAAATCTTATCCGCTCGAGCGTGTGAGTTGGGATGCTGCACTTGATCGTGCTGCTGCAGTTTTCACTTCCATTATAAAAAAACACGGCCCGGATAGCGTTGGTTTTTATATTTCAGGACAATGTTTGACCGAAGAATATTATCTGGTAAACAAATTGGTAAAAGGCTTTTTGAAAACCAATAATATCGATACCAACTCCAGACTTTGCATGAGCTCGGCGGTTGTGGGTTATAAAAAGACTTTTGGTGAAGATTCTGTTCCAATTGCTTATGACGATATCGAACTCGCAGATACTTTCCTGATTACCGGAGCAAATCCGGCTTGGTGCCATCCTATTTTGTTTAGAAGAATCGAAAAACATAAAGAGAAAAATCCGAAAATAAAAATTATTGTAATAGATCCAAGACGAACAGATACGGCAGCTTTTGCCGATTTACATCTGCAAATTATTCCCGGATCTGATATTATTTTATATCATGCAATCGCAAAACGCATTATCGAAAAAGGTTATGTAGATCATGATTTTGTAAAGAATAATGCGGAGAATTTCAAAGAATATAAAAACTTAGTTTTAGGAACTTCATTAGAAAAAGCCTCAAAACTATGCGGAATTTCGGTAAACGATATAAAACTTGCCGCAGATATTATTGGTAAAGCCAAAGGATTTATTTCGCTTTGGGCGATGGGATTAAATCAAAGTGCTGTTGGTGTTGATAAAAACACCGCTTTACTGAATTTATCTTTATTAACGGGACAAATTGGAAAACCGGGTTCAGGACCTTTTTCATTAACAGGTCAACCCAACGCAATGGGCGGACGAGAAGTGGGTGGAATGGCAACTTTACTCGCTGCACACAAAGACATTGCAAATCCGGAACATCGAAAAGAAGTTGCCGATTTTTGGGGTGTTGATTCTATTTCGGACAAACCCGGTCTAACGGCAACCGAAATGTTTGAAGCCTTAGAATCCGGAAAAATGAAAGCCGTTTGGATTATTTGCACTAATCCAATGGTAAGTTTACCGGATTCGCGTCGTATCGAAAAAGCTTTGCAAAATGCCAAGTTTGTAGTGGTTCAGGATATTTCGCATAATGCAGATACTTCAAAATATGCCGATTTATTATTACCTGCCGCAGGTTGGTTAGAAAAAGAAGGTACAATGACAAACTCTGAACGCCGAATTTCTTATTTGCCTAAAGGAATTAATGCGCCCGGAGAAGCGCTTCCGGATATTGAGATTTTAATTCGCTTTGCGAAAAAAATGAATTTCCATGGTTTTAATTTTAATAGCGCCGAAGAAATTTACAAAGAACATTGTGCGCTGACCAAAAATACCAACATCGATATTTCGTTTTTAAATTATCATCGTTTAAAAACCGAAGGAACTTTTCAGTGGCCTGTTCCAGATTACGGACATCCCGGAACTCCTCGCCTTTTTACTGATAAAAAATTCTATACGCCATCGCAAAAAGCAATTTTCAATTTACCTACAGCGATCGAAAATACATCAGAACAACCAAGTCCGCAATTTCCGTTTATATTAACAACAGGAAGAGTTCGTGATCAATGGCATACGATGACCAAAACCGGAAAAGTGTCGCGATTAATGACGCATACACCAAGTCCCGTTTTAGAAATTAACCCGATTGATGCTTATAAAAACGATATTAAAAATGGTGATATTGTCGTTGTTTCCAGCAAAAATGGAGAAGTTCGCGTAAAAGCAAAAGTAACAGATTCTATCAAAGAAAAAGTCGTTTTCCTGCCAATGCATTGGGGGAAGCAACTCGAAAATGATTTAAACCGAACCAATAATTTAACGAATACCGTTGTTGATCCTGTTTCAAAGGAACCTGATTTTAAATACACTACGGTTTCAATTACCAAATATGTAAAACCTTTTCAGAAAATTGCCATTATTGGTGCTGGAGCAGCTTCTTTCAGATTCATTCAGAATTATCGTGAATTTAATTCGACTGATGAAATTATTGTTTTTTCTAATGAAATGAATCCGTTTTACAATCGCGTTTTGCTTCCTGAATACATGACAGGCGAATTTACGTGGGAACAGCTTTTGAAAGTTAAAGATGGTGAAGCATTAAATAAGCTGAAAATCACCATGAAAGCCGGCGTGGCGATTGATAAAATAAATGCTAATGAAAAAACGATAACAGATAGTTTTGGCGAAATACATACTTACGATTCGTTAATTATGGCAACCGGAAGCCGTCCTTTTGTTCCTGAAAACGCTCAGCTTCATTTACCCGGACGATTTACAGTGAGACGAAAAGAAGATGCTGACCGTTTAAAAAAACATCTTGATAGTACTAATTTATCGCCCGAAGAGCAACATGTTGTAATTATTGGCGGAGGTTTGTTAGGTTTGGAATTAGCCGCCGCATTAAAACATAAAAAGGTAAAAACTACCATAGTTCAAAGAGCTTCCCGATTGATGGAGCGTCAGTTGGATTTAATTTCAAGTAAATTATTGGCCGAGGAAGTTCAACTTCGTGATATTCAGATTTATTTTGATAATGAAGTCAGTACCGTTTTTGAAACTGATAATCCAAACGAGGTCGAAATCGCCTTGAAAAGTGGCAGAATAATTACTGCAAATGCGATTGTTTATACTATCGGAACAATTCCGAATATTGAAATTGCACGCGAAACAGGACTTGCCTGCGGTCGTGGCGTAAAAGTAAATCAGTATTTACAATCATCAAATCCAGATATTTATGCTATTGGCGAAATAGCAGAATTTAACAATAAATTATTCGGAATTACATCTGCCGCCGAAGAACAAGCCGATATTCTGGCCAATTTTATGGCAGGCGATATCAGCAGTTATTACAAAGGTTCAATTTTAATGAATATTCTAAAATTAGAAGATATTAATCTGTGTAGTATTGGCGATATTGAAATTCCGGAAAATGATGATTCATACGAAGAAATTGTCTTTGCCGATCTGAAAAAACGTTATTACAAAAAATGTATTGTAAAAGATGATTTGCTTGTTGGAGCAATTTTAATGGGAGATAAAAATGAGTTTGCCGAATTTAAAACGATGATCGAAAGCAAAATCGAATTATCCGACAAACGAAATTCATTGTTAAGAGGAAGTTCAAATGCAAAGCCTGTTTTAGGAAAATTAGTTTGTTCCTGCAGTCAGGTTGGAGTCGGAAATATTGAAGAAACCATTAAAAGCGGCGTAAACAATTTTACGGATTTATGTAAAAACACCGGTGCCGGATTAGGCTGCGGAAGCTGTAAAACAGAGGTGAAAGAGATACTCGCAAAGTGTAAAATTTAGTTTCAAGTTTCAAGTTTTTTTTGTTTCAAGTTTTAAACACGATCCAAAGAAACTTGAAACTTGAAACCTGAAACTAAAAAAACTAAATGAAATGGAATTAACGAGATTAATAGTAAAAGGAGGCGTTATTTCGCCGGGAGAATTACGAGAAGTAGTTAATATCGCTATGGATCAGGGTTTAGATTCTATTTCCTTTGGTTCAAGACAGGATATTATTTTCCCTAAAGGGTTAAAATCTTTAGATAAAGAAAAAATTGGCAAACATCATTTTGTGTTTCCCGATCAAAAAAGTGGTAATAATATCGTTTCTTCTTATGTTTCAACTGATATTTTTAGAAATACAAATTGGTTAACCGGAAACAAATTTTTATACGTTTTAGAGCAGTTTAAAGAACAGCCAAAACTAAAAGTCAATATAAATGACCCAAAGCAGCAATTGGTTCCACTGTTTACAGGGCATTTAAATTTTATAGCTTCAGAACACGAAGATTACTGGTATTTGTACATTCGTTTGCCAAAATGGGATCGTATGGAAGTTTATCCTGTTTTAATTTATAGCTGGGATATTGCCAAGTTTTATTATGAAATCGAGAAAATTACAAATGAGGAATCTCTTGATATTGAGGTACTTTTTAGTTTAGTCAGTGAAAATTTAGATACTAATAACAGAACAATAGACAAACCATTAAACGTTCCGTTCTATCCATTTCCGTATTATGAAGGCATGAATCGCATGGGAATTGATCAATATTGGCTTGGATTATACTGGAGAAATAATCTGTATGATTTAGATTTTCTGAAAGAAATGTGTGATTTATGTTTTGATTGTAAAATTGGAAAAATATGCATCACGCCTTGGAAATCGTTTATTATAAAAGGAATCCCAAAAGATCGAAAACTGGAATGGGAAAAATTCCTGGGTAAAAAAGGAATCAATGTTCGCCATTCTTTGTTAGAATTAAACTGGCATTTACCTGTTGCAATGGAATGGGCTTTGAATCTTAAAACCTTTCTTGTTCGAACGCTTGATCAATTTGACATTAGTACATATGGATTAACTTTTGGAATATCTGAATACAATCGTGACGGACATTATTTTACATCGGTTGTTGTGGAGAAAAATGAGTTACCGGCTGCTCTTGAATCCATAAAAATAAGAGATACCTATAATGTTTTGTTTGCAAAGAATTTCGACCCAAATACACGGGAATATATTGTGCATTCGCAAGACATTGATAAACTTGAATTACCAACAATTTTAATTGAACTGAGTCGGAAATATTTTGATGAACTCGGAAATTCTATTTCCGAAACAACAGAAAATCCCCAGAAAAAAGAAAAGCCTCAGCTGGATATTTACCAATGTCAGGAATGTTTGACGCTTTATAAATCAGAATACGGAGATGAAAGTCAAGGTATTCCTAAAGGAATTTCATTTACAGATTTACCTGAAACCTACTGTTGTTCTTTGTGCGAATCTCCAAAGAGTAATTTTAAGATTTTAGAAATCTTAGTAAATTAGTTTCGACTTCACCCAACATGACAATATAATTATGTTAGGTAGAATTGATAAAAATTTACTTCTGATCTAATAATTCGATCAAATTTTGATTCAAATCTTTTGTTTTTATTCCGATAACTGAGAAGAATTTTTTATCAAAGCTTTCGACGGTTACAATAGCCTTTTTAGTAATTTCTTTTCCTTCATTGGTAAGTACGACAACTTTTGCCCTCGTATCTCTGGGATGTTCTTTTCTTTGTATCAGTTTTTTTTGTTGCAAAGTTCTTAAAACCGTCGAAGTTGTCATTGGGTCAATTTTAGTATGTGCCGAAAGTATGATTTGTGTAACTTCTTGTTTATGAAGCGTAAGCCAGTGTATACTTGCCATCAAGACAAACTGTGAATGTGTTAAATTGTATTGCTCTAATGCTTTTTTGATTTCGCGCTGCCAAAGATTGGTCACTTGCCACAATAAAAAACCAGAACTTTCTTCTGGTTTTTCAACACTAAATGTATTATCTTCTGATGTACTCATTTTTTACTTTCTTTACTATGAATTGCCAACAATGCTTGCTTTACAAATCATTTTTGAAGTTATAAAGTTAAAATCATTTTCGTTGATTTCAAAGAAACCATAACGAAACGGATATCCCCAGGACTTTTTATTGGGTATAAATTCAAGATTTTCGATTAACGGAATTATTGAAACCTCATTGCATTCTATAAATTGAATATTTCTTCTAAAAGGTACAAAATTTTCGGTCATCTGAAAGGAGTAAACTTCATCATCTATGACTTTTCCCAGAGCCGTAAAAGCCTGACACTTTTCATTTCCTACCATAGTTATTTTTGAAGAGTATATTAATAAATAATCTTCCTTTTGCATTCGTTTTAAAGGAGCCTCTTTTCCATGACAAACCTGAATAAATCCACCATTTATACCTCTTTCTGTATGTTCTTTTGAGATTGTTGCTATCCAATATTTTTTTGCTCTCATAACTTAGAAGCTGCTTTAATCTGTTCCTGAACATCAATTGGTAAATTATCAACAATTTTTTTAGCTACTAATTTCACCCAAAGAAAACCTAATAATCCTTTTACAGTTATAGTATTTATAATTTTTAATCCATCAGGAGTTTCTTCAAATAGATGCTCATCATACATTTTTGCTAAAGGGAAATTCGTTACATCAAGAAATCTTTTATTTTCTAGCACTTCCAATAATTCTACTTTTACATTTGGACCACCTTTTGGTCTAAGTAAAAAGTGATTTCCTTTTTCAAATTTACCTTCTAATTTGGCATATTCAATACCAGTATCCCAAGTATGCCAATTATTTACATCTGCAAAGAGATTCCACATTTGTTCTTTGGTTGCAGATTTTGTTGTTACAGAATGAGATTTCGACCACATAGTTTTAGGATTAAAATTAATAAGTACAAATATAATAAGTGTACTTATAATAATCATCAATTTGTTTTATTTTTTTTAAATATTTAATTAATGAATTGAAAAACAGATCATAATTAGTAGTATAAATCCATTTTTTTGTCAGTGGAATTGTTAAGAGATTTCGACTTTTAAAAAACGTCAAAAACTTAACCTATTAAAAATAAGCAGTTTATTATTAAATTTTAAATAAAAACTTAACATTGGGAGACTTGTTTTATGTTTATCTTTACTTAACTGTTAGTTAACAATTTGATTACATTGATAATAATATCTTCATCTAAAAGCGTATAAATATGGAAAACAAACCCACAGAAACCACTCCTGAGAAAATCGATTCCCCAATTTCTGAGAATAGCCAACCCGTTTCAGATAACATAAAACCTGTCGAGCCGGCACCAGTAAAAGTACCTGTACGTAAACCGGCACCAGCTAAAACAACAGCTGCAAAACCGGCAGCTTCTACAACTGCAAAACCGGCAACACCAGCTGCAAAGCCAGTTGATTCAAAACCAACGGTATCAAAAACTCCAGTAAAACCCGCTATAAAAAAAGCCGCAACAACTACTCCTAAGCCAGCAACTAAGAGTGCTCCGGCAAGAAAAGTTAGTGGAGCTGTTATTGAGAAAACAGAAGAAATAACTACTCCAAAAGTGACAATCAAAGTGCAAAAGGAAAAAGACACAGTTGTTGCAACAACAGGAGAAAACAAAAAAGATAAATCAACAGATAAAAAGAAGAAAAAAGTGAAAGACAAAGACAAGGAAAAAGAGAAAAAGAAATTAGCTAAGAAAAAAGATCAGGCTAAAAAAGACAAAAAGAAAGAAAAAGCTAAAAAAGCAAAACAAAAAGCTGCCGCTAAGAAAAAAGAAAAAGCTAAAAAAGCTAAGGAAAAAGCGAAAGCAAAAAAAATAGCAAAAAAGAAAGCAAAGTCTCAAAAAAAGGCAAAAGCTAAAAAGAAAAAATAATATCAAAAAGAAGGTTTGACTTAGAATTAAGTTGAACCTTTTTTTATGCCCTTAAATTAAACATTCTGGAGAGTTCTGGAGAGTCATTGCGAGGAACGAAGCAACCGCACTAACATAAGTAAAATTATAATGAGGAAGATTCTCTGGATGAGATTGCTTCGTTCCTCGCAAAGACAAATCTGTGCGCTATCTTTGTCAAAGTTTAAAATTTTGACAAAGATTCTCGAAACGACAGTCTTTTCAAATTTAGCCTCCAATCGCAATCATACTGCGATTATCAAAGTGAAGCTTAGGATCATCCATTTCTTCAATAGTAACCATTCCGGCTCTGACTTTCTTTTTACTTTTTATTGAATCTGAAATCAAATCTGTAATCGATTCTCCGTTTCTAAAAGGCGTTAGCAGATCCGTCTCAGAATTAGAGAAGAGACAGTTTTTTATTTTGCCGTTTGCCGTCAGGCGAATTCGGTTGCAACCATCACAAAACGGATTTGTAATCGAACTTATGATTCCAAAATCGCCTTGAAAACCTTTTATTTTATACGTTCTGGCTGTGAAGTGTTTTTCGTCTTCCAGCTTTTGAATTTTATCCAAAGAAAAACTTTCTTCTACTTGCGATAATATCTCGTTTTGTGATACCATTTTACTTCTGTCCCACTCGTTTCCGGCAAAGGGCATAAACTCAATAAAACGAATTGAAAGCGGAAGAAATTCGGTTAGTTTAATAAAATCAATTATCTCGTTTTCATTAAAGCCTTTCATCAAAACCACATTTACTTTTACCTGAAAATTGTTATTCAGCAATAAATGTAAATTATCAATTACTTTTTCAAACTGATTTCTAAGTGTTATCGAATGAAATTTAGAAGCAATTAAAGTGTCTAAACTCAAATTAATTTTTTTGATATTAGATTGCTTCAAAACATCGATATGACGGTCAATTAAAATACCGTTTGTCGTTATTGAAAGAGAGGTTTCTAAAGTTGATAATTTAGAAATAATCTCTGGAAAATCCTTTCTTAATAAAGGTTCTCCTCCGGTTAGTCTTATTTTATCAACCCCATTTTCTACGAAAGTCTGAGCCAAAGCAAAAATCTCATCTGCCGTCATTAAGCTGGCTTTTGGAGACAATGCGATTCCGTCAGCAGGCATGCAATACGTACAACGCAAATTGCATTTCTCCAGTAACGAAATACGCAAATAATTGTGTTTTCGCCCAAAATCATCCGTTAAAATGGTTTTAGAGGGTGTCATGATTTTTTCCTTTTAAAATATGAAAAACGTGCAATAAATGTGGAAAAACCGCATCCATAGATTCTCTGGCTCCGTTTGTTGATCCAGGCAAAGCCAGAATTAAACTTTTACCCAATGTTCCCGCAACTGTTCTGGATAACATGGCATACGGCATACGCTGTTGCCCGTAATTACGAATCGCTTCTTCAATTCCCGGGATTCTGCTTTCTAACAATGGTGACAAAGCTTCCGGTGTAACATCTCTTGGCGATAATCCCGTTCCTCCGGTAAAAATAACCAACTGATTATCTTTGGCAAAAGCCTTAGTTCTTTCCTGAATAATATCAATTTCATCAGGAATAATTTCGTAATGCGCTGTTTCGACGCCACAGGCATCTAATTTTTCTACTATTACTTTTCCGGAACGATCTTCTTTATCACCTGCAAAAATAGAATCAGAACAAACAAAAACTGCTGCTTTTATCGTGTTCGCGAATTTATTTTTGAAAGACGATTTCCCGCCTTCTTTATTGATCAATTTAATTGTCGAAATTTCAATTTCTTTATCAATTGGTTTCAACATATCGTACATTGTCAACGCTACAATCGAAGCGCCGTGCATAGCCTCAACCTCAACTCCGGTTTTGTAAACGGTCTTTACATTGAAAATAATTTCAATAGTTAAACCTTCAATTTTATATTCTACCGAAGTAAATTCAATTGGAATTGGATGACAATCCGGAATTGATAAATGTGTGTTTTTTACCGCAAACAATCCGGCAGTTTTTGCCATTTCGAACACATTCCCTTTTGGAACCAAATTATTCACCACAGCATCAATTGTTTCCTGCTTACTTACTTTGACAATTGCTGTTGCCGTTGCGGCTCTTAATGTGTTTATTTTATGCGTAATATCAACCATTATTATTTTGTTTCCAAGTGAATGTATCGTTCTCAAACATTTCTTTACCAAAAATTGGCACGTCAGTTTTTATCCAGTTTACAATAGCTTCTGTGGCTTCATAAACTTGTTTGCGTCGTGTTGCCGAAACAAATACGAACAAACAAATTTCACCCGCTTTTACCACGCCCAAACTATGATAAATATGCATACAAGTCAGGTCGAATTTAGCGAAAGCTTTTTCACGAATTGCATATAAAGCTTCATTCGCCATATCTGTATATGCCGAATAATCGATTGCTACGACCGTATTCTCGTGAATTACATCGGCACGAACCTGACCCAGAAAAATATTATGCGCACCAATTGTATGTTTTGATTGGTGTTTAGCGATTGACTCAGCTATAAATTCAGGAGAAATTGGTCCTTCTACAAATACATTTTTACTCATTGTTTATGTTTTTTTTGCCACAGATTATATTGATTAAAATGATTTTTCTTTTGCCACGAATTACACGAATTTTCACTAATTTTTTATCTTGATTACAAAAATTCAAACTTTATAATTAGTGAAAATTCGTGTGATTCGTGGCGAACTTTTTTTTGCACAATCTTCAAAAAAATCATTTTAATCTGTGCAATCTGTGGCTATACTTTTTCTTTTACTAATTGGCTTAAAGCCAAAGCACCGCCAGTAATACTTTTTGCATTTTTAAATTGATGCTTTTGTAATAATTCGACAGCTATTCTACTTCTGATTCCCGATTGGCAATACACATAAATAGTTTGATTTGGATTCAGTTTTTTGATTTCATTTTCTAAATGCAACAATGAAATCTGAATTCCATTTTTAAAATTAATTTTCGGAAGTTCTTCTGCATTTCTAACATCCAGAAAAAGAACCTCATCATTATCAATTTCATTTAAAATTTCTTCAACCACAACTTCTTCAACCTGATTTTCAACTGCATTATATTTTTTCTGAAAAGCTTCTAAATTCATTACAATATTAGTGTTCTTCTCAAAATCATACTTTTGCTGTTCATTATTCAAAATATTATAAACCAGAATTTTACCACTTAGCACCTCTCCTATTTCCAGAATCATTTTGATAACTTCATTCGCCTGAAGCATTCCAATGATTCCAACTGAAATTCCTATTACTCCTGCATCTTCACAATTTGCAGATTGACTGTTCTCATCTGGATACAAACATCTGTATGTTGGTCCGTTTTGATAATTAAAAACCGATACCTGGCCCTGAAATCTAAAAATAGATCCATAAACCATTGGTTTATTGGTAACGATACAAGCGTCATTAATCAGATATTTTATGGCAATATTATCTGTTGCATCAACAATAATATCATATTGTTCAAATAATGAAATGGCATTTTTTCCTGATAATTTTTCTGCAATTGCCTCAACTTTTGTTGATGGATTCAATTCGGCAATCATCAATTTCGCTTCGTCAACTTTATGTTTTCCAACTGCCGAGTTTTTATAAATTACCTGACGATGCAAATTCGAAACTTCAATAACATCATCGTCAACAATTGCAATTTCTCCCACTCCGGCGGCTGCCAAATAAGGTAAAATAGCAGCTCCCAAACCGCCAGCACCAATTACTAAAACTTTTGCTTTTAATAATTTTTGCTGACCTGTTTCTCCTATTTCCGGAAGAATTATTTGTCGATTATAACGTATTGAATCATTCATAAAAATTCATTTATCCTCCTGCAAAAGGAGGTAATAAAGCTACAACATCGCTTGTTTGTAATTTATAGTCAGTTGTTTTTGGCACTATTTTCTGGTTGACCGCAACACTAAAAGAAAGCGATTCAAATTGGTATTTTATCTCAAGATCCTGCAATAGTTTTTGCAGTGAAACTTCAGAAAAAGATACTTTTTCGAAAGTACATTTTGTCTTTTCTGCGACAGCTCCAAAATATTTAATCTCAATCATTATTTTAAATTTAAATTCTGAAAAATAAATTCGTCATCAAAATGCTCCTGAAAATAAGACGTTAATCTTGAAGTATTTTTTACGACTTCTCCAATCACAATAATTGCCGGAGATGATATTTTCTTTTCGGATACTAATTTAGTAATCGAACTTATAGTTCCAACTACTTTTTGTTCTGTATTTTTTGTTCCGTTTTGAATAATTGCAATAGGCAAATCATCTGTGCGGTTCTCTTGATAAATAGCGATAATTTCATCCAATTTATGCATACCCATCAAAATAACTACGGTTGCAGCCGATTTTGATGCTAAACGAATATCCTTAGACAATTCATGATTAGATGTTGTTCCTGTAATTACCCAAAAACTCTCTGCAATCTGACGTTGTGTCAAACTAATTCCAACCGAAGCCGGTACACCTAATGCAGATGAAATTCCAGGAACAATAGCAGTTTCTACACCGTATTGTTCTACATATTCAATTTCTTCACTTCCTCTTCCAAAAATAAAAGGATCACCACCTTTTAAGCGTACTACATGACCATACCGATTTGCCATTGAAACTATCAATTCGTTGATCTGATCTTGTGTGTAAGCATGGCATCCTAAACGTTTGCCTACAAAAACAATTTCTGCGTTTGTCGCATATTGCAATAATTCTTCGTTTACTAATGCATCGTATAAAACAACATCTGCAGCTTCTAATGCTTTTATTGCTTTTAAGGTAATCAATTCAACATCACCCGGACCTGCGCCTACAATCGTTAATTTTGGTGTTTTAAAATTTCGCATAACTTTTAACTTAAATTGATATTCAGGTCATTTAATTCGTCAACCGAATTAATATTGGTTAAATGAAAGTTTTCACTTTCGTCAATATTGATGATTTGATGGGGAATTTTCGCCAATAAATCCATCATTTTTAGTTCGTCGTTATCAATTGCGCTTTTGATAACTGGTACTACTTTTTTAGAATAAATCCCAATTAAAGGATGTAATCTGCTTTCTGAAGCAAAAACCGTAATTTCGGCTTCATCATTATGTTTTGAAATTAACTCTGATAATAATCCCGTTGAAATTAACGGAATATCACAACTCAAAATCAAATTAAACTCGGTTTCAGAAGAAGTCAATGCTGTATAAATTCCTCCCAACGGACCTTTATCTGAAACAATATCGGGTATTTTCTGATACGGTAAATAATCATATTCTTTAGTCGCCGTTATCAGTTTTATTTTATCTGTAATAGGCAAAATCGCCTGTATAATATGTTCTATAAAAGGTTTATCCTGAAACAGAACCAATCCTTTTTCTGATTGCATTCGGGAACTTTTTCCGCCGCAAAGAATAAATACTGTTAGTGTTTCCATGATTTAATTATTTTGTTTCAGGTTTTCTTTGTTCAGGTTTAAATGAGAAAAAAAATTTACCGCAAAGTGCGCTAAGTTTTTTTATTCATTTGGTGTGTTTTAAATTAAGTTCGCAAAGCTGAATAAATACAAAGCTTTGCGAACTTTACTTTGTTATTTCTATAAACTGCTTTTACAAAACCTTGCGTACTTTGCGGTTAATTCAAATTTATTACTTTCAAGGAAAAATTAATTTAACGCTTGCCATTAAAATCACGGTTCCTAAAACAATTTTCAATGTTTTATTAGAAAAATAACCGCTGCCATAATATCCTCCCAAAACACCGCCTAAAACGGCAATTGGAACCAAATAAAAACTTTCTGTTGGAACTGTTTTTCCTCCTAAAAAGAATCCCAAGATCCCCGCAAATGAATTCACAAAAATGAATAAACTCGAAATCGCCGCTGATTCCTTGATCGAAGCCCATCCTAAAAACAATAGAATCGGACTCAAAATAATTCCTCCGCCAATACCCAACATTCCCGATAATAATCCAATAATAAATCCGATTGTCAAGGCAAACGGAATGTTTATTACAACTGCTTCTTTTTCTTTAAAATTAAATATTCCGAACAATCGAAGCGCCGCAAAAACCAAGACTATTCCTAAAATAATTTTATAAATCGTGTTATCTAATGTAATAAAACCGCCAATAAATGCTGCGGGAATTGAGGTTATTGCAAAAGGATAAAACAATTTGGGCTTGAAATAATTCATCTTATAATAAAAGAAAAATGAAATACTCGAAACAAACAAATTCAGTAATAATGCCGATGGTTTCATTACGGAAATTGGGAATGCAAAAATCGTCATCAAAGCCAAATATCCAGATGCTCCGCCGTGTCCAACACTCGAATACAAGAAAGCTATCACTACTAAAGCGATACTGAATAAAAGAATATTTTCGGAACTAAGTAATTGCATTTTTTTGTTTCAGGTTTTGTTTGTTTCAGGTTTATTTTGTTTCAAGTTTCAAGTTTATACTGTCAGTTTCATGTTTTGTTTGTTTCAAGTTTTGTTTGTTTCAAGTTTATGCTGTGTGTTTAATTTTACATACCGCATTTTACATTTCATTTTCAAATTATCTAATTTCCTAATTGACTAATTTTCTAATTCCCTCTAATCAATTGGTAATAACGTTACGAATTGACCTTTTTTAATTGTTTCGGTATCATTTGGTACGATTAGTAAACTATTGGCAATTGCAAATGTATTGAGCATTGCAGAGCTTTGTCCTTCTAAAATCGTTACGTGTGTTTCATCATATAATGCTTTTAGGAACAATGTTTTTCCCGTTGTATTGGTAAAACCTGAATTAATTTTTCGAACTAATTTTGGCAAATGTGTGTCAGAAAAACCCATTCTGTTTTTAATAGCAGGATAAACATAAATATAAAAATTAGTTAGTGACGAAGCTGGATTTCCGGGTAAAGCAAAAACTAAAGTTTCATTTTTACAGCCAAAAAACATCGGTTTTCCAGGTTTCTGATTGATTTTATAAAACAGTTCTTCTACTCCATTTTCTAATAAAGCTTCTTTGACAAAATCATAATCTCCCACAGAAATTCCTCCGGAAACTAATATTATATCGTATTTTTTTAAAATGCTTTTTAGCGCTTTTTTAGTCGCTTTAAGACTATCTTTTACTT
This sequence comes from Flavobacterium sp. ov086, assembly GCF_900187965.1. GTDB lineage: Bacteria > Bacteroidota > Bacteroidia > Flavobacteriales > Flavobacteriaceae > Flavobacterium. The sequence continues at coordinate 133,521 of NZ_FZNL01000012.1, read as the reverse complement.
TATAAATTTTTGTTTTTTTAATTCCGATTGTTTGAAGCGCCGCCTCCAACATAACTGAATTGCTTTCGTAAATTTTTCCTTTAGCCAGTTTTTTACCGGGTTTTACTAATTCATTTCCGGTTACTAAAATGGCCACTTTAGGCTTTTTATAAACTTCAATTTCGGTAATTCCTAAACAGGCCAGAAAACCAATTGCAGCAGGCGTTATCAAGGTATTAGACTCAAAGACAACATCTTCTTTTCCTATTTGTTCTCCTTTATTTCGAACATTAGTAAACTGTTTTGGCATGTTAGTAATCAAAATCGATTTATCATTTGCCATAACATGTTCCTGCATTACTACAGTATCAGCATTATGAGGTACAAAAGCACCTGTAAAAATACGGACTGCCTCGTTTGGATTCAGTTTTATATCAGAATGATCTCCGGCTTGCGAAATACCAACAATATCATACTGATGTCTTTCGCTGTGAATAAAAGCATATCCATCCATTGCCGATTGACGGAACGGCGGCATTGCAATTGGCGAATACACTGTTTCTGCCAGGATAAATCCCAGTGATTTGCTCACCGGTATTTTATACGTTGGCATGTTTATGCTATTGGCTGCAATTATTGATAAGGCTTCTTCTACTTGGATCATAGTGCTATTTTTGTGTATAAGCAAAAATACCTACTACAAACATACGTATTTTTACTTAGTTTAATTCATTAGTTACCTAATTTTTTTTAAGAATATAAATTTAAGCTTAATTCTTCAAATACTTTGGTAAAAATCAATCAAATAGCTTTTATAATTAATTATAAAAAAACTGGAGAAGATTATACTTTTTATTTTCTTTTAAAATTTCCAGTTGGTAAGTAATACATCCATGCAAAACCTATGAAAAACAGAACTGCTGAAGCTATAAATGCAGGCAACAATATTTCATTGTTATTATCCAGTGCATTGTTCAATGAAGCATACAGAAGCCAAATTTGAATACTAACATTTAATATCAAAATAAAAATAAGTGTCGAAAGTATATTGTTCAGTTTATTTGGGTTGGCGCGATTTTGACTTCTTCTAAAAGTACTCATGTTGATTCGTTTTTAGTGTTACTCCTAACTATCTTTATTTTCTGTAAATGCTCTCACAAAGACTCTATTATCTTTAAAAAACACTTCTAACTGTGGTAGTGCTCTTGGTGGCGGTCCTGCAATTACATCTCCTGTCATTGCATCAAATGAGCCTTCATGACAAGGGCAATGTATGATTCCAGTTCCGGGTTTATAGAAAACAGAACAAGATAAATGGGTACACTTTTGTTCATAAGCTCTAAAATCTCCGCTTTCCAGATGTATTAAAATATAAGGAATTGTGCTGCCTTCAATTACAAATCCACGTGTTCCTCCCACAGGAACTTCCTCTTTATTACAAATAAAATGTTCTCCTTCTACACCTTCTTTTGGCAGCAAATAGGCTTTTGCAGCAACAAATCCACTTCCTACCATTAATCCTCCGGAAACAAATGTTAGGAATTTGGCAAAATCACGTCGGCTAACTTGTGTAGATTCCTGCTTTTTTATTGGGAAATCTTTTTTCCAGTTTTGATTTAAATTATCTTCTTTTGACATGGATTTAGATTTAATATATTCTTAATTCATTACTGCCTTTTGGCATCATAATGTTTACTTTAGTATTTACTGTTTCTTTTCCGAATATGAAGGTATTTACTGGTGAGCTATTTGGTCTCATTTCTTCAATTTCGGCTCTTGTTCCATAAAACAAAGCTCCACTTGGGCAAACCGTTGCGCACATTGGTTTTTTACCAACGCTTGTTCTGTCATAACACATAGTACATTTCATCATCAAATCATACTCTTCCATCTTTTTAGGAACTCCAAACGGACATGCCATCACACAGTTTGAGCAACCAATACATCTTTCTGTATTTGCGGTATGAACAATTCCAAATTCGTCTTGCGAAATTGCATCGGCAGGACATACATTTGCGCATACCGGATCTTCACAATGCATACAAACCTGCACAGTAGTTTGAATTGTTGAAGAACGCTCAACATAATTCACGCTAATCAACGATTCCTGCCCGTTTGTTTCGCATTCTGCGCAAGCCATTTCGCAAGCTTTACAACCAATACAGCGTTGCAGATCTACAAAAAACTCTTCATTTCTATTAAAATTAGTCAGGTTCATAATTTCGTTTTTATAGATTAAATACTTGCATATGCGTGTGATTCTTTAGATGATGGTGCAATTTTTCCTTGCGGATCTAATAAGCATGCACAAACTTTAAATTCCGGTATTTTTGAAATTGGATCTAAAGTTCCCGGTGTTAATTGATTTGCCGATTTTGCTCCTGGCCAATGATAAGGTATAAACACCGTATCTTTACGGATAGTTTCTACAATATTTGCAGGGAAAATTCCTTCTCCGCGTCGTGTTGCAACACGAACTAATTCATGCTGTTTGATTCCGTATTTTAAAGCTAGTTCCGGATGAATCTCTAATAATGGTTCCGGAAACTGATCTACTAATTTTCCTATTCTACGTGTTTGGGTTCCGCTTAGATATTGAGAAACTACACGTCCTGTAGTTAGAATAACAGGATATTCTTCATCTGTAACTTCTCCCGGTAATTTGTATGGTGCAGGATTAAAATGCGCTTTTCCATCTGGTGTTTTAAACTTTTTATCTTCCCATAATCGCGGTGTTCCGGGGTGATCGTCTGTTGGACAAGGCCAAAAAACGCCCATATTATCTTCTATTTTTTTATATGATATTCCAAAATAATCAGCTGTTCCTCCTTTTGAAGCTACGCGTAATTCATTAAAAATAGCTTCACTGTTTTCATAAGTAAATTTATCTTCTTCACCCAGTCTTTTTGCAATTTCTAACAATATCGAAGTATCTGTTCTTGCTTCTCCCGGAGGTGTAACAGCTTGGCGAATTCGAATTACGCGACCTTCTGCCGAAGTTGTTGTTCCTTCTTCTTCTTCCTGTAAAGAACCCGGAAGAACAATATCCGCATGACGGGCAGTTTCATTCAAAAAGAAATCAATACAAACGTAAAACTCTAATTTTTCGAGAGCTGATCTAACATAATTATTGTTTGGTAAGGATACTAGTGGATTGAAACAAATAGAAATTAATCCTCTGATTTCTCCACTATGAATGGCTTCTATAATTTCATAGGCAGTAAGTCCTTTTCCAGGCATATCTTTTTCATCGATGCCCCAAACTTCTGATATATACTTTCGATGTTCAGGGTTTTCGATATCACGATTTCCAGGCAATTGATCACACTTATGTCCGTGTTCACGACCGCCTTGTCCGTTTCCTTGTCCTGTTATAGTTCCGTATCCGCAATAAGGTTTACCGATTCTTCCGGTTGCTAAAACTAAGTTTATACAACCTACTACATTATCAACACCTTTTGAATGGTGCTCGATTCCGCGTGCATGAAGTAGAAAACTAGTTTTGGCTTTGCCCCATAATTCGGCAGCTTCTTTTATTTTATTCTTATCGATTCCTGTAACTTCTTCTGCCCATTCTAAGGTATAATCTTTTACGGCATCTAGTGTTTCCTGAAAACCTGATGTATAATTGTCTATAAAATCATGGTCCAGCATATCGTGATCTACCAGATATTTAAGCATTGCACCATATAATGCAGAATCTGTTCCGGGTTTAACATCCAAATGTACATCGGCAGTTCTGGCTAGCGGAATCATTCTTGGATCTATAACAATCAATTTAGCTCCACGATCTCTGGCTTTCCAGATCCAATGGGTTAATGTTGGGAAGGTTTCGCTGATATTTGCTCCGGCAACAATAATAACCTCGGCATATTCTAAATCAGAATAATTGTTTGAAGCACGATCTAAACCAAAAGCTTTTTTATTTCCTGCTCCTGCACTTACCATGCAAAGTCTTCCGTTGTAATCAAGGTTTCTGGTTTTTAATGCTACACGGGCAAATTTTCCAACCAAATAACTTTTTTCGTTGGTAAGTGATACGCCTGATAACATCGAAAAGGCATGTTTACCATATTTTTCCTGAATTCTTTTGATCTCAGAAACGGTTTTATCCATTGCTTCATCCCAGGTTGTTTTTTCAAATCCTTTTCCTTCTACTCTTTTTATTGGATGTAAAAGGCGATCAGGATGATTATTTTGAAGATAACGCTGAACTCCTTTTGGACACAAACGTCCTTCATTAAAAGGAAATTCCATCCACGGTTCAAAACCTACCACTTTATTATCCTTTACTGATAATTGAATACCGCATTGCATTCCGCAAAAACAACAATGCGTTTTTACTAAACTATCTGGTTCATCTCTACCTTCATAACCATCTTTGGGCGCATAATTTAAATGAGGACCAAAATCTTCAATAATCTTTTCAGTCGATACGGGTAATTTTGCCATGTCTTTCTTTTTTTTGTTTCAAGTTTTTCTTGTTTCAAGTTATTGTCGTTTGTCTATAAACTAAAGTTTACACAAAGTGTGAACTTGAAACTTGAAACTTGAAAAACTTGAAACTTTTTTTATTTTATCCAAATAACTTTCCGCCGTTTTCTAATCTTGCTTTTAAATGTGCCTGAGCTAAGCGAGATCTTTTTCCCTCAGGACTTAAATCTAAGTGTGAGGTTCCATCTTCGTGCGTAAAGTCAAATCCCAGTTGTTTGGTAACAATTTTTAAATCGCTTATATGCAGTTGTGTTGCAAATTCTTCTCCTGTATGAGGGCAAACTGCCATTCCTTTTTTTATTCCTTCTTGCTTATAAATGTGAGCTCCAATTTGTGCCGGACGCTGAATTATATGGAAGAATTTGCCAAACGGAATCCATATCAAAAACATGATTACGGTTACGGCATGTATTACTGCTAAGAAATCATAAGCGAATCCTTTCATAAATTGATAGGAATACGTAAGACACAAACCGGTAACTGATATTGCAATCAATAAAATAAGAGGTAATAAATCGCCTTCAAAAGATTGTGTTGCAATTAAACCTGGATTTGTCAATCGTCTTCGCAAATAATAAACAGAACCAAATATTACTAGCCATGAAGACCAGTTTAAGGCGTGAAAAATTAAAAATGCAAGAACAGACCCGATTTTAAAATCCATCATTTTAAATCCGAAGAAATGAGCTTCATAAATCGATATTGAATCTGGTGCCAACGTAAAATGAATCCAGCCAAACGTAAGTGGAATTGTTATAGCAAAAGCGGACATGCATCCTAGTGCAATACAAAAATGGGCTGCCCAACGGTATTTACTTCGTGGATAAATAAATTTTTGAACCACTATATTTTCTACTGATTCTTTTCCTAGAAACCACGAATGAGCAAATATCTTTCCGGTGAACAGAAATTTAATACTGCGCTTGAAATACATCCATGTTGGCGGTCGCTGCAGCCAAACCGTATAGCGATACACGATTCCGAAGAAAGCGAATATGGTTCCGAATAAATAGGTTACTAATGCAGCATCAAAATTCTGAAGTTGCCTGGACCCGTAAAATACTAATACTATAGTTAATGCAGAGATTAGAGTAGCTACAAGTAAGGCTTTGGTATTAAACGTTTTATTTTTCATCCTTAATTAAATTTTAATGATTACTTTTCTAACTTGGTTTCTCGCAACCTTTACGATTATAAAACCACCAATTTATACCAGTAGCTAAGATAGCGAAAACTGCAACACAAATAAAGAATTGATTTACAGTACCATTAGCAGAAATATTATTCCCTATTGATTTTGAAAATATAAATGGTCCAAAAGCTGCAATTGCTGCTGTCCAACCAATAACTCCTGCTGCCTGACGTTGATTTTCGGCAAAAATAATTGGGTATTGTCTAAACGTTCCTGCATTTCCGATTCCTGTAAAAAAGAACATTCCCAGAATTACGGTTACAAAAAGCGGGAATTGATCCATACTTGTTGGCGCTACTAATCCTTGTGTTACTAAAATAATTGCTCCGGCTAAAATTCCTAAACCAGTAATTGTGGTTAGTATTGCTCCTCCAACTTTGTCAGCCACAAAACCAAAAGCAACTCTACTCGCTGATCCTATAAGCGGACCATAAAAAGCATATACTAAAGGATCCGGCGCATTAGGAAAATCTCCATACAAGAACTTAATCATTAATGGAAAAGCTGCCGACAAACCTGCAAATGTTCCAAAAGTCATTACGTAAGTTATTGTACAATACCAAGTATGCTTATTCGAGAAAATATCCAATTGTTCTCTAATAGAGGCTTTCATTGGAATGCTTCTTAAATAAAACCAACTTATAAATGATAATAACAGTAAAAAAGGAACGTACCAAAATGCTGCGGATTGCAAGTAAATTTCTTTGTTTTTGACTGCAGTATTTTCAGCACTGATATTGTTTAAAATTTTCTCTGCCAATTTAGGATTTGCATTTGCAATGGCTTTAGCCTTTGCTTTTACTGGCAATGCTATAAAAATGGTCGTATTATCTGATGAATTAACTGCTGTACTTACGGAATCTAATATGGGTTTCTTTACATTAGATAATATTTTAGTCTGTACTTCTGGGTTAAGTGCTGCAAAAACTTCTTTTTGTTTTTCTAAGCTTGCGTTTTGAAATACAGTAATCGTCTCTTTTGGATCGATGCTTGTAAATACTGATGCTGCTCCATAAATCCCGACACTAATTATAAGGGGTGTAACAAATTGTGCTACCGAAACACCAAAATTCCCTATACCTGCCTGAATTCCGAGCGCAGTACCTTTTAATCTTTTAGGGAAAAATAAATTTGTACTTGGCATATAAGAGGAGAAATCACCTCCTCCAAAACCAGTTGCAAAAGCTAATACTGCAAATACCCAAAAAGGGGTATCTACATTCATTACTGCAAAACCAATTCCTATTACGGGAATTAATTTTATTGCTGTAGCAAAAGATACTACATGTCGTGTACCAAATATTGGTAATATAAAGGTGTGGATAATTCTTAAAAATCCCGCTGCTAATCCGGGAATTGCAGTTAGCCAAAAAAGCTGATCTTTAGAAAAATTAAAGCCTAAACCGGGTAATTTGACAGCGATAACGCTCATCATAAACCATGAGGCAAAAGATAATATTAATGTTAATGTTGTTATTGTTAAAGTTCTCCAAGCAATTTTACTTCCGGCAGCATTCCAAAACGCTTCATCTTCGGGTTCCCATTTGTCTAACCAAGTTTTCATATTATATATTTGTTATTTAATGATTGTGTTCTATATCTCTGGTAAAATCAGGTGATTTTTTTCTCATCGCATTTATGATTGTTCTATGCATCCAAAGCAGGCAAAGAACTGATACTATGAAAATAAATATCCAGGAACTGGTCCAGAGTCCGGTATAATTAAGGAGATAACCAAAAATGATTGGGCCAATGAATCCGCCTAGTCCGCCTATTAAACCAACCATTCCGCCAACGACACCTACTTCGTTAGGAAAATATTCCGGAATATGTTTATAGACTGCGGCTTTACCAATTCCCCACGAGATTCCTATAAGGATTACCAGAATTACATATACCCATAAATTGGCGCTAAACTTAATTTGCGTGACACCTTGGGCTAATAACTCTTTCTTTTTGACTTCTTGATTTTGTTCTACTACAATTTCCTGCCACGAATTCTTTACAGGAAAAATTGCTTTATCATCGTTGTTTGAAATTTCTTTTTTATGGATTTTATGTTCTTTACCATTTACAGTAATTGCTTCTGCAGAAACTTCGGTAACTATACCATTTGTACCGGAAAGAACTCCGGGACCTGCGGTAAAAATTTCCATTTTTGGAAACATTAATAAAAAGCTAATTACTATAGATGAGCCAAGTACCCAATACATTACTTTTCTGGCTCCAAACTTATCTGATAAATAACCGCCAAAAGCTCTGATAATTCCTGATGGCAAACTGAACATTGTAGCAAACATTCCGCCCATTACCAATGAGGTATGATAAACATTCATGAAATTAGGAACTAACCATTGTGAATAAGCTACAAAGCATCCGAATACTAAAAAGTAATAGGCTCCAAAACGCCACACACGAATATTTTTAAGTGGAGACATCAATTCTCCCATTGTTTTTGAAACTCCAGAATTGATTTTATTTTTAGCAAAAACAATAAAAAGTATTCCTATAAGTATTAATACTGCTCCATAAATAATGGGAAGCATTTTCCAACCGTTTAAAGGATCTTTTTCTGATAGCTGATTTAATAAAGTTGGTGCTATAAAAGTTGTTATCGCAGCTCCGGCATTTCCCATTCCGAAAATACCTAATGCTCTACCCTGCCAGTTTTTAGGATACCAAGCTGAAGTATAACCTATTCCTACTGCAAAACTGGTTCCTACTAAGCCAAAGAAAAAACTTAAAACGGCAAAGCTCCAAAAGGAATTGGCAAAAGGAAGTAGAAAAAGAGGAATAGAACAAAGTATCAACAAAATTGAAAATACAATTTTACCTCCATATTTATCCGTCAAAATACCTATAGGAAGTCGGAATATAGAACCTGATAATATAGGAATCCCTAATAACCAGCCTGTTTCAACAACTGTCCAGTTAAAAATACCTTTATCAACGAGATAAGTAACTAAAACACCATTTAATGTCCAACAGGCAAAACAAATTGTAAATGCTAATGTATTTAAAAATAAAATTTTATGCGATTGCGAAAGATTACTCATATCTGCTTCTTTATTAACTTCTTTATTTTCAGCAACTTTTATTAAGGTCAGAAAACAATGACTCTAATATATCCACAAAGGTGGCCGAATATATTCTTACAAAAAATGATAATTGTCATGAAGCAGCTATTGACACTTTTAATTTATTTTAACCTGTTGCATGTAATTAATTTCAGTACAGAATTGATGTTTCAAATAAAATTTTATGGGATTCGAAAAAGAAAATTTTCTTTTGAAGATGTATTTAAAATATGGGAGCTTTAAGAAACTGAAAAAGCTTTTAAAAATTGACAATCGATCTTAAATGACGTTTTTAGTTCATTTTCAATCTTTTGAAAAAAGTTTAAAGGATAAAAACCAAGTAAAAAATACTACATTTTAAGGTTCACCAGCAATGCTTTTTTAACAATTATTGAAATAAAACAAAAATACACAACTAACTAACAATCAACAATATAAATACAATAAAATCAATTTAAAATGCATACTAAGCCTCTCTCTGAAAAAAAAACTTCTGAAATTTTTGGATTTTATTATATTAAAATTAACTTTGTCTATAGGATTAGTAGAGTTTAAAATAATATTTAAAACCAAAAAAACTAAATTTTGAAAACAACCGCAAGCATATCGTATAACAATCTTCCTGAAAACTATACTTATAACACTTTATGTTATATGTGCTTCTGTTGCTAATTCCCACCACAATTTATTCGTCATCTGATTTCCTTATTTACAAATCAGATTTAAAAATCGAATTTCTTATATATCAAAAATACCCTATTACTGAAAATAACAAAAGTCTGTTTAATGCAATAACCTGTATTAAAAAGACACTTGAAACTATACCTGTACAATTAAAAAAAAAATGACTAATAACTAAAAAAAACTAAAATGAAAGAGATGCAAAGCAGTTGCTGTAAATAAAAAAAGCCATTTCTGCGGCAACAGAAATGGCAAGGCTTAAAGAACATTTATCACTAAATCAAGAAAACCATCAGAGAGTTGAAAATTCAACTTTCAAGGCGCCTTGTTAATTACTTAAAACCATTACAAAGAAATGAAAAAAAAATTAAACATATACTCATTGCTTTTTCTCCTTCTGCTCTCGGCAGGAATTAATGCCCAAAACACCACTCCGCTTATACAATCTAAACTTGACGGAACTGTTGTTGATGATGTTACAAATCAACCCATTATAGGTGCTTCTGTTGTTATTAAAGGTACAACACACGGAGTTCAGACAGATGCTGAAGGAAAATTTTATTTTCAAACAGGTCAAAAATTTCCTTACACTTTAATAGTAACTTATATTGGATATAAAAAAACCGAAATAATCGTTGACAAAAATCCTGTTACGATCAACTTAAAAGAAGAACGTCAAGAACTGGACGAATTAGTAGTTGTGGGTTATGGCTCTCAAAAAAGAAAAGATATTACAGGCTCTGTAGCATCGGTTCCAAAAGCTAATTTATCGCAAGTTACCTCATCTGCAGATAATCTGCTGCGTGGTGCTATTCCCGGAGTGGTAGTTACACAAAGTTCCGGACGTCCGGGAGCTTCGTCAAGTGTACGTATTCGAGGCGGAAACTCTATTACGGCAGGTAACGAACCGTTGTATGTTGTTGATGGAGTTTTAATTTATAATGACAATAGCAATAGTACTGCGGGAGTTTCTTTTGCAGGTGCGACTGTCAATGTTTTATCGACGATAAATCCCGGTGATATTGAATCTATTGAAGTTTTGAAAGATGCTTCTGCAACTGCAATTTATGGTTCTCGTGGTGCAAATGGTGTTGTTCTTATTACGACTAAAAAAGGAACTAAAGGACAGGATAATATTTCGTACCAAGGCTATTTTGGAGTGCAATCAGTTTCAAAAAAACTGGATATCATGAATGCTTCGCAATGGGCTAGTTTACGTAATGATGTTCAGGCAAGCATTGGTCAGGCACCTTCGTTTACTCCGGCTCAAATTGAGGCTTTTAAAACTTCTGAAAATTATAACTGGCAGGATGCACTTTTTAGAACCGGAGCACCGGTTCAAAATCATCAACTAACATTCTCCGGTGGAGACGATCGTTCAAGATATGCCGTTTCGGCAGGATATTTTGACCAGGAAGGTGTTGTGATTGGATCAGATTTTAAACGTATTTCGCTTCGTGCCAATTATGAAAGAAACTATTCACAGGCTTTTAAATTTGGTGTAAATGCCAATTACAGTAATTCAATATCAAACGGAATTGGAACAAATGGCGGAGGAAGTTCCGGCAGACAGCCAAATCCTATTGTTACAGCTTTATTAATGGCTCCGGTAGTACCTATTAAAAATGCTGACGGAAGTTATAATGTAACAAACAATCCTTACGCAACATCGGTTAATGGCTATATTTCCAACCCAATTAATGATTTGGAAAACACAACCAATGAAACTAAAATCAATAGAATCCTGACGAGTTTATTTGGAGAATACAAAATCACTAAAAAACTGGTTGCCAAAATTGCCGTTAGCGGTGATGTAATCAATACCAAACAAAATTATTATGCTCCGGCAAATACCACAAATGGTGCGGGAACAAAAGGTCTGGCTTCTGTTGGAGACAGATTAGTGAGTTCTGTATTGAATGAAAATACGTTGAACTACAATACCAACTTTGGTGAAAACCATAAATTCTCGGCTTTGGGTGGATATACCCTTCAGTACACTCAAGGTGAAGTTGTTAATGCAGGTGCTCAAACATTTGTTAATGATTCTAATACCTACAATGCTTTGCAAGATGGTGTTCCGGTGAAACCTTATAGTGATGCATTCGAAAGTGTTTTGAAATCATGGTTGGCCAGAGTAAATTATTCTTATAAAGGAAAATACAATTTTATAGTATCAACACGCGCCGATGGTTCGTCAAGATTTGGATCTGAGTCGCTTTGGGGGTATTTCCCGTCAGCAGGTTTCTCGTGGAATATTACCGATGAAGAATTTGCAAACCACATTAAAGGTGTAACCGAAGCAAAACTTAGAATTACCGCAGGAACAACCGGAAATCAGGAAATTGGAAATTACCTTTCTCTTGCTCAAATGGGTTCTGTAAACTATGCCTTTGGAGGAACTTTACAAACCGGATTGGCTCCTACCCGATTGGCAAATCCTGATTTGAAATGGGAAAAAACCAATCAATATAATATTGGTTTAGACTTATCCTTATTAGATCGAAAAATCAATTTTGTTTTTGATGTGTATTACAAAAAAACAAAAGATTTGTTAATCAATGTTCCAATTCCGTTGACTTCTGGATATGCTACAGTGCTTCAAAACATTGGAGGTGTTGAAAATAAAGGGATCGAAATTGGTTTGATTACTGAAAACATCAAAACAGAAAACTTTTCATGGAATTCTAACTTTGTTTTCTCTGCCAATAAAAACAAAGTAGTTTCTATAGGAAACGGTGTTAATCAATTTTTTCCGGTAGTTCCAAATGGTTCATTATTACAGCAACAACCCGTAACTGTAAAAGTAGGATTGCCTTTGGGAACTTTCTGGGGATACAGAACCGCAGGTATTTTCCAGACTCAGGAAGAAGTTAACACACAACCAAAAATAAACAGTCTTGCCAATACTAAAGTTGGGGACAGAAAATATGTTGATACTAACGGAGATGGTGTAATTACAGCACTTGACAAAGGAAATCTGGGAAGCTCTCAGCCAAAATTTGTTGGAAGTTTCAGCAACACAATTTCTTACCATGATTTTGATCTTAATTTTTCTTTCCAGGGATCTTATGGCGGAAAAGTATTTAATGCCCTAAATCAGCAATTAGAAATTTCTACACTTGGTACAAATGCTGCGTCAACGCTTAATGATCGCTGGACACCAACAAATCCAAGCAATGAAATCCCAAGAGCCTCAAGTTCTCCTTTAGGAATCGTTTCTGAGCGTTACGTCGAAGATGCTTCTTTCCTGAGATTAAAGCTAATCACTCTTGGTTATACGCTGCCTAAAAGTCTTTCGTCTAAACTAGGAACAAAAAGTATCAAATTCTATGTATCAGCAGAAAACCTGATTACATGGACAAAATATACAGGCTTTGATCCAGAGGTGAGCTCTTATGAACAAAACAACTTATATCCGGGAATTGACTTTGGTTCTTATCCAAATTCCAGAACATTCATTTCGGGCTTGAACGTAACTTTCTAAGTAAAAAAATATACACAATGAAAAAGATTATAATAACAATCATACTAAGTGCCGGTTTATTTGCATCGTGCACTGATCTGGAGGTAACACCAACCTCTTTTGTAACCGAAGATAAATTCTTCAACACGCAGGATGACGCAATTGCAAGTGTAAATGCTGTTTATGCTTCGCTGAGTTTAGATCCGGGAGAGCAAAGTTTATTTGGACGAAATCTATATTTCCTTACTGATATGGGATCTGATTATGCAGCAGCGGGAGTTTCGGCAACGAATCCTCAGGTAAGAGCAATGAGCAGTTTGACGCATGATGCGACTAATGATCGTGTTCAGGTTGCTTGGCGCCAAATTTACAACGGTATAAACAGAGCCAATGTCTCAATCGACAATGTTCCTAAAGTAACCGGAAACGATGTTATAAAAACAAGATTGATTAATGAATCAAAATTCATCAGGGCATTATTATACTTCCAAGCCGTTCGTCTTTGGGGAGGAGTTCCAATTGTTTTGCACGAGCCAACTTCTATTCAATTAGAAAGTTTAAAAACAAAAAGAGCCACTGTAGACGAAGTTTACGCACAAATAATTTCGGATTTGAAAGATGCCGAAAACCTTCCTGCTACGTATCCTGCAACTGATACCGGACGTGCAACTTCGGGAGCTGCAAAAGCCATTTTAGCTAAAGTATATCTAACAAGAAAAGATTGGCCAAATGCAATTCTGAAGGCTCGTGAAGTTATTAATGGAGGTTATGGTTATGCTCTTTTTGAAAATTTTCAGGACATTTTCACTAAAACAAAAAAGAATGGAAAAGAACATATTTTCTCTGTTCAGTTTGAGCCAAATCAAGCCGGAAACGGATCAAGCGGAAGTACTTTTCAAGGAACATCTTTTACAGGATTTACAGCTACAGAACCGGCAGATATTATCTCTGATGTTGCTTTATTCTATGATATATATGCCGCAGGAGATACAAGAAGGGACGTAAGTTATGCCAAACAATTACTTAACCCAACAACTGGAACGCTTTATACTTTTCCGAAGCCAATCTTTAAAAAATATCTTGATTTAACTAACCTCGCTACTCCAGGAAATGTGGCAATTAATTTTCCTGTAATTCGCTATGCTGATATTTTATTGTCTTTGGCGGAAGCGATAAATGAGCAGGGAGCACAAACACCGGAAGCTTATGAATTGATTAATCAGGTAAGAAGAAGAGCTTTTGCAAAACCAATCAATACTCCAGATCCAACAATAGATTTGGTAGGATTAACGCAAACAACTTTCAGAGCTGCCATTCAGGAAGAACGCAAAAAAGAGTTTGTTCAGGAAGGACAACGCTGGTTTGACTTGGTACGTTGGGGAACTCTTGTTACCGAAGTAAAAAAAGTAACTGCTAAGAATTCGGTTTCAGAAAGAAATAACCTGTATCCGATTCCGCAAAGCGAAAGAAATATTAACCCGGACGGCTTACCACAGAATCCTGGCTATTAATAAAAAGCTTACATACAAGTAAATAAAATGATTAAAAAACTGCTCATTATTGCCCTACTGGTTGTTGTACAATCTCAGCTATTTGCACAGAAAAAACAACCTAACATTATCGTCATTTTGGCGGATGATTTAGGTTTCTCAGATATTGGTGCTTTTGGTTCAGAAATTAAAACTCCAAACTTAGATAAGCTCGCTAAAAACGGGCTTATTCTAAAGCAATTTTACAATGCAGGGCGCTGCTGTCCTTCTCGGGCTTCATTGCTCACTGGTTTGTATCCGCATCAGGCAGGCGTTGGTGATATGGTGCAAGACAAAGGATTTCCAGCCTATCAGGGATATTTAAACGAGCATTGTATCACAATTGCGCAAGCACTCAAACAGGCAGGATACAATACTATTGTTTCCGGAAAATGGCACGTTGGTTTAGTACCATCAGCTTTGGCGGTTAATAGAGGGTTTGATGATTCTTTTACTTTACAAAACAATGGAAGCAGTTATTTCAACTCGGAACCTTTGTATAACGACGGTAGAAAAATTACTTTTTTGAAAAGAGATAAAGAAATTATTCGCACGGATACTTCAACTTATCTGACTCAGGAAATTACCAATTTTGCGCTTCGTTCTTTAGAAAAACAAAGAAATCAGCAAAAGCCTTTTTTCCTTTATGTGGCTTATAATGCACCGCATTGGCCCATTCAGGCATTGCCCGAAGATATTGCAAAATACAAAGGCAAATACTTAGAAGGCTGGGATAAATTGAGAGCAAGCCGTTTTAAAAAATTAAAAGAACAAGGAATTATTAATAAAAACTGGGACTTATCAAATCGGTTTGAAAAAGTGCCGGATTGGGAAAAACTAAGTGCCGAAGAAAAAGACAAATGGGATACCCGAATGGCAATTTATGCCGCGATGATCGACCGAATGGATGCCGGAATTGGAGAAATCCTGCAGAAAGTAAAGGCTTTGGGGGAAGAAGATAATACACTTATTCTTTTTCTTTCGGATAATGGTGGAAGTGTTGATGATGTGAAAAACTGGAATTATGTTACACAAAAAAATGGAACACCAGGTTCAGTTGCTTCGATTGATAGTTACGAAAGTCCGTGGGGAAATGTGAGCAACACGCCTTTTCAATTATTCAAAAAGAACACCCACGAAGGCGGTATTGCTTCCCCGTTTATTGCCTATTATCCAAAGCATATTAAGGCAGGAACAGTAAGTAACAGAGTAAGTCATTTGATTGATATTTTTCCAACTTTCCTCGAGTATGCCGGTTTTCAATATCCGGATTCTTTTCAAGAAAAAAAGCTAACACCCTTAGAAGGTATTAGCTTGAAAAAGGAATTTGAAGGACAACAATCTGATGCACATGAAGCTTTGTTTTGGGAGCATGAAGGCAGTAAAGCAGTACGAAAAGGGCAATGGAAGGCTGTAGCCGAAAACAATCAGCCTTGGGAATTGTACAATCTTGCTACAGACCGAACAGAAACAAAAAATCTGGCAAAATTAGAACCAAAATTGCTACAATCGCTGATTGAATTACATCAGCAATGGTCAACAAAAGTAGGTATTGAAGATTGGAATAAGATAAAATAGTATACAGTTAAGTAAACAAGTTTAATCTAATATTTATTGCAGAAATTCTATAACTAATGATAATAAAAAAATAATAATTATGAAAAATTTCAAATACAATGGTAAAATCAAAAGCGCTAATAAAGGGCTTTTGATTACTGCATTACTTGTTGCACAATTTGGTTTTGCACAAGAAAAGCAAGAAGAATTTAAAGGTGTAATCGGTAAAACATTAGCCGATTCTAAAGAGTATTGGCCAGAGCCGGTAAAAGCTCCGGCCGGTGCACCAAATGTTGTCTGGATTCTGTTGGATGATGTAGGATTTGGCGCTTCAAGTGCTTTTGGAGGTTTGATCGAAACACCAACTTTTGACGCTTTAGCCAACAATGGTTTGCGTTATACTAATTTTCATACCACCGCTATTTGTGCTCCTACCCGAGCTGCATTATTAACCGGAAGAAATTCAGGAAGAGTACATGTAAGCGGATTTTCGCATACTATTTTATCAGCAGGTTTCCCTGGTTGGGACGGAAAAATTCCATCAGATAAAGGAACAATTGCAGAGATTTTGCGTGATAATGGTTATAACACTTTTGCAGTTGGTAAATATGGCGTAACTCCAGACGAAGATGCCACAGATGCAGGACCATTTGACAGATGGCCAACCGGAAAAGGATTTGATCATTTCTATGGTTTCTTAGGATCACAAACAGATCAATACAATCCTGATTTAGTAGAAGATCAGGTACATATAAAACCAGACGGAAGACATTTGAATGAACTTATTACAGACAAAGCGATTAGTTACATTCAAAGACAGCAAAAAGCAGCGCCTGGAAAACCATTCTTTTTGTACTATGCACCAGGAGCAGCGCATGCACCACATCAGGTAGCCACAAAATGGAGCGATCCATACAAAGGAAAATTTGATGAAGGTTGGGATGCTTACCGCGAAAAAGTAATTGCAAACCAAAAGAAATTAGGTGTAATTCCCGCCAATGCCGTATTACCGGAACGTAACCCATTAATTACAGATTGGAAAAAACTAACTCCGGATCAAAAGAAAGTATATGCACGCTTTATGGAAGTTTACGCAGGATTCCTGACCTATACAGATTACGAAGTGGGAAGAGTTGTAAATTATCTAAAAGAAACAAATCAATTGGATAATACTGTAATTTTTGTAGCAATTGGAGACAACGGTGCCAGTAAAGAAGGAACTACTGAAGGAACAATTAATCAAAGTTTATTCTCTCAAGGAACTTCTGACGACGAAAACCTAAAGAAAAACTTAGCGAATATTGACGAAATTGGAACCCCAAAAGGGCTGAATACCAATTATCCGTTAGGATGGGCACAGGCAACAAATGTACCTTTTAAAAACTGGAAACAAGATGCACAATCCGAAGGAGGAACACACAACCCGCTGATTGTTTTTTATCCAAAAGGAATTAAAGAAAAAGGCGGAATTAGAAATCAATACAGCCATGTAACAGATTTATTGCCTACAACTTTGGATATTGCAGGAATTAAAGCGCCGGAATATATCAAAAATGTGAAACAGGATATTATTCAGGGTTCGTCATTATACGCTTCATTGAATGACGCTAAAGCGGAATCTTTACACAAAGTTCAATACTACTATATTTTTGGAAACAGAGCGATTTATAAAGATGGCTGGAAAGCCGGAGCTGCACATTTACCGGATGCATTTGCTGTAAAAAAAGCATTGGGTAAAAATGAAAAACCTGTTGAAAGTAATTTTGATACAGATGTTTGGGAACTATATAATCTAAACGAAGACTTTAACGAACGCAATAATCTGGCAAAAAAATACCCTGAAAAATTAGCAGAACTTAAAAAAGTATTTGACGAACAAGCCAAAGAAAACAACGTTTATCCGCTTATCGACTGGCAAGATGTATACAACAGAAGGATACACAATACCGGAGCCGACAAAGGAAAAACGCTTCAGGATTTGATAAAACAAGTATCAAAACCAGGAAGTGCGGGAAGTTCTAACTAAGAAAGTTTTCAACCTTCTCGATTGGCAGCACGTTTTAAAAACGACGTGTTCACAAGAAAAATAAATAAAAGTTTTCGGGCTATTATACAAGCGCCAAAAGTGTTCTTAATAGCTCGGATCTTAAATTCAAAAATAAAAACTGTAAACTATTGTAACAAAATTCTACAATAATATTAAATTAAATTCTACTAATTTTATAGAATTAATAGTTTTATTTTTAAATTTACGACTTAAAATAACTTAAAAGAGTTTTAAAAAACATACAACCATATAATATACATTAAGATGAAAAGAGTAGACTATGAAATTATAGGAAAAAAAATCATCGTGGGAGCGATCGTTTTTTTAGTTCCGCTAGTCATATTAGCGGGAGGTTTAGCATTAATTAATCAATTTTTAAAATAAGAAATCATGGCAATAGTTCAAAGAGAAAAACTTACAAGAGATCTAATTATCAGTCTTTTTATTTACAGTTTGCCTGTAGTGGCAATTTTCCTTTATTTTAAACTAACAAATGGTGTTGTAGCAGAATCGCATATTACATTACCATCATTTTTAGAATTTTCGAAACCCGCATTCGAACACATCAGAACTTGGGGATTAACCGTTTTTATGTTGGTTTTGGGTATTATCGAATTTGGCGCAGGTTTATATGATGATCAATGGACCGGTCAGGAACGCAAAGTAGATATCATTTGTTTCCTTGCTCCAAAATTGCTTTTACCACCGGTAATTGCTTTTTTCAGCTTAACAGCTTTACCATATTTAATCCCAAATCTTGCTAACACACTTTCATGGGTTCCGTTTTGGGGAGGTTTTTTCCTTATCGCAATTGCTGATGATTTAACGCAATACTGGTACCACCGTTTACATCATCAAGTCCCATTTTTATGGCGTTTTCATAGAACACATCATTCAGCTCCATACATGGGAATGGCAATGGCTTCAAGACAAAACTTTATATATACTGTTTTCTTTTCGCAAATTTACTTAACAGCAACACTAACTTATTTAGGTTTAGGATTACCGGCATTATTTGTTTTAGTGATTAAAAGTTTTATCACTTTGGGAGCGCATTCAAGTATTGCTTGGGATAAACCATTTTACAAATACAAAGTTTTACATCCTATTGCATGGGTTTTAGAACGCCTAATCTCAACTCCGGCAACACATCACGCACACCATGCTGATACAAGTGGTGACGGTGTTGGGCACTTTAAAGGTAACTTCGGAAACATGTTTTTCCTTTGGGATGTTATCTTCGGAACCGGGTTAATCACCCGTAAATTCCCGCAATCATACGGCACGAAATCATACAAACAAGAAGAATGGTATGCTCAGTTTTTATGGCCAATATTCAAATCTAAAAAAGAAGGAAGTCCGCTTGCCGAAGGTGTATTATCATTGCCAATAAAAGCAAGACCAGAGAATGTTACACCAAGTCCGGTTTATTACGAACAGGCTCAATCTTAAAAATCATGAAGAAAAATAAAACAATCAAAAACAGTATTACAATGTTAATACTGTTTTTATCTATAATTGGTTTTGCCCAAAATGAAAAATCAAACACCGTTTCGCTTGAGGTTTTTTACACGAAAATTCAGAGTCAAAAAAATCCGCAGATAATTGATGCCAGAGGTCCCGAAGAATTTGCTTTAAACCATATCATTGGGTCTATAAATTTTAACTCACAATCAGCCGATTACAATAAACAAATTGCTAAATTAGATCAGTCAAAACCCGTATTTATCTATTCGATTGGAGCGGGAAGAAGTGTACAGCTTGAAAAAGAATTACTGAAAATCGGTTTTTCAGAAGCATATACTTTAGAAGGTGGAATTGCCAATTGGATTGGTGGCGGGAAACCATTTTTTGCCAATTCAAAAAGTAAATTAAATTTAGCCGAATACAAAAAAATCATTTCTGAAAATAATGATGTTCTGGTTGATATTGGTTCTAAATATTGTGGCGCCTGCAAAAAAGTAAAACCAGTTTTAGAAACCATCAAG
Organism: Flavobacterium sp. ov086; assembly: GCF_900187965.1. Classification (GTDB taxonomy): domain Bacteria; phylum Bacteroidota; class Bacteroidia; order Flavobacteriales; family Flavobacteriaceae; genus Flavobacterium. The sequence continues at coordinate 113,511 of NZ_FZNL01000012.1, read as the reverse complement.
GCACAATATGGAGATAATTTAAAAATCGTAGAAATTGATTTGGAAGATAATCCGCAAGTAATCGCTGATTTAAAAACAGTGAAAGTCTTCCCTACTTTGATTTTATATAAAAAAGGAAAAATTGCATTTAAAAAAGATGGTTTAGGTGATTTGAAAAATGATGTTGATGTGGCTTTAGCTTCAAAATAACAATTTAAAATCATTGATTTAATCTCCTGCAAGGTTTTGAAAGTCTTGTAGGAAAACAAACTAATAAACATTAAAATGTCGACCCAAACAAAACAATTTACCCTTCACGAAGATTGGACAGTCGTTATTCTGGGATTTATCACAATCGGAATTTCTCTTTTTATTTTTCTTCCCGAAATTCCCATATTCAAATGGTCAAACACAACAGATCTGCACAATGATGTATTTGATTCCGGGAATCTAAAAATCATCGCATTGCAATTTTTAGATTTCATTTCTATTGGAACAATCGGCGCTTTTTTAGTTGGAAAATCGGTTAAGAATTTCTTGTTCGTTTTCCCTATAGTCTATATACTAACAATTCTTGCTTTGATTATCGCAGGAAACACAACTATAAAAGGATTCAATCTCGAAGCCGTAATTTTTAGTTTGATTATTGGTTTAGCGATCAGTAATTTTTTCAAACTTTCGGACTGGTTTCGTACAGCACTTTCTACAGAAATATTTGTAAAAATTGGATTAATTTTATTGGGAACCAGTGTTATTTTTTCAGACATTCTAAAAGCAGGTTCTTTAGGATTATTTCAGGCTTTGATTGTGGTATTATCCGTTTGGTATTTTGCTTTTTGGTTGTGTAAAAAACTAAAAGTCGATGACGAATTGACAATGATGATTTCCAGCGCTGTTTCTATCTGCGGAGTTTCTGCAGCAATCGCAACATCTGGAGCAATTAAAGGAGATTCTAAAAAACTATCGTATGTTATTTCGATTGTCTTGGTAACCGCAATTCCCATGATGATTTTAATGCCCATAATTGCTAAATATTTCAACTTTCCAGAAGAAGTTACCGGAGCCTGGTTGGGAGGAAGTATTGATACTTCGGGCGCTGTTGTCGCATCTGGAACTTTGGTAGGCGAAACAGCATTGAAAATTAGTACCATTGTAAAATTCTCTCAAAATGTATTGTTAGGATTAGCCGCTTTTGCCATTTCCGTTTATTGGACTTATACCCATAATAAATCAGCAGAAGCTGTTGAATCAAAACCAACTTTGGGTGTGATTTGGGAACGTTTTCCAAAATTTGTACTTGGATTTATCGCTGCTTCATTAATCTTTTCTTTTCTATTGACGTCAGAAGTTAGAGATGAAGTTAAAGACAGTTTGAAAAATATTCAGGGAATTTGGTTTGCTTTAGCTTTTACGAGCATAGGTTTAGAAACCAATTTTAAAGATTTATTGAGTAACAACAGCCGAAAACCTTTATACGCCTTTTTGATCGCACAATTATTCAATGTGATTATCACGCTGATTATTGCCTTTTTGCTGTTTGGTAAATAATCATATCTATAATCTTTGTCATCCTGAACGAAGGACGGATTAAAATCCATCCCTACAATATAATCCGTTCCTCCGGAACTCTTTATAAAATTCCGGAGAAATGATAAATTTTGTAGCAAGGGATTTTAATCCCTTGAAACGCAATGATTTCGACAAATTAAAAATATCAATCATAATGAAAAAAACACTTATTACATTCAGCCTTTTATTAGCCTTTAGCTTTACAATTCATTCGCAAAATCAAACAAAACCCAACATTGTTTTAATTATGGTGGATGATATGGGTTATTCTGATTTAGGGAATTATGGCTCGGAAATCAAAACTCCCAATCTGGATAAATTTGCTCAGGAAGGTTTGCGCTTACGCGAATTTTACAATAATTCGATCTGCGCGCCTACAAGAGGATCTTTGTTAACAGGACAATATCAACACAAAGCCGGAATGGGATTTTTTGATATAAATCTGGGATTGCCAGCCTATCAGGGATATTTAAATAAAGAATCGTTGACCTTAGGTGAAGTTTTTCGTTCTGGTGGTTACAGCACTTTACTTTCGGGAAAATGGCATGTTGGTTCTGAAGATCAGGCGCAATGGCCGAATCAGAGGGGTTTTGATAAATTTTATGGCATTTTAAAAGGTGCTTCAAATTATTTTGATACTAAACCTTTGCCTTTCGGAAAAACACCTTATCCGGTAAAACTGATCAGAAACAATGAAGAACTACATCCAAAAGATGATTCGTATTATTTTACAGATGAGATTGGAAACAATGCTGTGACTTTCCTGGACGAACAAAACAAAGAAAATAAACCATTCTTTTTGTATTTGGCTTTTACCGCTCCACATTGGCCCTTGCAGGCAAAACCTATTGACATTGCCAAATACAGAGGGAAATTTGATGAAGGCTGGGATGTTTTAAGAGAAAAAAGAATAGAAAAATTAAAAGCAAGCGGCATTTTACCTGCTGACCAAACTATAGCGCCAAGAGATCCTGAAGTGCCGGAATGGAACAAATTGACTTATGACGAAAAACAATTCTGGAAAGCAAAAATGGAAGTTTACGCTGCAATGGTAGACAATATGGATCAAAATGTGGGGAAAGTTTTAGAAAAATTAAAAGCGCTTAAAAAAGACAAAAACACATTGATTATTTTTATTTCAGACAATGGTGCCCAAGGAGGTTTTAATACTTATAATCCGCTAGGTCGTGGTTTGGTTCGAAATGACGGACCTGTTGGAACTTCGGGATCATTTGATTATCAAGAACAAAACTGGGCTTATTTATCAAATACTCCGCTTCAGCAGTATAAAAATAATATGCACGAAGGCGGTTTCAGTTCTCCTTTTATTGCTTGGTTTCCCTCTAAAATTAAAGCGGGCAGAATCGATAAAGGAACCGGGCATATCATTGACCTCGCTCCTACTTTCTATGAATTGGCCGGAATTGAATATCCCAAAGAATATAATGGTGTGACGACAAACCCCTTGGTTGGAAGCAGTTTGTTGCCTGTTTTATTTAATAATGTTTCGCAGGTCGATAGAGGCGCACCATTATTTTGGGAAAGAGCAGGAAACAGAGCCGTAAGAGATGGTAAATGGAAATTAGTTTCGACATATCCATCCTACGAATGGGAACTTTATAATATAGAAACTGACAGAGGTGAAACCACAAATGTAGCACAGCAAAATCCCGGAATTGTAAACAAACTTTCGGCTGCCTATTTTGATTGGGCAGATAAAACCGGAGTTGTAGAATACAGCAAATTCAAATTGAAACCGGAAGTAATGCCTGGCGGAGCACTTTTAAAAAGGCAATAAGTAAAGATGCCGTAATTCTGACTATCAACAACTTATAAATTATTTAAAGCAAATTAAACCTCATTTCTTTTTGAGTGCTTTTATTTTTAACATAAATTTACTTATAGCGTAAAATAGGGCTCTGTCACTTGAAACCTATTAACATCTTAAAACAAAAAATAACCTTTAAAGCATTAAATCATGGCTGAATCAAAACAACAACAGACCGCATTAGGCGACGTAGCAGCAAGACAATTAGCAATTGCAACACGTACAGTTCCTCAAATTGGAACTATATCTCCGCGTTGGCTAACGCATCTTTTGCATTGGACTCCGGTAGAATCAGGTGTATTTCGTTTGAATAAAGTAAAAGACGGAAGTCACATAGAAGTAGATTGTTCTGCAAGAGACGAAAGAGTTTTACCAAACACTTTTGTCGATTATATTGATAATCCAAGAGAATACAATCTAGCCGCTGTTCAGACAATTGTAGAAGTTCATACACGTGTTTCTGATTTGTACAGTAAACCGTACAATCAAATTTCAGAACAGCTTCGTCTGGCTATCGAAACCATCAAAGAACGTCAGGAAAGCGAATTAATAAACAATAAAGATTATGGTTTGTTGAGCAATGTTGCTCCTTCACAAATTATAAAAACCAGGACTGGCGCACCAACACCAGACGATTTAGACGAATTATTGACTAAAGTATGGAAAGAACCGGGTTTCTTTTTGTTGCATCCTTTGGCAATTGCCGCTTTTGGCCGTGAGTGTACACGTCGTGGTGTTCCGCCTCCAACAACTTCTTTATTTGGATCACAGTTTTTGACCTGGAGAGGAATTCCGCTAATTCCATCAGATAAATTACCTATCAAAAACGGAAAATCTAAAATCATTCTTTTAAGAACCGGAGAAAGCCGTCAAGGTGTTATCGGATTGATTCAGCCGGGATTACAAGGCGAGCAATCTCCTGGATTATCGGTTCGTTTTATGGGAATAAATGAAAAAGCAATTGCTTCTTACCTTGTATCTCTTTATTGCTCATTGGCAATTTTAGTAGATGACGCCATCGCTGTTCTTGAAGATGTAGAAATAGGAAAGTATCATGAGTACAAATACTAACAACAACGGTTTACCAAACATTGACGATTTGCAAAATTTAGCAAACGAGCTGTTCAGGACTTTACCCAATGAGTTTCCGAAAGAAATTTCGTTGACTCCGGATAAAAACGAACATCCTCGTGCTACTAAAATTGCAGAAACGTTATTGCAGTCCGGAAATGTAGGTAATACAGCTCCGATTTCTGCACAAGATCCGTTGAATATTCAGCCAACCCAAAATTCATTTAGTGGTTTTGGAACGACTCCAACAGTTGCTAATTATGGCAATACAGGAGCTTCGGCTTTATATCCAAATGCCGGTGCCGGATTTAATCCGCAAAGTGGTGTCACAACATCAGGAGTTCAGGAAGATTACAATCTAAATATGAATAATCCGCATACGGGTTTTTATGATACTAATTTAAAAAATGGAGCATCGCCACAATTGAACGAAGACTCGTTTTTCTCCCAATTGCTTCTGAATAATGAATATTTGCCATTTCAAACGGAGAATTCTTCTTTTGAAATCGAATTACAAACGGCTTTAGCAACAGTTGATACACAATTTAAAAGACGCGACATTTCTCCATTAAATGGAGATGGAGCGGGAAACAACTATTATTTCTTAGATCAGAATCCTTTTGCTTTTGATAAAAAAAGCCCAAATGCGATTGTTGGAAATACTTTTGGCTCTAAAGAAATTACTGGTATTACAGGTTCACATTTTAATGCAGAATTAATCAAAAAAGATTTCCCGATTCTAAGAGAAACCGTAAACGGAAAACCTCTGGTTTGGTTTGATAATGCAGCAACAACTCAAAAGCCACAATCGGTAATTGATCGTATTGCGTATTTCTACGAACATGAAAATTCAAATATTCATCGTGCAGCGCATGAATTAGCGGCACGAGCTTCTGACGCTTATGAAGCTGCACGCGAAAAGGTAAAAACCTTTTTGAATGCTAGTTCTGTAAACGAAATTGTATTTGTTCGCGGTGCAACGGAAGCAATCAATCTGGTAGCGCAAAGTTGGGGCGATCAGAATTTAGCTGCCGGAGACGAAATCATTGTGAGTAATCTGGAACATCACGCGAATATTGTTCCGTGGAAACGATTGGCTGACAAAAAAGGATTAAAGTTAAGAGTGATTCCCGTTGATGATGACGGTCAAATTTTATTGGATGAATATGCTAAACTGCTCAATCCGAAAACACGTTTGGTCGCTTTTACGCAAGTTTCAAATGCATTAGGAACTGTAACTCCTGCTAAAAAAATTGTTGAAATGGCACATTCTGCTGGAGCGAAAGTTTTAATCGACGGCGCACAATCCGTTTCTCACATGAAAGTGGATGTTCAGGATTTAAATCCGGATTGGCTTGTTTTTTCGGGGCACAAACTATTTGGTCCAACTGGAATTGGTGCATTATACGGAAAAGAAGATTTACTGAACGAAATGCAACCGTATCAAGCGGGCGGAAATATGATTCAGGATGTGACTTTTGAGGAAATCAAATACCACAAAGCACCCAATCGTTTTGAAGCAGGAACAGGAAATATCGCTGATGCAATTGGTCTTGGAGCCGCTATCGATTACGTAACAAAACTAGGAATTGAAGCAATCGGGCAATACGAACATTATTTGTTAGAATATGCCACAAACCTCTTAAAAGAAATTCCTGACGTGAGATTGATAGGAACGGCTAAAGATAAAGCAAGTGTGCTTTCTTTTACTCTTCAAGGTTATTCAAATGACCAGGTTGGTCAAGCGCTTAACAAAGAAGGTGTTGCTGTAAGAACCGGACATCATTGTGCACAGCCAATTTTACGACGAATGGGTGTTGAAACAACTGTACGTCCTTCATTGGCATTTTACAATACCACTCAAGATGTAGATACGTTTATCAAAACCTTATGGGAACTTAAAAAAGTTAGGTTTTAAAATAAAAAAAGAGTCAATGCTTTATAAACATTGACTCTAAAGAAATAGTTACTTTTTTTGATATTTTAAGTAATTATAACCAGAAGGCGTTCGCTGTGGCGAACGCCTTTTTATAGTATAAATATAACGATTTAAACTTTCAATATATTTAATGTTTATACTCTTTATAAAAAAAATCTTTAGATCTTTCCTTCTTAAAAAATTCACGGTTATGTAAAACCGATTCATGTTTATCTTTAAATTTTCCTGCCATTTCATTATAGTAAACAGCTTTTTCAATATCACCATTGTTGTAATAACAAACTGCTAACTCTATAGCAGGAACAAAATTCCAAGAGTCAACCATGATTATACTAGCATCATTAGGAATTTCCAACGTTAATATATGTTCATACCAATAAATGGCTTTTCGATAATCTTGATTTTCTTTATAAATAGCTGCTATTTCACAGCAAGATTCTGCTCTGGGAATATCATAAGAAAAACTTTGGAAAAAATATTTCAAGGCATTATCATTATCCCCTAATACCTTATAAATTTTACCAATTTCTAAACAAGCATTTATATTATCACCAGGGGCACCTTGTTTTGTATCTAGAAATTTATTAAAGAATTTAATTGCTTCTATATGCTTCTTGTGATCTCTTAATTCTCTTGCATAATAGTATAATGATCTTGAAGAAAAAGGTAAATTCTTTCGAAGCTGTTCTTCATAAATTTTTAAATTTCTATCTGAAAAGGCATCTATTTTTTTATGTGTTACAGCAATTTCAGATATTAAGTAATTGTCACGATATTCAATGTATTCATGAACAGGATCATTCCATTGATAATTATTAAGTCTCTTTAGTAATCTTTCTCTATGAAAAGAATATATCGGATTATTATTATTGTCTACAACATAGTTATAGTTCATCAAAACTATATCAATTTCTGGACTAAGCGTCTTCTTTAAATCCAAAAATGCTGCTTTATCCTTTTCAATTATAATATCGTCTGCATCTAACCACAACTGATAATCCATTGTGGCTTTAGAAAAGGCAAAATTTCGTGCTGCAGCAAAATCATTTATCCACTCAAAGTCATAGACTTTATCAGTAAATGAATAAGCTATTTCTTTCGTTCGATCATTAGAACCTGTATCAACAATTATAATTTCATCAACAATTTCCTTTACAGAATTAAGGCAATTTGCTAATGTATCCTCTTCGTTTTTTACAATCATACATAAACTTATTGTTACCATATCTTATCCGAATAAATTAATAATTTGCTTATTTGTGATTTTTTTTGCAAAATTAATTCACCTAACAAGTTCTTAATAGCCTTCAAAAGGTTTAATTATGTTAAAATAGTACTTTATTTTAAAGCTCAAAAAAAAAACCATATTCGGTGTTCCGAATATGGTTTTTACAGTTTTACAAACTAAATATTTACGAATTAATCTCTAAACTCATTTAGGGATTTTTCTATAATTTCAAGACATTCCTGAATTTGCTCTTCGGTCATAACCAAAGGCGGTGCCAAACGAATTTTATTCCCGTGAGTTGGTTTTGCTAATAATCCGTTATCTCTGAATTTTAAACAAATTTCCCAAGCCAAATCAGAATCCTCTCCACAATTAATCACAATGGCATTCAATAAACCTTTTCCTCTAACTAAAGTAATTAGATTGTTACGTTCTGCAATTTCGTTCAAACCTTTTCTCAAAAGGATTCCTAAACGTTCTGCGTTTTCTGCTAAATTTTCGTCTTTAACCACTTCAAGAGCAGCAATTGCAACCGCAGCAGCAACAGGATTTCCTCCAAAAGTAGATCCGTGTTGTCCAGGTTTAATTACATTCATGATTTCGTTATTTGCTAAAACTGCCGAAACTGGATAAACTCCACCAGAAATTGCTTTTCCTAAAATCAAGATATCCGGTTGTACATTTTCGTGATGAACAGCTAATAATTTTCCGGTACGCGCAATTCCCGTCTGAACCTCATCTGCAATAAACAATACATTATGTTTCTCACACAACGCTTTTGCTTTCGCCAAATATCCTTCTGATGGCACATAAACTCCCGCTTCACCCTGAATTGGTTCTACTAGGAATCCTGCTATATTTTTTGATGATTCTAAAACTTTTTCAAGAGCTTGAAGATTATCATATTCTATTTTTATAAATCCTTCTGTAAATGGACCAAAGCTTTTACGGGCAGTTTCATCATTCGAGAAAGAAATAATTGTAGTTGTTCTTCCGTGAAAATTATTCTCACAAACAATAATCTGTGCAAGATTTTCGTGGATTCCTTTTACTTCATAAGCCCATTTTCTACAAAGTTTCAAAGCCGTTTCAACCGCTTCTGCACCCGTATTCATTGGTAATACTTTATCAAAACCAAAATAATTGGTTACAAATTCTTCGTAGTTTCCTAATTTATCATTGTAAAAAGCACGAGAAGTCAAAGACAATTTCATTGCCTGATCCGTCATTGCTTTTACAATTTTTGGATGGCAGTGACCTTGATTTACTGCAGAATAAGCCGATAAAAAATCATAATACTTTTTTCCGTCAACATCCCAAACATATACTCCTTCTCCTCTTTCTAACACAACTGGAAGTGGATGATAATTGTGAGCTCCGTATTTGTTTTCTTTTTCGATCAAAACCTCAGACTTTGATGAAAGTACTTCTTGCTTATGTCCCATGATAATTTATTTTTATTGAAGCAAAAATATAAAATTTATTTATTTAAATGCAATAATCAACATGTTTTAACTCAATAATAGCTTTTATAAAAACAAAATAACTTATTTTAACACAATTATAAGTCATTTTACCTTTCATATTTAAACAACAAATGATAGTTATTTTTATCTTTACATAAATTAAACGAAAAAAAATATTGCATGGATATCTTAGACGAGTTTGACATTAAAATTATAAAGGAATTAGAAAAAGATGGACGAATTGCATATTCTACCATTGCCACTAATTTAAAAATTTCAAATACTATGGTCCACCAACGTATTAACCGTTTATTTGAACAAGGAATCATAACAGGCATTAAACCTATTTTGAACGAAAAACAAATTGGTTACGATTGGGCTTCTTTTACAGGTATTACACTAAATAAAGATTCCGATTCAGAGCGAATTATCGAAGCATTAAAAGAAATACCTGAAATTACCGAATGTTATTTTGTAACCGGATCTTTTACACTATACCTTAAGATTACGGCAAAAAACCACGAACATATGCGTAGAATATTATATGAAAAAATCGATAATATTCCCGGAATTGCCAAAACTGATTCTATGATTGAATTAGGATGCGCTTTTAAACGAAATATCACCTTATAAAGCATAAGAATAATTTTAGAATTCAATAGATTATTAATTCCGAAAGCCAAATGTTATAAACCTCAGAAGAAATGACTTTTGAGGTTTTTTTGTAACATATTATTTCTGATATTTGTTAAAAATTGTGAGAACATGAAAAATTCTGCCCTATTACTTTTTGCGACTATATTGTTTTCTAACACTATAAATGCACAATTAAAACCTGTGAAATACGCCGATGGAAATCAGGTATTAAACGGTTTATTAATAAAATCAACTAAAAAAAGCAGCAACAATCCCGGCATTCTTCTTATACCTGCATGGCTTGGAATCGACAAAGCCTCGAAAGATATTGCCGAGAATTTATCAAAGCTGGGGTATACCGTTTTCATCGCTGATATTTATGGTGAAGGAAACTATCCGAAAAACACAACAGAAGCAGGAAAAATAGCCGGTCACTATAAAACTAATTATGCCGAATATCAAAAACGCATCAATCTGGCTTTACAGGAATTAATAAAATCGGGGGCAAATGCAGACAATATTGTAGCTATCGGATATTGTTTTGGAGGAGCGGGAGTTCTGGAAGCGGCTCGTGGACATTTGAATCTAAAAGGTGTTGTTTCATTTCATGGAAGTTTAGCCAGAGATGCCAGTCGTTCTGTAGAACCAATTACTGCTAAAGTTTTAGTTTGTCATGGTGCTGATGATCCATACGAATCTAAGGAAGAAATTACAGCTTTTCAGCAAGAAATGCGTGACGCAAAAGCAGATTGGCAAATGATTTACTATGCAAATGCTGTTCACTCTTTTACAAATCCGGAAGCCGGAAACGATAATTCTAAAGGCGCTGCTTACAATGCTGTAGCTGCAAAAAGATCATTCGAACATTTACAGCTTTTTTTAAATGAAGTTTTAAAAAAATAAGGTTTAAGCCCACAGGTTTAATAGATTTACACAGATTATTTAAAAAAAGTGATCCCACAGACTAAAAAGAAACCAGCGTAAATCCGTTTAATCCGCGTCATCCATGGGCAAAAAAAACATAAAAACCCAACCATAAACCACATATCAATAAAATAACCAATGTCACACAGTCCGATTAGAAAAGACAAAACCTGCTTAAATTGCAGACATGTTGTCGAACAAAAATTTTGTCCAAATTGCGGACAGGAAAATACAGATAGCCGAAAAACATTTCATCACTTGTTTATCCATTTCTTTGAAGATTTGACGCATTATGAAAATGCTTTTTGGAAAACCATCAAAAACTTACTTTTCAAACCTTCTACTTTAACCAAAGAATATCTGTCAGGAAAACGATTGTCTTATCTGGCTCCAGTTCGTCTTTATATTTTTATCAGTTTTATTACTTTTCTTTTAATTGCTTTATTTCCAAATAAAGTAAGTGAAAATCTTAACAAAAGTCAGGAAGAAATTAGTTCAAATTTTGAAAAACCCAGCAAAGACAAAACTAAAAATCACAGTGATAAAAACTATGTGCAAGAAAAAACGATGAAACAAATCGATAAAAAGTACTTTCAAATAAAATCAATGAAAGAGATCGATTCGATTCAAAAGTATGGTAAGGAAAGTGAAAAACTTTCTGATTTTGGATATTGGATTTACGAAAAGGCTGTTCATGTTACGGAGCATAATACTAAAAAGGAAATCATTGAAAAATTTATAGAATCTTTTCTTCATAATATCCCAAAGATTCTCTTTATCATAATGCCTTTCTTCGCCTTTTTCTTATGGATTTTTCATAACAAAAAGAAATGGTATTACTTTGATCATGGTATTTTTACCTTACATTATTTCTCATTTCTTCTTTTAATATTTCTGATCTTATTTATTATCAACAAAATAATTGGCTTATTTGGAGAAGATACTCCACTTACGGTTGTAGGCAATATTATTAATTTTGTAGGTATTCTCTGGATGTCTTATTATTTTTATCCCGCACATCATCGTTTTTATGGAGAAAGCAGAATAGTGTCGTTTGTTAAAAGTTTTATCTTATTTTTTATAAACTTCTTTTTTATCCTATTTTTACTCGTTTTTTATATGTTATACATATTTATCAATTTACACTAACTAATCAATGAAAAAAATTATAGTCTTATTATTAGTTGCATCGGCGTTTTCTTGTAAAAATACGCAGGCTGTTGCTTCTAAAGATAACTCAGATCCGACTAAATACATAAAAGTCATTACCGAAAAAGATCTTAAAGAAATGCTTTATATTGTAGCTTCTGACGAAATGGAAGGCCGCGAAACCGGATCAAAAGGTCAGAAAAAAGCAGGTTTATACATGATCGACCAATACAAAAAAAATGGTATTTCGTTCCCAAAAGGAGCAACAGATTATTACCAACATATTCCTGCTTCGTTCCTGAATGCAAAACGTAACGAAAACTTACCTGATTCAGAAAATATCTGGGCTTATATTGAAGGTTCTGAAAAACCAGATGAAGTTTTGGTAATTTCAGCACACTACGATCACGTTGGAATTAAAAATGGTGAAGTCTATAACGGAGCTGATGATGACGGTTCCGGAACTGTAGCTGTTATGGAAATAGCTAAGGCATTTGCAAAAGCTAAAAAACAAGGTCATGGCCCAAAACGTTCTATTTTATTCCTTCATGTAACTGGTGAAGAACACGGTTTACATGGATCTCGTTATTATTCTGAAAATCCATTATTTCCAATTGCCAACACTATTACTGATATCAATATCGATATGATTGGTCGCCGCGATGTAGAACATGCTAAGACAAACAACTACGTTTACGTAATTGGTGCTGACAGATTATCTACCGATTTGCACAATATTGTAGTAGCGCAAAATGATAAATACACCAAATTAGATTTAGATTTTAAATTTAATGACCCAAAAGATCCAAATCATTTTTATGAACGTTCTGATCATTACAACTTCGCAAAAAACGGTATTCCGGCAGTTTTCTTTTTCAACGGAGTTCATGAAGATTACCACGGTAAAGGCGACGAACCTCAAAAAATTGAATACGATGCTTTAACAAAAAGAGCACAACTGGCTTTTGTCATTGCCTGGGATTTAGCCAATAGAGAGAATAGACCGGTAGTTGATAAAAAGTAGGCTCAAAGGTTCAAAGTTACAAAGGCTCAAAGTTTTTTTTATAGACTAAAGTCTATTTAGAGCAAAACAAAAAGGGATGAGTTTTAAAACTCATCCCTTTTTTATATTATAGATTTCAAATGAAAACCTCAGAACCTTTGCCACTTTGAACCTTTGAGCCTTTGTCCCTTTCTCTAGTCATTCATAGAAATCAAAAACTCTTCGTTATTTCTAGTTTTCTTGAAACGATCGTTTACAAAATCCATAGATTCAACAGGGTTCATATCTGAAAGATACTTACGCATAATCCACATTCTTTGTAAAGTTTTTTCGTCTAATAATAAATCATCACGACGTGTACTTGACGAAGTAAGATCAATTGCAGGGAAAATACGTTTGTTAGCGATTTTACGATCCAATTGAAGCTCCATGTTACCTGTACCTTTAAATTCTTCAAAGATAACCTCATCCATTTTAGAACCTGTTTCAGTCAATGCAGTTGCGATAATACTTAATGAACCACCGTTTTCTACATTTCTTGCAGCTCCAAAGAAACGTTTTGGTTTTTGTAATGCATTTGCGTCAACACCACCACTTAATACTTTACCAGAAGCTGGCTGAACAGTATTATAGGCTCTTGCCAAACGTGTAATCGAATCTAATAAGATTACAACATCATGCCCGCATTCTACCAAACGTTTTGCTTTTTCAAGAACGATATTAGCAATTTTTACGTGCTCTTGCGGTTCTCTGTCAAATGTTGAAGCGATAACTTCACCACGCACGCTACGTTGCATATCTGTAACCTCCTCTGGACGCTCATCGATCAAAAGAACAATAAGGTAAACTTCCGGATGGTTGGCAGCAATTGCATTTGCAATGTCTTTTAACAACATTGTTTTACCCGTTTTAGGCTGAGCGACAATCATACCACGCTGTCCTTTTCCTATTGGAGAGAATAAATCGATAATACGAGTTGAAACTGAACTGCCTTTTTCGGCTAATTTGAATTTTTCTGAAGGAAAAACCGGTGTCAAGTGCTCAAAAGAAACTCTGTCACGAACAACTTGCGGATCGTGACCATTAATTTTAAGTACACGAACTAAAGGGAAAAATTTCTCACCTTCTTTTGGAGGACGAACCACTCCCTTTACAGTATCTCCGGTTTTAAGACCGAATAATCTGATTTGTGAAGTTGATAAATAAATATCATCCGGAGAAGCTAAATAATTATAATCTGATGAACGTAAGAATCCGTATCCGTCAGGCATCATTTCAAGAACACCTTCACTTTCGATAATTCCGTCAAATTCAAAATCTGAATCTCTGAAATTACTCTTTTTATTTTTATGATTTGGATTTTGATTCCCAGTATTCACATTTCCGTTCCCATTTGGATTTGGATTTGGATTTTGGTTTGGGTTTTGATTCGGATTCTGGTTTTGGTTTGGATTTTTCTGATTCGGATTTATCTTTTTTACCGGAGCAATACTCTCTGTTTTTTCTGCAATTTCTTTTTTCTCTTCTACTGGAGTCTGTGCTTCAGGAGCTGTTTCTTCAATTTCTTCAGAAACTACTTCTTTTGCAGCTTCTTTTTCTTTTTGAAGGGCAACCTTTTTCTCGTAAGCTGATTTATTAAACTTTACTATTTTTGGTCCTTTTTTCTGTATTTCTTTATTTTCAGAAACTTCCTGAGTTTCTTGTGTTTCTTCTGCTTTTGGTGTTTCCTCAACCTTTGGAGCTTGCTGAACTTTAGAAGCTGCCGGTCCTTTAGGATTTGCTTTTGAAATCGCAGGAGTTTTAACTTTTTCAGGAGCTTCCTCTACCTTATCAAATTCTAACACCGGAGCATCTTTTGAAATGGCTGCTTTTTTCGCAGGAACAATTCTTGCCCTTTTCGGTTTATCATCTTCTACTTTTTCGGCCACAGCATTTACCGGCGGCGCTACAGTCGCTTCCTGATGTGCTAAAATCTGACTTATTAAGGTCTCTTTTTTAACGCCATTAAACTTTATAGTTTTAGCTAACTTAGCTATTTCTTGAAGCTCAGAAAGCTTCATTTCTTTTAATGCAGAAATATCAAACATGAATGTTCTATGAATTTAATTATTTTAAAGGAAATACTGTAAAAAGAATAGGTAGATATTTTATTTCAATTGCCCGCAGTATGAAGTGCTTACGGTATTATGATGCAATAATACGAATAAAATTTAATCATACAATAGTATTTTAAAAAAAGAAAATATATTTTTGTAAAACAATTTTAGATCATGATACAAAGAATTCAAACTATATATTTACTTCTTGCCTTTTTAGTGACAGGAGTTTTAATGTTTTTTATTCCGCTTTGGACATTAAACGGTAAAGCATTTTATTTTATGCAGGACCAGTTTTATACCATTTTATTAGGTTTAAGTACAATGCTAACTATTGTTAGTATCATTTCATTCAAAAAAAGACAAAATCAGTTTGTGATGAACAGACTGAACATAATATTAAATTTAATTTTATTAGGATTATTTGTATATCGATCTCTAAATTTATCTGGAGAAACTAACGTTTCTGAGAAAGGTATTGGGATGTTTCTACCTATTGTTGCTATCGTATTATTAGTTTTAGCTAATAAGGCCATCAAGAAGGATGAAGATCTCGTAAAATCTGTAGACCGTTTGAGGTAAACCTATAAACTTAATTTTTTTGTGCGAAGAGAACCCGAATTTTATATTCGGGTTTTTTTGTGCCTTTTTTATACCTTATAAAGACATAAACTAATCTTATAAAGGTAATCGCAAAGGATCTTTCCTGTTTAAATTTGCTGCTTATTTCCATGAGTACCAATGACACATAAAACAAGGATCCATCTTGCCGATGATCATCAAGTACTTATTGATGGTTTAACTAACTTATTACGTACAGTCGAAAATTTTGAAGTCGTAGGAAATTCCAAGAATGGTATAACTATTTACGAAGATGTTATAGAAAATAATGCCGATATTTTAGTTTTAGATATAAGTATGCCACAAAAAGATGGTATCGAAGTACTAAAAGAATTTAGTCAAAAAGGATTTCCCTGTAAAGTAATTGTGCTATCTAGTTATGATGACTTAAAAATCATAAAAGAAGTAATGAAATTGGGTGCTAAAGGGTATTTGACTAAAAAATGTGCCGGTGAAAATATCATAGAAGCTATTGCAGCAGTTTTTCAGGGACAGGAGTATTTTTGCAATGCCGTGAGAGAGAAAATATTTAATAGTTTCACTCAAAACAATCCAAAATTAAACAAAAGAATCTATACCGAAAATCACATTTTAAGTCCAAGGGAAATCGAAATTATTACTTTGGTTTCACTTGAATACAGCGGTAAAGAAATCAGCGAGCAACTTTTTATTAGCCCCCATACCGTTGAAACTCACCGAAAAAATATCATGAAAAAATTACAAGTCAAAAGCACAATTGGTCTTGTAAAATATGCGCTAAAAAACAACTTGATCAATCCTTAGCTTTATTCAAAAGAACCCCTCTTAACCACTATTCTTTTATGTTTATTTTCAGAATTTTTACGGCATTTTTGATTTTTATTTCTCTAGATGGGAATTTTGCCTTTAGTCAGCAAAATCAAACCTCTTTAGAATTAGGCATTACATCCGTCGAAATCACCCAAAAAAGCATTACTTCTGAGGCACAAAAATTTAATCAATTGGGCAACAAAAAAGTAATAAGTTTATCTGTTGTACTGGCGATTACCTTATTTTTTCTCTTCTACCTTTATTATCAGAACAATAAATTAAAACAAAAAATCAAACGAAAAGACATCAAGCAAAAAATACTTCTGAATGTTATAAATGCTGGAATCGACACTCAGGAAATCGAGCAAAAAAAAATTGCATCATTTCTACATGACAACATCAATTCGCTATTATCTTCGGCAGGACTGCATTTAAATGCCTTTACGATACAGAACAATTTAAAATCTGAAGAAATTCAGAAAGCAAAAAGTATTTTAGGAGAAGCCCACGATCTTTTGCGCGATATGTCGCATGAGTTGGTTCCTACATTACTGCTCCGTTTTGGTTTAATTTATGCTTTAGAAGATTTGTGCGAAAGAAACTCCAATTCAAGCATTAACTTTGCGTATAAAAGCACAATATCTTCTCAAAAAAGATACACCGAAAAATTTGAAATGAAGCTTTACTTTATTGCAACCGAATTATTCAACAATATTATAAAACATAGTGATGCAAAAAATGCTGAAATTTCATTATCCGAAAAACACAATCTTTTCACAATTATCATTCGCGATGACGGCAAAGGTTTTAAAACTCAAAAACTAAAAGAAGTCGAAGGTTTTGGCTTAAACCGAATTAGGGCAAGAATTAAGAAATATAAAGGAACAATCTCTATTATTTCAAAAGCAAACGAAGGAACCGCCATCAAAATACAAGTTCCGCTACCACATTAAAAGGCAATTATTTTTTACCTATTTCGATAATCTCCAAGTCCTTAATTTTATCATCATCAATTACAAATCTAAGCATTGTACGAACTTGATGAAAACCGCTCTTACCTGCTGCACCAGGATTCATGTGCAATAAATTGTTCTTTTTATCGAAAATCACTTTCAAAATATGCGAATGTCCACAAATGAATAATTTAGGTGGATTTAAAGCTATTTCTTCTCTTATCGCCGGATTATATTTACCCGGATAGCCACCAATATGCGTGATCCAAACGGAAACATTTTCGCATAAAAACCTATTGTGTAATGGGAATTCTAATCTCGCTTGCGCATCATCTATATTTCCGTAAACACAACGCAAAGGTTTTAGTTTTTTTATAGTATCTGTAACATGCAAATCACCAATATCTCCAGCATGCCAAACCTCATCGGCCTGAACTACATATTTTAAAATAGTATCGTCAATATGACTGTGAGTATCGGAAAGCAGGAGGATTTTTTTCATTTTTTTTAGGTACAAAGGCTTAGAGTTGCAAAGGTACAAAGGTTTTTTTTGTAGAGACGCACAGCAGTGCATCTTTCCTGTATTTTTCAAATGCTCTTTTCTATTTTAAACAAAAAAATCCGATCTGCTTTCGCAAATCGGATTTTTGAATTGGATGTTAGATGCACTGCCATGCATCTCTACGTTTTAGATCTAACCTCTAACGTTTCACACCTATAAACAATTATTGTTTTTTAGGACCTTTACCATCTTTAGAATCTTTGGTATCCATCATTTCCATTAGTTTTAATCCCAATAAACCACTGATAGAACCATCAGAGCCAGCATTTCCTGAGATTAAAACATCCGGAATTACTTTGATATTTCCTTTACCAATTTCTTCGGTTACTTTATATCTGGTAAAGTTATCTCCACCCATTGCGCTAACCTGAAGTTGGTACGACTCTGCGGTAGATTTACCAATTGCCATAATTTTCTCTGCTTCCGCCAAACCTGTTTTTGAGATTCTTTCTGCCTCAGCGCTTGCATTTAGTTTTGTAGCTTCTGCCTGTGCTCCTGCTCTTGCTTTTGTAGCTTCAGCTTCTGCATTTGCGCGCATTTTTGTTGCTTCGGCTTCAGCGTTTACATTCAGTTTTAAACTGGTTGCATCTCCTTCTGCTTTTTTAACGGTTGCATCTGCAGTACGCTGTGCAATCTCAACACTTTGCGAGGCACGAACAATTTCTTTTTGCATGTCTGCAATTGCCGTTTCTTTCTCCATTCCCTGACGTTGTTCCTGCGCCATCCTTTGCGTTTGATATGTTTTTTGTTCTTCTTCGGCTAATTTTCTATCTGTCAAAGTTTTCATCAACGAATCTGGCGGAACGATATCTCCAATCAATGTATCAACGGCATTTACATTATACTCATCAAGTACTAACTTAATATGATTTTTAGCTGATTCCTGACGCTCTTTTCTGGTAGACAAGAAAGAAATAACATCGCTGTCTTGTGCCGAGTTTCTAAAATAGTTACCAATTGTAGGTTCTAAAACCTGAGAAACCAAATTGTTCATGCTTCCAAAACGTGCAATTACTTTTGGCGCTTCGGCAGCGGGAACGTGGATAATCTGAGCTACGTCAAGATTAAACGGGAAACCGTCTTTTGAACGAACTGTAATCGTAGAAAGATTTTTATCCAAATTATGAGATTCACTTCTGGCATTTGCCCAGTTTAGAACTAAGTTTGTTGTTGGAACGGCTTCCAGTTTCGTCGTGTATTTATTAAGAGCATATTTTCCTGGTCCCAGCGGTTCCATCCAAACACCACGTTGTCCTTTTGAAACAATATTTCCGTGTTTAAAAGTATCTCCGGTAACGTCTTGTCCGTCTTCTCCAATATATGAAATCACAACACCAACATATCCAATAGGCACATCTGTCATTGGGTTTTGCTCAATCAAGATTGCCCATGTATTAATATAGTACGATCCTGCCAGCATAACTTGTGGCTGTAAACCACGATTTCCGCCTTTGTCCAGAAATTTATCAAAATCCTGAAAGTTATTATGACCTTCAACAAATTTTCCGGCAATTTGTCCTTGCGGAATTGGTTCTCCATCAAGAGCCGTTACGATCCCAATCATGTTCTCGTAAATCTTGATTTGATCTGCAATTACGATTTCAAACAAGAATGTATTAATACGATATGAACCTGTTGTAATAAATGCAGTCTGACGTCCTTTTTGTCCGCCGTTGTTTAAGAAAAAAGTAGCATCCTGAAAATTATCACTGTCTACTTTTCGGGCTAAGATTCGTCCTGTTGGGATTTCCTGTCCGTCTTTACTTAAAACCAATCCAATTTTTCCTTCCGGAATAACCGTAAATCCTGACATATCGATTGAATATTGCCAGATCCACATTCCCCAGTACAAACCCGGGGCAAGCGTTTTTGCCTGATAACCGGCTTCGCCTTTTGTTGCAATAATACGCCCATCCGGAAGCGACTTATCAGCTCCAAACAAAACGAATTTCTTGGTCACTAAACCAATTTTATCCTCAGGAACCATTACCATTCCGAAGAAAACACGCAAAATAAACTTGTAAAAAATAATGGAGAATAAGATTAAAATTATCCACCAGTAAGAAGTAATTTCATTCATAGTTTTGATATATTAGACTACAAACATAGGAGAAATACTTCCTATTAAAATGAAATATTTTCAAAATTAACTTTTGCCAATTTTTCTTAAATAATGTTAAAAAAACCTTCATTTTCTAACGTTAGAATTGTCAATTTCTGACACGATTTTTTGCTGGATAAACTATGATTGGTATTTTGAACGTTAACAGTTTCTGGAAAGGTACAGAGGTACAGAGAGGCAAAGGTTCAAAGGTTTCTTTTGCGCAAAATAGAATTGGCGCATATATTTTTTATCCGGAATGTTAGACATCTCACTATACATCTTTACCACAAAAACCTTTGTCCCTTTGAATCTTTGCTACTTTGAACCTTATAAAGAAAAACCTTTGAACCTTTGCTCCTATGTTTCTTTGAACCTAAAAAAGAAAAACCTCAGAACCTTAGCAACTTAGTACCTCAGCAACTTAAAAAAAACCTTTGTACCTTTGCACCTCAGAACCTCTGCACCTTAAAATGAGATATTTTATTCAATTTGCTTATAACGGAACACATTATCATGGTTGGCAATTTCAGCCTAACGCCTCTTCTGTTCAGGAAACTTTAAACAAAGCACTTTCGGTTTTACTAAACGCTCCTATAAATGTTATGGGTGCCGGACGAACGGATACTGGTGTTCATGCAAGTGAAATGTACGGTCATTTTGATTTTGAAACTCCAATTGACGTTCCGAATTTGGTACACAAATTAAATTCGTATTTACCAAAAGACATTGCAATTTTTAATCTTATCGCCGTTCATGATGACGCTCATTGCAGATTTGATGCGACAAAGCGAACATATGAATATCATATCAACACTGTTAAAAATCCATTTTTGGAGGAATTGAGTTGGTACTTTAATCAAAAATTAGACGTAGCTTTGATGAATGAAGCCGCTAAAATCTTATTGAAAAATACTGATTTTCAATGTTTTTCAAAAGTCAATACAGATGTAAACACATTTGATTGCACGATTTTTGAGGCGTATTGGAAACAAGAAAATAATAAGCTGATTTTTACCATTTCGGCAAATCGTTTTTTACGAAATATGGTTCGCTCTATTGTAGGAACTTTGGTAAATGTTGGGTTGCATAAAATTACTCTGGCTGACGTTGAAAATATCATCGCGAGCAAAAGCAGAGAGAAAGCCGGATTTTCGGTTCCGGCACACGGATTGTATTTAACCGAAATTTATTACGATTACATCATAAAATAGCCCTGATTGAAGTGGAAAGCTTTTTTGAAAAAAATATAGTTTTTGTAATTTTTATGGAGCGACCAACAGAAGCTTTATAAAAATAATACAAAAACATATTTTTGAGAAAAACTTGTAACGAAAAGCAGGAAATAGCTCCTAAAAAATAAATGAAAGCAAAAGCATTTGATACCGGATTATTCAAACGAATTTTAAAATATACTAAACCTTATAAATGGCGCTATTATGGCGTTATTATTTTTGCAGTTTCCCTTTCGATTTTTGCAGCACTTCGACCATATTTATTAAAACAAACGGTCGACGGCTATATCAAAACGCATGACAAACATGGTTTATTGATGTACATTATATTAATGGGCGTGGTTTTATTGTGTGAAGTTTTCTCGCAGTTTTATTTTGTGTTTTGGGCAAACTGGCTTGGACAGGATATTGTAAAGGACATTAGAACTAAGCTTTTCAAACATATTCTGAGCTTTAGAATGAAGTATTTTGATTTGGTTCCGGTTGGACAATTGGTTACCAGATCAGTTTCGGATATTGAATCGATTGCACGTATTTTCAGTCAGGGATTGTTTATGATCATAAGCGATTTGATGAAAATGCTGGTGGTACTTATATTTATGTTTTACATGAACTGGAAACTGACTTGGATTGTAGTTGTTGCAATGCCGATTTTGGTTTATATCACGAGAATTTTTCAGCGTAAAATGCAAGTCGCTTTTGAGGAAGTTCGTACACAAATTGCCAATATGAACTCGTTTGTACAGGAACGTGTTACAGGAATGAAGATTGTACAGCTTTTTAATCGTGAGAAAATCGAAGCCGAAAACTTTAGAGTTATCAACGACAAACACAGAGTTGCGTGGATAAAAACGATTCTGTACAACTCGATATTTTTCCCAATTGCCGATATTATTTCGTCTATTACTTTAGGATTAGTGGTGGTTTATGGCGGATTTAAAATTCTGAACGGAGATCATTTTACCACTTTTGGAGATCTGTTCTCTTACACTATGTTTATAGGTATGTTGTTTAATCCGTTGCGTCAGATTGCGGATAAATTCAATGAGATGCAATTAGGAATGATTGCTGCCAATCGTGTTTTTGATATTATTGATACACAGGATCATATTCAGGATACCGGAACAATTGAAGCACCTATTTTTAATGGAAGTATCGAATTTAAGCAAGTCCGTTTTAGTTATATTCCTGAAGAAGAAGTCATAAAAGGTATTGATTTATCTGTGGATGCAGGACAAACCATAGCAATTGTAGGTTCAACAGGAGCCGGAAAATCGACAATCATTAACTTGCTGAATCGTTTTTACGAAATCAATAGCGGAACTATTTTTATTGACGGTCATAATATTGAGAACTATACTTTAGCTTCTTTACGAAAACAAATTGCGGTGGTTTTGCAAGATGTATTTTTGTTTGCCGATACGATTTACAACAATATAACTTTGCACAATCCTGAGATTACTCGTGAACAGGTTTTGAATGCTGCCAAAAAAATTGGCGTGCACGATTTTATTATGAGTCTGCCTGATAATTATGATTTTGATGTAAAAGAACGCGGTGTAATGCTTTCGTCAGGGCAAAGACAATTGATCGCCTTTTTACGTTCATACGTTAGTAATCCAAGTATTTTGATTTTGGATGAAGCAACTTCTTCGATTGACACTTATTCTGAAGAATTGATTCAGCGTGCAACAGAAACAATTACGAAAGGCAGAACTTCTATTATTATTGCACATAGATTGGCAACAATTGTAAATGCTGATAAAATTGTGGTGATGGACAAAGGTTTGATTGTAGAACAGGGAACACATCAGGAATTACTGAATAAAGTCGACGGATACTATAAAAATCTCTACGACTCTCAATTTTCGGTCGCTAACTAGGTTTTCAAATGCTAAAAAAGTTCTTAAAAAAGTTAAATTAGCGTTATAAGAATCATAAATGTGGCAGTTCAGAACCAGCAGGATAGCTGTCTTTTTTGATGGATTCTTTATCTTTGAGAAACAGAAATCAAATGTAAAAGAAAATGCCACAAAACAGATTTTATCCCAACGAACAATTCAAAGAATTAGAAATAAATGCTTCATTACAATTGCGTTATGCCATTTCAAACAGAGGCCGATTAATAAGCTTTACTGATGAAATTGAAAACGGCCGTCTCTTGAAAGGCGGATTAAGTGATGGATACCCAACTTTTAGATTTAAGGTAAAAAAAGACGACAAAATTGTCAACAAATATCTTTTTTTATACAAATTAGTTGCCCAGTATTTTATTCCGAAACAATCAGAAGAACAAACCTACGTACTGCATCTGGATTACAATAGAAGTAATGATGATGAAAAAAACCTGCGTTGGGCAACAAAAGCCGAAATGATGGAACACAGCCGCAAAAGCCCGCGTGTGATTCAGGCAAAGAAGAATCTGATCGAACACAACTTAAAAGCCGACGGACGAAAATTGACCACTACAAAAGTTATGCTGATCAAGAAAATTCTTGCTCGTCCGGAACAAAAAACTCGTCTAAAAATGATCGCAAAACAATTTGGCGTAAGCGAAATGCAGATCAGACGAATTGCCAGCGGAGAAAACTGGGGACACGTTAAAGTTTAATTATTAATTGATGATTGATGTCACTCTGAGCGAAGTCGAAGAGCTTTTCAGCAAGAAAGGTTCTTCGACTTTGTTTATTTTGGCAAACTCTTCAATTTTGAAATTTAGTGTCTCAATATCAATTTACAATCAATAATTCACAATTTACAATTAACAATTTGCTCTATCTCTGTGAAAAGATCAAAATGAGTATGGGTAAAAATAAAATTTCAAGTGTTTTTTAAAATAATTCCTTAAATTCGCAATCACAAATAACAAAAGAATAAATCGGAGAATGAGTTTCGGAATTAAACCTCATTTTCGGTATTAAATACTAAAAACCAAAAAAATGAAATACGACGTTATTGTTTTAGGAAGTGGTCCTGGCGGATATGTAACAGCTATTAGAGCTTCACAATTAGGCTTTAAAGTAGCTGTAGTTGAAAAAGAAAACCTTGGTGGTGTATGTTTAAACTGGGGATGTATCCCAACAAAAGCATTATTAAAATCAGCTCAGGTTTTTGATTACTTAAAACACGCTTCTGACTACGGATTGAAAGTTTCTGAATTTGATAAAGATTTCCCAGCAGTAGTACAACGTAGCCGTGGTGTTGCTGAAGGAATGAGCAAAGGAGTTCAATTCTTGATGAAAAAAAACAAAATTGACGTTATTGAAGGTTTTGGAAAACTAAAACCAGGAAAAAAACTTGACGTTACAGATAAAGATAACAAAGTTACTGAATATAGCGCTGACCATATTATTATTGCTACAGGTGCTCGTTCTCGTGAGTTACCAAACTTACCTCAGGATGGCGTAAAAGTTATTGGTTACCGTCAGGCGATGACATTACCAACACAACCAAAATCTATGATCATTGTAGGTTCTGGAGCAATTGGAGTTGAGTTTGCTCACTTTTATAACTCAATGGGAACTGATGTTACTATTGTAGAATTTATGCCAAACGTTGTTCCTGTAGAAGACGAAGATATCTCAAAACAATTTGAGCGTTCTTTGAAAAAAGCAGGAATTAAAGTAATGACTAACTCATCTGTTGAGCGTATTGACACAACTGGTGCAGGAGTAAAAGCATTTGTTAAAACGGCAAAAGGTGAAGAAGTTCTTGAAGCTGACATCGTACTTTCGGCAGTTGGAATCAAAACAAACATTGAAAACATAGGTTTAGAAGAAGTTGGAATCGCTGTTGACAGAGATAAAATCTTAGTAAACGCTTACAACGCAACAAATATCCCTGGATACTACGCAATTGGAGACGTTACTCCAGGACAAGCTTTAGCTCACGTAGCTTCTGCTGAAGGAATTAACTGTGTTGAAAAAATTGCTGGTTTACACGTAGACCCAATCGATTACGGAAACGTTCCTGGTTGTACTTATGCAACTCCAGAAATTGCTTCTGTAGGTTTAACAGAAAAACAAGCTAAAGAAAAAGGATACGAATTAAAAATTGGTAAATTCCCATTCTCAGCTTCAGGAAAAGCTAAAGCTGCCGGAACTCCAGACGGATTCGTAAAAGTAATCTTCGATGCTAAATACGGAGAATGGTTAGGATGCCACATGATTGGTGCTGGCGTTACAGATATGATTGCTGAAGCAGTTGTAGCTCGTAAACTAGAAACTACAGGTCATGAAATCCTTAAATCTATTCACCCTCACCCAACAATGAGTGAGGCTGTTATGGAAGCTGTGGCTGATGCTTACGGCGAAGTAATTCACTTGTAATACAAAACCGTCTTTCGGTTACATATAATTTTCAATTTAAGAAATCCGATTTGTGAAAACAAGTCGGATTTTTTATTCCATATTAAAAAATATAATTATAACAAAAATATAAAAACCTCACTACAGAAAAGTAATAAAAAAGCTACTTTTACGTTGTTATGTAATATATAAATTTACTTAATCTAACACAACTCAACAAAATGAAAAAGCAAATCGTAACACTAATAATGGCAGGGCTATTAATGGCGAGCTGTAAAGATAAAAACGCCAAAAAACAAGAAACAGTTACGCAAGAAAAAGAGGTAACTCATGATGAACATACATCTCAAAATTCATTAGATTGGGCAGGTACCTATAAAGGAATCTTACCATGTGCAGATTGTGAAGGAATAGAACAGGAAATAACAATAAATGAAGATGAAACTTTTTCTATAAAAAAAACTTATCTAGGCAAAACAAAAGATAATAAGTTTACTGATGCAGGAACCATTACATGGAATAAAGAAGGAAACACAATCACGACTATAACTAAAGATAAGAGTAAAACAACATCTTACTTTGTTGGAGAAAGAAAATTAATACAGCTTGATAAGCACAATAAAGAAATTACCGGTCCTCTTGCTAAAAATTATATTCTAAACCAAACAGAAGCCAAATAAACTATTCTTTTTATAAAGAATCATTAATCATGTTTCTAAAATATTTAAAATCCGATTTGTGAAAGCAAGTCGGATTTTTTTATACAATTCCATAAAAATAAATATTTAATTATGGTAACAATCGGAAAGCTGATTTTTAATAATAAAGCACTAATTTTGCAGCGCCCAAAACAAATTTGCCATGAAAAAAATAATGTTCTTTTTTGCCATTTCTCTTTTTTTATCCCACAACCTAATTGCCCAAACAAAAATCGAATCACAAAATAATTTTGCAAAATCATATACTTATGTAAATGATTTCGAAAAAATTCTTACTTCTGATCAAATCAAAACGTTAAATGATTTTTTAAAATCAAGCGAAACAAAAAGCAAAAATAAAATCGTAATCGTAACAACACCTTCTATCGCTCCATATACTGATCTAACCGATTATTCATTAGACTTAGATCGATATTTGATCTCTAAATTAAATATTGACACCACAGTTTTAATTGTAATTAGCAAACAGTTAAGACAAATTAGAGTTCAGGGAACTGATAAAACGCACTCTAAAATGACCGATCAGGAAATAAAAGACATCGTATCTGCTTATGTAATTCCCGAATTAAAAAAAGGCGATTATTACCAAGGTCTGCTTGAAGGTTCACGCCAGCTTATCAAGAAACTGGAATAAAAAATATAGCAAACCAAAAAAATCCGACTTGTTTTCACAAATTGGATTTTTTTTATTGTCCATTTTTAACATTAACAAAGTCTATAAAAAAGTATTTTCTATAGTAAGTTTTTTTCTTAGTTGGCCTTTAATTCTTTAAATTGTTCTGTGTACATGTCTTTTACTTCTACTTCTGTATTGTCTTTTAACCTACGTATTTTGTATGATATGGGAGCCGATGAAGAAACTAAGTCATTTGGAGTAGGTGCTTGCAAGAAATTCACGAAACTATTGTAATCAGTAACTTTTCCTCCTAATGCTAAAGGACCTCCAACAATCATTACTTTTACTTTATTTTGCGCAAATAATTTTTTAAACTCTTCAGAATAGTTTACATCCACACCAATATCAACTACTTTTAGTGCCACACCTACTGATGCTTTAACCATCGTACTATTATAAGATTCATCTTTAGCTGTTTCAATCAGTATATAAGCAACTCTACCATAATCTACATTACTAACATATACGGGTTCATGAGTTCCAAAATTGTTGCTACTAATTTCTCCATCTATCCAATCTTTAGAATATTTTGGATCAATAGTCATACTATACAAACGCTGTCTTACTTTTACCATTACATAAGACTTGGTATTTGTTGAACCGCTATTTTGTGTATAACCAAAATTTACTTTTACTAAACCTCCTAATACATTTACATTTAAATGAGCATCAAGTGCTTTTTTAAAACTATTCTCTGTGGTAATCTCGTCACTTTGATATTCATAGTAAGTTGGAATTGCTTCGTAATCAATAAAACTTTTATTTTTATTGACTAAACCATTAATTGTATTTCTTACTTCACTAGGAATAGGTAAAGTATTTGCACTAACTAATAAATCTCCTCTTAAAGACATTGATAAAGTAACAGGTTTGAAGGCATTCTTTAGCACCAACGGATCATAAGTTGCATTCATAAAACTTGAACCACGCAAAATACTTCCGGGGTAAATAACATCCAGATTTGCCTCATTTATAATAGACAAGGGAGAAAGCGTTGTTTGTTTCTCTACTTCAGTCAGGTAAACATATTCGTTATTACCAGTCGTAGGGTTAAGTTCTTGCACACCTGTTTTTTTTGAACTTAATACATTATCTGGTTTATCGGCAAAAACTACAGGTTTTAAACTGTCCAAAGTAACATTGGCATCATTATTTTTGTTATCATCGCTACTGCAAGAAGTAAATAATGTGGCGCTAATAGCTAAAGCTAAAATAGCTGTTTTCTTCATTTGGTCTTTCATGTTTGATTTGTTTAAATTATTATTTCTGTTTAATATTCAAATTGTTATATGAGATGATATTATCAGGCTCATGATTTCTTTTTTGCGTCACTTTAAGCTCAGACAATATCCAGCTAGGCACTACTTGTGCGCCTTTTTCGGTATTGACTTTTTCACTAAATGTTAATACCTCTTTAATAGAAATGTTTCCGTTATAATTTTTATAATTATAAAGTGCTATATAGCTATTCTGTTTAGACTCACTGTTTGTTAAGTATGTGTCGTTACTCTGATCACCGTCATCTACAGTGAATTCATAAAAACGACTGTGCTTCGAACTAGAAAACATCGTAGAATTATCTGTTTGTATATTTCTGGTATAAACATCTATTTTTACCGCCGAAAACAACATTTCCTGCGTCGATCCCGCAACGTACTTGTTCGATTTCATTTTGCGAAGTTCATACTGCTGCACAAAGTTTCCAGGTTTCAAAATCGCAACAAAAAATGAAGAATTTGCATTCTTAAGGATAATACTATCACGCACAACTTTAGTAATAATGCTGTCTTTTAAAGATTCTGGAAGAGTTTTTACTTCTTCCATAAAATTGTAATCAATTTTATTCTGCTGATGTTTGGTCACATCTGCTGTTATTGGTTTTAGTACATACACTGTACCATTAGACGAATCGAAATTTTTGATTTTAATATCAAATTTTAAAGTTTCACCAACCTGAATATTATTCCAAACTGATCGTTCGATATTCTTAGACAAAGTAAAGTTGGCTTCATTTTGCTGAACAGTTTGTGATGAACTATTTTCTTCACTGCAAGAAGTAAATGCTACAAGGATAAAAAGAAAGTATTTTCTCATATTTTTTCTTCCAAAACTATCCCTTTACTATACCGTTTTCGTACACCATAAGTTTTTAAACTAATAGAATAAGCTTTATTTTTTTGAGATACTTGAAATACAGATATTTTGAAAATGCTTTTTTAGACTAAAAAGGACCATTACACATTAATGACTTTATTTTCAATATCAAGCTATGATTTTTGATAAACAAAATGAGCATATTCAAAACAAATCGTTTTATGTAATGACCAAAAAAACGTAGTCAAACTTTTATTTTCATAACTTTACATCAAAACAACATCATAATGAAAGAAATATGTATTGTTGAGTTTCCGTCTAATTTAGGTCTGAAAGAACCTCAACCTGGAAGAGAACCTGGCGTAAAAAAATTACCGGATTGGTTATGGAAACATAATTTACATAAAAACATACCTAATCAAAATATTCTAAGACTCGATCCACCTAAATACTCCAATATTAGAGAGATCGAAACTAACATTCTCAATTCAAATTCTCTAGTCGATTATTCCAGAGAACAAGCCTATTTAATCAACAATTTATTGAGCCAAAACAAATTTCCTTTTGTACTTGGCGGCGATTGTAGTATTCTTTTAGGGGCAGCGATTGCTTTAAAACAAAAAGGCAATTATGGATTATTTTATCTTGACGGACATACTGATTTTATGGATGTTTCCCTTTCAGAAACTGGCGGAGTTGGTGGAATGGCAGCCTCTATAGTAACCGGAAACGGACCAGAAAAGCTAACAAATATCCTAAATTTATCGCCTTATATAAAACAAGAAAACCTTTGGTGTGTAGGCAATCGCGAATATGATGATGAATACGAAAATGAAATCAGAAATTCTTCAGCAACCTATATAAGTCTTCAAACCCTTCGAAAACAAGGTGTCATAAACACCATACAATCATTTCTCTCAGAAATCGAAAGCAAAAATCTCGATGGTTTCTGGCTTCATATTGATATCGATGTTTTAAACGATTCTATAATGCCATGCGTAGACAGCCGTACGCCAGATGGTTTAACTTATGCTGAATTTAATGAACTTACCTCCTATTTATTTCAAAGTAAAAAATTAAGCGGACTCGAAATAACAATTCTCGATCCGGATTTAGACCCAACCGGACAATACACAAGAGATTTTGTAACAAATATTACCACGACTTTCAACTCCTTTAAAAATTAGATTTATCTGATATAAAAAAAACTTCTGGTGGCGGATTTATGCTTAAAAGCGAAATAATTTTGCACAGTTCTTTTAAATAAAAAAGAACATCAAAAACATTTTAATTTTAAAATCCACATCATGAAAACAAAAATAGCAATACTGGCGCTTATCGCATTTTCAGTACTTGGTTGTAAAAGACACCACGAACAAAAAAATAGTACTACACAAGCAAACAAAAATCTAACTTGCCTGGAACAACTAACAGAAGGTAACAAACGATTCTTAGACGAAAAATCAATTCACCCGCATCAAAATAAACAAACCGTTTTAGCGAATCAAGACGGACAAAAACCCTTCGCAATTGTAATTACTTGTTCAGACAGCAGAGTTTCACCAGAAATTGTATTCGATCAGGGACTCGGAGATTTATTTGTGATTCGTAATGCCGGAAATTTAATTTCTAATATCGACATGGGAAGTATCGAATATGCCGTAGAACACCTCGATGCAAAATTAATTGTTGTTTTAGGACACACCGAATGTGGCGCCGTAAAAGCCTATATTAATGATAAAGACGGAGCCTACAAAAAACATTTTACTCATATTGACGACATAGTCGAAACCATTTCGAAAGAAAAAGAAGAGATCGACGCAGATAAAACCACTCCCAAAGCAACCAATTATTTAGGAGCAATTAATGCTAATATCATACATTCGACAAAATTAATTCAGGACAATCCTATCATAAAAGAACACAAAGTTCAAATTGTTTCTATGCGCTACGACGTACATACCGGAAAAACGACACAATTATAAGCAATTTAAAATATCAAAATCCGATTTGTGAAAACAAGTCGGATTTTTTTATTTGGGCATGCCCCTCCGGGTAATGTCATTAAGTTAAGCTTTTAGAAAATAAAATTATTGCAAATCAAATCCGTTTTTATCCGCATCAAAATTAGACACTGTTTTTACTGATTCTCTAAAGCGAAAACGCTGATAAAAACGGATTTTTCTAATTACTTTCTTGATTAAATTGTTAAGCAATTTTATAAATTTCCCCTTAACTTAACGACATTCACTACTATCCCTCACGCAAACAAACATTTCTATAAAAACATTCCTTTTTCAGATGAAATTTTCTTGATAAAAAAGATTATTTTAGCTACAACAATAACTTCAAAAAAACCAACAAAGTTGTTTCGTAATTCTAAAGCAAATAAAAAAGCTCATTATCATGAATACAGCCATACAAGACTATAACAATTTGCAAAGTAGTTCAGACAAGGAAATCTGTGATCAGTTGGTAATTATAATCAACGAGAATTTACCAGATTCCGAAAACAAAATCTGGCATGCACATCCTGTTTGGTTTCTCGACGGAAATCCAATTGTGGGTTACAGCAAACTAAAAAATTGTATTCGGTTATTATTCTGGAGCGGACAATCCTTTAACGAAGAAAAACTTGCAAATGAAGGTTCTTTCCAAGCTTCTGAAATTCGTTATACAACTCCAGAGCAAATAAATCCAGAAGACTTAAAACGCTGGCTAAAAAAAGCAACAGAAATACAATGGGATTATAAAAACCTCGTTAAACGCAAAGGAATTTTAGAAAGATTAAAATAAAAATCCATTTTAAACCACAATAATACTTACCTTATTTCAATCAAAATCTAAAACCAAAACCATGATTAGAAAAATTTTACTCCTCACAGTATTATTAGTAACAATCACGTCTTTTTCACAAGAAGCCAGTTTTAAAGCACCTGATTATAAGGCAATCGAAAAAGCAATTAAAGACAAGAAATCCCCTTTTTATTATCCCAAATTAATGGAACGATTTGTCAGCAACGATACACTTTTGACCACAGATGATTATCAGCATTTATATCTTGGTTATGTTTTTCAACCCAAATACAACGCATTCTGGAAATCTCCTGACGAAGAAAAACTTCATGAATTTTATAGCAAAGAAAAACTCGAAACCCAAGACTATGACGAAATCATAAAACTTGCCAATCATTCCCTAACCGATTTCCCTTTTGATTTAAGACAACTCAATTTCCTTACTTATGTTTATCACCTAAAAGGAGACAGTAAATCATCTGATATGACTTCTTTAAAATTTCATAATATCATGAACGCCATTTTTTCAACCGGAGACGGAAAACAATGCGAAACCGGTTTTCATATTATATTAGTCGAACATGAATATGTAATGCTAAATGTTTTCGATATTGAATCTAAATCTCAATCCCTCGTTGGTAATTGTGATTATTTAAGTTTCGAAAAAGGAAAATATAATGTTGATGGTATTTATTTTAACATCGAAAAAATGCTCGAAAACGAATCTAAATCCTTAAAATAGAAAACTGTTTTGCATCAGATAAAAATAATACCAATTCGAAAAAGTGACTACGAATCTTTAAGAAACTTATTTCTAAAAGAAAGACAAAACACCTTTCATTGGCTTAATCCCGTAGAATTTCAGTTAAAAGATTTTGATCGTTATACAAAAGGAGAAATTATTCTAGTGGCTATTATTGATAATATTCCGGTAGGTTTTATTTCAGTTTGGATGAAAGATAATTTTATACATCATCTGTATATTGATCAAAACCATCAGGAAAAAGGCATTGGAACACAATTACTAAAAGCAGCAATCAAAAAAACTAAACTTCCCATTACTTTAAAATGCCTTGAAAACAACACAAAAGCTGTTGAATTTTACCTTAGAAAAGGCTTCTTTGCAGTAGAAAGAGGACAATCTGAACATGGAGCATATATATTATTTGAATTATTAAAAAACATTGACTAACAACCAAAATAAAAAATGAATACACAAACTACAATTCTTCTAATTGGTCTACTACTTATTTTAATTTCCATATTTTCCTCTTATCGAAAAACTCAAAAAAATAAAAACTTACAAACATTAAATCCAAATGAGTTAATACCGGGACCAATTGTTCACGAGCAGCTAACTAACGAGCAGATTGAAAAAATAAAAAAAATCCAATCTACTTTTTCAGATGTTTATCCTATATCTTTAGAAGATAGCATTACGAATTTTAAGAGAGATAGAAACCCTGATAATGAAATCAGGATTTGGTTTAATATGATGCAAGCTTATGAAAAATTTCTCTCTAAAAATCTGGAAATTACTCTAGAAAAGAAATCTGAAGTTTTCAAATTAATTTTATCCCGTTCTATGATGGATGAAAATAAAGTACGAAGTCAAACTGAATGTAAAATATTAACTGAAAATGAAATGAATGAAATCTTTGAGTACTATACATTTGAATCCAAACCAATAATAACAGCAAAGGAATAAATTATATCGTAAGATTTTTAACCTCAGATAGTACTTTAAAAAAATCAAATAACCAATAAAAAACAAACCAAAACCCCAAATGAAACCAATTACAAAAAAAGACATTGACAAACCAATTGGAGGCTTATTCTTCATGATTATTAACACTGCAATCTGGGCTTTTATAGCCGAGTATTATCTTGAAAATAAAGATT
Organism: Flavobacterium sp. ov086; assembly: GCF_900187965.1. GTDB lineage: Bacteria > Bacteroidota > Bacteroidia > Flavobacteriales > Flavobacteriaceae > Flavobacterium. Next base: position 79,868 of record NZ_FZNL01000012.1, on the reverse strand, counting down.
ACAGACTTATTGGCATTCTCTTAGGCTTTATCATTACAGCCTTTTTATATTTCTATTTTACATTTACCAAAGCTCAAAAAACGCTGGCCGAAAGTATTGAAGAAAAAACTGCCGAAGAAAAAAGTAAGGAAAAATGGTTCTTAATCATCTTTGGTTTAGAAGGTTTAGGGATACTTGTTGCCAAGAATGTTTTAATGAACATAAATCACGACGAATTATTTATTGCATTTTTTGCTTTAGTTGTAGGATTGCATTTTTTTCCGTTAGCCAAAATATTCAACCGTACTTTTGATTATTATATGGGAGCCTGGACTTGCCTATTTGCCTTAATTGGTATTTATTTAATAACGCAAAAAACTATAACGGTAAATCTTGCAAATGTAGTGGTTAGTTTAGGCTGCTCAATTGCAACTATTTCTTATGGCGTTAGAATGATTAATGAAGGCAGAAAGTTGTTGCAAATACAAACCAAATAAGAGAACCATAAATGAGTTTGGTTTTATAAACACTCCAACTAAAAGTTTTTTTGAATGAGAGATTTCTGGTATAGCCCCGAATGAAACGATATCCTTTTTATCCGCTTTATACGGATGAAAAGATTTAGTGTAAAGCGGGACAAAAGGTCTTATTGTTTTTTTTTATGCTCCTAAAAAAAACTCCTGCTTTTATTGAATTTGATTTTTGTTTAGGAGGAATCTTTAGAAATTTTCATTTAAAAAGTCATAACATAGTCTTAGATTTAATTCGTACTTTAGTAGTAGACAAAACATTACGTTCTCTGTTTTAGTTTTATTCCTTTCTAAACTTAAAACCATACCAATGAATATCTTAATCGTTTATAGCCATCCGAGCAAAAAATCCTATACTTTTCAGGTTTTAGAACGTTTGAAATCTATCTTGGGAAAGCAAAACTGGAACATTGAAGTTTCTGATTTATACCAAATGAATTTTCAGAGCGATATGTCTGAAGAGGAATATGAAAGAGAAGGTTTTGCCAAAACTGATCTCCCAATTTCTAAAGACGTCTTGGCAGAGCAAGAAAAAATCGAAAAAGCCGATTCTATTATTTTTCTATATCCGGTTTGGTGGAGCGATTGTCCGGCAAAACTAAAAGGTTGGTTTGATCGGGTTTATTCCGTTGGATATGCTTACGGACAAAATGAAACTTCTAAAGAGATGAAAACAATTCCGGTAGGCCTCGCAATTTGTACAGCAGGACATCCAAATGAGTTTCTGGAAGAAATAGAAATGGCGCAAAGTATGCAAACCATTATGTTGGAAGATCGTCTGGGAAAACGATTTGAAAATAAAGAAATGATAATTTTGGGTGGAACTCTGGAATTGGAAAAAGTTATGGAAAAACATTTTTCGCAACTTGATACTGTTGTAGAGAAAATAAAAAATTACTTATTGAAATGAAAATAAAAACGCATACGGTAAACAATACAAGAATTGCCGAAGTAATTGCCGAAAATAGCATAATTGAATCTATTGAAGATGGTTTTCAATTAGTTGCCGATATTTATTATCAGGACTTTGATGGAATTGTACTTTATGAGAAAAATATAACACCTCTTTTCTTTAATTTAAAAAACGGAATTGCGGGCGAAATACTTCAAAAATTTTCGAACTTTCGCGTGCGTTTGGCAATAATTGGTGATTTTGAAAAATATGAAAGTAAAAGTATCAAAGATTTTATTTTTGAAAGCAATAAAAATCTTCAAATCAACTTTGTAAATAGTTTAGAAGAAGGTTTACGAAGACTTTCTAATTAGCGAGATCATAAAAAGCCAATAAATATTAACTTATAATGAATATTAAAAAAATTAAAGTTTATCACTTATTCTGGATTGTTACGATTCTAATTTTATTGATTGGATTATCTGAAATCAACAATCCTGACAATACATTTGACATTAATATTCATGATACCTATTTTATTGTACCTCATTTTTATGCAACAGTTGTAATGTTTTTATTTTACTTTACATTGGGGCTTGGATATTGGTTGGTTCAAAAAGTATACAAGAAACAACTTGTAAAATCTTTAACTTTAATTCATTCAGTTATTTTGATTGGGAGTTTTATCTTTTATTGGATCATTCTCTTTTATTGCAAATTATTATTAACAGATCCTTTTGCTCCTCTTACTTCTAACAACCTAATTAATATAACTTTAGCTCTTGAGTTGTTACTTATTGTTTTTATTGGAATACCAATTTATATCGTTAATTTATTAATTGGATTGTTTAGAAAAAGTTATATCTCTTGATTTTTTAGAATAGTTGTTTCAGTACCTCGAAATGACCTTGCTCCCTTCTTTATCATTTCGACCGAAGGGAGAAATCACACAAGTAACTATACAAAGATTGTACTTTTTCTTCGCGTAATTTCTAAGCCTCACAGAAATGACAAAATTGGGCACAAAAGCTAAATTACAGATTCCAACAATCTAAAATCTAAAGTCTAAAATCTAAAATTCTAAAACTCTAAAACTCTGTCTGAAATCCCCCTTACAATTGTCTTCTTAACACCCTAACATTCTGATCATTAAAAAGTAACTTTGTTATTATACTAATCTATAAAAACAATTAATTATGAGTGCTTTAGATTTTACCACAACTCTAATTGTAGACCATTCTCCTCAAGAAGTTTTTAATGCCATTACCAATGTTCGTGGTTGGTGGTCAGAACAAATTGAAGGTCCTACAGCCAAACTTAACGACGAATTTAACTATCATTACGAAGATATTCACCGCTGCAAAATAAAATTAATTGAGGTGATTCCCAATCAGAAAATTGTTTGGCTCGTTGAGGAAAACTATTTCAAGTTTACCGAAGATGAGACTGAATGGACTGGTACTAAACCTACGTTCGAAATCTCTGAAAAAGATGGGAAAACAGAACTTCGCTTTACACATGTTGGTTTAGTTCCGGAATATGAATGTTTTGACATTTGTAGAGATTCCTGGACAACTTATATTCAGAAAAGCCTAAAAAACTTAATTGCAACCGGAAAAGGAAATCCAAACGGAAAAGACAAACCTCAAACAGAAAATGAAAGAAAACTATCGGCCAAATAACGATAATCTTATTTTAGACTAAGACAATCGTAGATTTGGCTAAAGCTATTGCTTTGTTGTTGCGCAACTTTGTATCAACAAAAAAATAGAACGATGAAAATTATAATTACAGGTTCTTTAGGGAACATTAGCAAGCCACTGGCTACAGAATTAGCACAAAAAGGACATCAGGTCACTATAATTACCCGTGACGCCGGAAAACAAAAAGAAATTGAAAAGTTAGGCGCAAAAGCGGCAATTGGATCTGTAGAAGATGCAGCATTTCTGACGCAATCTTTTACAGGGGCAGATGCCGTTTATTGTATGATTCCGCGAGCCAATTATTTTGACCCTAATCTTGATTTGGATGCTTTTACGCGTAAAATTGGAAACAGTTATGCAGAAGCTATCAAAAATTCGGGTGTGAAACGTGTTGTTTTTCTAAGTAGTGTTGGTGCCCATTTAGAGAAAAATTCAGGAATAATTCAGCGTTACAATGAGATCGAAAGTGTTTTGAACAAACTTTCAGATGTTGCAATTACCTTTATGCGTCCAACTTCTTTCTTTTATAATCTATTAGCCTATATTCCGGTTATAAAAAATCACGGCTTTATTGCTGCAAATTATGGCGCTGACAGAATGATTCCGTGGGTTTCTCCAAATGATATTGCCGAAGCTATTGCAGACGAAATCACAACTCCGCTTGACGGAAAAAAAATTCGTTATGTAGGAAGCGAAGAATTAACAGGTCATGAAACCGCTCAAATCATAGGCAACGCGATTGGAAAACCTGATTTAAAATGGGTTTTAACAACAGATCAGGAAACTCTGGACGGTTTGGTAAATGTTGGAATACAGCCAAAAATTGCTGCAGGTTTGGTTGAGATGTATGCTGGACTTTATAACGGTACACTTGCCGAAGACTACTATCAAAACAGACCTGCCATAATGGGAAAAACAAAACTGGCTGAATATGCAAAAGAATTTGCTGCTCTGTATAATCAAAATTAAGTAACTTGTAGCATGGCAAATCAACAACCTTATCGCATTAAAAGCATCAGCGAATTTCATGAATTTAGAGATTTGCCAAAACCGGAACATCCGCTAGTGAGTGTTTACAATTTTGAAGATCTTAAATACCTCAACGAAGCTGAACCTAAAAGTCTGATGCTCGATTTTTATTCGATTGCACTAAAACGACATGCAAATGCAACGATGCGATACGGTCAGCAGGAATATGATTTTAATGAAGGGGTTTTGCTATTTATTGCACCAGGTCAGGTTTTTTCTATAGAAGGAAATGCAGAACTTCAACATACAGGATGGTCCTTATTGGTCCATCCTGATTTTTTGTGGAATACGCCACTTGCTAAGAAAATCAAGCAATACGAGTATTTCGGATATTCGGTTCATGAAGCTTTACATCTTTCTGATAAAGAAGAAAAAATGATTATTGGTATCATCAAAAACATTCAGCAGGAATATCAATCTAATATTGATAAATTCAGTCAGGATGTAATTATTGCCCAAATCGAACTATTACTTACTTATTCTGAGCGTTTTTACAATCGTCAGTTCATTACCAGAAAAATAAGCAATCATAAGATTCTGGAACGTTTAGAAAAATTATTAGACGATTATTTTACAAATGATTCCTTATCAAAAAAAGGATTACCAACGGTTCATTATGTTGCCGAAAACTTAAACGTTTCGCCCAATTATTTAAGCGGATTATTAAAAATGCATACAGGTCAAAGCACCCAACAACATATTCATGATAAATTAATCGAAAAAGCCAAAGAAAAACTTTCTACAACCAATTTATCCATTAGCGAGATTGCCTTTGAATTGGGTTTTGAGCATCAGCAATCCTTCAGTAAATTGTTTAAAACCAAAACAAATGTTTCACCTTTAGAATTCAGACAATCTTTTAATTAATTAACATTCTTCAATCAGATATCTAAAGATATTATCCATAAATTCGCTACAAATAAGCGAAAGTTATGAATCCGATTTTTAAAAATATTCTGGCCGTTATTATCGGTCTTTTTGTGGGAAGTGTTGTCAATATGTTCATCCTATTATTGAGCAACTCAATTATTCCTGCTCCAAATGGCGCTGACGTTACCACTGTTGAAGGTTTAAAAGCCACAATACATTTGTTTGAACCAAAACATTTTATCTTTCCGTTTTTAGCACATGCCATCGGAACTTTTGCAGGTGCTGCAGCTACTGTTTTAATTGCCTCAACTCACAAAACAAAACTTGCCTTAATAATTGGCTGTTTCTTTTTATTAGGCGGTATTGTAAATACTTTCACCTTACCCTCTCCTCTTTGGTTTACCGTTGTAGATTTAGTTTTTGCTTATTTACCAATGGCTTATCTGGCAATAAAATTATTTGCAGGAAAGAAATCATAAAACATTTTAGCCATTAATCTACTAGTATTAAATCAATGAAAAAAATTGGACTTGTGGGCGGAATCAGCTGGGTTTCGACTATCGATTATTATAAATTAATTAACGAAGGTGTCAACAAAAAACTAGGCGGATTGCAATTTGCCGAATGCCTTATTTATTCCTTGAATTTTGGTGATATACAGGAAAAAACCTGGCAGAACTCTTATGAGCTTTTACTAAATGCCTGCTTAAGCTTAAAGAAAAGCGGTATTGATGCCATAGTTTTATGTGCCAATACAGCTCATCTTTATGCAGATGAACTCGAAAAAGAAGTTGGTTTGCCTTTAATTCATATTGGTACCGAAACAGCAAAAGCCATAACACAAAAAAACATTACTACAATTGGACTTTTGGGAACTCAGTTTACGATGGAAATGGATTTTTATAAAGATCGTCTTAAAAGTTTTGGTCTCCAAGTACTCATTCCTGAAAAACAAGAAACCCGCGATTATATACAATATGTTCTAAAAGAAGAACTGGGAAGAGGAATTGTAACTCCAGAATCCAAGCAGAACTATATTAAAATTGCAAACGAATTAATTTCTCGCGGAGCCCAAGGTATTATTTTAGGTTGTACCGAAATTCCAATGTTAATTGATCAATCTGATTTTTCGGTTCCTGTTTTTGACACCACAAAAATCCATTCAGAAGCTATTGTAGACTTCATTTTGTCCTAAAAATAAAAGACAATAAATCCATCCCTGTTTCTATTTCAAAGAAGTAAATTTCATAACTTAGTTAGCTTTTAAATTCTAAAATCATGACTAAGAAATATATTGCGCAGGAGTTTTTAAAACTCGCAGCAAAAGGGCATTCTCACGAGGCTTTTCGACTTTATGTAGGCAAGAATTTTAAACATCATAATGCTTACTTTAAAGGCGATGCTCAAACTTTGATGTTGGCAATGGACGAATCATCACGAAAAAATCCGTACAAAACTTTAAAAATACATCATGCATTAAGAGACGGAGATATGGTTGCCGTGCATTCGCATGTAAAACAAAATTCGACTGATTTAGGTGCTGCCGTGGTGCATCTTTTTAGATTTGAATCAGACAAAATAGTAGAACTTTGGGATTTGGGACAATCGATTCCAACCGAAATAAAAAACGAAAACGGAATGTTTTAGAAATCTGTTTTTTACACGCAGATTTTGCAGATCAAACAGATTCTATTGAAAAATAAATTATTCAAATCAAATAATTCGTGATGGCAAAAAATAAAACAACTGAAACAGAACAAAGTGTGACCGATTTTGTAAATGCTGTTGAAGATGAAACTAAAAGAAAAGACTCTTTTGAACTCATCAGAATCATGCAGGAAGTCACTGGTTTTGAACCCAAAATGTGGGGACCAAGTATTATTGGTTTCGGAAGTTATCATTATAAATATGCCAGCGGTCATGAAGGCGATGCGCCACTCGTAGGGTTCTCACCCAGAAAAGCTGCAATCTCACTTTATGCCTATGCTTCGTCTGAACAGAAGGAAGAATTGCTTTCTAAATTCGGAAAATACAGGGCTACAAAAGGTTGTATTTACATTAAAAAAGTAGCCGATATTGATGTCGAAATTCTAAAGAAAATGATTGCTGCTTCGGTCGAATATTTAAATAAATTATATCCCTCAAATTAAGACACTATGGTTCTTACAATACTTATTATTTTAGTCGCAATCCTTTCTTTCTTTTTACTACACCCAAGATATGGAAAAAGACCATCAGGCGAAAGACTGGCTTTAATACAAAAGTCTCCTCAATATAAAAACGGAAAATTCGAAAATATCAATTATACGCCCGAACTTGCAGAAGGTTACGGCTACTTTGATATAATTTCTGATTTTTTATTTAAGAAAGTAGATCGAAAAATCCCGACTGACATAATCCCATCAATAAAAACAAATTTACTGGAACTTGATAGCAATGAAGATATCTTAGTTTGGTTTGGACATTCTTCTTATTTTATTCAGCTTGAAGGAAAACGTTTTTTAATAGATCCCGTTTTCAGTGGCAATGCCTCTCCTATTATTGGAACTACAAAAGCATTTAAAGGAACTGATATTTATACCGCCAATGATCTTCCGGAAATTGACTATTTATTGATTACACACGATCATTATGACCATTTAGATTATACAACGATAATGGAATTAAAACCTAAAATCAAAAAAATAATATGTCCACTTGGTGTTGGTTCACATTTTGAATTTTGGAAATTTCCAAATCAAAATATCATCGAAAAGGATTGGTATGAAAAAATAGAACTCGATCAAAATATTACGCTTTATACCACTCCGTCAAGACACTTTTCCGGTAGAAGTATTAAACGTTGTAATACTCTTTGGACTTCTTTTGTATTAGAAACCAAAGACTTTAAAATGTATTTGGGTGGCGACAGTGGTTATGATTCTCATTTTGCTGAAATTGGTGCAAAATACGGTCCTTTTGATATTGCGCTTCTCGATAACGGCCAATATAATCCCGCCTGGAAATACATTCACAATCTCCCCGAAGATGTCATAAAAGCCATGAAAGATTTAAATACAAAAAGAGTTTTCCCGGTTCACTCTTCAAAATTTTCACTATCGCTTCATGCCTGGGATGAGCCTTTGATTAAAGTAACAGAATTAAACGCGGCTTCAGCAAATCCGATTCCGTTAATTACGCCAATGATTGGTGAATTGGTCGAACTAAAAAATGAAAAACAAGAATTTAAACAATGGTGGAAAGGAGTTAAATAGATTTTAGATTTGAACACGTTTACTTTGTCATTAATAAACATAAAATAATGAATCAATCAGATTGTACTATTCGAAATGCTTCTCCATCAGAATTTGAAGAAATTGGGAAATTACTCATCAGTGTTTATTCGCAATTAGAAGGTTTTCCGAAAGAAAATGACCAACCCAATTATTATAAAATGCTGGCTAATATTGGCGATTTCACCAATCATCCTGAAACAGAACTTTTAGTAGCAATCGATAATAATAAAATTCTTGGCGCTGTGGTTTATTTTAATGACATGAAATATTATGGCTCAGGCGGAATTGCAACTCAGGAACAAAACGCAGCAGGTTTCCGATTATTAGGCGTTGATACAAATACACGCGGAAAAGGAATTGGTAAATTACTGACGCAGGAATGCATCAAAAAAGCCACTGACAATAAACGCGAACAACTTATAATTCATTCAACATTAGCAATGAAAACAGCTTGGAAAATGTATGAAAATATAGGATTTAAAAGATCTGAAGATTTAGATTTTATGCAGGGAGAATTGGCTGTTTTCGGATTTAGATTAAAGATTAACTCATAAAAATAATACCTTATTAAACCTTGAAACTAAAAATATACTTCTTCGCAATTGCATTCCTTCTTGCATTAAATGCGTTTTCACAAAATACCTATGTTTTTCTGGGATCTTACAACAGAGATAAAACTGCAGAATCTATTCAGGTCTATCAACTAGATACTTTAAACGGAAAACTTAGCAAAATAACTTCTGTAAAGAATGTTGTAAATCCGTCGTATTTGACTTTGTCACCAAACGGAAAATATTTATACGCCTGCACCGATACCAAAACACCAAATGCAGGAAGTGTAAACAGTTTCGAGTTTAATCCCGAAAATAAAACTTTGACTTTTTTGAACAGTCAAAGAAGCGGCGGCGAAAATCCCGTTTATGTGTCGGTTCATAAAAATGGGAAATGGCTTGTGAATGGTAATTATACTGAAGGAAGTGTTTCGGTTCATCCGCTTTTAGAAAATGGAAAAATAGATTCTATTGCCCAAAATTTTCAATATATGGACGGAAGCGTCAATAAAGAAAGACAAGCCAGATCGCACATTCATTCGACTGTCTTCTCGCCTGAAAATGATTATTTATTCATGCCGGATCTTGGTGCTGATAAAATACGCTGTTATCGATTTGATGAAACTCAGAAAAAACCTTTGGTCGAAACAGATCATCCTTTTCTTAAAACCGATTTAGAAGCCGGACCACGGCATTTTACGTTTCATCCCAATCAAAAATTTGGTTATTGTATCGAAGAAATGGCAGGCGCAATAAGTGTTTATCAATATCAAAATGGCGCTTTGACAAAGGTTCAACACATCAATACACATCCGGATAAAATTACAGAAGGTTTTGAAAGTTCAGATATTCATGTTTCGCCCGACGGAAAATTTCTGTATGCGACAAACAGAGGAAAAGAAAACAATATTGCGATTTTCTCTATTGACGAAAATGGTCTTCTAAAAAACATTGGCTATCAATCGACTTTAGGGAAACATCCCAGAATTTTTGCGATCGATGAAAACGGAAAGTTCTTGGTTGCAACGAATGTTAACACTGGAAATATTGTAGTTTTTAAAAGAAATTCAAAAACAGGATTGCTAAAGAAAACTGGGAAACAGGTTAAAATGGAGAATGTTTCTTGTGTTCAGATAAAAAAAATATAACTTTAAAAACAGCTCAATATGAATATATCCCCTTTAAATCTGCAACCTGAGATTCTAGAAGACGATCTAACCAAATTAATTCCGCTTCAGGAAAGTGATTTTAATGCACTATATAAAGTAGCATCAGATCCTTTAATTTGGGAACAACACCCCAATAAAAACCGCTACGAAAGAGAAGTCTTTCAAAATTTCTTTGAAGGTGCCATGGAAAGCAAAGGTGCTTTTCTGATAATTGATAAAACTACAGGCGAAATAGCGGGAAGCACACGTTTTTATGAATATGACGAAGAAAACAGAACTGTTTTTATTGGATATACTTTTTATGGAAGAAAATTTTGGGGTACCGGATTTAATACTCACGTTAAGAAAATGATGCTCGAATATGCTTTTAAAGACGTCAACAAAGTTCAATTTCATATCGGAGCAGAAAATTACCGTTCCCAAAAAGCGATAGAAAAACTAGGGGCAGTAAAAGTAGAAGAAATAGAGGTTGCGTATTATAATGAACCCTCCCGTCATAATTTTGTATACGAAATAAAAAAATAATGAAAAGAATAACAGTATTCTGCGGGTCCAGTTTTGGTACCGAAGAAATTTATAAAGAACAAGCAACTTTGCTCGGGCAAACCTTAGCAAAGCAAAATATAGAATTAGTTTATGGTGGCGCAAATGTTGGTTTAATGGGCGCTGTTGCAGATGGAATTCTGAATGAAGGTGGAAAAGCAATTGGAATTCTTCCAAACTTTTTACGCTCTAAAGAAATTGCGCATCTTGGTTTAACCGAATTAATTTTGGTAGAAAGTATGCACGAAAGAAAAACTAAAATGAACGATTTGTGCGATGGCGTTATTGCGCTTCCGGGTGGTTTTGGAACTCTCGAAGAGCTTTTCGAAATGGTGACCTGGGCACAATTAGGCTTGCATAAAAAACCAATTGCCATTTTAAATATCAATGGTTTCTATGATTCATTAATTGAATTAACGCAAACAATGGTCGAAAAAGGTTTACTGAAAGAAGCCAATCAAAGTATGCTTTTGGTAAGCGATAACATTGATGATTTACTGGATAAAATGAGAAATTATGTTCCGCCAACTACCGGAAAATGGATTGATAAAGATCAGTCTTAAAATCAAGGTCAATTCTAATTCTTAAATTGCTTTTTATAATCGCTCGGATTTAATCCTGTGTATTTTTTAAACAATCGATTGAGGTGACTCGCATCGCTAAAACCAAATTCATAAACAATTTCATTGATTTGCAAATTGGTAAACTTCAATCGGGTTTCGATCAGTTTTACTTTATAGGCAATTGTGTATTGTTGAATACTTTGCCCGGTTTTGGTTTTAAAATATTCACTGATGTAAGTGGGAGAAACATTAAACTTTAAAGCCATTTTTGTTGCTTTTAATTCCTCTGGCTGATAAATATTGTGATGTACATAATTCAGCAAATCTAAACTCGGTTCAGCATTAGATTGGTTCAGAGCAAGCGGTGAAATAAGCGAAATATTTCTGGCAGCAAGCGTAATAATCGTATTTAGTATTTGCTTTATTACTTCTTGCTGTTGCGGAAAATTACTATCCTCTTCTCTAATCAACGCTTCTACCATGGCTCGCAACAAAGGTTTATCGGTGACGGTTTTTAAAATACAGCCCGGTAAATGATTGTGATTATGAAAGATAAATTCCAATTTCTGAATCCAATCACTATTTTGCGTTTTAAGATAACTATCATGAAATCTGATAAAGAAAAACTTCGTTTTCTCGATAACTTCAAAACTATGCGTGTCCTGAGGAAAAATCAAAAACAACTTATCGCTGCTATAAGGCAATCGGTGATCGTTGATAATCTGAATGCCTTTTCCTTCTAAAACAAAAACCATTTCAAAAAAAGTGTTTTTGCGTTCTTTGGCTTCGTATTCTGAAACTTCCAGAAACTGAAGTTCAAAAGGGCGGTATAAATTTCTAATTTCCATCTTCCAAAAATACAAATTAATCCAATGATTGTACAAATTTAAAAAAGTTGTTCTTCTCAACTTTGTACTATAAAATCATACAAAAATGGAAACAACTTCTTTTTTATTATTGCGCCTTGCGATCGCCATAAGCATGTTTGGCCACGGATTGGTACGTCTGCCAAAACTAACTACTTTTAGTAACTGGATGATTGGCAGTTTTGAAAATTCTATGCTGCCAAAAATCATTGTAACACCTTTTAGCTACATTTTACCAATAGCCGAATTTGTGATTGGCTTACTCTTATTGTTAGGGTTATTTACAAGACCTTCTTTAATCGCCGGAGGATTTGTAATGTTAGCATTATTATTTGGAACTGCGATGATTGAGAACTGGGAAGCCGTTCCATCACAATTAATTCACATTGCATTTTTTGCTTTACTTTTACATTTCATTGATTCTAACAGTTGGGCAATTGATTTATTAATCAAAAAATAATTACCATGAGTTCAAGACGAAATTTTATAAAACAAACCGGAATTATAGGTATGGTTGGGATGATAAATCCAATTGAAACTTTTTCAGAAATTCCAAAAATAACTCCTTTCTTATCTCCTCAAAAAACAAAATGGGCCGATGGTTCAAGATTAGTTGTTTCGATTTCAATGCAATTTGAAGCTGGCGGACAACCTGAAAATGCAGAAAGCCCGTTTCCTCAAAATATACAAAAAGGTTATATTGATCTTCCTTCAGCAACCTGGTACGATTATGGATATAAAGAAGGGATTCCGAGAATGTTGGACAATTGGGATAAACTTGGTGTAAAAGTTACTTCGCACATGGTAGGAACTGCAGTTCTAAAAAATCCTCAACTAGCCAAAGAAATTGTACAGCGAGGTCACGAAGCTGCTGCTCACGGAATGAGTTGGAGCACACAATATACAATGCCTTATGACGAAGAGAAAAAATTCATTAAAGACGGTGCTGATGCAATAAAAACCGTAACAGGCTTTACTCCTGTTGGTTATAACGCAAACTGGCTTCGACGCGGTACAAACACACTCGATATTTTACAGGAACTTGGTTTTAAATATCATATCGATGATTTAAGTCGTGATGAACCTTTTATAATTCAGGTGAAAAACAAAGATTTCGCCGTTATTCCCTACACGATTCGAAACAATGATATTGTTTTGATTGAAGGAAAAAACTTTTCGGCAGATCAATTTTTACAACAGGTCAAAATGGAATTTGATCAGTTATATGCCGAAAGCGAAACACAACGCCGACAAATGTCTATCAGTTTTCATGATCGCATTGGCGGAACTCCACAAATGGTAAAAGCAGCAAACGATCTTATTAAATACATGCAGCAACACAAAGGCGTAAGTTTTAAACGTAAAGACGAAATCGCCGAAATGGCGCTGCATGACAAAACAACAATAAGAGAATAATTTTATATGTTATTCCTTAAAATTTTAAAATCCAGACAAATACTAATTGTCTGGATTTTTTTTGATTATAGATGATTTTTTAATAAGAGTAATTATATATTTGACATAAAACAATTAACCCAAAAACATGAAGAATATTACGTTTCTATTTTTTACCATTGCTCTTATTACATTTAAAACTTCAGCTCAGGAATCAAAAATTAAATTTGGAATACAAGGAGGTTTAAACTACTCAAATTTCAGAGGTTATCACTCTTTTACAGATGAAAAACCGGGCTTTTCCTATTTATTTGGAGTTTCATTTCAATACGCATTAAATGAAAGTCTCTCTTTAAAAGCTGATTTAAATTATGACAGAAAAACACAAACTACAAAAGGGACAACGCTGGATTGGTACAATTCGGATACACCAATACTAACACCCGAAATTACTCATACTTTTAAGTCAACTAGCTACCTAAACTATATTACACTTCCAATAATGCTAAAATTCAGTTTCACCCGTAATAAGAGTTTTTACATAAATGGTGGACCTTATTTAGGTTATTTACTCAAATCTGGAATGACGTTTGAGTCTTCTAGTGAAGGATCTCAGGATGAGGATCTCGAAAATACAAAATATAGAAAGTCTATGGAATTTGGAATTTCAGCAGGTTTTGGAAAAGAATTTAAATTAAACGATAATCATTGCATCTATGTTGAATTACGAGAAAATTTAGGCTTAACAGATATTGCTAAACCTGCTATGCCAACGGATGAATCAATGAAAACAAATTCTCTTAATTTGATTACCGGATTTACGTTTTGATTAATTTTTGGTACATATAATTTCTTAAATTAGAGGTCCAAAAAAAATGTTTCAAGTTTCAAGTTCTACAATTAATAATTCAAAAACAACCTTTTTTCACAAATCAAACATGAAAGCAGAAAACAACCACTTCGCAAAAGCCGAAATGCTGATTAGAAAACCTGTTTCAGAAGTTTTTCAGGCCTTTACAAATCCGGAAATTACTAGTAAATTTTGGTTCACAAAAGGTTCCGGAAAATTAGAACAAGACACAACAACCGAATGGACATGGGAAATGTATGGTTTTTCGCTAACTGTTACGACACATGTTTTGCAGGAAAATAAAAAGATCGTAATCGAATGGGGAAATCCTGATGAAACAACAATAGTCGAATGGATTTTTACTCCGTTAAACGAAAATGAAACATTTGTGAGCATTACCAATTCCGGTTTAAAAGGAGATTCAGATAAAATAATAGATCAGGTTCGAAATTCTACTGAAGGTTTTACTTTAGTTTTAGCTGGAGCCAAAGCTTATTTAGAACATAAGATTCAACTGAATTTAGTTTTGGATCGCTTCCCGAAAGGTCTTGCATAAAAAAAAGTTTATTTTGTTTCAGGTTTCAAGTTTCAGGTTTTCGCAACGAACTTGAAACCTGAAACTTGAAACTTTTTAAACCTAAAACAAAAACTAACCACAATGGATACGAAAAAACCAGAAAACATAGACGAATACATTGGAGCATTCCCAAATGATGTTCAGGGGATTTTAGAGAAAGTTCGGATGACCATTCAGAAAGCAGCTCCGGACGCCAAAGAAAAAATCAGTTATTCGATGCCGGCTTTTGAGCAAAACGGAATCGTGGTTTATTTTGCCGCCTTCAAAAATCATATTGGTTTGTATGCTTTGCCAAGCGGTCACGAAGCTTTTAAGGAAGAACTTTCGAAATACAAATCAGGAAAAGGTTCTGTACAATTTCCACTAAATCAACCAATGCCTTTTGATCTGATTACTAAAATTGTAAAATTCAGAGTCAAGGAAAATTTGGAAAAAATGAAACAGAAATGATAGTAAATGAATTTACAAGAACATTATAACGAACTCTACAAACAATCTTCGGAAGCTATTTTAGCTGGTAATTACAAATTAGATTCTCAAATTAATGACCAAAATGATTCTCGTTTTGGGATTACCTTATTAATTCGTCCAAATGAAGTAATTAAGGCAAATATTCAGCTGTTTTTAAATGAATTAAAAGCCATAGATCCTTTGCAATATTATTACCCTAATTCAGATATTCATATTACTGCAATGTCCATTATTTCATGTTATGAAGGTTTTAGTTTAGATAAAGTTTCGATTCCGGATTATGTCGAAATTATCCAAAAAAGTTTACTTGATTTAAACGAAATCAAAATTGAATTTCGTGGCGTTACAGCCTCACCTTCTGCAATAATGATTCAGGGTTTCCCAACGGATGAATCTTTGAATAATCTAAGAGATAAATTACGGGAGAATTTCAAAAAATCAACTTTAGAACAAAGTATCGATAGTCGTTATGCCATTTCAACAGCACATGTAACGGTTGTAAGATTTCAGGAGAAACTTCAAACTCCAGAGAAATTAATCGCGATTACAGAGAAGTTCCGTGATTTTGATTTCGGAACATTTACGGTTGATAAAATAGAATTGGTTTATAATGATTGGTATCAAAGAGAAAAAAACACAATTCAATTGGCAGATTTTCATCTGTAGTTTTTCGCCACGAATTTCACTAATTAAAATGTTTGATAATTTGAATAAGTACTCTATCGTGCGCCAAAACAATTAGTGAAAATTTGTGAAATTCGTGGCAACTATTTTTTATACTCTTTCCCTGAGAAATTTCCAAAATGCCACAAAACACCGGATGGATCGTGTAGAAAACATTCGCTTCCCCAATCGAGATGGCGTATTGGAGTTAATTTTACACCGTATTTTTCAGTCAGATTGAGTTTTAGAAGTTCATTGTAATAGTAATCAACATCTTCGACTTCCAGAAAAATCATCGTGTTTTCATTCCAGCTTTTATCATAATAATCCTGAAGATAAAAAGCTAAATCTCCCGTTTTAAAAACAGAAAACTTTGAGTCTAAAACTCCTTCTTCGAAACCTAAATCTTTGTAGAAACTTCTGGAGATTTCAAAATCTTTGGCTCCAATAAACGGTCTGATTGATACTGCTTTATGTTTCATTTTAATCTCATTTAATAGTAATTAGTTTTTATAAATCTTCCATACAATAAAACTACGAGGGTTGATCCGATAAAAGGTGTTATTACTCTAAATTTACTACCTTATATTTAGATTGATTCAACAATTTTCTGTCATTATTGAAAACACTTACATAAACAAAATTTTGATCCATTTTAGATTCAAAAGCTAATTCTCTCTTCTCAATTGCTTTTACACTAAACAAAGTTGCGTGTAAATAATTATCAACTATTTTAATTTCAAATTTAACCGGAAACGGCAAGTTGTTTTTTATTCTCAAATCCTTATATCCATAAACAATTGTTGCATCACAACCTAAGGGCGCAAACCTTGTTTCTTCAGTATAAATATCAACGGAATGATTGTGTCTCTCTAAAATTTCTAAACCAGCAATTAAACTCATCTGATATACAATTCCGGATACCTGACACATCCCTCCTCCATTCTCTTGTTTTAACTTCCCGTTTACTAAAGTTCTGCTTTTCTTAAAATTCTGATTTGGATTTCCAATAATTTTTAGGAAAGAAAGGATTTGATTTGGTTTAAGAACATGTCGATTTATTCTTTTCGAAGCCAATTCAATATTGTGTAACTTGTTTTCAAAAGTCAGACCTAGTTTTATTTCCTGCGATATTGTTAATGCATAATCAAAAACAAATTCATGTTGCATTTCTTCAGAAAACTTGAAAAAATCTCTACTTAGCAAATCATTTTTAAACCGAATAAGTAATTTTAAATGTATTTTTATATGTTTCCAAGTTCTCATTTCTTCTCAAATTCAATGATTAAATAAGAACTATATTCTTTCAGAAATGAAGTGGCCAAAAATGAATCTATTGTTATGAGAAACTTTCTGCAAAACTTAGGAAATCTATGAATGGGTAAAAATAGAAAACCTATAGTTCTTTTAATCTCAAAATTTGATTTTAACTTTAAATCTTCAATCGAAAAACTACTTGCTCCATGCCAATCTTCCTTTTTATAACCTAGAAGTTGTCTTCTTTTTCGCGAAGGAATATCAAAAATAATTCTTCCATTCTTTTTTAAGACTCTATTGCATTCTTCAAATATAGCATCAATTTTTCTCTCCTCTAAGTGCATGAAAAAATGAAAACTAATAATGGTATCAATACTATTATTCTCTATTATTAGTTGATCCGCTTCATTCAATAAGATTGTTTTTTTGGGGAATTTTGCTTTTGAAATTTCAACCATTGCACTACTCGCATCAACTCCTAAAGAGGCATAATTTAAAAGTCTTCCTGTACCACAAGCCAAATCAAGAATTACTTCATTTTTATTAGTTAATAATCGATCTAGAATTTTTCTTTCTTGATTATCGATAAATTTACCATAAGTATTGTTAAATCTATTTTCATCATATGTACTTGCCAAAGTATCATAATAACTTACAATTTCATTCATTTAGATTCTTTCAGGTTAAAAAAACAATTATCCTTTCTTCAAAATATTAACCAAACCTCTCCTAATTACTTCCATTCATTTTTGATAATAGTTACCCGAATTTCAAAATCTTTGGCACCAATAAAGGATCGGATTGATGTGGCTTTGTGTTTCATTTTTACTTTGTTTTTATTTCTAAAATTATCAAAATCGGGCAAAAAAAATGTTAATAAAATCCTTTTTTTTGAGAAAGAAACTTTTGTAATTCAATTATCTTTACTGTCGAAAAATTCTTTTTTCATTCGATAAGCTATCAAAAAATATTCATAAAAAAACAAATCGATTCCAAAGTGCACAAAAAATTATATGGATTAGATCATTTACGCGCTTTTGCAATATGTTTTGTCTTTTTATTTCATTATCAACTTTTCGAATGTCCTGAATGGTTACCAAATATAGCAAAATTTGGTTGGACAGGTGTAGATTTATTTTTCGTTTTAAGCGGCTTTTTAATATCTTCTCAGTTATTTTTTCAAATTAAAAATGACGTTAGAATTTCATTTAAAGATTTCTTTTTAAAACGTTTTTTCAGAATACTTCCTTTATTTTGGTTTATAACAGGAGTTTATTTTTTAATTCCATTATTTAGAGAGCGTGAGGCGCTTCCTCCAATATGGAAACTACTAACATTTACCCAAAATTTCGATCTAAACCTTCGCGATTTCGGAACTTTTTCGCATGCCTGGTCACTTTGTGTCGAAGAGCATTTTTATTTTCTTTTACCAATTGCACTTATTCTTTTGCAGAAATACAAACAATTTCATAAATCATATTGGGTTTTAATCGGACTTTTTACTTTCGGTTTTATTATTCGATTTTATAGCTGGAAAATCTTATATCTTCCTCATATTGCTGACGAAAATGCATGGCTCTTTTGGCAAAAATACATCTATTATCCAACTTATAATCGTTTAGATGGGCTTTTGACAGGAGTTTCGATTGCAGCAATATATCAATTTATGCCTGCTTTATGGAACGTAATTTCTAAGTATGGAAATCATTTTTTAATAGTTAGCTTGATTACATTAGTTATAGCTTACTTTTTATGTTATGAAGAACATTCCTTTTATGCTTCTATTTTTGGATTCACTTTAGTAGGAATCGGATATGGATTTATGGTTATTGGCGCCATTTCACCAACGAGTTTTTTATATCAGATCAATTCAAAAATCACTACTTTCATCGCCACATTATCTTATGGAATTTACTTAATTCATAAGGGAATTATCCATATTACACAGTTAATTTTAAGTTATTTTGGTTTCGATTCAAGCAGTACTTTGAGTTTAATAATCTGTATTATTTCATGCATCGCGATTGCCTTTATACTTCATCAAATAATCGAAAAACCATTTATGAAATTAAGAACAAAATGGGTTGCTTAAAAATCACAAAAACCAATCAATTCCATTATTTAGACGAACAAGAAAATCAGTAAATGATATCCCAATTTCAATATTATATTTACTATTCAGGTCAATAAATGGCGAAAGAATTATTTTTACATTATCAAATTGATCTATTTCAATTCCTATAAATTCTCCACTCCCATTTGAACCAATTCCAATAGTTCTGGTCATTTGTTCAACAATATTATAACCTTTATTGGTTTCAATAATTTCCTCTAAACTCCAAAGGTTTATAAATTCAACACCAATAAATTGATCAATCCCAAAATAGTTTTCAAGATAAAAAATGTAATCTTCAGGAAGTTTTAAATTGGCATATGATTCAACCTCTGAAATACTAACAGAAGCATTTATATCTCTTTTAGGAAAACTATATTTTACAATTATTTCTTGCAGATCTTCCATGAATTAAATTCCGTTTTACAAATATATTTCAATACAATACCCTGAAAATTAATTTTCACTGATCAAAACCAAGTTGTTTTCTTAAATCCAGATTAAAACTATATTGTTCCTCTATTGGAATTATTTTTCTTGCACTTTTATTGATATCACTTCCTTCAGCTGTCCATAGAAATGGATAGAAATTAAAAACCTCATCGCCTTTTAATTTCGAAACTTCTTCTCTCCAGTCCTTCCATCTGTTACCTTCGTAGAACTTATCCAAATCATTATTAAAACAGAATCCCAGAAACTCAGAATATGT
This sequence comes from Flavobacterium sp. ov086, assembly GCF_900187965.1. Taxonomy (GTDB): domain Bacteria; phylum Bacteroidota; class Bacteroidia; order Flavobacteriales; family Flavobacteriaceae; genus Flavobacterium. The sequence goes on along the minus strand of NZ_FZNL01000012.1, from coordinate 59,863 downwards.
AATATCCAGTTGCTCATATTCGAGATTGTCAGGCGAGAAATAATAAATCTTCCCTAAATCAGTTCCTAATCCGCCACCGTTTAAAAGATAAAAACCACCAATCGCATCATCAGCAATTAATAAAAAAGGAGGTGTTTCGCCAAATTCTTTAAACGATTTTCCTTTATTCCAATCTGGAAGTGTGCGGTTAAATTTTGAATTTCCTGAACCCAAAATTCTAATCCAGCCATTATCAACTAAAATTCCTCCGGTCATAAAAACAACTGCTCCCATTGTCGAACGGGTTGTAACCTGAGTTTTATATAAGGTTTCTTTTGCTTTTACAGCATCAACGGGTAAAACCTCAACTTTGTTTTTTGCCGTTTTAATCCAGTCTTCGACAGTCGTCCAGGCAGGATCTTTTTTATCTATAAGTTCTTCCGTATTTTTCATTTTGTTTTGCGCCGTTACAGCAAAACTTAAAAATATCAATATAATTATTGGTAACTTCGGTATCATTTTTATCTATGTAAATATTTACTCACAACAACTATCCTTTCTTCAAAATATTGCCTAAACCACGACCAATTTGCTCGATTGCTTCAAGACCTTTTTGTAATGGCGTAGCGGTAAAATCTTCGTAGGCATCCATCGCAGTTTCTTTACGATCGTCTTGGGCATAAACCAAAATCAGATTATTACCGCTAAATGATTTCTCGAATTTCTGTGGTAGTTTATCAAATATGGTTTGGTACGAAACAGAACCTTTTCTGGATAAGTTGAAAACAATTAAATCAGTTGGTTTTATTTCATCTGAAATAGCTTCAAAATCATCCCAATCCAAAATACTTTTAAAACCTAATTTAGCATTCAACTTCAATTTAATTGCAATTTGCTGAATAGCCTGATGCGTTTTATACTCGGCATAAATTACAATCGGAATACTTAATTCCTGCGATAATCTGCAGATTTTCTGTAACAGAAGATGAAAACCAACGCCTCTTTCTGAAAATGGCGGACAAATAAAAACCAATCTTTTCTCTTCGATAAATGTTTTTTGAAACCTGCAAATAAATAAACTTTTGTCTACATTATTAATGATCGAATCTACGTTTTCTCCAAATATTTTATCCAGGAAACCTGTTTTTCTTGGCCAGCCAACAATCACAATATCAGACATAATTTCTTTAGAAGTTCTTGCAATTCCACTCGCAGGATTGTGATCAATTCTGGCAATTGTATTTATTTTTACTTCTGATGCAGAACCTTGAATTACAAATTTATCAACCGCCTTTCTATACTTCAAAATATTAATTTCCGCCTGATCATTATTCGGAACAATCGTTAACAAAGTCACCGGATTAGACGATTTTTTATCTTTTATCAAAAGTGCAAAATCTAATAAACTGGCTGTCGCCGAAGTTTTTGCTAACGGAATCAATATATGTTCGTCCAAAATTTGGTCGCTATGTGCATCTTCGTGTGAAACTTCTTCTTCGCAAATGGCAATTTTTTTAGCAGCTTTTTCAGTAGCAAACGAAGCTACGATACAAGTAATCAGGATTAAAATAATGGTTCCATTCAAGATGTTTTCGTCCAGAATTTTAGCTTTAAATCCAACCAAAATAACCGCCAGAGTTGCAGCAGCATGCGCACTACTTAATCCAAATATAAGCTGTCTCTCGGTCTTTGTATATTTAAAAACAATTTGAGTAAAAAATGCTGCAATCCATTTTCCAAAAATAGCCACAACACTCAAAGTTCCGGCAACAATTAAAGCCGTTGGACCGCTAAGAATCACGCTAATATCAACTAGCATTCCCACAGAAATCAGGAAAAACGGAATAAACAAAGCGTTTCCAATAAACTCAATTCTATTCATTAATGCTGACGAATGCGGAATTAAAGGGTTCAGTGCCAAACCAGCAACGAATGCTCCAATAATGGGCTCTACTCCTGCTACTTCTGCCAAAAACGCAGCGAAGAAAACAACTGAAAGTACAAAAATATAATGGGCGTGTTTCTCACTTTCTAATTTCTTAAAGAACCATTTTGCAACTCTCGGAATAAGTAAAAACATAATTGCCGAGAAAATAGCCAATGAAACGGTTAGTTTTATCCAAAAAGCCTGATTCAGATTTCCCTGACTGCTTCCCATAATAACCGCCAAAATAATCAAAACAGCAGTATCTGTTAAAATCGTTCCTCCAACAGTTATGGCAACCGCCTGATTTTTTGCAATTCCCAGTTTACTCACAATTGGATACGCCACCAAAGTGTGTGTTGCAAACATGCTCGCGGTTAAAAAACTGGCATTGAAATCGTAATTTAAGAGGTAAAAGCAAACCGGAAACCCAATCGAAAGCGGAAAAATAAAGGTAAAAAAACCAAATAATAAACTCTTATTTTTATTGGCTTTAAACTCATTCATGTCGAGTTCCAGACCGGCAATAAACATGATATAAAGAAGTCCAATTGTCGAAAATAAATCAACGGCGGAGTTTTTTGCCAGAATATTTAATCCGTGAGGTCCTATAATTACACCCGAAATAATAAGTCCGATAATTCCCGGGATATTTATTTTTTTGAGTAAAATTGGGGACAAGAGTATAATAAAAAGTATTAACGAGAAAATCAATACTGGGTTATTAAGTGGTAATTCGAATTCGTGTATTAAATGCTTGAAAAATTCTATCATATTATATTTTTATCTTCTTGGTGGTATTCTAAATTTTCGTAAAAAGATACTTTAAAATCAAAACGAAATCCTTGAAGGTATGGTTAATTTCGATTCTTTTAAGGAATTAAAAAAAATCGGGGTGTTTTAGTAATTGCTTTTATACAAAAATACCTAAAAAACACGAACTTTCTACGAAATGCCTATATTAAACAATTAAATTTATTTCGTTATCAAATTATTAAAATTTAATATTTATTTTAACAAAATCGCAATATTTACAAACTAAATTTAATCATCTTTGCATTATTCAATTATCTTTGTCTTAATAAAAATTACACGATGGAAGAATGTATCTCTGTTTTTGATATGCTTAAAATTGGTGTTGGTCCCTCAAGTTCACATACTTTAGGACCTTGGAGAGCCGCAGAACGTTTTTTGGAAGAGCTGAAAGACGAGTCAATTTTAGACCAGATTAAACGAGTAAAAGTCGATTTGTACGGATCGCTTTCTCTAACCGGAAAAGGTCACGCAACTGATTTATCTGTTATGTTAGGTTTAAGTGGTCAGGATCCTGAATATATTCCGGTTGAGAATATTGCCGGGATTATTAAAACGATCGAAGACACGAACGAAATTATTTTGGGTAACCAATATAAAGTTCCGTTTTATTTTCTACAGGATATTGTCTTCAATAAAGAGTTTCTTCCCTTCCATGCAAATGGATTAAAATTTACGGCTTATAAAGCAGATGATTCTGAGTATGAATCTACCTTTTATTCTATTGGAGGAGGTTTTGTGGTTAAAGAAGAACGCACAAATGCCAAAATCAAAGAGGAAATAAAATGTGCTTTTCCCTTCCCGATTCAAAATGCTGTTGAGCTTTTAAATTATACAATTTCAGAAAACAAATCCATCTCGGAAATTGTTTATGAAAACGAAAAATCAATGCGTCCTGAAGCCGAAATTCATTCAGAATTAATGCGTATCTGGAATACAATGCTCGAATGTATGTACATTGGCTGTCATACCGGAGGAATTCTTCCCGGCGGATTAAACGTTCGCAGAAGAGCTTTTGATATGCACCAAAACTTAATAGGTTTATCTAATTATTCGAATCCGCAAAGCTGGCTGGAAGAAATTAGAAAAACCGAAGTGAAATTTCGTCAGATCCTAAAATGGGTAAGTTGTTTTGCACTTGCCGTAAATGAAGTAAATGCTTCTTTAGGCCGCGTTGTTACTGCACCTACAAACGGAAGCGCAGGAGTAATTCCTGCTGTTTTAATGTATTATTTGGTGATTGAAAACCATAGTGCAGGCGAAAAAGAAATCAAACAATTTTTGATGGTTGCCGGAGAAATTGGCAGTATTTTCAAAAAAGGCTCTACAATCTCCGCTGCAATGGGTGGTTGTCAGGCCGAAATTGGTGTTTCGTCATCAATGGCTGCAGCAGCTCTTTGCGAATTAATGGGCGGAACTCCTGCTCAGGTTTTAATGGCTGCCGAAATTGCTATGGAGCATCATTTAGGTTTAACCTGTGATCCTATTGGCGGTTTGGTTCAGATTCCGTGTATCGAAAGAAATACAATGGGTGCCATAAAAGCCATAAACGCTGCCGAATTAGCGCTTGAAACAGATTCTAAAAATGCAAAAGTACCTTTGGACAAAGTTATCAATACGATGTGGCAAACGGCAAAAGACATGAACTCAAAATACAAAGAAACCTCAGAAGGTGGATTAGCAATTGCCGTAAATATGGCTGATTGTTAGAAAATAAAAGTTGCCACGAATTGCACGAATCTACACGAATTAATATTTTATTTATGCTTCATGCAGAAAAAAATTCGTGTTAATTCGTGAAATTCGTGGCAAAATTTATTCATGGCAAAAAAAATTAAAAACTACTTTATGAAATACTGCTTTCTAATAGCATTATTATTTTGCACGGTTTTACTACATTCTCAAGATCGTCGTTTTCTAAATTCAGACACCAGATTATATACTTCTAAAAATACCTCATCAGAGTTTTTGGGCTATTTTAGATACGGTGCCGAAGTACAATTACTTTCAGAAAATGAAAATGGCTGGTACAAAGTAAAAGCAGATAATTTCACCGAAGGTTATGTTCCTGAAAATTTCATTGCCGAAAGATTAAATGCCAGAGATATTAAAACAAAAGACAACGAGAACCCTATTCTGGAAGGCGGTGACAATTATTATGGCGGAAATCATCTTTTCGTTTTAGTTGCCGGTTTAAAAGCGAGGGCGCTTCCTGATAAAAACTCAAAAATCAGAGAAATTTTATATACCGGAGATCCTGTCCCTGTAAATTATCTTCCTAAAAATCAAGACGAGTGGGTAAATATAAATGGTAGTTTTAGTGATGAATATGCACAATTTACCCTTAGAAAATTCATTAGTAAAAGACCTGATTTTAATGCTTTAATAAAAGAATTCGATAAACTCGACGTTAACGCTATTACTGATCGCAAAACGATTGGCGAACGACTTGTAGAATTAGCTTGGAACAGTGAAAACACCACTTTAGCTCCTGCATACCAAAGATATTATGAAGTCGTAAAACAATTAAACGACCCTAAACTTCTTACCGATACAGAACTAAATATGGCTATTGCCAAAGGCTTAGGAAATCATAAAAAACCGGAAGAAATTACTGCTTTTACCAAAAAAGTAGAATTTATACTGAAAGGCGTAAAAACCAAATCTTTATTCTTCTCTCAAAAGGACTTGGTGAAAATATTTGGAAAACCTTCTAAAAAAGCAACCGTAGGCGACGAATGCGGTATTTACCTGAGTGATTCTTTTTATTACTATCCTGACTTAGAAGCTTCTGTAGACGAAACCAAAAATCAGGCAGAGATTACGAAAGTTTTTATCAACGAAAACAACAAACTAATTTTCAATGCAAATGCAGTAATAGACAATACAATGTCTGAAAAAGTATTTATAGAAAAATACGGGACTTATATTGGCGCTTCTATAAAATCGCCACACACTTATTCTATTCAATTAGAAGACAGTGAATTTAGAATTGATTTTAAAGACGGAAAGTTATTTACTATAGAAATAATCTTCTATTGCTGATTTCAATTTATAATTATTCAATACTTTTACACCTTCAAAAAAACACAAAATGTCAGTAGCAAAAAAAGATTATAAAAGAATCACAACAAAGTCATTAATTGAAATGAAAAGTAACGGAGAAAAAATCTCTATGCTTACCGCTTACGATTTTACAATGGCAAAAATTGTTGATACCGCAGGAGTCGATGTGATTTTAGTGGGCGATTCAGCATCAAATGTTATGGCGGGTCATGAAACGACGTTGCCAATTACTTTAGATCAAATGATTTATCACGCTTCATCTGTAGTTCGCGCTGTAGAGAGAGCTTTAGTTGTGGTAGATTTACCTTTTGGAAGTTACCAGTCTGATCCAAAAGAAGCTTTGCGTTCTGCTATTAGAATCATGAAAGAAAGCGGTGGTCACGCCGTGAAACTTGAAGGAGGAAAAGAAATAAAGGAATCTATCAAAAAAATATTAAACGCCGGAATTCCAGTTATGGGACACTTGGGTTTAACACCACAATCGATTTATAAATTTGGAACTTACAGCGTTCGCGCCAAAGAAGAGGAAGAAGCGGAGAAACTAATCGAAGATGCAAAATTGCTTGAAAAAGTAGGTTGTTTTGCTGTTGTTTTAGAAAAAATTCCAGCCGAATTAGCACAAAAAGTTGCCGAAAGTATTTCAATTCCAGTTATCGGAATCGGTGCCGGAGGTGGTGTTGACGGACAAGTTTTGGTTATTCATGACATGTTAGGAATGAACAATGAATTTAGTCCGCGTTTCTTACGCCGCTATTTAAACTTATACGACGAAATGACAAAAGCAATCGGTCAATATGCTGCTGATGTGAAGTCTCGTGATTTTCCGAATTCTGGGGAACAATACTAGATTAGACTTCTTAGACTAGCTTAGATTTTTAGACTGACTTAGACTAGGTTTTATAAAAAACAACAAGTCTAAAAATCTAAGCTACTCCAAATAAATAATCTAATAAAAATGCATCAATTTAAAGAACTTCAAATTTGGAAGAAAAGCAGATTGTTTTGCTCCAAAATTTATAATGTAACAGCAACTTTTCCAAGTGAAGAAAAGTTTGGAATTATAAATCAATTAAGAAGAGCATCTGTATCAATCCCTTCAAATATTCCAGAAGGTTCATCAAGAAATTCAAATAAAGATTTTGCCCGATTCTTAGAAATTGCAATTGGTTCTGCTTATGAAGTGGAAACACAACTTTTAATTTCATCTGATCTGGGATTTATCAATGAAGAAAACACTACAGAACTGATAAGTCTATTAGGAGAAATCACAAAAATGACATCACGATTTAGAGCAACTTTATTATAAATAAATTTAAAATCTAAAAAAGTCAAACTCTAAGAAGTCTAAGTAAGTCTAAAAATCTAAGCAAGTCTAATATGAAAATTCTTTCCAACAAAAACAATCTCCAAGTTCTCCACGAAGACAACCATATTATTGTGGTTAACAAACGTGTAGGCGATATTGTGCAAGGTGACAAAACTGGAGACAAACCTTTGTCAGATGTTGTAAAAGAATATATTAAAGACAAGTATAACAAACCTGGTGACGTTTTTCTGGGTGTAATTCATCGTTTGGATCGACCTACAACCGGAATCGTTGTTTTTGCCAGAACCAGTAAAGCATTAACACGTATGAACGAAATGTTCAGCAATCGTGAAACTCAAAAAACTTATTGGGCAGTTGTGAAGAATAAACCTCAGGAAACAACTGCCAAATTGGTTCACTATCTTAAAAGAAACGAAAAAAACAATACTTCAAAAGCACATTTAAAAGAAGTTCCGGATAGTAAAATTGCCAGTTTAGATTATACGGTTTTCAAAGAACTTCAAAATTATGTGGCGCTAGAGATCAATTTGCATACCGGTCGCCATCACCAAATTAGAGCACAATTGGCAGCAATTGGATCTCCAATTAAAGGAGATTTAAAATATGGTTTTGACAGAAGTAATCCTGATGGCGGAATTCATCTTCATGCCAGAAAATTAGTTTTTGTGCATCCTGTTTCCAAAGAAAACATTACAATCATTGCGCCTACCCCGGATGAAACAATTTGGAATGCGCTATGATTTTTATGATACAATTGTTAATTTTTTAATTTTTATCGATTAACTTGCATAGTCAAAAATCAAGGTAATCATAAAAATGGACTATAAAAACGACATCGGATACAGAAAAGAAACGCTTAAAAAATTGTTGTATAACATTCAAAAAAGCGAGGATTTAATTGTAAAAGCTTTGTACGATGATTTTAAAAAGCCTGAATTTGAAGCAGTTCTAACTGAGACAAATTATGTCATATCGGAACTTAAAGACACCATCAAAAATATCCATAAATGGGCAAAGCCAAAACGTGTTTTACCGTCTCTTCTTAACTTTCCTTCTACAGATTATATTTTTAAAGAGCCATACGGAAACGTTCTGGTTATTGCACCGTGGAATTACCCTTTTCAACTAGCTTTGTGCCCTTTAATTTCTGCCGTTGCTGCAGGAAACAGAGTTGTTTTAAAACCATCTGAACTTACTCCGAATACCTCATCAGTAATTGCAAAAATTATCGAAAAAACATTTCACATTAATCATGTCGAAGTTTTTGAAGGCGGCATTGAAGTATCTAATAAACTGCTGGCAAAACGCTGGGATTATATTTTCTTTACCGGAAGTGTTTCTGTTGGTAAAATCATTGCCAAAGCTGCTGCCGAAAATCTGACTCCGGTAACATTAGAATTGGGCGGAAAAAATCCTTGTATTATTGATGAAACTGCCAATTTAAAATTAGCCGCAAAACGAATTGTCTGGGGGAAATTTATAAACGCCGGACAAACCTGTATTGCACCTGATTATATCCTGATTCAGAAGAACATGAAAGTTAATTTTCTTTCTTTTTTAATGGAAGAAATCATAAAGGCTTACGGTAAAAAGATGGAAAAATCTCCCGATTTTGCTCGTATTATCAACACTAAAAACTGGGTTCGTCTGGATAGTATGATCGAAAGAGAAAAAGTAGTTTTTGGAGGAGAAACTGATGCCAGTAAACTTTATATTTCTCCCACAATAATTGAAGAGCCAGCTTTGGATAGTCCGGTGATGAAAGAAGAAATATTTGGTCCTATTTTACCAATCCTAACTTACGAAACCCAAGCCGAGATTCAAAATGTAATTAGCCGATATGAAAAGCCTCTTGCCTTTTATGTCTTTAGCGAGAATAAATCGTTTGCAAAAAAGCTAATTACCACTTATTCTTTTGGTGGTGGCTGTATCAACGATACTGTTGTTCAATTTTCGAATAAAAGATTGCCTTTTGGCGGAGTTGGTCATAGCGGAATTGGTGCTTATCACGGTCAATTGAGTTTTGACATCTTTTCGCATCATAAAGCTGTGGTCAAAAAAGGAAACTGGCTAGATTTGCCCATGCGATATGCTCCTTACAAAGACAAATTAACCTCTATTAAACGTCTATTAGACTGGATGTAAGTAATAAAAAACGATTTCGTAATGTTTTGTAGATTATCATAAGAAATTGATTAAAAATATTATATTTACGTCACATTAAACAGCTTAAATTACAAGAATATAAAATAATTTTACTCCGAATGAAATCTACACTTGACCAAATTGAAGACATCAAAAAAAATGGATACACCATAGATTTTGGGTCAACTTTTAATTACGCCTTCGAGAATTATAAAAAAATCGCACTTTATTCCGGACTTATCATATTGGTATTTTCAATTGTCGTTGGAGTCCTTGCTTTGGGATTAGCGACAACCTATTATGGCGTAGGCGCTATCAATAAAGAATTTATTCAAAGTCTGGAAAACCAAAAACTAACTTATGCACAGCAGCTTCTGTCTGTGGTTGGTATTTCGGTATTTGCAGCTTTACTGGCTCCGTTTGGTGCAGGATTTCTTAAAATGGCAGATTGTGCTGATAAAGATGAAGAATTTAATGTTTCAACCATTTTTACCTATTATAAAGCTCCTTATTTTACTCAGTTATTTATAATGGCTTTAATTCTGGGATTAATAAGCAATGCTATTGCAACTGCTCTTGACAGTCTTGGAATCATACTTTTAGGAAATGCAATTTCTGCTTTCATCTCCTATTTTACGTTTTTAGCTATGCCGCTGGTAGTTTTTGGAAATTTGAACGCAGTAGACGCACTAAAATCAAGTATAATAGTAGTAACTAAAAATCCATTGCTAATTTTTGCATTGTTTGTCACTGGCTTTCTGGGCTCTTTGGTAGGTATTTTTGGATGCTGTATTGGAATACTTTTTACGGTTGTTTTTAATAGTTCTATGACTTATGCAACGTATTTCTCCATTTTTACTGTAGAAGACGATAAAGATGTAATTGACTCCATTGGACAATCGGATTTAGAATAAAATCGAAATTTCTAAACAACAAAAAGAGCCTAACCTACTCTTTTTTAGAACTTTCAAAAAAATGCTGTTTTACTAAACCAACATACCCCGAATTCTATGGTAGTCAACTATAGTTTCTTCAATTCATTGATTTCAGGAATTGCCTTATTTGGCAATGCCCTGAAATCATTTATAACCAACTGGTATGTTTTTAACTCGAACATAATTTTTTACAACAATCCTAAACTCATCATTTTAGGACTGTCTCTATTGGCTTTTCTTGCCTTGTTGATTTATCAGTTTTTTAGAATAAAAGCCAGAATTGGTTATTTTATTGAAAAAAAGAAAGAGGCCGAAACCGCCAGTAAAGAATATCAATTGTATATTTTGTTCTTTGGCATTGCGGTTATTGTAATAGAAATCATTAATGAAATTTTTAAAATAAGACCAAAAAGTTTATTAGCCGTAAACGTTTCCATTGGCTGTTTAGTTCTTATTATTTATCTCATAACCGATAAAGTTAAATGGCTTAGAGATAAGATTCAGCAAATATTTATATGCTGTTTCTTTTTGTACATTTCCTATGTTTGCTACAATATTGTCCGTCTTTCAAATGATGTTGTACCAATAATCGTTTTTTTAATCTCCTTTTTCTTTTCTTACAACATTTTAAAACCAATAAAAATTTACTGGTTTTTTGTTGCGCTGGTATTTACATTCCTGCTTATTACAGTTGTTTTTCATTTAATTCCTATAAAATCATCTGTCTTATTAATCAATTTTTGCATTCTTATATTCATTATCAATCAGGTAAAATATGCCGTTTTATTAAACAATCGGGATAATTTTAGATTTGCAAATGAAATAGTTCATAAAGGAAATTCATTAACGATAGCAACAGATCAAAAAGGTGCAATATTATTTTGCAGCGAAACAATAAGCTCCATTTTAGGATATTTGCCAGACGAAGTAATGGGTTTTAATTTCTGGAAACTCACAAAAGATGAAGGTTTTATGGAGAAAAATTTCCCGATAAAATATCAGGAGAACAAACTTTATATCCGAAAATTAAAAAGTAAAAACGGAGAGTATAAATACATCCAATGGAAAGATAAAAAATTCTCTGATGACTTAATTATCAGTATAGGTCAGGATGTAACGGAGCAAATCAATGTTCAGGATCAATACAAAAATCTAATTCAGACTGCTACCGATATAATTTTTGAAATTGATGCTTCCGGACATTTTACTTTTGTAAATGAATTTGGATTCTCAATTTTAGGTTATTCTGAAAATGAAATTATATCAAAACATTATTCTAATTTCATTCATGAAAATTACATCAGAGGCGCTGTAGATTTTTACGAAAATCTGGTTATCAATGAAAACGACTTTCCAACAATAGAAATTCCGATTATAAAGAAAAACGGATTAGATGTATGGATTTCGCAAAAGATTATTATTCGTAAAAATGATCTGGGCGAAACCATTGGTTTTGCAGGTATTGCAAGAGATATTACAGAGATTAGAAATATCGAAAACGAGAAAAAAAGACGTCTCGAAAAAATTGAAGCTTACAACAATTCAACAAAAAAACTATCAACAACCGACTTTAGCAAGTATGACAACTTAAACACCGTTATCGATTATATTGTTCAGGAAGCCGCAACGGTAAGCAAAACAAACAGAGTAAGTTTCTGGAAATATTACAAGGACTTAATTACCTGCAAAAATCTGTTTAGTATTGACAATCAAAAACTAACGGACAAAAATATACTAGATAAAGAATCGTATCCTATTTATTTTGAGACTTTAAAAAACAAAGCCATAATCAATGCCCCGGATGTTTTTAACAAATTAGAAACCTCTGAATTTCAAAAACTGTATTTCACCAAGAATCATATCAAATCGATGCTGGATGTTCCAATATTTCTAAGCGGACAATTGGCTGGCGTTGTTTGTTTTGAAAGCACCGAGGAACAAAGAGAATGGGACAACGAGGATATTAATTATGCCCGAACGATTTCTGATGTGATATCATTGGCTATTTCGTCTCAAATGCGTCTGGAAGCAGAACGGAAATTAGAATTTAAAAGCCAATTGCTTTATGCACTTTCGCTTTGTACGGAGAAATTTTTATTGAGTAAAACCACCCAGGAAATGTTTCAGGAAACGTATGATTTAATTGGTAAAGCTGCCAAAGTTGATCATATGTATTACTATGAACGAGATTTTACAACTAATACGGTTAGCCAAAAATACAAGTGGTCTAAAAAAGGTATTTCACATCAAATTACCAAATTAAAACAGCTTACAGCCGAGAATTTAAAAGAAATTTATGATGCTGCTCAAAACAAAAAAATCCTTAATACGCTTACGCGAAAGCTTGACGATACGTTTTTTAAACAACTACTGATTGATAACGAAATCAAATCAATTTTGATTTTACCACTTTATATCAATGATGTTTTTACAGGTTTTATAGGTTTTGATGATTGTACGAATGAAAAAAAATGGTCTGAAGAGGAGATTTATATTTTTCAGGTTCTTGCCAATAATATTTCATCTGCTTTAGAACGAAATCGAAATGAGAACAGAATTCTCGAAAGTGAAGAAAAATTCAAATTAATAGCCAATAACATTCCGGGAACTGTTTATTTATCCAAATTTGATGCTTTTTCGACCAAAATATTCCTGAACGATGAAGTTTTAAATTTAACCGGTTATTCTAAATCAGAGTTTATTGAGAATAACTTATCGTTTTTATCCCTAATTCATCCGGATGATAAAGACGAAGTAATCAATAATCAAATCGATAATCTGCAAGGCGGAACACCGCTTCATAACATATATCGCATTCAGCGAAAAACAGGCGAGTATATTTGGGTAGAAGAATTTGGCGATGTGATCAAAAAAGGGGGGCAAATTGAATTTGTTGGTGGAATCTATTTCGATATTACAAACAAAAAAGAAACGGAAGATGCCATCAAAGCCAAACAATTGGCGGAAGCTGCCAATAAATCTAAATCTGATTTTCTTGCCAATATGTCACATGAAATCAGAACACCATTAAATGGTATTATAGGTTTTACGCATTTATTGATGAAAACAGATCTCGAAGAAATTCAGGAAAAGTACATGACCACGATCAATCAATCAGCACATTCTTTGTTGGAGATTATCAATGATATTCTTGATTTTTCTAAAATTGAAGCCGGAAAACTGGAGCTTTTCATCGATTTATATGATATTAAAAAAGTACTAGGTCAGGTTTTTGATCTGATTGTTTATGAATCGAATCAAAAAAATCTTCAATTAGAATTAAATGTAGATCAGGATGTTCCTAAATACATCTGGACAGATATTGTCCGAATCAAACAAATCCTGATTAATTTGCTTTCGAATGCAGTAAAATTCACCAATGAAGGTTCTATAAAACTTAATGTTTCAGTTTTAGAAAAATACAAAAACAATAATTGTGTAATTCGATTCTCTGTAATTGATACCGGAATTGGAATTCTGGAGAAGAATCAAAAGAAAATTTTCAAGGCATTTTCGCAAGAAGATAGTTCTACAACGAGAAAATTTGGAGGAACCGGTTTAGGACTAACTATTTCGAACCAACTTCTTGCTCTTATGGAAAGCCGATTACAGCTCGAGAGCAAAATAGATATTGGAAGTAATTTTTATTTTGATTTAAATCTAAAAACCAGCAACCAAAGTATTAATGAGAAATACAATGCCGAGTTACAAAAGATAAATTCAGATGCTTGTGCCACTAAATTAAGCGATAAAGACATTACCTTTTTAATTGTCGAGGACAATAAAGTTAACATGATGCTGTTAAAAACTATAATTAAAAATTTATATAATAATGCTTTTATCTATGAATGCGAAAATGGCTTCGAAGCGGTGCAGCAATTTGAAAGCATAAATCCAAATTTGGTTTTTATGGACATTCAAATGCCTATCATGAATGGTTACGAAACCACAAAAGCAATCAGAAATACTGTTCACGGTAGAGATATCCCTATAATTGCAGTAACTGCAGGTGCTGAAAAAGAAGAAAGAAACAAATGCATCTCAGCAGGAATGAACGATTATATTTCTAAACCAATAATGAAAGGAACCGTCGAAGAAGCTTTGAGAAAATGGCTAAAATAAATTAAAGTTAATCGTTTGAATGAAGTATATTTTCAAAAAAATATATAAATTCGTACAACAAATTCTATAACAATCAATAATACAATATACTATGAAGTGGAGAGGAACAAGAGAGAGTGACAATGTTGAAGACAGAAGAGGTGTCTCTGGCGGAAAAGTAGCCGTTGGTGGTGGAATCATTGGTATTATCATCTTATTGGTGAATATTTTCGGTGGTGAAAATGCTCAGTTGATAACACCTGTTCTGGAACAAATGCAAGGCGGACAACAAACGCAAACTGAAGCAGCAGCTCCCTTAAGCAAAGAAGATGAAGAAATGGGACATTTTGTAAAAACCGTCCTGGCTAAAACTGAAGACACCTGGGGCAAAATTTTCACGGAACATGGGATGACCTATAAAAATCCAAAATTAGTACTTTTTAAAGGCTCTGTTAACACTGATTGCGGTGGTGCAACATCTGCATCCGGACCGTTTTATTGTCCGGGAGATCAAAAAGTATATATGGATCTAGGTTTCTTTGAGGAGCTAAAAACTAAATTTGGTGCTCAGGGTGGTGACTTTGCAATTGCATACGTTATTGCACACGAAATTGGCCATCACATACAAACCTTATTAGGAACCTCAGCCAAAATGCGTCAGGCACAAGAAGGAAAAAGTGAAGCCGAAGCCAATAAACTTTCGGTAGCATTAGAACTACAAGCCGATTTTTATGCAGGAGTATGGGCTCACGATAACCAACAGTATATAGAAGCCGGTGATATTGATGAAGCTTTGAGTGCCGCAAACGCCGTTGGTGATGACGCCATTCAAAGTAAAATGCAAGGTCATGTTGTTCCGGATTCCTTTACACACGGAACATCTGAGCAAAGAATGTACTGGTTTAAGAAAGGTTTTAAAACCGGCGATATCAAACAAGGAAATACTTTTGAAGAAATAAGATAATTCATAAACCAAACTATAATAACCAAATGAGCATGACTTAATCGTCATGCTTTTTTGTTTTTTTTTGAACCATATAAGTCATGTAAGTTCATTTAAAGATAAGTTCGTGATAATCTTCTTTTTTATATCCGTCGCCATTTTTGTCATTTAGGAACGAGAAATCGCACTAGAAACTCCCCAATCAAAATCGCCAATCTTTGTCGAGCTACCAGTGCGATTTCTCGTTCCTCGAAATTGACAAAATTATGCATAAAAGAAAAAACTAAAATGAACTTATATCACTTAAATGG
This sequence comes from Flavobacterium sp. ov086, assembly GCF_900187965.1. Lineage (GTDB taxonomy): Bacteria > Bacteroidota > Bacteroidia > Flavobacteriales > Flavobacteriaceae > Flavobacterium. Next base: position 44,319 of record NZ_FZNL01000012.1, on the reverse strand, counting down.
TAAAAAAATACAACGCACAAAAAAAGCCTTGAATTTCTTCAAGGCTTTAAATTTCTGGGTGGCTGACCGGGTTCGAACCGGCGACCCGCGGCACCACAAACCGCTACTCTAACCAGCTGAGCTACAACCACCATATTTGCTTAGCGGTTGCAAATATACAACTAATGTTTACTTCCGCAAATAAAAAAAGGTTGAAAACCGAAGATATTAAGCACGAAAGTACTTTTAATGAAATAAAATGATTTACAAACCAAACCATAATAACCAATAAACCAAGACTTAAACGTTGTTCTTTTTTTGTGAAAAACAAAAGAGAAATCCCGAAAATTAAATCCCAAATTCCAAAATATTAGTTACTGTAATATTCACCATCTTGGAATTTAAATTATAAGCACAAAAAAAGCCTTGAATTTCTTCAAGGCTTTAAATTCCTGGGTGGCTGACCGGGTTCGAACCGGCGACCCTCGGCACCACAAACCAATACTCTAACCAGCTGAGCTACAACCACCATTTTTCTTTGCGGTTGCAAATATACAACAAAGGTTTACTTCCGCAAATAAAAAATAGAAAAAATATTAAACTTTTTACATCAAATCTTCTAAACTATTGACTGCCAAACATCTTTCAACAGTGAAACCTTCAGCAAAATCTTTCCCAACTAACCTTCCTAAGTCCTGCGCGCGGTAATTTAGGCTTTCAAAGAAATTTTTACTCGTTATTGGTGTAGCTGGTTCTTTTGAATTTGGGTCATAAAATTGTGTTTTATACGCCGAAATAGCTTCGACCTTCTTTTTTTCGAAACCTGTAATATCAACTACAAAGTCCGGTTGGATATTTTTCCACTGAATATAATGATAAACCACCTTTGGTCTCCATGCTTCCTGATTTTCTCCATCAACAGAAGTTTCTATTTTTATCAATCCGGATAAAAAGCAAGCATCAGAAACTAATTTACTTCCTTTTCCGTGATCAATATGACGGTCGTCTATTGCATTACACAATACGATCTCCGGTTTGTATTTACGAATCATTTTTATAACCTCTAATTGATGCTTTTCGTCATTTACAAAAAAGCCATCGCGCATCTCTAAATTCTCACGAACCAAAACACCTAATATTTTTGCTGCATCTTTTGCTTCTGAATCCCTGGTTTCAGCCGTTCCGCGTGTACCTAATTCGCCACGCGTTAAATCAACGATTCCAACTTTTTTACCAAGAGACACTTCTTTTAAAATTGTTCCGGCACAACCCAATTCTACATCATCCGGATGTGCACCAAAAGCTAATATATCTAATTTCATAACTATTCAATTTCAAAAATCAATTTCAATTTCAATCTGAAAACTAAAATCAATTTTTTGTTATCTTATTTTCTTTAATCTTTCTTCTATTTTCTATTTTCTTTCTTCTTTCTTCTATTTTCTTTCTTCTATTTTCTTTCTTCTATTTTCTTTCTTCTATTTTCTTTCTTCTATTCTCAAAACTCTTTTCATTGTCATCGATTTGTTGACGCTTTCCTCCCATTCTTTTTCTGGAATACTTTCTTTTGTAATACCACAACCCATGTATAAAATCGCTTTATTATCCTGGATTTGCATGCTGCGTAAATTTACAAATAAATCAGAACTAACCGTCTTATTCGCAAAACTGCTATTTAATTCCCCCAGAAAACCAGTATAAAAAGTTCGGTTATAATTTTCGTTCTCAATGATAAAAGCTTTTGCTTTCTTTTTGGGTAAGCCACAAACTGCCGGCGTTGGATGCAAAGTATCGATAACCTCCTCTAAAGTCGAATTATCGTTTAAAACTCCCGAAATATCTGTTTTAATATGCCAGATTGATCCGGCTTTGATACTATACGGTTCTGTCACCACAACAGACGAAGCCACTTCGCGCAATCTTTTTACGATAAAATCAGTCACATATTGCTGTTCGTCTTTTTCTTTTTGCTGCCAGGAAATTTCGGTTTCCAAATTCGCTTTCTGCGTTCCGGCCAAAGCTGTAGTTTCAAAAACATTTCCGCTCGCTTTCAATAATTGTTCCGGCGTTGCCCCCATCCAAAGCCCAATTTGAGGATGAAAAAAACAATACGAAAAAGTCGTTGGATATAAATGAATCAAACGTTGAAAAATGGTGCTAAAATCAAAATTAACTAAGTCGATTTTCTCGCTTCTGGAAAGAACCACTTTTTTGAATTCGTCGTTTTTGATTGCTTCAATTCCTTTTAAAACCAAATCTTCATATTGATTTCTAGCTTCTAAATCAAAACTAGCATCCTCAATTTCATTAAAATCAAAATTGATTTTAGTTTGTTCGGCACTAATAATTTTTGATTCTTCTTCCGGAATTAAAATCAGTTGTTTTTCATCAAAAGAAGCAAAAACAAACCCTTTCTCGCTATAATCCGAAACCGTGTACAAAGTATCATTTTGCTGCAAGAGCCCAAAAATAGCCGAAGAATTAGGTTTAGAATAAATTACAAAAGGTAAATTTTGTTCTTGATGTTTTTTTATTGTAGAGAAAAAGTCATTCATATTTTCTACTCTTTCTTTTTATCCAAAACCATATTGGTCAATTTGCAAAGCGAAATCAGGTTTCCGGCTTCATCGGTAATTTTAATTTCCCAAAGATGAATACTTCTTCCTTTATGAATGATGCGCGCTGTACCAAAAACAAATCCTTCGCGAATACTTTTTAAGTGATTTGCAGAGATTTCGATTCCGCGAACTTCTTGTTCTTTTGGATTGATAAAAAAGAATGAAGCTGCACTTCCCACACTTTCAGCCAAAGCCACTGAAGCGCCTCCGTGTAATAATCCTAAAGGTTGGTGAACACTTGGATTTACAGGCATTCTGGCAGTTAAAAAATCTTCGCCTGCATCTATATATTCAATTTTTAGCGTTTCCATCAAAGTGTTTTTAGAAAACTGATTGCAACGCTCTAATATTTGTTCTTTTGTGTAATTCATTTAAAATAGGCTTTAAAATCGTAAAATTAAAGAAAAGATGAGATACAAATTAGAAAATACATTTCTATTATTTAAAATCAGCTTCAAACATGTAAGTTTTTTGTTATTTTTACAGAAAAAGATTTTAAATGCGTCACTATTTTGCACTCTTCATTTTCGGTATACTTTTAGCACTTAGTTCCTGTCGAACAGATTTTGATACTGTTGCCAGTTCCGGAGATTTAAAGTTTTCAAAAGACACGGTTTATCTGGATACTGTTTTTAAAAACATTGGTTCCAGCACATACCAGCTTAAAGTGTACAACAGAAGCAAAAACGATATTTCGATTCCGACCGTTCAGTTCAAAAAAGGTTTAAGTTCTAAATACCGAATGACCGTTGACGGAATGAGTGGAAATAATGGTAAAATTTTTACTAATGTTACGCTTCTCGCCAAAGACAGTTTGTACATTTTTATAGAAACCACGGCAGATATTACAGACGCTAATCCAACTGATTTTTTATACACCGATGAAATTCAATTTGACAGCGGAGCAAATCTTCAGGAAGTTGCTTTGGTAACCTTAATTCAGGATGCTGTTTTTTTATATCCAAAACAAAACGCTGACGGAACTAAAGAAAAAATCAAAATAGACGGCAAAGATGTCGATGGTTTTTATTTGAATGAAACTGATCCTGTTAACGGAAATGAATTGATTTTTACTAATCAAAAACCATATGTAATTTATGGTTACGCAGGAGTTCCGCAAAATAAAACTGTCACTTTTAATGCCGGAGCACGAGTATTTTTTCATGCCAATTCAGGACTTTATGTCGACAATAACGCTTCTTTGCAAATTAACGGAACAGCTTCAACAACCAAAAAATTAGAAAATGAAGTTATTTTTGAAGGCGATCGATTAGAATCGCTCTACGATGATATTCCCGGACAATGGAAATCTGTGATACTATCAAACGGAAGTACCAATCATGCTATAAATCATCTGACATTAAAAAATGCTATTACCGGTTTGGATATTAAAGGTCAGGACGATACCACAATTCAAATTAAAAACACTCAGATTTACAATTGTGCTGAATATGGGATTCAGGCTCAAAATGCCAAAATTAATGGCGAAAATATTGTAATTAATTACACTGGTTTAGCAAGTTTATCTTGTGTTTATGGCGGAAACTATCTTTTTACCCATTGTACTTTTAATAACAATTGGTCAAGTTCACAATTCGCTGTGAATTTAAGCAATACCCTGGCTGGTGCAACTCCGGAAACCAGTCCGTTGACTCAGGCAACATTCAACAATTGTATTATTTATGGTTCAAACACCAACGAATTTAATTTGAACAAAAACACCAATGCTGCATTTGTATATCAATTAAACAATTGTCTATTAAAATTTAGCAGTTCATCAACAAATCCTGATTATCAGTTTAAAACAGATCCTGTTCATTACAATCAGATTATTCTAAATGAAAATCCTAAGTTTTATGATGCTTCAAATAATAAATTCAATATCGATAATACGTCGTCCGCTTTCGCGAAAGGAAATCAGACTTATATCATTCCATTAGATATTATTGGAGCCACAAGAACTTCTCCACCAGATTTGGGTGCTTATCAGAGCAAAGATTTCCCTAAATAGTTAAAATTTAAAATACAAATGGATTCTATGAAATTAACTATTTTATGTATAATTTTCCTTTTAATTTACAACAATTCATTTGCACAAAACACAACTATAATTAATTGTGATTCCATTTATAAAGACAAAGGAATTACAATAAAACTAGTAAACTTTGAGACCGAAAAAGATGGTTATGAAAATGAAAAAAATTCAATTCTAATAATCAATCAAAAACTAAATAATAAGAATTTAGTTTTAATAAAAGATTCTATTTTTAGCAGCGCCCAAAAAATAGAATTTAAAGATTTTAATAATGATAAAGTAAAAGATATTTTAGTTCAAAATATCTCTGATGTACGAAGCAATTGGACTTATAATTTATATTTATATAATCCCAAAACAAATAATTTTAAAAAAGTCATTGGTTTTGAAGAGATAAAAAACCCAAGTTACAATTCAAAACATAACATTATCGAAAGTCATGTGGTTTCTGGTACAAACTGGGCCGCATTCTACAAAATCAAAAACTTCAAAGTTTATGATTATAATATTGAGATAAATGATGATGGCAGTTCTAAATCTGAAAAAGAATACAGAAAAGCCATAAAAAAGATATCAGAAACAAAATAAAACTTTGCGTCTTAGCGACTTCGCAGCCAAAACCCACCCGTAAGAAAATATAGCTAAAAATAATCTTCCCTTAACGCAACGCATTCATAAAAATACTAGATTTGTTACAACAAATAAATTAACTTACTAAAAATCAATTTATTATTAACCCAAATCTTAAACCTATTTTTTATGAAAAAACTCTACTCTTTTCTATTATTATTCGTTTTTACGGCAACTTTTGCCCAAATTCCATCCGGTTATTACAGCACTGCAACCGGAACAGGTTACACTCTAAAAACACAATTATACAATATTATTAAAGGCCATACCGATAACGGATATGCTGGTTTGTACACCACCTACCAAACTTCTGATGTTGATAATTTTTATGAAAACGATGGAACTGTTCTGGACATGTATTCAGAAAATCCAGCAGGAACAGATCCTTATAATTATAGTACAGGAACCACACAAAGATGCGGAAGCTATTCTGTAGAAGGCGATTGTTATAACAGAGAACATATTATTCCACAATCTGTATTTAATGAGCAATCTCCAATGGTTTCCGATGCTCATTTTATTACTCCAACTGACGGAAAAGTAAATGGTGTTCGTTCAAATTACCCACACGGAGTAGTGAGCACACCAACTTACATTTCTCAAAACGGCGGAAAATTAGGTCCAAATTCAACTTCCGGATATTCAGGAACTGTTTTTGAACCTATCAACGAGTTTAAAGGTGACATTGCCAGAATGTATTTCTACTTTGCAACTCGTTATGAGAACACTGTTGCAGGATATACATACGCGATGTTCGACGGATCCAGTAATAAAGTATTTACAACAGCATTTTTAAATATTCTTTTGGCATGGAATGCACAAGATCCGGTAAGCGCAAGAGAAATTGCAAGAAACAATGCAATTTATGCCCGTCAGAATAATAGAAATCCATATATCGATCATCCTGAATATGTAAATCAAATTTGGAATCCTTCTGCAGATACTCAGGCTCCAACCGCTCCAACAAGTTTAGCTTCTACTACAAAAACAGCTACTTCTATTACTGTTGCATGGAATGCTTCTACAGATAATGTTGGCGTGACAGGATATAATGTATATTCAAATGGCGTTTTAAAAACTACAGTAACTGGCTTAACAGCTACCATTACAGGTTTAACAGCTTCTACAAGTTATAATATAAATGTTACAGCAATAGATGCTGCAGGAAACACATCGGTATCAAGTAATACAATCGCCGTTACAACTAACAGCAGCGGCGGAACTGGCGGAACAGCAATTGACCTACTTTTCTCTGAATATATTGAAGGTTCAGGAAACAATAAAGCGCTGGAAATTGCTAACAATACTGGTGCTTCTGTAAGTTTATCTGCTTATACTATTAAAAAACAAACAAACGGTGCCGGATCATGGAGCACAGGTTTAGCTTTGAGCGGAACCTTAGCTAGCGGAAGTAAATTCACGATCGTAAACAGTTCAATGGCTTCAAGCTGTTATCCAACAAGCTCAGCAAATATATCAACCACTGCTACTGAATTAACTTTTAACGGAAATGATGCTGTTGGTTTATTCAAAAACGGAGTTCTAATTGATATCATCGGAACTTTTAATGGTGGAACCGCAAATTTTGCGATCGATGTTACTTTAAGAAGAAAATCAACGGTTACAGCTCCAAGCACTACTTTTAATCTGGCTTCTCAATGGGATTCATTCACTACAGATACTTGCTCAAACTTAGGAGCAAAACTAGTAAAAGATACAACAACTCTTGAAACAGCGACAGAAACTACTCTTGATTATAAAGGAATTATTTTATATCCAAATCCTTCTAACGGGAACTTTACAATTTATTTTAATACTATAGAAGCACCCTATTCTATCGAGATAATTTCAATATTAGGTCAGAAAGTATTTGAGAAATCAAACATCACTGATTCATTATCTACGATAAATAATTTGCCAAAAGGCATCTACATTGTTCGTATTAATAAAGGTTCTGAAACTTTTAATAAAAAGATCATTATCAACTAATTTAAAACGAGTGCTTACTAAATTTAAGAGCGGCAATATTGCCGCTCTTTTTTTGTTTTACTAAAATTCAAAAAAAGTTCTCTCGCAGATTTGGCAGATTGAGCAGATTTTTATTGATTGGATTTTTATTTTAAATCTGTGTAAATTTTTCATTCAGTTCTTTGATCTGCTCAATCTGCCAAATCTGCGAGAAACAAAAAAACTTTGCGCCTTAGAATCTTTGTGGCAAAAAGTTTAAAAGAGTTTGTTTTCAAATTTGCGCTTACTATTTATTTAAACTAAATTTGCACTTCAATACAACAAACTACACATCACAATGATCCATTTCTTTGAAAACCAAAGCAAAACTGTTTTTGCAGTACAAACGCAAAACGAAATTTCGGCTCAAGACATTTCAAAACTAAACTGGCTTTTTGCCAACTCTAATAAGATCGAAAAATCCGCCTTGTCGGATTTTTTTGTTGGTCCTCGTGCCACTATGATTACACCTTGGAGTACAAATGCTGTAGAGATTACTCAAAATATGGGTATTCCGGGCATCATCAGAATTGAAGAATTTCATCCTGCAACGGAAGATTTTACTGATTTTGATCCGATGCTTTTTCAAAAATTTAATCAATTAGATCAGGAGATTTTCACTATCAATGTTCAACCGGAACCAATATTGGAAATCGATGATATTGCCACTTATAACAAAGTAGAAGGTTTGGCTTTAAGTCAGGAAGAAGTAGATTATTTAGATAATCTTGCTGTAAAACTGGGAAGAAAATTAACGGATTCTGAGATCTTTGCTTTCTCACAAGCAAACTCTGAGCACTGTCGCCACAAGATTTTCAACGGAACTTTTGTTATTGATGGTGAAGAAAAAGAAACTTCTCTTTTTAAATTAATCAAAAAAACATCACAGGAAAATCCTAACGATATCGTGTCTGCTTACAAAGACAATGTTGCTTTTGTAAAAGGACCAAAAGTGCAGCAGTTTGCACCAAAAACAGCTGACAAACCTGATTATTACGAGATAAAAGAATTTAATTCGGTTTTATCTTTAAAAGCAGAAACACACAATTTCCCAACAACAGTTGAGCCTTTCAACGGAGCTGCAACAGGATCTGGAGGAGAAATTCGTGACCGTTTAGCTGGAGGACAAGGTTCATTGCCACTAGCAGGAACTGCCGTTTACATGACTTCTTATTCTCGTTTGAACGACGACAGAAAATGGGAAAATGCAGTTGAAGAAAGAAAATGGTTGTACCAAACTCCAATGGATATTTTGATCAAAGCTTCAAATGGAGCTTCTGATTTTGGAAATAAATTTGGTCAGCCACTTATTACAGGTTCGGTTTTGACTTTTGAACATTCAGAAAATGACCGTAAAATTGGTTACGATAAAGTAATCATGCAAGCTGGTGGAATTGGATACGGAAAACTAGATCAGGCTATTAAAAAGAAACCACAAGAAGGCGATAAAATCGTAATCTTAGGTGGAGAAAATTATAGAATCGGAATGGGTGGAGCTGCGGTTTCGTCTGCAGATACAGGAGCTTTTGGTTCAGGAATTGAATTAAATGCAATCCAACGTTCGAATCCGGAAATGCAAAAACGTGCAGCAAACGCGATTCGTGGTTTAGTAGAAAGCGATCACAATCCAATTGTTTCTATTCACGATCACGGAGCTGGAGGACACTTAAATTGTCTTTCGGAATTGGTGGAAGAAACTGGTGGATTAATCGATTTGGATAAACTACCTGTTGGAGATCCTACACTTTCTGCAAAAGAAATCATCGGTAACGAATCTCAGGAAAGAATGGGATTGGTTATTGGTCAAAAAGATATTGATATTTTGCAAAGAATCGCTGACAGAGAGCGTTCGCCAATGTATCAGGTTGGAGATGTAACGGGAGATCACCGTTTTACTTTCGAATCAAAATCAAATGGTTCAAAACCGATGGATTATGCTTTAGAAGATTTCTTCGGAAGTTCTCCAAAAACGGTTATGACAGATAAAACTATCGATAGAAAATATGCTGATGTTTCTTATGACAAGGCAGATTTCGAAAAATATTTACAAGATGTTTTACGTCTTGAAGCTGTTGCCTCAAAAGACTGGTTGACTAATAAAGTGGACCGTTGTGTGGGTGGAAAAGTTGCGAAACAACAAAATGCAGGTCCATTGCAATTACCTTTAAATAATGTTGGAGTTATGGCTCTGGATTATTTAGGAAAAGAAGGAATCGCAACTTCTATTGGGCACGCTCCTATTTCGGCTTTGATTGATCCGGTTGCGGGAAGTAGAAATGCTATTGCAGAATCGTTATCAAACATTGTTTGGGCGCCAATTAAAGATGGTTTAAAAGGAATTTCATTATCTGCAAACTGGATGTGGGCTTGTAAAAACGAAGGTGAAGACGCTCGTTTATATGCTGCTGTTGAAGGTTGTTCAGATTTTGCAATCGAATTGGGAATCAATATTCCAACAGGAAAAGATTCACTTTCGATGAAACAAAAATATCCAAACGACGAAGTAATTGCGCCGGGAACGGTTATTATTTCTGCCGGAGGAAACTGTACAGATATTAGAAAAGTAGTTGAACCTGTTTTACAGGAAAACGGAGATTCTATTTATTATATCAATTTGTCTCAGGATGATTTCAAATTAGGAGGTTCGTCTTTTGCACAAATTAGAAACACGATTGGAAACGAAACTTCTACTATAAAAGACGCTTCTTTCTTCAAAAATGCTTTTAATACGATTCAGGAATTAATCGGCGAAAGCCAAATTTTAGCAGGTCACGATATCGGAAGCGGTGGTTTAATCACAACTTTATTAGAATTGTGTTTTGCTGATGTAAATTTGGGTGCAAAAATTGATTTCTCAGCTTTCGCGGAAAAAGATCTTTTGAAAATTCTTTTCGCAGAAAACATCGGAATCGTTTTTCAAGCTAAATCTGATTCAGCTGTTGAAGCAAAATTAAAAGCGAACAATATCGAATTTTTCAAAATTGGTTCAGTTCAAAGTACTGCAACTTTAGAATTTGGAGAATATAAATTAGACATTCCAACTTACAGAGATATTTGGTTTGAAACTTCTTATTTATTAGATCAAAAACAATCTAAAAACGGAAGAGCTCAGGCACGTTTTGAAAACTATAAAAATCAAGTTTTACAATATACTTTCCCAGCACATTTTACAGGAAAAAAACCAGAAATCGACAATTCTAAACCAAGACCAAAAGCAGCTATTATTCGTGAAAAAGGAAGTAATTCTGAGCGCGAAATGGCAAATGCAATGTATTTGGCAGGATTTGATGTAAAAGACGTTCACATGACGGATTTAATTTCGGGTCGTGAAACCCTTGAAGATATTCAGTTTATTGGTGCTGTTGGAGGATTCTCTAACTCGGATGTTTTAGGTTCTGCCAAAGGTTGGGCGGGAGCTTTCTTATACAACGAAAAAGCAAAAACGGCTTTGGATAAATTCTTCAAAAGAGAAGATACATTATCTGTTGGAATCTGCAACGGTTGTCAATTGTTTATGGAATTAGAAGTAATTAATCCGGAGCATGAAGTTCATGGAAAATTATTACATAACGAGAGTCAGAAACACGAAAGTATTTTTACATCTGTAAAAGTTCAGGAAAACAATTCAGTTATGTTATCTACATTGGCCGGAAGTACTTTAGGAGTTTGGGTTTCTCACGGAGAAGGAAAATTCAATTTGCCTCTTGCAGAAGAAAACTACAACATTGTTTCTAAATATGCTTACGAAGGATATCCTGCAAACCCTAATGGATCTGATTATAACACCGCTATGATGTGTGATAAAACTGGTAGACATTTGGTTATGATGCCGCATATTGAGCGTTCAACTTTCCAATGGAACTGGGCTCATTATCCAAAAGACAGAAACGACGAAGTTTCGCCTTGGCATGAAGCTTTTGTTAATGCAAGAAAATGGATTGAAAAAATCTAAGAAATATATTTTATGAAAAAAGCGTTCGAAATACGAACGCTTTTTTTTTTACTACGACCTGAACGATTGCAGGTGAAGCAATTTTACGAATTTCCCCCAAAAAATTCGTACTCTATTTCGAAGCATAAACCGGCCTCAGATTTTGTGTAAAAATACCTCAGCGCTATCCCTAAGCTGAGGCATTTTTATTTTATTTTTTTTGAAAATCGTGGAAATATTGACATACGATTCCCCACCAGAACATTGCTAAAAGAGCCGTTAACATCTTATTTTAGTTTAAAATTAATACCTACTCTTTTGCTTTTCGGCTTACGCATTTTAATAAAATAAAAATAGTATTACTGCATTTTAAATCATCAGTGGTTTTTCCTGTTTCTTATAGGGGAAAAACACCCTTTTTTTATTCCGAAAAAAAAACTATAAAATAAATTAAATATCATCTAAGACTAATTTAATAATATCTTAAGGCAGTTTAAGCAAGCGTATTTACAGGGATAAATATCTTTGTTGCATGAAAAATTGCAAACAAAACCTCTTACTATTAATTCTCTTATTTACAATAAGCCAGTTTTCTTTTGGTCAAAACCAGTCTTCTATAAAAGGGACTATTTCTGACGGAAAACTTCCAATAGAATTTGTTGACGTTATTTTAAAAACCGCAAGTGATTCTACAAAAGTGGCCAATTATGCCGTAACAGATGCTTCCGGGAATTTTTCTTTAGATAATGTGCCTTCCGGAGATTATCAATTGCAATTCAAATTGATTGGGTTTAAAACCAATATTCAAAAAGTAAAATTTACAGGTTCGCCAATTTCTATTGGAACCATTACGCTACAAAATGACACCAATTTACTGAATACTGTTGTGGTTAATTCTGCCAAAAAACAAATTCAGAAAACAGATGAAGGCTTTATTTTTAATGCTGTTTCGAATATTTCGCAATCCGGAGGAACAGCAACCGATATGCTTAAAAGTATTCCGACTGTTGCAGTAGATGCCGAAGGCGGAATAACTTTGCGAGGTAAGTCTCCGATGATTTTGATAAACGGAAAAAACTCGGCAATTACCAACATGGATCAAATTGCAGCAAGCAGTATAGAAAGCATTGAAATAATCAGTAATCCAACAGCAAAGTATGATGCTAATGCCGAAAGTGGAATCATTAATATCAAACTGAAGAAAAACAACCAAAGTGGTATGAACGGCGCAATGGTTCTGGGCGGTGGTTTTGGTGCCAAAGGAAGAGTAAACAGCTCGATACTTTTAAATCATAAAACGGAGAAATGGAATTTTGGTCTGGGATATGACAATCGCTTTGCCGGCCGAACAAAAAAAATAAATGCGGAAAGAACAAACTATTTTATTGATGATGAACATTTCATTAATCAAAAACGAAATGACGAACGCACTGAAGGTTTACAGAATTTAAAACTGAATATCGATTTTTCTCCTAACGAAAGAAACAGCTTTTCATTTGAAGCTCTAGGAAATCTGGAAACTCAGGATAATGATGAAACTTTGTATACACATGTCAATACGAGCGCGAATCAATTTTACTCAGACAACAGAAGACATTCATTAGAATTAGAACGTTCAAAAGTTGGTGAACTGGCTTTTAATTATGATCGAAAATTTTCGGATGATCGAAAAAGTCTAAACGCGAGCATTACCTCATCATTCAATAAAGACAAGGAAAACACCAACATTGATACTTATAATTACGATCAGTATCAGGAACAGCTTGGTGATATTTTATTACAACGAACACATAATTATGATAACGAAAATATCTCCAACGCAATTGTAAATTATGCCTTTCCAGTTTCAGAAAAATCAATCATAGAAACTGGTTACAAGGGAACATTTCGCTTTTTTGATTCAGATTTTGAAACTGCTGATTTAGTTAATGGCGAATATGTGGTCAATCCAATTTCGAGCAATACTTTTAAATTTAATGAGCAGATAAATGCGATTTACGGAATGCTGAATTCTTTTATTGGTGACAAGGAAAATCCAAAATGGAAATACAATTTAGGATTACGTGCAGAAAATGTTTCTAACAATGGGGCAACAAAAAACAATAGCGACAAGTTTAACAATGACTATTTAAAACTTTTTCCTTCGGCTTCTTTACAATTGAATTTAAAATCTGATGCTTTCTTTAAAATTGGCTATAGTAAACGTATCAATCGCCCGGAGTTAGACCAGTTGAATCCATTTGTAGATATTACAGATGCCTTGAACCCGCATAGTGGAAATCCATATTTGAAACCTGAAATTATTCATATTGCCGAAATGAGTTATAATAAGGAGTGGACAAAATACTCTTTCTCTACCAATGCTTTTTATAGAAATGCTACCAATACTATTAAACAATACGCTGAATTGATGGACAATGGTGTGATTTTATTAATGCCGAAAAACATCGGAAGTACTATTACTTATGGAGTAGAAACAATTTTCAGTTTAAAACCAATTGGTTTTTATGATGCTAATATTAGTGTAACAGCTTTTCAGCAGAATATAAATGCTTCAAATCTGGCTCAGGATGTTGTGAGTAATGCATTTAGCTGGTACGGAAAAATCATCAATAATTTTGTTCCCTGGAAAGGTGGAAAACTTCAGATTATTGGAAATTATAACTCCGCATTAGCGACTCCGCAAGGAAAAAGAATTCCGATTTATAATGTCGACATAGGTTTTCAGCAAAAGCTAGGAAAGGGAAATGCCCGTTTAGGATTGGTTGTCACCGATATGTTTAATACGCTTGAAAGTGGATACAAAAACAATACTGCTTTGTTTAGCAACAATCGAACTAATAAATCAGATACACGTGCTTTGATGCTTACGTTTGCATATACATTTAAATCTGATTTTAAGGAGATTTTATTAGAAAATCAATTTTCGACGGAGTAATATTCCGGCAGAATCAAAATGTTAAAAAATAAACTCATTCTTGTAATTTGGATTCATTTTTCTACAGAAATTTGAACTATATTCGCAAAAAAATCCTGCCACTGATTTTTTTTGCAACTCCAAGAACAATTAAACCTACAAGAATGAAAGTTTTACATGTACTATTTATTTCGTTATTTTTTATTTCTACACATTCTTATTCTCAAGTTCATGTAGATCAAATTAACTACAACAATCGAGAACATTTTATTACCACCACTATTGGTTATCCAGTTCCGGGAACTTATTTAATTTCAGGACAAAAAGAACCAACTACGGTTTTAAATCCTGATGGCACAGGAGTTATTCAGTCTGATGATTTATCTAAAAAGAAGATCAATTGGGGAATCGAATGTACAGATGAAGGAATTCCGGTATTTAGAGAAGGTTTTAATAGTGCCACATATACATTTTGGTACAGAACCAATGATAGTGAAACATGGAATTATTCTCAATTTTCTATTCATTTTACCAAGAAAAAAATGTTTCTGATGGGAGAAAGAGTAAAAGAATATGTAGACTACAATGTTCAATAATTTACTCAAAATTTATAGTGACAAATTAAATATTTCTTGATTTTTCTAAAAATTACTACAAAAAAGAAAACGTTTTCGTTGATTTTTAAGAGTACCTATAATTTTTGCTATAAAATTTCACAAAATTAAAAATTATACCTATTTTTTAGTTAATTTGCGATAAAATTCAACATTTTAAACATGGTTTCAATCACACGCCTTTTTGATTTTCCCTATTATCAACAAGAAACTTACAACCTTCCAGTTGCTCTGGCAACTAAAAAAAACGGGGTCTGGGAAAAAACATCTAGCCAGGAATATATTGCAAAAGCAAATGCTGTTTCGAGAGCATTACTGCGTATTGGTGTTCAAAAAGATGATAAAATTGCATTAATCACTTCTAATAATCGTACGGAATGGAATATCATGGATATTGGTATTCTGCAAACTGGAGCACAGAACGTTCCAATTTATCCAACAATTTCTGAAGAGGATTACGAGTACATATTAAACCATAGCGGTAGTATTTACTGTTTTGTATCTGATGACGAAGTACTTCAAAAAGTAAACGCCATCAAAGCGAATGTACCAACTTTAAAAGAAGTTTATTCTTTTAACGAAATCGCAGGCTGCAAACACTGGAGTGAACTATTATTATTAGGCGAAGACGAAAGCAATCAAAGCGAAGTTGATGCCAGAAAAGATAGTATTCATACTGATGATTTAGCCACTATTATTTATACGTCAGGAACTACAGGAAGACCTAAAGGTGTAATGCTTTCACACAAAAATATTGTTTCGAATGTTTTAGACAGCGCCCCAAGAATTCCATTTGATCCGGGAAAAAGTACAGCTTTGAGCTTTTTGCCTATTTGCCATATTTTTGAAAGGATGATTTTGTACATCTATCAATATTATGGTGTTTCAGTTTATTTTGGAGAATCAATTGACAAGATTAGCGACAACCTAAAAGAAGTTCGACCAACTGTTATGACAGCGGTACCAAGACTTTTAGAGAAAGTTTACGATAAAATTTATGCAAAAGGAACTGAATTAACTGGTATCAAGAAAAAATTATTTTTCTGGGCGATTGATTTAGGCTTAAAATACGAACCATACGGAGCCAATGGTGCCTGGTATGAATTTCAATTGAAAATAGCACGAAAACTTATTTTCAGCAAATGGAAAGAAGGTTTAGGAGGAAATCTTGATTTAATGGTTTCCGGAAGTGCTGCTTTGCAACCACGATTAGCAAGAGTTTTTGCTGCTGCCGAAATTCCGGTTATGGAAGGTTACGGCTTATCTGAAACTTCTCCCGTAATTGCGGTAAACGATCAAAGAAATAAAGGTTTCAAAATTGGAACTGTTGGAAAAGTAATTCGCAACGTTGAAGTTAAAATTGCTGCAGATGGAGAAATCCTTTGCAAAGGACCAAATGTAATGCTAGGTTACTTCAAAGATCCTGAGAAAACTGCCGAAGCTTTGCAAGACGGATATTTCCACACAGGAGATATTGGAGAAATTGACAGTGAAGGTTTCTTGAAAATTACCGATCGTAAGAAAGAAATGTTCAAAACGTCTGGCGGAAAATATATTGCTCCTCAATTGATCGAAAACGCAATGAAACAATCTCGTTTTATTGAGCAAATTATGGTTATTGGTGAAGGCGAAAAAATGCCGGCAGCTTTTATTCAGCCAAATTTTGAATTTGTAAAAGAATGGGCAAAAATTCACAAAATAACTTTAGGAAGCACGGACAAAGAAATCAGCCAAAATCCTGATGTCATTAAACGTATCGACGAAGAAGTTGAAGGTATTAATGAGAAATTTGGACACTGGGAAAAAATCAAACGTTTTGAGTTAACTCCTGATGTTTGGTCTATCGATGGCGGACAATTGACTCCTACATTAAAATTAAAACGTAAAATTATTAAAGAAATTTACAAAGATCTTTACGTTAAGATCTATGGTCAGAATTAATAAATCAAAATAATATAACCAACGAAAAAGGCTGTTCTTTTGGAACAGCCTTTTTTAATTTTTCGCAATATAAAAGCCTTATTTTACGTGATTAATAAAGTTTGAAAAAATGTTAAAAAAAGAGTACTCTATTTTTCATTTTGGTAGCATTCAATTAAAAGTTTTTTAGTATGTTTGTTTTGAGTTTAAGAAATACCTTGCTTTTCTTGTATAAAGAAAATGATGATGTTTCGTCATCGATGTAAAATTATTTAACATTCAGCACTACTTCTATCTTATGGATGAGAAAGGGTACTATACGTACAGTTTCGGTTCCACCTCCTCGAGATTAACTGTACGTATAGTACCCTTTCTCGGGAGTTGATAGACATAGTCCTTAGAAAATACGAAGGTTTTAAACTTTAAGCCCTATTGCTGCAATAGGGCTTTTTAATGTAAAATAGCGATTGTAATATGTCTGAACAGCTTAGTAAACAACAAATTTATGATAGAATAAGAGCTACCTCAAAGGATAGCTACATATTAGAAGAAATGCAACGTTTAGGATTTTGGCAATCAGGATCTGAACCTACTCTATCTGAAATTCTAATTAATCAGGAAGTAAGGATTGAGAAGGAATTAAATGAACTTCTGGCACAAGATAGAAAGTTTAGCAACAGAGAAGCAATGATTCTTGAAATGCGTAAAGCACGAATGAAACTTGCCAAAGAAAAAAGGGTTGAAACCAAATTAAACCAAGAGAAAAAAAGAATAGAGAAAGCCGAAAACTGGAAATTATTGCAAGAGCAGCAAATTCTATATTTAGGGGAATCCGTTTCAAAAGGTTTAAATATTAAAGAAACCAATTCTGATATTTTACAAAAATATAATTTGCCTGTTTTCGAAGATGCATTAGCATTGGCAAAAAGCATGCAAATCGATTTGAAAGCATTACAATATCTTGCTTACAACAGAAAAGTATCTAAAATTAACCATTACCATACTTTTGAGCTTGAAAAAAAATCAGGCGGTAAACGCAAAATATCGGCTCCAAAACCAAAATTAAAAGAAATCCAAAACTGGATTTTAGAAAATATACTTCATAAAATACCTTTTACAGATGAAGCGCATGGTTTTATAAAAGAGCGTTCTATTGTAACCAATGCCAAACCACACGTTAATAAAGACATTGTGGTTAACATCGATCTAAAAGATTTTTTCCCAACTGTAACCTATAAAAGGGTAAAAGGATTATTTCATAAAATAGGCTACTCAGAAGAGCTTGCTACAATTTTAGGTTTGTTATGTACCTACTCTGAAATTAATGAAACCACACTCGACGGAGTTACTTATTATGTACAATCCGGCGAACGCAAATTACCTCAGGGTTCTCCTGCAAGTCCTGCCATAAGCAATATGATTGTTTATAAAATGGATAAAAAAATCAACGGTTTAGCCAAGAAATTAAATTTTAGCTATACGCGTTATGCAGACGATATGAGTTTTTCTACAACGGAAGAAAATGCTCAAAATGTTTCCAAATTATTATTCTATACCAAAAAAATAATTGAATCCGAAGGTTTTGTAATTCATCCTGACAAAGTGCATGTTATGCGAAAAGGCATGCAGCAAAAGGTTACCGGAGTTGTTGTAAATACCAAACTAAATATCGACAGAATTCAGCTGCGAAAATTTCGCGCAGTATTACACAATATTGAAAAAAACGGATGGAAAGACCAGCAATGGGGAAAAGCCATTCACTTAATCAATGCCGTAGAAGGTTACATCAATTATGTCTTTATGGTGAATCCCGAAAAAGGAATTGTATTAAAGGAGAAATTGAAAACCATTATAAATAAACACGGTTTACCGCATATAGAAAAAACAAATGTTCCTGAAAAAGTGACTGAAATCCCTGTTCCTGTTGTTGCGGAAATAAAAGAAGTACTAACGGAAAACAAGCCGGAAAACTGGTGGAATATTTTTTAATTAATACCCTTTTCAATTATGAAATTAATTAAACAGATTAAACTTTTCTATAAAGAAGGGAATTCAGATAAAGTATACGAAATCGACCTTTGTGCTATCGATGCTGCTAATTATGTGGTAAATTTTAGATACGGACGAAGAGGAAGTGTTTTGAAAGACGGAACTAAAACACCGGAATATGTTTCGGCTGAAAAAGCACAAATCATTTTTGACAAACTTGAAAACGAAAAAAAAGTTAAAGGATATGCTTCAGAAATAGAAACATTAATAGATCTTCCTTCCTTAGAAAGCGTAGAACCTGATTCTATAAATGGTGTTATTCTTCAACGTCTGGAAGATGCTGTATTGGGCAAACAAACTTTTAAAACATACTGGAAAACCAGTCGTGTTATTTGGAAAGCGGGATTATTGAACATGCAGGAAGCCATTCCTTATATTATTAAATTAGTATCAAAAGGAGATGACTTACAAACCTATTCTGCAATTTGGGCTTTGATAAAACTTAAATCCACAACAGCAGAAGACGTTTTCAAATCATACGCTTTACAACAAGGCAAACAAAAAGAATATATCCGAAATCTGGCGCACGAAGGTTTATTAGGAATCTTAAAAGAGGTAGAATTACAAAAACATATTTCAACAATTCTTGAGACAATTCCTCAGGAAGCAAGATATTATGTCGATAAAAAAGATTTCGATTCACTAGTGATTTTTCTAAAGGAAGAACTAGGGAACAATTCTATCAATTATCTGACAGCTTTATACTTAGTTGCAAAATTTGAGAATAAACTACATGAAATCGTGGTTTTCTTACTGGAAGCAGTTCCGTTCAGGCCGCCATATTTCAAGCACATTAGAGCCATTTACAAACTGGCTCATATAAGAAACGATGCAGATGTTATCGCTGTTCTTGCGTATCGATTTGAGAATGAAAACCCAATGTTTACAAGAACCCCTTCATTGGGAGAACAGCTTCGCAGAGAAGATACCAGAATCGCTTTCTCGAATCTAACCAAACTTTATTTCCAGAAAAACAGTCTTCGCTTTTTGAAAGAAATGGATGCTGAAACAGATTCAAAAAAGTACCTCAAATTTGCTGTATCAATTTTATCAAAGTATACAGAGAATGATTATACCAAAGCCGATAAATCACCCATAAACACTTATGGACAATACAATTATAATGATAAAAAATATTATTATACCGTAGTAGATTATCCGGAGTGTTCGAATTTGGCATTACTTTCAACCATCTTATTTGGGAATGATAAGAAACGAATTTTCACTTCAAAGATGAAATTCATTTTAAATCAGGAAGTTTTCTCGAGCAAAAACTATTATTACGATCCAAATCAGGTAACCAAAATAAGTGAAAAAGTAACCAATCAGGAAAAAAACGTAAACAACTCGTCATCTGAGAGTTCCGGATCTGTATTGGATGTTGCTAAAAAAGCGTTTTCAACTTTTTTCGGTAAAAAAGAAACAGAGAAAAAACCTCAAAGTCTGATCGTTCCTGAAGAACCAAAACCAATCGTGGAAATTCCCACAACTCGTTTTGAATTGTTTCCGGAACATTGGGACGCTTTTCCTGAAGCTTACATTCAGCTTATAATGGAAGCGCAAATGAATGTGATTCATAACTTTGCTTATCAAAATTTAAAGTCTAGAAACGATTATAATACTTTAATCAATCGTTTTGATGAAGCAAGTATATTAAATTTATTGAACAGCAATTTTACGATTCCAAACAATTTAGGATTCGAAACAATTCTCTTAAAAAATGATACACTTTCTACTCAGGTTGGTTTTATTGCAGCTGTATTAAATTCTAAAACCTCAGTTGCCAGAAATTGGTCTAAAAACCACATTGAAGCAAACAAAGCGTTATTTCTGAATGATATTGAATGTGTTGTAAAATTGATATTTAACGAAATTCCTGATTTAAAAAACTGGATAACAAGCACCTTAGAAAACTTTGCATTTACAGAAGATAAAGCCAAAGTAATTACCGGAAAAGTAATCGTTGAACTCCTTACATTCGAAGAATCTGCAGTAAACAATAATCTCGCAACTCTGGCAATCGAAAGGCTTAAAAAAATAGCTACCTCACAACTGGAACAATTAAGCTGGGATATTGTGGCACGTTTAATTTCTTCTGATCTAAAAACTAATAATTTACTTGCCAGCAATATTTTAATTCTAAAATCTGAAAAAGTGGATTCTAAAGAAATTCCATTTTCGTTAATAGCACTCTTTTTAGAAGATGATAGTGTCGAAATTAGAAAAAATGGAATTCAGCTTTTAAACAATTATCAGCAGGATTATCTCTTAGCAAATAGTAACTTTTTGTTAGATTTATTCCACAATCAGTATCAAGATGTTCTTGAAGATGTTTTGGAGCTTATTACAAAGTTGGGTAAATCACAATCTACTATAATTGACATTGCACTTCCGGATGCAGTTTATGCTATGATTAGGAAAGAAAAATTTGAAGGCGCACATTTGGCTTTCAAAAAATATATCCTTGAAGAAACCGAAAGTCATTGGAATACCGCATTAAATCCTCGGGATGTTATCAAATTGATTCACGCTAATTACAGAGAAAGTCAATTGACCGGTTACGAGATCTTGAAAAAATATGCCCAAAAAGATGATTTTACAATTCGCCAGATTATCTCTTTAGGAAACCATGAAATCCTTGCTATCAGACAATGGTGCTGGAATTATTTTATGGACAAAAAAGAGCGCATTCGAGCAGAAAGAAATAATGCATTGGCAATATTAGATACAACCTGGGACGATACAAGAGCATTTGCTTTTCATTTTTTCAAAACTGAATTTGACGAAACCGATTGGGATTTAGAATGCCTGATTAGTATTGTAGATTCTGTATTGCCGGCTGTGGAACAATTTGGAAAAGAAATAATTACCCGATATTTTAATCCGGATGATGGTGTAACTTATCTAACGAAATTAAGCCAGCATCCTAGCGTAAACATTCAGTTTTTTGTAACGAATTATCTAAATACGTATGCTACAGATAATCTCCTGAAGTTAAAAGAACTTGATTTCTATTTCCGTTCTGTTTTGACCCGTGTGCACAAAGCCCGAATTGCCAAACAGCGTATTTTTGAATTCTTACATCAGGAAGGAAAAAAGGACGAAGAAGCTGCAATTTTTGTAACAGAAATTATTGATGCTGTTTCGGCGACTGTAACGATTCAGGATAAGGCAAATTGCATTGCTATTTTGACCGATCTAAAAACGCTTTATCCGCAATTGGACACCCATTTAATCCTTAAAAACTAAGTTATGTTATTTGATTATAAATACAGCGGAAGCACCATTGTAAATAACACTTCTACTAGTACGGGAATGAGTTTTTCTCCTGATACACTTAGGGAACCTACTTTTTTTGTTGGAAAACTAAATCAAAAAATAGCCTTTAGAGAAGCTATTTCTGCATTGCATGATGTGGTAATTTCTGATTTACGTTTTTCCCCTAAGGATAAAGAAGAATATAAATTATGGGCAGCAGAGCAAGAAAAACTTTGGCTGAGCGAATATATGGCGGACTTTCAAATTGAAAATGTCCGTGCCCGTATTCAGGAATTAAAAGAAGAATTAAGCGTTGTTCAAAAAGAGAAAAGAACCGTTTTAGGACCTTATAACAAAGCCAAAAGTGCCTATTTTGACTATTTATATAAAAACGATAAAGATGCCTGGTACGTTTTAGATCCGGTAATTACAGTACATCCAGACGAAGTATTTTTTGAATGTTTCAGTAAAGACGAATCTTCTTATGGAAAATTAAGCTGTAACTATAATATATTTACAGAAATCAGTGACTTTAAATGTGGTACGACAAATATTGATTATTCAGAAGGATTGTACAATGAATTCCAAAAAATAAGAAATTACAAAGAAACCGAGTTTAAGATCGATCCATCTGGTTTTGAAGCAAAAACAACTAACGAACAAGTTTATAAAGAGGTAAAAATAGATTTACCGGATTCCTGGGTTAGAGGATTTTTGCAAGTAAGTTCTGCTATGACTTTACCGGCAACTGTGCTTGATTTACATCCAATGGATATTTTTAGCTTGTGCCAATATTTGCGTCGTTTCAAAGAAAAGAAAGGACCAAGAGCTCTAAGATTTGTACTGGAACCGGACAAACCTATCAAAGCAATATTTGAGCCATCGCATGACGAAATTACCTTTCATCGTTCTGTTTTTCAAGGAAATGAGGCTAAAACAATTCGTATTTGGGGAAGACGCCGATTGCTTATTTTAGAAAGGCTTATTCCTATTGCACAAAATTTTAAAGTCGTTTTATTAGGCTCTGGTTTACCATCCTTTTTCATTGCTGATTTAGGCGATATGTCTTATACTTTAGGATTATCAGGATGGACTAAAAACGATTGGAGTACAGCAGGAAATTTTGATTTAATGGCGCCAAGAAGTACTGTTGATTTATTTACGCAGGAAAAAGTTTTCAATGCTTTAAAAGAAAACTGGTTTGATACTTCTGATAATTTATCTAAAAAACTAAATCTCGATCCTTCGGTAGTTTCGGCTTCATTGACAGCTTATACTCAGGCGGGACGAGTAATTTATGATTTGAATTTAGGATTATATCGTGTAAGGGAATTAACGCAGGAACCTTTGAATATGAAAACATTGCGTTTCGCAAGTCCGCAAGAAGAAATTGCAAATCAATATATTACCGAAAATCGTATAAGAATTACTTCTTCGGTAAAAGAAGATAAATTGCAGATCAAAGGAAAAGTAACCAGTAAAGAATTCACTTATAATACTTTGGCAGTTTTAGACAAAGACAACCGACTTATTGAGGGCAATTGTGAATGTTCTTTTTACAAATCAAATCAATTGCGAAAAGGACCTTGCGAACATATTCTGGCAACCAGAATGTCATTGCATACAAAAGCAACATCATAACATAAAGAAGCCGTTTCAAAATGAAACGGCTTTTTTTCTTTTTGTGCCTCGTCATAAAATAAGTTGACATAAAATTGACTTATTATGAATTTACCTGAAAACGAACCAGAAAGACGAAGTCAAAGAGATTATAATCATGGATTTAAATTAGCTGTTATTTCTCCAATAGGACGACTCCTCTAATTCTGAAAGACTTATGACACCTCTAACAATTTTAACCTAAATTTTGCTTTAAAAACACCCGATAAACCTTAATAATTTTATATTTTTGAGAATATACGCACACTTTCTTTTTAATCAATTTCAGTTCTTAAAACAGCATGAAAAAAAATTTAAAATACATAGACGGAAACTCAGATAAGTTTTGGCAAATTGAAGTTACGGGATTAGAATATACGGTGATTTATGGTAAAAACGGAACATCGGGAACTTCTCAAACCAAAAAATTCTCTACAGAGGAAGAATCTCTGAAATCAGCAGAAAAAATACTTGCCGAAAAAATAAAAAAAGGATATTCAGAAACTGGTGATGTTGCTGCAGCTTCAAAACCAAAAACAGCTAAAAGCGCTAAATCCGATGAAGTTCTTGAAGAATATGACGCTATTATAAAATCTAAAAATATAGATTTACTGTTACCTTTTCTAAAAGAAAAATCAAAAGGGAATATTGAAGCTTTAAAAAAACTCATCAAAAAAAGTAAACGTTATTTTATGACGTATACTGATCTTACAAAAGATCCGGGTTATGTAAAAAAAGACAAACACGATTATGGCTGGGGAACCCGCGGCGATAAAAAGCAAAACGACATTATTACGCTTAGTGCCATCGCTTTATTTGATAAAGCAGATATCAATTCCTGGGATGAAGCTTTGAGTTTGCTGAACGAAATTGACGAAAAACCTCAGGTTATGGAGGTTTTATTGTGGGCAAAACCCAATTGGCTCGATACTTTTATTTTAGAAAAAGTAAAAAGACAAGACTGGGTTGGTTTCAACTACCATACACTTCGCAAATTAGAAGAACACAATTTACTGCAATTTAATCCTGAATTATATGCGCTGACTCTGGCAGCAACAAATGAGTGGCGTGCCAAAATGAAGACCCGAAGATTTATTAATACGTCATTGAATGACCAACTAACCTGGCAAAGGGATATTCCGGAATTGTTTAATTATGAAACGATTCTGCACAACAGCTTTTTTAGGGAAAATGATAAGCAAAAACATGATGAATTTCAGACTTGGGCTATTATCTATAAATCATTATTAGACGAAAAAAAGATGGATCGTGCGTTTTTTATCGAAAATGCTATCCTGATTCAAACTAAAGAATGGAATAATAACCTGAAATCGTTTTTTAGAAAAAGAATAGATGAATTTAATGTTACACCGGATGAGCTTATTGTTCTACAGGAAAACATATTCTCGTATTTACACCATCCTTATCCGCCAATAACTAGTTACGGAATTGAATTGATTAAGAAAATATACGATCATCCAAAATTCAAAACCAAATCATTTCTCGAGTGGCTCGAACCTTTAATGATGCGAAGCGATTGCAAAGCAGCCATTAAAAATGTTTTGCCAATTCTGGAAAAAATCACCAAATCAAATCCTAAACTAAGCGCAACGATTGCATCAATTATTGCCGATGTTTATGTAATTGCCGATCTCGCTTTGCAGGAACGCGCTACCAAAATAATTACCAAAATTGCGAACGTAAAAGATAAAGTTCTTAAAGAGAAATTATCTTCTTATGTAACATTAATGCAGGGAAATATAAAATCAGGATTAACTCAGTTTCTAAATGAAGGCGATTTAGTTCTTGATGATTCTGCTTTAGAAGAATATACATTCGAACCTCAACAAGAATTATTGCTTACAGAAGAAGTTCAATTGCCTAAGGATTGGAATGATGTTGTTTTTCAATTTGGAAATTTCATAAATTCAGAAGAAACATTAGATTCAGAAATTCTATTGAATATTTACATTTCGCAACGAAATTTGTTTCCGACAGATTATTCACCGCAGTTGCAGCCTTACGAAAAACAATTGCAGAAAAATTATTTCGAAGCAATTCACAAAAATTTCGTGAAGGCATTTTTATTGCATAAAATCCCAAATATCGATAACAAATTCAACAGCAAAGTCAATCATTATTCAAAGATTAATACCACTTTGTTAATGCAGCCTTTACTCGAAAAAGTACAGCAAAAAATAGATACGAACTCTGCTTTGCCTCTACTTTCTTTTCCAAGTCATAAACCATATTGGGTTGCTCCAAAGGTTTTATTAGAAAGAATTATTGCCTACCAAAATACTAATGAAGAGATTGATTCTGTCGATTTGGCTATTGCAATCGCGCGTATGCCGAGAGAAAATGTCGAAGAGGCGATTCCGTTGTTGAATAACATAGAAGGCGAACTCAAACAGCTTTTATCGTTTTGTCTTGGTGCCGATGAAAAACTAAATTTAGATTCCACCTCTTTATTCTCAAAACTATTGGCAACAATGGGTAAAACGACAAAAGAAACCGGAAACTTATCGCTTTGGGCTGTTGCGGCAAGAACTTTTTATCCAAACGATACTTTCCCTGAATTCGAAAATACGTATCTAAAAGAGATTCCGTTTGTGGTATCTCCTTTTAAACCTCAGGTCGAGTTTAAGGAAAAATGGAACGAGTGGACGAATTATCAAACCAAAGAAAAAGAAAGAACGCCATCGTGGTACGAACTAGGATTTGACTTGCCTAATTATTCTAAAATCCCCAATTATTTGTTGTACAGCCAGGATGTTTACAAGAGATCAAACACTTGGGACTATAATCTAAATTATGCAGGAAACACCTATTTCTGGCACAGTCTTACACCACAAAACTCAGATGCGCTGGCATTGACTTTATTACATAATTGTAATATTGCCGATGGCGCAAAACCGGAATTAAAAGGTTTTCTGGACGTAGTTAACCGCCCTGAATTTCGATTCTCAGATATTAGTTTGCTTTTGTATGCTTGCTGTTTCTTTCAGGAAAAGAAAGATTTGCGATTACTGGCATCTGAAGTTTTGATTCATTTAATCGAAAAACAAGTTATAGACATTGAACTTTTTGCTCAGAAAATTGCATATCTCGCAACTGAAAAATATGGCGTATTCCTAAGATTAGTCGACGGATTAATCGCCATAAAAGATGTTTCGCCTTTGCATAATAATGCTTTATTGAAGTTGCTGAACTCTTTCTTTGCCAATCTCGATTTAAAAGAAAAATTACCAACCAACTTCAAGAAAATAGTAGAAAATTATCTTGATATCCTGACCAAAACCAATCAGAAACCATCCGCGGAAGCAATTGTTTTCTTCGAAAAATGGAAAGATAATGCATCGCTTAAATCATTGATTAAGCAAATTTTAAAATAAAGAAAATGACAGATCTCGAATATAATTACAAAGGAATTTCTACTTACAGTAAAACCAAAGGCATCAACAATCTGGTTCTCGCCCATCAAACCGAAATTGAAGAAGTCAATAACATTCCGTGTTTTTTCTGGGGAAGTCTGACTGATCCTTATGTTACGGCAAAATGCTGGACGACAATTGCCAAAGTCGTTCGTTCCAGTTTTGGACCAATTCCGCCAAGTCTTCGTGATCCCATCGTTTCAGCGGGATCTGAGCGATTGCGTTTTGAAGGTTTTTCGTCTTGTAATGGCGTTTATGTAAGACTGGATATGAAACCTGAAGCGATAGACGGAGAATTTATCGCCAACGGAACTACGAATGTCGATTTTAATGATCCGATGCTGAATGCCTTAAACGCAATTCAGAAAAATGAAAAAGTAACACTTGCCGTTGGTCAGCAGGACGTTCAGGTGATTACCAGCAAGGCAAAAGTGACGGAGAAAAAAGTGACTTTGCCCATGCGCTGGATAAAAGGTTTAACGAGCGTTCAGTTGTATCTGGCAGATATGGATATTAAGTTTGAATTGAACAAAATTCAGACAATTCAATTGTTTCAAAGTTTACCAAAAGGAACCGTAAAAGGTGATTTTTTTATTACCAAAAGAGCCGGGAAATTTATGTTTTCGACTTTGGCTACAGCCGACAGCGTTAGAATTGGCGGCGTGCAAAGATTGCGTTTGTTAGAAGGAATTCTCGCAATTGTAGATAAAATTTACATTTATGAATCATCAGACCAACAAACCTGTGCGATAATTGCTGAATTTGGAAAAATGCAGCTTTTAATGGCTTTTTCTCCAGATTCATACAGAGGATTTTCTGGCGAAGGAAATGTACTGGAAACCATGACCGAAAACTTACCAATAGAATGGGTTTACGGTTTGAACAGTTTACTAAAATCGAACGAAACTTTTGACCCAACAATGCTTTCTATCGAAAATGATATCGATTTTGGCACGATGGATAATCTGACTTCAAATTTATCTTCTATGGGATTATTGGGCTATGATTTAAGTGAAAAAGCACATTTCTATCGTCGTCTTCCTTTTAAAACCGAACGTATTTTATCGCTAAATCCAAGACTTAAAAATGCAAAAAAACTAATCGATAACGAAGATATCGAAATCGTCGAACGAAGAGCTGATTATATTGAAGCCAAAGTAAAAGGTTCCGGCGTTGTACACAAAGTAATTATCGATAGTAATTCGCAAAGATGTACTTGCGATTGGTTCACCGCTTATCAGGGTAAAAGAGGAATTTGTAAACATATTTTGGGAGTTAAAATGACGATTTCTTAAAACAACTTTTTAATTCAACTTGAAATAAAATAACATAAAGAAGCCGTTTCATTTACTGAAACGGCTTCTTTTATTTTTGTTTTAAAGTAATCATTACGCCTTCTTTCGCTTCCATTTATACTTCATAACATCTTTGAGTATTGCTTTATTATTAGGATTAAAACTCAGTAATTCTGAAGCAACATCCGGTTTTTCATCAATACGTTCAGCCACGATTTCGTAAGCAATGTTTTTGGTAACTTCTTCGACAGCTTCAAATCTGCTAAACTCATGTTTCAATAAATTAAGAAACGTTATCGCATTGTCTGAGGTCACCTCGCTTTTGTAAATATTTGGTATCGCAAGAGATAAATCTTCTGCCGATTTAATATTTGCAAAATAATTATTAAGACATCTTCCGGCATCTTTATTCGTTCGCCAACCCACTATAAGTAATTCCTGTGCTTCGGTTATATCTTCAATTTTATCTCTGTAAACCAATGATGCTTTTACATATTGAAAATTCTCTTTGTAGCTTTCGATTACTTTTCTAAAATGTTTGTTGGCTTCTTTCCTGTTTTTTAAAACCAAGTATAAATCACCCACTTTTTCATCATTATCGAGTTCTTTATAGAGCTCAATTGCCTCATTATAAGCGCGTCCTTTTTCATAACATTCCGCAGCTTTTTGCCTGTTATTGCAATACTTTAAATAAACTGCTGCTGCTTCTGTATACAACTCTCCTTTTTCTAAAATATCTGCCGCCTTAGGATATTTTTTTAATAATTTCAAATAGATATTAGCAGCTTTCTGATAGTCTTTTTTGGCTATAAATTCTTCTGCCAGTTTTTCATATCTATTTTCCAAAGTACTAAATCGATCTGAATCTATCAATGCTGAACCACCTGAATACGCTGGTCTCCCAGAAGTCATTGGAGTATTTCCTCCAATATTTGTACTCTCACTACTACTATTACTACTGCTTCTACCGGAAAAAAGCGAAAAAAAGAACCACACAATAAGTGCTAAAATCAAAAAACCGGAAAACCCCTTAAATAAGGAACTAAATTCAAAATGTGAGTAATCCGGATCAAAGCTCCTCATCAGTATGATAAAAAGGATTACGGAACCAAATCTGAAAACTTTAAGAAAAGGATTAACTCCATCAGATAAAACAGGAGATTCTCTTCGTGTATCTGCATCATATCGATTTCCATTAATATCCCTAAACCCGCCGCCATTATCTACAATACCACTACTAGATCCATTAAATCCACCAGCTTCATTAAGTCCTCTTGTATCAAAAGAAAACTGTCCAAAGTGTCCGCCTCTTGAAGTTCCCATTGTATCCAAAGGAATCGCCAATTGCAATGCCAACTCAGGATTTTTATCCATAAGTTCTAAAAACTTATCCATTTCCTGCTGATTTCCATTTACTAATTTTTGCAAATCAAAAGGCAATTCTTCAGGGATTTCCTGATCAGAAGTCGGATTTTCTATTGCTTCCAGGATTTTTTCCTTATCAACCTCAATGCGCAAAGAAGAAATAAAATTGGGGATCGAAACCGTCTTTGAAGGTTCAATAACATTCTTTTCTTTTACTGCCGGAACTTGTATCAGATTTTCCCATTCTACAGCTTCTTTCAGCTCGACTAAACCAATTTCGGGATGCAAAAAATGATAATTATCCGAAAACAATTTACGCCACTCTTCTTTTGCAAGTTGCGGTACAATCGTAGTGTTTTCAGGAATAAACAACTTGTTTTCTACCAATTGATAAAAGTTATTTTTACCAATATCTCCTGCCTTTATTTTATTTTGGTTCAAAACCACTAAACATCCATAAAGCTCATTTGCAGTAACATCCGGAACTGCAAAAACCTGTACCGAATTTAGGGATAAACCGATAAACTGAATTTGCTCCAGCCAAATTTTTGGCGATGTACTTTTAATAAAAATACCTCCTTTTGGAAATGCATTTTTAGAATCTATTTTTAGTTTAAGCTCCATGTTTCACGATATTTTGGATAAACGGATCCAGGTATTTTTCTTTGAACGCATTATCCTTTATACTCTCCATCAAATATTCTGAAATGAAATACTCATTCCCGGAATACTCCTCTTTTGTTGCCATAACAGTTCTTCCGTCAATAACAAAAGGAATATAGATCTTCTCGATTTCCTCATTACTACTTTCAAATATTAGAATTCCATCTTGATTTGTTACTTTACTCCCGTCTTTAGACTCAAAAAACAAGGTCTCGATGTAACAAATTGCTCCGTTACCTTCGATTATCCTTTTTAACTTTTCGGCTTCATCTTTTGTTACATCATTTAAAATAACTCCTAAATTTTCATCTACAATACTTTTGGCTTCAACCAAAGATTTGTCTGTGTTTGTTTTTATTACTTTAACAACATCCATAAATGATTCTCCTTTGTTTTTTAAAATCAGCCTGACTTTTTCTTCAAACTCTATATCCGAATCATTGGGTCTGTTACTATAGTAATGATGTGATTTCATGAACTCTAAATGAGCAAAACAAAATCCATTAATTTCAATGAAATTACTTCTTATTGAAAGACTTTTTATCCGTTTAACAAAGCTGAACTTGGATTTATTGTTCATGAAATTATGTTTAAACGAAAATTGCTTTTTAAAATAATTATCAAAAGCTTCTTTTACAGCATCTCCATGAGCCTTTTCTATTTTCAAATCATCACTAACACGCCAAAAATCTATATTATCAGTTAAATGAAATTCACCACTAAACACAAAAAAGCTAATTTTCTTTCCCTTTAGTTCATTATAAAAAACTTCGGCAGTTTTTAATTCCTCCGTTTCAATATTTATGATACTGATATTCCGTACCTCATCGCTAGAATAATTCAAAAATAGCCTTTGACCTTTGCTGTTTGTTTTAATTGCGAATTCTCCACTTGCAAAAGGAAGATTTGACATTATTTTTTTAAATCCTTTATCAAAATTATTACTTGCAAACAAAAACAGACTTCTGTTTACATACGTATAGAAAAGATTACCTTCATGAAAAATAGTATGGTAATTTCGTTCTACAGGATATAACAACGGAATATTTTCTTTCGACGAATCTCTTTCTGAAACAGCCTTTTTATCGTTGCTTTTAGTCCACAATTCATCTAATGGCATTATAATATGCTGAAGCATTTTTTTGCCATTATTGTGGTTCTTAAAAACCTTGACATCCTGCATTCCTACTGAAAATGTGTATTTTATATTTCCGAAATAATCATTTGTAATTTTTTGCATTGAAGTCATTTTTAAACTTTCTTCGGATGAAAAAAGAAAAACTTCCTGATTTTTACTGCTGATTTTATTCTCCAGAAAAAAAGAATCCAATCCGGCTGCACAATCCAGTTTTCCGCTAAGTTTACTTAATGCTTTTATCACGTGATGTACATTGTCAAAAGTCACTTCTTCGTAGCTTTCTCCAACAACAAAAGCTTTGCATTCTATATCCGTTTTTGGATGTCTGGCTATCGCAATTGCTGAAGCAAAGGAAAGAATCTTAGGATTTCCCCAGTTTTTCAAAGAACTATCTATCAATAAAATACGTTCAAATTTATCAGCCTCAGGCGGAACTTCTCTTTGTATATAAAGCGCTTCGTTATTGGCAATTCGGGACATAAAAACATCATCGTCATAAGCAAATTCAGAAATGACAAGTTTGTCAAAATCGCCTTTATTTGTCAAATCAGAAATTCCTCCCAAAGGCTGTTCGCTTGGATGATTGTGATGCAAAGGAATGTTTAATCCGGACCAAAGTCGCTTGATAAGACTTCCAACATGAAAAGTTTTATCCTCTTCGATAAGCTGATCTACAAAATCAGTTGCACTCTCAGATAGATTTTTTTCTTCTAAAACCTGCTCGTTCAATTTATCATGTACCTCTTCATAAGGAAGGTCTTCCATGGCTTTTAAAATAGAATGAACCGTGGGAAACTTTACT
The DNA here is from genome assembly GCF_900187965.1 of Flavobacterium sp. ov086. GTDB lineage: Bacteria > Bacteroidota > Bacteroidia > Flavobacteriales > Flavobacteriaceae > Flavobacterium. The sequence continues at coordinate 12,005 of NZ_FZNL01000012.1, read as the reverse complement.
TTTAAGAGCGCAAGTGTTCTAAAATCTTTTATAAAATTAGCTTCGTTAAACGGATTTATACTATCATCGGCGATTACATCATATCTGTTTTTTTTAAAATCCTCAATGACTTTTTTTGCTTTATCTGATGAAATTCTATTATGACAATCCTGAAATATCGTCTGAAAAAGTTTCATCCTTTTCTCGCCTGTTTTATAATCCTCCGGTAAAGAAGAAAGTATTTTCATAAAACCAATAGTCGATCCTATTCTAAAAAAATTAGATGTTTCCATGGATTTTGCTGTCCGGAAAGAGTCTGCTGATTCTTTTCTTTTTACCAAATCATAAACCATCTGAATAGAAGGTCCATTTTCCGGATTAGTCGCAATTATAGCCAGCAATAAGGAGCCAAACGGAGGAATACTGTCATCAGATAAAAATTCTAAAATTTCAAAAACAAATTTCTCGTAACCAATAGTAGATCCATTAGGAATTGTTATTGCCTCAAAAACCTCATCTGGAGCATATATTTGATTGTCCCATTCCCAGAAATAGTCCTCGTATGATTGAAAATATTTTTGAAATTCCATTTTTATTTTATGAAAAAGTTAAGCGAAATGAACTGATTGACAGTTGTTTTATAGTTGTTTTTGGAATTACAGAATAGCTGTTATCTTTATTCCAGAGTATTAGGTTTTGTTTTGACAGATTTAGTTCTTCCTGAAGTTTTTTTGTTAAAGCAAACCATTCAAAATTATATCCCGTTGGCAACAAAAAATCATGATCTAACCAATAGGTTTTGCCTTTTATGGGTAACAATGGATTTCCAAGAATTAAGGCTTTGTTATCGAGTACAACCCATTGCAAAGGTTCAAGTCTATACTTTGGCACTGTCTCGATGTACAGTTTCAATTCATCATAATTCACCAGCAAAGCATACGCTTCTTTTATTTCTTGAGAAGTTTTGATTGTTATCTCAAGCTTTTCATCAATCCCAAAGAAGTTGTGATTAAATTTAGGTAGCGAAACCGGTAATGCACGCAAAATTGGTGTCCATAACAAACCTGACGGAAGTTTCTTTGAAGGCAAAAGATTCCCTTGTTCAAACAACAAATTCTCTTTTAATTCATACACTTTCTTATACGGAATTTGCTGAATTTCGGGCGTATTTATTTGTTCTGCCAAGAAATCTTTTACCCATACAACATTGGCCTCAAAAGCTATTTTCAGGTTTTCCCAATGCCGTATAGATCCTAAAAAATCTTTGTTTTCTTTTTTAATTTCTAAAAAATACATCTTAAATAGTTTGAAGGATTTTCTGCCATAGAGATTCTATATGATTCTGAATGTATTTCTTTTGTTCCGCATCTTTAATCCAGTCGCAACGCGTTTGAATGTATCTTAATTTATCTTTAATGACGTTTTGTTCTTCAAACGAAAGGCTATCATCCTGCCATTTTTCGATTAAATAATTAACCTCTTTCATCACGCTTTCGGCATCCGGAGCTTTATTGTACATCGCTTGTGGATGCGCCAAAACCGAATCATCTTTTTCAATTATCTGATTAATGATTCCTTCCAGGATTTCGATTTGTTCTTCGTTGTCCCAAATGTATTTCAATACCCATAAATCAGATAAAATTGCTTCATTTCTTCCGCACATTAAAGCACTTGCCGCAATTAGATTTTGAAGTTTCACCGCACGTCTGTCAGATACTTTTATACCTGTATTTCGAAGACTGTGAACAATATCAACGTATTGATTTCGTATTCCGGTTAAATCAACCTGACGACAAAGCAATTGCAATTCGCGAATTTCATCAGCAAGAATTGTTGGAACTTCTTTGTTGTTTCCGCCTTCTAATTTCCAACCTGCCAAAAGTACTTCGTGAAGTAAATCCGGTTCTACATAATCACATTTTATACGAATTAAAAAACGGTCTAATAACGCGTTTAGCGATTCATCTTCGGGCAAAACGTTACTTGCACCAACAAACATAAGTGCCGGTAACTTTTTGGTTTCTTTACCGCGACGAAATATTTTTTCGTTCAATGCCATCAACAAACTATTCAAAATTGCTGAATTGGCGTTGAAAATTTCATCCAGAAACACCATCGAGGCTTCTGGCATCATACCGTCTGTATTTGTGATCAGTTCTCCTTCTTTCAGTTTTCTGATATCAAAAGGTCCAAAGATTTCATTTGGTTCTGTAAAACGGGTTAATAGATATTCGAAATTTTTTCCGCCATCTATTCCATTTGATAAAGCTCTGATTATGGCACTTTTTGCCGTTCCCGGAGGTCCTAACAAAAAGGCATTTTCTTTTGCCAGCAATCCAATCCCTAATAAATCAATGATTTCATTTTTTCCAACAAAAGTTTCTTTAATATGCTTTAAAACAGCATTTAATTTGTCTGTAGTGCTCATTTACTTTGCTTCTATTTTGATCTTAATTTGTTTTATTTTCTTTTAAAGTTGTGGCCAGAATACTTTTTTATAATCACCAAAACCTATTTCTAATTGTTTCTTTATAAAGTCTGACTGAGCAAATTTTGTTGCTTTTCTTTCGACAATTCGATTCAGATAAAGTCCCTTTAAACACTCATTTACAGCCAAAATATCAAAATTTATATTCTCGATATCAATCTCATATCCTATAGCCGAATAATGGAACTGAATCAAATGCTTTTCTAAAATTGGTATCACTAAATCCTCTGGATCTACTCTTTTCAACTCTAAAATAATCTGTGGCAGAAACCTCAGACAAATATCCGCAGATAACAAAACAGAAGCGTTGATTTCGCCCATATATTCAGGCAAAAAATCATTCAAATCACTTATTTTATGTTCTCTGTATAATAATAACTGCGCAGCACTATATACTGTTCTTGCAGCCCATAATGCAGCACCTGGATTAAATTTTGGTGCAACATCCGGATATTCTAAAATTTCGTTTTCGTATTCAGTTTCCAGGAAAGAAGCCGTATCCGCTTCTTCCATTCGGGAAATAGTTAAGATTTTATTGTACAAGATAATCTGCTCAATGGTTCTGAGGTGAAAAATTGTATCTAAAAATGGTGTTTTTGTGCTTTCCATAGTACTTAAGCGTGATCTTGCCTCAAAACTTATAAAATGCTTTTATTAGTCTGTTTAACAAAAAAAGTATCCCAACAAATATATAATTATATTGGTAGTTTCTTAAAATTTCAAGAGCAATTATCTGATTAAATTGTAAATAAAAAAAGGTTTAAAATCGCAAAAAGGGAAGAACTGCAAATCCTAAAATTCACAGTTCCTTTCTTAAATTTCTCGCCATAATGGATTGATGTTTGTACAGATTGCTATCTAATTCTGTAAACACCAATGCAAAATCTTGGCGATATTCTTTGCATCATCAATTCCTCTGTGATGCGTTCCTTCCAGCGGAATATCCAATAAATGCAACGCTCCGTTCATTCCGGTTGGTTTTACCAAGCCAAATTTATCGCCAAAGGAGATTTTCACATTAATATGCTCGTCGCCCATTGGATACGGAATCCCAAATGATTTACATTGTTTTTGAAGCATATTGAGATCGTATTGACCGTAACTTGCCCAAGTATATAAATCCGGATTGTATTCGTCAACTAATTTCTCGATTGCTTCTTCAAAACTTACTCCGTTTTTATCCAGTAAGTCTTGAGTAATTGTTGTCAGTTCCGTACAAAACGGACTCACACTCGAGCGTTGTGGCTTGATCAAAATACCTTGATTTTGAGTTATCTCACCAGTTTCTGAATCCAGAACTGCCAAACCAATCTCAATAATTTCATTCTCCTGCCCTTGCGGGACAGCACTTTGCCAACATGTGGCTTCTAAATCGATAATAATAATTTTATCTGTAGTTTTCATTTGTTTACTTTTTAAATATTTTATAGTTCTCTATCTCCAAAAGGAGCTTTCCAATCTTTCTTTAAAATTAAGGTTTTTACTTCATCATAAGAAAGTGGTGCATAATTGTGGCAATCAACCCCAACATCAAAAGAACGGGATGTGGGATCATCAAATAAGTGACCGTGAGAGTGGCCGTACAAGTGCCAGGTACCTCTAAAGGAACTTCTCCAGACTTTCATCGCGTAGTGAAACAGAATTATTTTCTGTCTCTCATTTGGCGCATCTTCATCCGGAACACTTAATTCATAATAATCCTTAATCCATTCAAATCGTTTGTGATATGTCAAAGCCGATTTGTCGTGATTGCCTTTTACCAGAAAAATAGAACCATTTAACTGGTCGAAAATTTCTTTTGTTCGTTCTGGTCTTGCCAGAGAAATATCACCTAAGTGATAAACAACGTCTCGTGGACTTACCTTTTCATTCCAGCGCTTAATGAGCTCATTATCCATTTCTTCTACTGAAGCAAATGGACGCTCACTAAACCTGATTATATTGGCGTGACCAAAATGCTGGTCTGCCGTGAAAAATATTTTTTGATTCATTTTTAATTTTATGTTTTTAAACTAAAGCCATCAGCATTTTACTGATGACTTTCTTATTTCGCAAAGATTTCTTTCAATTGAAAGTAACGTTCTAAAAAAGAGCCATTACCTGACGAAGATTTTTTCCGATTGACTTGTAACGTTTCCGCCATTTGAAAATATTTATGACTTCTTTTTCTTTCTTAACAGCTTTCTTCGGTTTATCAATAGTTCCAATTTGTTTCGCTTCTTCAAGTCTGCACTTTTCGTGAAACTTTTTAAAAGGACGCGGATGAAAATCGACCATAACTGCTGCCAAATTTATCGCATCAATATTTGACGGATCTGTTTCTCCTTTAAAGAAAGTTTCAATAGGTCTGAACTTGTCTTTTTGTTCCTTGAACTTTTTCTTTTTGGTATCATCAAAATCCATAGAGAATAAATTTCTAAAAACTTTTAGATCATCTTCCGTTGGGTTATCCTCAAAGATAAGCCAACAAAAATCACGTAGTTTTCCACGAGAAGGTTTGTTCAAATAATCAAAGTATTCTCGTTCTTTCTCTATTTCATATTTCTTTCTGATCGCTTTTTTATATTCGTTTAATGTATTACTACGCATGATATATTTTCTTTTGGGAATCCATTGGAATCCTGGGAAAACTCGGGAATACTGGGAATCCCTTATCTGCAAAGCTTTTAAATACTTTCACTATATAAGAGAATATCAACTAAATAATACCCGTATTTCCAGAATTTACCTTTTCATTCCGTTGTTTCATGAGTTCCAAATCCATTTCTTTGATTGTGGCAAACGGACGCTCCTTAAACGGCATTATATTGGTCTGACCAAAATGCTGATCAGACATAAATAACATTTCCTGATTCATGTTTATATTTTATTTTTTAATTAAACCCTTCGACATTTACTGCGAATGGTTTTTATTTTACGAAGATTTCTTTTAATTGACCAATTACGTTTCCGCTTCCTGAAATTGTGATTTCTCCAATTTTGTCAGCGATTTTTTCAACGTATTCCATCTCTTTCAATTTCCACAACATTTCGTTTTCTTCCATCAGCTTTGCTGTGTTTAGTAAACTTCTTGTTGCGGCGGTTTCTTCTCTTCGCATGATGCTGTTGGCTTGCGCTTTTTTCTCGGCAACCAAAACCTGATTCATGATTTCTTTCATATCACCTGGTAAGATCACGTCACGAATTCCTGCATCAGAAATCACTAATCCCAACTCGTTGATTTTAGTAGTTACTTCTGCCAAAATTGCCTCAGCAATTGCGTCTTTTTTCGCCAACAATTCATCCAGAGTCAATCCTCCGACAAAAGCTCTTAAAGCCAATTGCATTGCCACATACAATTGTTTTTCAAAGTCTTTGTTATCAACCAACGCTTTCATAATATCAATAACCTGGTATCTCACAAAGAAATTGATTCTTAATCCCGCCTTATCTTTTGTCAACAATTCCTGTCCGGAAATCTCCACTTGTTGCTGTCTTGCATCAACAGTTTTAACTTCGATTGTAATGGAGTTATTCCAAAAATAATGTGTTCCGGCTTTTAACTCTTTCACAAAAGTTCCGTTTACAAACAATAACGCTTTATCATTGCTTGACACTATAAATTTTCTAACAAAATATTTTAAATGGTTGTTTTCCAATAAATTTACAGGAATATTCTCTGTGATTTCAATTTTGGAAAGATCTACTTTCGTGAATTCATTTTTTACAATTCCTTTCCAGAAAGCATATCTTCCCGCAGTTAAAGTTCCTTTGAAATTTCCGTTTACGAATTGCAAAACAATCTGGTTATCGGCAACTTCTACAACTTCTAACATTGAAGCCAATATTTCATTTTGCAACAAAATATTCAACTCAAATGGCGCTTGGAAATTGGCATTCATATCGTAAAGCATTACATTCTTGTCTCCAAAAATCCAGTGCAAACCTTCTTGAATTACATTCACTAATTTTCTGTTTTCGAACACCAAACCCACTTGGTACGCTTCGATTTTAATTCTTTTTATCATCTTATATTTTGTTTCAAGTTTTTTTGGTTTCATGTTTCATGTTTTGTAACCGTTAAAAAACTTAGTTATATTTTCTATTTTCTAAAATCTTTATTTTTGGTTTCAAGTTTTTTTGGTTTCATGTTTCGTAACCCACAAAAAACTCAGTTATATTTTTGTTTCAAGTTTCAAGTTCTGTAACCGTCAAAACTTAGTTCTATTTTCTATAATCTTTATTCTCAAGTCTCTTTTCTCAAGCCAATTTTCTAGTCTCAACAATCTTGCTTCTATATTCTAGCTTCTATTTTCTATATTCTATATTCTATATTCTTTTCTCTCTTTTTAAATAAAAAAACCTCATTATCTTTCTCCTCTGAGAAAAACGGACGAATAGTTTGTGGTTTGTTTACGCTAATTGTTTTGTAATTCTATTTTGTGACAGCGATTCTAAATTCTAAAAAAATCGCTAAAACAATCAAACTGAAAAGAAAAAGAGTATTTCAAAATACATTTCTGTTCGCACTGGTTTTATCATGAGTGTGAAATTTTGGATCCCCAAATCCAAATCTCACTGACAAAGACAAATCAGTTTTTTTTCAATGGTCATCTTTTTAAGAGTGATGGTCTCTAAAAAAACAGATTTTGAGTCTGATTTCTACTACTCTACCCGATTGAGTTATCGCATTGCTGCGAATGGGATTCGAACCCATAACAAATAGATTGAGATTGTTTTTTGGAAAACAACCAAAAACCTCCAAATCAAGTTGCATAGAAAAACATAATACGCTTTCGCGAAAAGTTCCCTACAATGGTGCTATACAGAAACACGCAACAGGACTTGTTTGATATTGTAAATCAAAGTTTCCTTTGATGATTTTCAGTCTATAAAAGAACTTGTTTTATTTCTTAAGCAAATATTCAAATTATACTGCGCAGTGATTCTGCGCAGCATAAAATAATTTAATTTATCCATTCGATTACAGTCGATAAATAGACTTGTCGAACGTCTTCAAAACGGGTTATATTAGGAATATGATTTACTTCTAATAAATATTTAGTTCCGTCTTTTGCAACGATATAATCATTCCCAATCATATCCATTTGCAACGTGTTTTTAATATGCAAAGTGTCTGCAAGCAACTCAGGATCAACTTCCATAAATCCCGCATCATCAGGGTGAATCGATTTTAACCAAGAATCACCTTCCAATTTAATTTGCCAATAAACATCCCCAATAATCATGATACGAACTGCTTCGCCTTCAAAATAAGGTTCTGTAGTTGCTGTAAATTCACTTTCCCATTCGCCTGTAAAACGATGTTTGTTTTCGCCACAATGCCAGTTTCCCCATTTTGCAACCGTATCATCCGATACTGTAACCGAAGCGCCGGCACTTATAAATCCGCGAGGGGCGCTAAATCTTGAATGTGATAAAGCTTTTACCAGACACGGTATTTTGAATCGGCAATCGAGCATCGCAGCGGCATTAGGATAACAAGCTCCTCGCCAGATCGCTAAACCAGAAATAAAATCAAAATCGTTGTCATAAATTCCGTAATAAACTACTTTATCAACCGGTAACATTCCAATTCCGTTGGCTTTTTCCATGTAAAGAACCTCATCTTTTACAACGATTTTCGGTATGGATTGATGCCAAATAATATGTCCTGAATAATTGGCTTTTATAATATCATATTCCTCCTGTTCAATACCAACTAGTGCTATTCTATTGTAATCTTGTTTCATAATAATTATTTTTAAATTAAACTTCATATTTGCAACGAAGACGCTAATTTTAAATTTTATTCTTTTTCCTTTGCGTCTTTGCGTCTTTGCGTCTTTGCGCGAAAATTGCTCTCTACATTTTTTTCCAATACTTTGTTGATCTCTCGCAAAGTCGCAGACTCACAAAGTTTTAATTTGATTTCGTAAAAATCCTTTGTGGCTTTGTGCCTTTGTGCCTTTGTGGCAAGACTCTTTTTAAACTACTTCTAATTCCAAGCGTTTAATTCCGAAATCAGTTTTTCTTAATTTGCACATTCTACCATCTGAAATATGGTGGAAAACAATTCCTTCGATATCATTCTCTGACAAGAATTCTCTTAAGTCATCAAATCCAAGGTTTACAAAATCAAGTACTTCGCTTCCGTGTTTAATTAAAGTATGTTTCTCTAATTTCTCCGGATTTCCCTGCACTTTTGGTCCGCACAATTCGTAAGTTCCATCTGTTTTTGGATCTAAAGAATCAAATCCTTCGAAGAAAAATTTATCTTGAGTTTTTGTTCTATCGCACTTTACCCAGTGTGGGTGATGTCCTGTAATCAAATCTGCTTCCTGACACGGAATCGCATTCGCCGGAATTGCACGTCCTTTTTTAGCATCAAATCGTTTGAACAATTCTCCATTAATAATCGCTACAGATGTTCCGTCAAATTTTCTTGTAGCAATGGCTTCACCGCTTATTACCCAAGCATTTTCAGTATTTATCTTGTCTATTACTCGTGCTAAATTCGTTGGGTCTTTAGCGAATAGTGTACTTATCTTTTTCATTTTTTAATATTTAATGTTGTTTTGCTGCTAAGGCACAAAGGCGCTAACTTTATTTATACTTTGTTAATCTCGCGCAAAGGTGCAGAGTCGCAAAGTTTTATCTTTGAATCTTTGTACCTCTGCATCTTTGTACCTTCAAAAAAAATTCTTTGTCTGGGAAGCAGTCCCGATAGCTATCGGGAGAACCTGTGACCTCCCGCGTCCAAGGCGGGTAAACAACCTCCGTTATCTTCCCAGTTTTTGTTTTGTTTTGTCTTGCCACTAAGGCACAAAGACACAAACCTTATTTTTCTTTGCGACTTTGCGTGAAAATTGCGCGCTAGTATTATTTTTATTAATCGCGCAAAGTCGCAATCCCGAAGCATCGGGAGCAAAGTTTTACCTCTGAACCTTTGTACCTCTGCAACTTTGAACCTCAGAACCTTAGCAACTCAGAACCTTAGCACCTTTAAAATAGCGGCTCATACGGGAGTCGAACCCGTTTCTCCCGAGAGACAATCGGGAAGGTTAGCCAGTAACCCCAATGAGCCTGTTCTTTCTAGAGAACGTGTGATTCCGGAAGGACTCGAACCTTCATTCCAGGTAAATTAACCTCCCTTCTACCAATTGAAATACAGAATCCTTAATTTTTGGGCATAAAAAAAACACCCGGTTAAAGGTGCTTCATGAGATTTAATACGATATAATTATCCTATTGCCTGCGTTGATGCACCTGTATTGTTAAACGTCCAAGATCTGAGCTCGGGTTTAGCAGTTGTTCGTTAGATATGTTTTTATTAAAAGCCATTTTATATGTTGTATTATATTTTGAAATCGTTGTTGTTTGAAATTCTCTATTGAAATTTTCTGAGGCAAAGATAATGTCGAAAAAATCAATTATCCAAATCATTTTTGAATTTATTTTACTGATAATCAATTAGTTAAACATATATTAAAATCATAAAAATCCCTGTCCGCATACTTATGCAGATCCTTAATTGTATCAAATAACTGTTTATCACCAGATTACTTTTCAAGATTATATTTCAATATTTAGTTTAGTCATTAAACATTTGGTCAATTATTTTTTTAATTATTTTTAGTTATCGGTTAATTATTATCATATTCTGTCACATTGAGCGAAGTCGAAATGTCTTTTTTGTCACACTGAGCGATCAATTTTGTCACACTGAGCGTCCCGAAGCTTCGGGAGAAGTGTATCTAAAACAAAAAAAGCGCCCTGATGAGGGCGCTTTTATATATTTATGCTGAGTTTCGAACTACAATTTCTCTTCTATTCCATAAAATACATATTACACCCGGAGTCTTTAGTCGGATAAAATCCCACTAAACGATCGTTATTTTTTATTGCTGACAGGTTCATATGTATGTTTTGTTTTTATTTCGGGAGCAAATGTAGTATATTTTTTGAATTAATATACCTTTTCTCTCATTGTTGTTAAAAAATAGTTAAAGAAAAATTATTAAGTCTAATTAATTTTAACACATAGAAAAATAGTTTTAATCAAGAAAGTAATTAGAAAAATCCGTTTTTATCCGCGTTTTTACGAAGTAAATCTGTTTTATCCGCGTCAAAATTAGACGCTGATTTTACTGATTCGCTAAAGCGAAAACGCTGATAAAAACGGATTTTATTTTCTAAAAGCTTAAATATGTATTAAATATCTTTTTTAAGAATTAGACCCAACGAGTTAAAGAAAACTTTCTAAGTCTTTTAGTTTGAATGAAAGTTTTGATTATTTTTATCACACTTAAATCAAAATATGAAAGAATTCATCGACAGTATTGCCTGGTCTGAAATTTGGGAAATATCGAAACAATATATTTTACCCAATATTGGCTGGTTTATTTTTTGGCTTGTTTTATTTATAGTTCTGGGATTGATTCTGGGAATCGTTTTTAATGTTTTCCTGTACCGAAAAAACATTTTCTTCCGAGACAAGAAATATTACAACTGGTTTGCCAAACTGTGGATTCCCTATTTTATGGTTGTTTTTATTTATTTCTTTTCGATGATTGGACTTTTTTACGGAGTACATTCGGTATTGAAATCAGAGAATAAAAGTATAACCGCCAATATTTATTCGAAAACTATTGGAACTACATTTTCATCCGAAAAAGAGAAGAAAGATTTTCTGCATACGCTTCAAACGTTATCCAAATCGTCTGAAGATGTGAGCAAATCCATGACCGAAGCTTTGGCAATTTATATCAAACAAAATAATAGCGGTTTCGCTTCTGTAGATAACTTTAAGAATTCGTCGACTTCGTATTTGCTCAAAAAATATGAATCCGAAGTTTACAGCGCGTGCGTATATGGTTTTATGAAAGTGGTTGACGATAAAGCCAACATGAAAAACGTAAAAGATATTGATTACACAGAATTCAAAACGCTTTTGCAAAAATTAGATAAAATTGAACCTCAACGAATTGAACTTTCGATTCAATCAGAAATAGGACACAAATTGCAAGCTGTTTTAGATTATATCTTTAAAGAAATCCTGAAACATGAATTGTTGTTTTTCTTGTTGTTTCTGATTATTCCTTTTGTTGAATATTTTATTTATTTGAAGTTTGTCAAAACTAAAGAATCTGATTTAAGCGGACCGAAACCTGTTGAAAATGTGATCGAACATTAATCATTTACGCTTTTTCTTTATTTTTGATTTGCTTACCTCACTAAGCCATTTTTAATTATTTCAATAACTTTTATGACAATAGTGCGAGTAATGGTCAAATAAATGGTCCAAACAATAATTGTACTTTCAATCCTCTTGATAAAGTTGTTGAGCTTTACGAACGTTTGGTTCAGTCTGAAAAAGAAAAGATTGAATATTTAGAAAAGTTGTTGAAAGGGAAATAATATTCTTCGATAATAGAATTTCTTATATATAAAATGCGCAATGGGTGAACTGCCCCCAAAAAGTTAGACACTATTTGGGGGCATTTTTATGGAAAGAAAAGTAAAATATAATTATGAGTTTAAACTTCGTTGTGTTCAG
>NZ_FZNL01000052.1 GCF_900187965.1 Flavobacterium sp. ov086 | reverse complement strand
TTCTACACATTCTAACTTAAATGCATAGTCATACTTTACTTTTCTTTCCATAAAAAATGCCCCAAATAGTGTCTAACTTTTTGGGGCATGTTCAAATAAGGTGGCTTTTTTATTTTCTCCCAAAAAGAATCTATTTTTTTCCTTATTATAAACTGACTTTTTATTTCGCTGAAAGAAATTTTTTTTTGCCTCACTTTCAAAAATAAATCATAAAACTGTTTACGAAATCGATTGAAATAGGTACTTTTGCGCAAAATTTAAAAATATTTGTGTTTTTCTTTTTTCAATTTAATCAATTATGAGCAAAAAAACGTTGTACCAAAAAGAGGTATCATTACAAGTCGACCGAAGAAGAGCTGGTGTCGAATTAATTAAAATCATAAGCGATTTATGGTATGATAAATCCATAGAAATGGTTTTATTCAAAAATCAATTATTGGATAAAAATGTCAGCGATATTATTAATTTACATCAATACGCAGGCGAATTTGTAGGTAAACCAATTACTATTTTTGACTCGGTTGAAATTGCAAGAGTTGTTCTTTCATTAGATCTTCCGCCAGCGAAATTAGACCTTGGAAAACTTACTTATGAATATCGTTTAGAAGATGAAAAATATCCGGACGCAAGATATTTTGTTTTGGATAAACTGAAAAAAGCAAAATCATCTGAAGAAATTCAACCTAAAGATGTTGTTTTATATGGCTTTGGCCGAATTGGACGCATATTAGCAAGAGAGCTAATGTCTAAAACCGGAAAAGGAAATCAATTGCGTTTGAGAGCAATTGTTTTACGTGATAAAAATGATGCATCTAGTTTAGAGAAACGAGCTTCTCTATTAAGATACGACTCAATTCACGGTGATTTTCAAGGATCTGTAATTGCCGATCCTAAAAATAATGCTTTGATTATTAATGGAACTACAGTTCATATTATCACTGCAAACTCTCCAGAAGAAATTGACTATACACAATACGGAATCAATGACGCTTTAGTAATTGATAATACAGGAGCTTTTACTACTGAAGAAGCTTTAAAAAGACATTTAACTTCAAAAGGAGCTAGTAAAGTTTTATTAACTGCACCTGGAAAAGGAATACCAAATATTGTGCATGGTGTAAATCATAACGAATATAACCCGGACGAAATTGATATTTTCTCGGCGGCTTCATGCACTACAAACGCCATTACACCAGTTCTGAAAGCAATTGAAGATACATTAGGTGTTGTAAAAGGACATTTAGAAACTATTCATGCTTATACAAATGATCAAAATTTGGTTGATAATATGCATAAAAAATACCGTCGTGGCAGAGCTGCAGCTTTAAATATGGTAATTACCGAAACTGGTGCCGGAAGTGCGGTTGCAAAAGCATTACCTACTTTAGAAGGAAAATTAACTTCAAATGCTATTCGCGTTCCAGTTCCAAACGGATCTTTAGTGGTTTTGAATTTAGAAGTTAAAAAAGCAACTTCAATTCCTGCTATCAATAAGATCATGAAAAAATATGCCCTTGAAGGTGAATTAGTAGAACAAATTAAATATTCTTTGAATAATGAATTAGTTTCTTCTGATATCGTTGGAACTTCAGCGCCTTCAATTTATGATAGTAATGCTACAATTGTTTCTAAAGACGGAAAAAACATTGTGCTTTATATCTGGTATGATAACGAATTTGGCTACAGCCATCAAGTAATTCGTTTAGCGAAGTATATTGCAAAAGTAAGACGTTATACTTACTATTAATATAAGACCAAAACCACTATTCTTAAAACCATCAAGTTTTCTTGGTGGTTTTTTGTTTTATCTAAATAGGCAGAACAGTTGTGCTTTTTACTTCCGAAATAACAAAAACTGTATTGATAAGAGAAACTTCAGGCAAAATTGACAATTTTTTTTGATGAAAATGATGATAACTTTCCATATCCGGAATGATAATTTTAAGCATATAATCAAAATTCCCCGAAACATAATTACACTCCACCACTTCAGGTAAATTCAATATCGATTGATTGAATCCTTCCGAAGTATCGTAAGTTTGCTTGGTTAAGGTAACCTGACAATAAACAGTTAGATTATTACCCAGTTTTTTCTTATTGAGAATCGAAACATACTTCTCTATAACACCTTCTTTTTCAAGACGTTTAACACGATCATGAACCGGTGTTAACGATAGATTAATCTTGTTTGCAATGTCTTTTAACGTGTAGTGCGCATTTTCTTGTAAAAGTCGTAAGATTTTTTTGTCTATTTCATCTAAAGCCATAACGAAAACGTTTTCAGTGAGTACTAAGATTTAGTCATTTTTTCTTTTTAAGGAAATAATATCGCCTTCAAAAAGAATATTTTTCTGTAAAAATATGAAATAAAATAATATTTTCTTATTTAATACTCAATTATCAATAATATATTCTCTATCAGTAGATTTGTAAAACAATTTCAAAAAAAACAAAAAAACATAACAAAATGATAATAGGTGTTCCAAAAGAAATAAAGAATAATGAGAATCGTGTTGCATTAACACCAGCTGGTGTTTCAGAAATGAAAAAACACGGACATACAGTTTACGTACAAGCTACTGCTGGTGTAGGAAGTGGTTTTAGTGATGACGAATATGCAACTGCTGGAGCAACAGTTTTAGCAACTATTGAGGAAGTTTACGCAATCGCTGAAATGATTATTAAAGTAAAAGAGCCAATTGCTTCTGAATACCCATTAATCAAAAAAGATCAATTATTATTTACTTATTTTCACTTTGCTTCATCTGAACCATTAACTCACGCTATGCTTGAAAAAGGTGCTGTATGTTTAGCTTATGAAACTGTTGAAAAATCAGATCGTAGTTTACCTTTATTGGTTCCAATGTCTGAAGTTGCTGGTCGTATGGCTATTCAACAAGGAGCAAAATATCTTGAAAAACCATTAAAAGGAAGAGGAATCCTTTTAGGAGGTGTACCAGGTGTTCCACCAGCAAAAGTATTAGTACTTGGTGGAGGAATCGTAGGAACTCAAGCTGCAAAAATGGCTGCTGGTTTAGGTGCTCAAGTTACTATTATGGATTTAAGTTTGCCACGTTTACGTCATTTAGATGATATCATGCCTGCAAACGTAAATACAGAGATGTCCAACCATTATAATATCACAAGAGCAATTAAAGATGCTGATTTAATCGTTGGAGCAGTTTTGATTCCAGGAGCAAAAGCACCTCACTTAATCACTCGTGACATGCTTAAATTAATGCGCCCAGGAACTGTTGTTGTTGACGTAGCTGTTGATCAAGGTGGTTGTATTGAAACTTGTACTCCTACAACTCACGAAAACCCAACTTTTATCATTGACGATATCGTTCACTACTGTGTGGCTAACATGCCAGGTGCTGTTCCTTATACATCTACATTAGCTTTAACAAATGCTACTTTGCCTTATGCAGTACAATTAGCTAATAAAGGATGGGAAAAAGCTTGTAACGAAAATGAAGAATTGAAAAAAGGATTAAATATTGCAAACGGAAAAATTCTTTACAAGGGAGTTGCTGAAGCTTGGAATCTTCCTTTTAACGAAGAATTAGTGTTAGCAAACGCATAGTGCTAACACTAAAATAAGTGCTTACTAAAACACTACTTAAAAAGGCTTTTCTTAATTGAAAAGCCTTTTTTTTTATGCATAAAAAAACCTGTCATAAAATATGACAGGTTTTACTTTATATATGAATAGAGAAAACTATTTTTTCTCGCTTTTCTCGTTTTTTTCGTCTAAAACTTCTTGCAACACTTTTGCTTCAGTTCCGTTAGGGAAAGTAACTTTGATTTTTTGAGCAATTGTCGGAGCAATCTCGGTAATAGCTTTTTTATCGTATGATTCTCCCTTTTTAATATGCCACCCGTAAAAAATAGCTGGTACGTGTGTATCATAACTATAAGGCGTTCCGTGCGAAGTTCCTGTAGTTGAGTATTCAATATCTCCAGGCTTATCAATAATAATCATATCTCCATCTTGAGTTACATCATATCCTTTTGCAACAAAATTTAAATAATAATCATTTCCTGAGTTAGCCAAAATTTCTTCTTCAGTATATACTCTTTTAACCTGTGGTTGTGTAATTAAAAATTCTTTAAAAGCTTGTTTAACTTTTACTAAATCTAACTTTTTATCTTTAATAATTTGCTTATTAAAGAAAACATTAAAGTTCGAATAATTCAAAATTAAATCAACACCAAATGTCTTAGTAGAGAAATCTTGCAAACTCTTTTTAACATCTTTCGATGGATAATTGTCAACATTATATTTATGATCTTTCAGATAAATAACATTTTCAGCACCTGCATGATCAGCAGTCAGAAATAAAAGATAATTTCCTTTACCAACTGTTTTGTCAAGATAAGCCAAGAAATCAGCAATAGTTTGGTCTAATCTTAAATATGTATCCTGAAGTTCCATAGAACGTGGACCAAGTAAGTGTCCAACATAATCTGTAGACGAAAAGCTAACGGTTAAGAAATCCGTAATGTTATCTTTTCCTAATTCTTCCTTTTCAATCGCTTTTTTAGCAAATTCAGCCAATAAATCATTTCCATAAGGAGTAGCTCTCAAAATTCCGGCATCATTCTTCTCATACATCGTTTTTAAATCGTATGGAAAAACTGGAGCAGCACTTCCGTATAACTTACCTTCATATGGATTATTATCCGGTAAACTTTCGTTATAAGTTGAAGCTGATTTAAATAAATCCCACCCTTTATTAATATAAGGCATGTAATGTTTCTCATTATTAAACTCTGTAACCCATTCTGGTAATTTTTCACCATAAAAAGTACTCGAAATAAAAGAACCTGTTTTGCTATACCAAAAAGCCCAGTTTGCAAAATGACCCGCAGGCAAAATAGCCCCACGATCTTTAAGACTCATACCAATAACTTTTCCTCGAAAATTTGTAGCCATTCTTACTTCGTCAGTAATAGTAGTACTTTGAAGATTTTTTGGTGACATTGCACCTTCTTCAACAGTTCCATCACCAACTGTTTTCACAGAAGCATCGTCAGTACAATACATTTCTTTACCTAGAGTTCTACTAAACCATTCGTTACCTACAATTCCATGAATAGATGGAGTTGTACCTGTATAAATAGAAGCATGACCTGGTGCAGTATAAGTTGGCATATAATTATAATGCATATTCTGAAAAGTATATCCATCATTCATCAATTTCTTAAAACCATTTGGTGAAAAATCATCTGAAAACCGATATAAATATTCCATTTTCATTTGATCAACTACAATACCTACAACCAACTTAGGGCGTTGTTGAGCACTTAAATTTGATAAAACAAACAAAGCCAACAATACAATACTTTTTTTCATACTTAGATTATAATATTTACAACAAAAATACAGATTCACTTTTTAAAAGTCTAGCCCATGATAATTTAAAACACAAAATTGACTTTTATTTAACAAAAAGCGAGTTCAATTAATTACAAATACTCTTGATTATGGCGTTACCCTTTGGGTCGGCTGTTCGCTAAATCTTTTGTTACAGAGGTTTTAGGGATCAAGACATATTGTTGTGGGGAAATATTAAAATCTAGATATTTGTATTTTAAAATTCCCCCTAATGCAAGATTCTTTTATTGACCTTCTTAAGTTATTATTGCCTGAGATAATAGTAGATTACTTTGAACTTACTTCTTATAAAAAGGAAGACGAAACTCTGCATCTGTATTTAAAAGAAATTAATTCTATACCTAAAGAGCATAGAGAATCAAAATTAAGTTCAAAAGGATTCTTTGAAGAGATAACGGTTCAGGATTTTCCTATCCGCGGGCATCAGGTATATCTTCATATCACCCGAAGAAGATGGCTTAATGAAGA
>NZ_FZNL01000032.1 GCF_900187965.1 Flavobacterium sp. ov086 | reverse complement strand
ACTTCATTCAGACCAAGGCTGGCAATACCAAATGAATCATTACCAACTTTTATTAAAACAAAAAGGAATCAAACAAAGCATGTCAAGAAAAGGAAACTGCCTAGATAATGCAATTATTGAAAACTTCTTTGGAATATTAAAATCTGAAATGTTTTATACCCAAAAATTTAAATCAATAGAACAATTAAAAAAAGAAATTAATAAGTATATAATATATTACAATAACGAAAGAATTAAATCAAATTTAAACAAAATGAGCCCGATAAAATATCGAGCTCATTATTATCAAACTTAATTATAAATTTGTCTAAACTTTTGGGTGCAGTCTAATCGTTAAATCAGGCTTTTAAATTTTATGTAAATCGAGAATTAATAATCAACAATCTATAACTAACAATTATAATTTAGTCATATTAGTTGCTAAAGTCTCGATGAATTTGCTGATTGGTCCTTTGATCATCATTGCCATCATCGCGTTAAATTCACCTTCAAATTGCAATTGAACAGCACTTTCGGCATCTGAGATACTATCAATATTCGAAACCAAAGTAAAAGGAAGTTTATCGCTTGCAGCTCCCAAAACAATTTTGTTTGGTGCTACTTTTTCCTTCATTTTAAGTTTTATTTCCGGCATACCTTTCAATCCAAAAATAAAAGCATCTTCGCCAATTACTTCGAATTTAGCGATATTCTCCGGCATTAATTTTTCAAAATTCTTAACATCAGTCAATAAATCAAATAAATCTTGAGCTGATTTCTGAACAGTAACTTTTGGACTTTCTAAGTTCATATTTTATTTTTTTATAATATCTAAAATTATTTAACCGCAAAGGGCGCTAGTTTTTTTTCTAATCTTAAAACTTTGTAAAACCGCAAAGTTCGCAAAGCTTTCTTAAAATAAATTTTACAATTTTTAAATTCCAAAAAAAGAGCAAAGCGATTTTTGAGTAAAATCTAAAATCAGTCTTGTCCCCAAGTCGATGGAATTGCGTTCCATTCCTGCAAAGTTGATTGTTGCTCTTCGGTAATATATTGTTTTTGAACCGCTAATTCCAATAAGTTTTCGTAATTACTTAAGGTATACAAATCGATATTAGCATTTTTAAAGTTTTCTTCGGCCACACCAAAACCGTAAGTGAAAATCGCTGCCATACCTTTTATATTAGCACCTTCATTGCGTAAAGCTTCCACAGCCATTAAACTGCTGTTTCCAGTACTAATTAAATCTTCAACGACAACTACGTTTTGACCTTTTTGTAAAAAACCTTCAACTTGGTTCTGTCTTCCGTGTTTTTTTGCTTCAGGACGCACATATACAAATGGCAATCCAAGGCTTTCGGCAACAAGTATTCCAATACCAATGGCACCTGTAGCAACACCGGCAATGACATCTGGTTTTCCAAATTGTTTCTCAATATTTTTCGCAAATTCATCACGAACGTAATTTCGGATGATCGGAAATGAAAGAATTAACCTATTATCACAGTAAATAGGAGATTTCCAACCAGAAGCCCATGTAAAAGGATTTTCGGGATTCAATTTAATTGCATTTATTTGCAAAAGCAATTCGGCTGTTTTTTCGGCAGTATCTTTATTAAAAATCATAGTACAAATGTATAAAGTTTTTGTGAACGACAAACCACTTTTTTTGACAAATGAAATCTCAAGAGAGACTAATTTTCAATTATTCCTATTAGAGAGTATTGATATCGAGCAGCTTATAGTGAAAATATTCCAAAATAAAATTCAAAAGGCTTATTTATATCATCCTGACGAAAAGGAAATAATGAAAACATTAAAAGCTAAAATTCCTGTACAGAAAGCGGGAGGAGGCTTTGTGTACAATAAAAATGGCGAAGTTTTATTTATCTTCAGAAACGGAAAATGGGACTTACCAAAGGGAGGAATCGAGAAAGGTGAGGAGATTGAAGCCACTGCAATGCGTGAAGTCGAAGAAGAAACCGGTGTAAACAAACTCAGAATCACTAATAAACTTCAAAAGACCTACCATATTTTTAAACGCAACGGAAAATACAAACTCAAAATCACACATTGGTTTGAAATGTTTTCAGATTTTGAAGGAACTCCAGAAGGTCAAGCTGAGGAAGGTATCGAAAAAGTAGCCTGGCTAAACCCTGAACAAATCAAAGAAGCACTAAAAAACTCTTACGAAAACATTAAATTATTGTTTGAAGAAGAGAATGAGGTTAAAGTTGAGTAAAAGTTAGGACTATAAAAATAAGAACCTCAGGACTTAAAGATTATAAATTTGCTATTTTTGTTAATCTTTTAAAATTTAACAATTGTATTTTTCGTCCTTCTATCCCAATAAGATTATCTTCTTTAAAATCGTGAAGAACCCTTGCTAATGTTTCATTTACGGTACCAGCCATGTTTGCTAAATCTGCTCGGGATAACATAATAAAAACAATTTTTTCAGAATCGCGTATTTTGTATTTATTATGCAATATCAATAAACTAAGAGCAACTCGTTCTCTAACGGTTCTTTGTGATAAAACAGCCAAAAGATTGACCATTACACTAAATTCGTGGCTTAAGCTTTTTAATAATAATCTGGAGAATACAATAGAAATATTAAGTATATCCAAAAAATCCTCCTTAGAAATAAATGATACTAAGGTGTTTTCTATCGCAACTGTTGTGTCGCCATAAGCTTCTTCACTTAAAATAGCTGCATATCCAAAAAACTCGCCTGAATTGTAGAGATATACAATTTGTTCTCTACCGTCATTATCTGCTTTGTACTTTTTGACTTTACCATTTTTAACAAAAAAAATACCGGTAGGTAAGGTACCTTCCGTAAATATCGCTTCATTTTTTCGATATTTTTTATTTTTCATTACTTTCTCGAGCAAGTCCTTATCGCGTTTAGGAAGCTCATCTAGAAGATATTGATTGTTAAAAGTAAATTTTGAAATCATAAATTAATCAAAAATACATTATTTTTTTCATAGTGTTTAATACTTGATTTAAATCAAGTTTAAAGCGTGTTTTAATCGTTATATATTGTTTTCGAATAACTTAATTTTACTGAAAAACGATATATGTTTATACCTAAAAGCCTTTATTATACAGAAAATCACCTATGGTTACGACAAATAGGATTATGGGATTTTTATATTGGGATAACAGATTATGCGCAATATAAAATTGGTGAAATCCAGTTAATAGAACTAGAATTGAAAAACATTGCGATGCAAAAAGATATAATGCTTGGTATTATTCATGGAATAAACCAAAAAATAACTTTTATAGCTCCATTAGATTGTGAGATTCTGGCAATTAATCCTATATTGCAGGAAAATACATCAGTAATTAATAAAAAGCCTTATGAACATTGGTTTTTAAAGGTCAGAGTTAATATACATAAAGATTATTTTTTATCTAATCAAGAATACAAATATCTAATCAAGAATGATTTTTAAATCCTTAAAACAAAATATAGACATAGAAGACGATAAGTTTAATGAATTGTATCCTGTTCGGATTAAGAGATTATCAAAACGGCACTGGACACCAGTTGTCATTGCTAAAATTGCTGCAGATTATTTAGTTGATAAACCAAATCAAAAAATATTAGACATTGGAGCCGGAGTAGGTAAATTTTGTTTAGTGGGAGCAGCCACCACAAAAGGCATTTTTTACGGTGTTGAGCAAAGAGCATCTCTTACAAAATTATCGAAAAAAATAGCCGAAAAACATAATATTAATAATGTTGAATTTATTCATTCAAATATTACTGAAATTTCCTTTTCTGATTACGATGCATTTTACTTTTATAATTCTTTTTTTGAAAATATAGATACTTCATGTCCAATCGATAAAAAGATACTTCCTAAAAATGAATTGTTTCTTACCTATTCTAATTATGTCAGAGATCAACTCAATAAAACACCTAAAAACACTAGACTTGTTACCTATTGGAGTACCTGGGAAGAAATACCGGAAAGTTTTGATTTAAAATATACAGCTTGTGACGGGCTATTAAATTTCTGGAAAAAAAGATAATAAAGATCAAAGATGAGTTATTGATAATTTAATTAGAAATGATAATAAAACCTAATTCGTAATTTTCAGATTTGCATCTTTGCCACGGTTAAGGTTTTTGCAAAGGTCGGGCATCATTTTTTATTTTTAAAACACAGATCGTAAGCCTTGAAAATTTAAAATAATCTGGGCGTGCCACCATCCCGATAAGAGGGCAAATACTTTATGCATATACGCTCTCTTATCGGGATGCTGTCGGGCTATACGCACTACTTCGGTAGCTAGTTTCTATCCCAATGTTATTAAGTTAAGGGAAAATCCAATGGAACAATTTGTTAAGGACAATATCTCATCACTTTGTTTTTGTTCTATTGGAACATTTCATTGATAGGTACAATTAATACGGCGTTTTTTCACGTTCCGTAGGAACGTTTGATTTTATAAATAATAATTGGTAAAAACAGATACAGATTACATATACAATTTCTCAAACGTCCCAATGGGACGATGTTTCTCACGATGCATTTTTTTTTCTACTACCGATGAGATGTTCCAATGGAACACAATCTAAAATATCTTAACTTGATGACATTGGCTTCTATCCCTCACGCAAGCTACACTTTGTAGTTATTTTGTTTCAGGTAAATTTTTAATTATTCTTTTAAGCTCCTCAAATGCTTAATATAATTATCCAGTAAACTTTGAATTTGCTGAGCAGCAACAGGATTTGCCGAATGAACATTAAACCTTAGATTCACTAAATCAAGTCCCGATTGATAAACCAACCATTTTGCGGCAGCATATCCATCTTCGGCGATAACACCATTTTCATCCAATCCTAAATCATTGTCGAAGCTAATTAATTCCGGAAGTCCGTTTTTAAGTATTACGGTTTTAAAATCATGAAAATTCCGAACTATTACAAAATCTTCATCGGTCAGGTTTTTGTAAACCATTTTGACATCCCTAATGTCGTCAAGAAAAAGTTTGTATGTCATTATTTATATTTTCTTTGGAAGTATATTTTTATTTAAATTTATCAAGAGTTTCATCAATTAAAGACTCAACTTCTAAAAAGTTAGTAGAGAGTTCCAAAACATCTTCTTGAAAGTTTCCTAAATTCAATTTTACCCAGCCTTCCATTAATGTCAAAGGACCATGATTTGTGGTTACATTAGGCCAATTACTTTCATAATCTTTAAAGTCATTTCTAAATTCATCAGCAAATTTTCTGCTTTGGATCGTATAACCTTTTAATTTTCTCAATTTCAAAGCATGAATATTGTACATTATCCTTTGTTTTTCTAGTATACTATCATTTATCCACACCGAAAAAAAGATGCGTGATTCGGCAGTTAAAGCTTCTTGATGATTATTTGACCATGACTTCTTGTATAATTTTATAAAAACAGAATCCAGATAAATACCAACCGAAACCTCGATTGATTTCTCCTTCAAAAGCTTTTGATCAAGACGATTTGCCACTTTTTGAAATTCACCCAAATAGAAAGAAGTATCCATTACGTTTTAGTTTTTTGCATTTATTCTAAGTTTTAAATTTATCCAATTATTTCGAAATTATAGTGATAGATAGTTTCTTTTTTTTGATTTTAAGCGGTAGGTTGATGTTAATTGTTTTTATAGTTATTTATCAATGAATTTGCCTTATTTTTTTTACAACTATCTTTTAAAAAAGTTTGTATGAGAAAAATTTTGCGCTATTTTTGGTCAGAATTTTACCTAAAAAAAATAACTAACCAATAATCCGAAAACTACAGCATGAATTCATCATGAAGGAATCGAAAATAAAAATTAATTTACAAAAAGCGAAAAGGTTTAAAATACCAGAATCAAAACAATTCTCATTTTCCATTAGATTATCTTAATAAAAACACCAAAGTATGTTCAAAAAAATACAATTTGCAGCCATGCCAATATTCAAATATGCTGGTATATTGGCATTATTACTAGTAGTTGGTTATTCATGTTCAAATGAAGGCATAAACGAAGGTGATGTTAAACCATCAAGCAGTACCAAAGCAATTACTTCTTTTTCTTTTCTAAGTCCTGCAGTAACAGGAACAATTGATGAAAGTAAACATACCATTTCGCTTACCTTTCCTTCCGGAACAGATTTAACTAATTTGGCAGCTACTTTTACCACAACAGGAGCTAAAGTTACTGTAGGTGATGTTGCTCAAGTAAGTGGTACTACCAAAAACGATTTTAGCAAAGCCATAACTTATACCGTTACTGCAGAAGATGGCAGTAAACAAAATTATACAATAACCCCGCCTAATTCAGCTGATATACTTGGTTTTACTTTTGATGGTTCTAATGATGAAATATATTGGGAATTGTCAGGACTAAAAGAAGGAACAAATACAATTTACAATGCTCCGGAAGGTGTTGATTTTGTTACAGGATTTCCAATTTTGCCTGCTGGTGCAGAAATGACAGAATCAGGAAGCAATGAACAGAGCGACTATAATACAACAGGATTTAGTTTTACGATAACTGCTGCTGACGGAAAGACAAAAAAATCATATGTTATTAAAATACCTGCTTATAACAAAGATACAAATCCATACGGCATCTATACTCCAACACACCTTCTGGCACTAGATTCACATCTTTTGGATAACTTCAAAGTGATGAATGATATTACTATGCCTGCTGTTGATGGTACTGATGTATTGAGTCCGGACTATTCTAGCCAAGGTTGGACTCCTATTGGAGATTTTGAGAGCTTCAAAGGAACGATAGACGGAAATAATCACGTAATTAAGAATTTGACAATCAAACGAGACAGTCATGATGATGTTGCATTTATTTCTACCTTGGGCGCTAAAGGTGTTGTGAAAAATCTGGGTTTAACGGCAGTAAACATACTTGGTGGAGGTAATGTAGGCGCTTTGGTTGCCAATAACGTTGGAGGTACTATCACGCATTGTTATTCTACCGGAACAGTTAGTTCTGCAGGGTTTTCGGCTCAGAGACACGTAGGAGGTTTAGTTGGAATTAACAATGATGCTAGCGGAAAAGGTGGTAAACTTTTAAATAGTTATAGTACGGCTAATGTTTCAGGAAAAGATTCATTTGTTGGTGGTTTAGTGGGTTACAATTACCTTTGCGCAGTACAAAATTGCTACGCTACAGGTTCTGTAACCGGACCATACAAAAACGGAGGAGCTCTTATTGGAAAAAATGCTGATGAAATCACCAATTGTTACGCTACCGGAAAAGTAGACACAGGCGGAGGATTAGTTGGTTTAAATTTTAACTGGAGTTCAGCACCAGATTGTTTTTGGGATATTCAAACTACCGGACAATCGACTTCTGATGATGGTGGTAAAGCAGTTGGAAAAACAACAGCCGAAATGAAAGCAGGAACACCATATAGCAGTACCTGGACTTCTGCCAATTGGACATTTACTTCTGGAAAATACCCAACTTTAGTAGGAGTGGGAGGTCAATAAAAACCGCTTTTCTTTACAAAACAAATATCAAAACCTCGTAATCATTTGAATTACGAGGTTTTTGTTTTTACAGGAAGTACTTTTTAGAATATGTAGGGCGTGCCACCATCCCGACAAGAGGGCAAATTTCTTTGCGCATATACGCCCTCTTATCGGGATGCTGTCGGGCTATCAATACTGCTTCGGCAGTTTACTCCTATCCCTCACGCGAGCTACACTTTATGATTGGATTTTGTTTCAAGTTTCAGGTTTCAAGTTCTTTGCCAGCGCGAACTTCCCGCTCGTGAACGCATTCTAAATCATGATCGTTGAATTTTGAAAGTAGCTTTTTAGTGTTGAATATCAGTAAACTAGTATAAAATCAAGTCTGGAAAATTAAATTTTAATTTGTATTTTCGTTTACCTATTAGATTAATCCACTAAACACCCATTTTATGTCATTTCAAGGATATTTAAAAACTATAAAAGAAAAAACAGGCAATGGTCCCGCCGAATTTCGTGCACTCGCAGAACAAAAAAACTTCACACAAGACGGAAAACTCAAACCCGAAGTAAAAGCAACAGAGATTGTAAACTGGCTTAAAGCAGATTTTGAATTGGGTCAAGGTCACGCAATGGCAATTTATGCATTGCTAAAAGGCATTAAAGACGATAATAGCCAATAAAGATTTCAAGCACAGCTTTGCGATCTCAGCGTTTTCTAACCACATTTAAAATAAAAATCTTAGCGAACTCCGCGGTAAAAAATGCGGTTAAATTCATAAAACCCTATAAACAGGATATTGTAAATGCGCCTTTTCATAATAAACCGAATGTTTGTAAATCCAGTCTAATTGTGCAGCAGGATTTTTAGCAAACTCAGCGTCGTTTTGTTTTTTGGAATCTAATTCGGCTTTTAGAGTCGGATTCTCTTTTAGCAATTTTGCAGCAGTATCTTCAAAAATATATTCAGAGTAATGTTCTTTTTGCTGTAAAATAGGATCAAAGAAATTCCAATTAAAAAATGAATCAACACCTTCAGGTTCAAAAGCTTCAACTAAGTATTTTACGCCTTTTTGATTTGTTGGAACAAGGTAGTCACCTTTGGCGAAAGCCATTTTTACAACTTTAGAATTTATGCTTGTATTGTAGTGCAAATAATGTCCTTCGTAAGCATTTGAAACCGTTTTAAAATCGGCAATTTTATAGCTTTCAACCTCAATAATAGTATCGTTTTTGAGTTGAGAATAAGTAATATTGTTATTCTTCAGGAGCTCAATAATATTCCAATAACCACGCGGAATGATATAAGCAGAAGGTATAACAACCTCTTTTACTGATTTGAATTCTTTAATATAAGGTACGTCTTTTTTGTATGGTTTGCTTCGGTCATAATACAAACGATTTCCTGTCGTGGCTTCACTTTTTTTGTATCCGGCTTCATATCCTAAAAACGAAAACTTAGTTGCTTTTGTACTGTCCAATTCCCATTTTAAGGTATAAGGCTTTTTAGGCTGATATTGTTCCAGGTTTTTAATTCGGAGTTCTTTGATTTTTTGATAGTTAGCATCCGTAAAATCCAAAGTCGATTTGGTGTATTCGTAAGTCATTTTTACACGTTCGGCATATTTTTTCAGCATGTGTGTTTCAACCACAAAACCAATTGTATTAAACAACGAAGTATAACCTGTTGTATATCTTGGACTGTCTACAAACTGCCCAAAACCTTTGTCTGGAGTATCTTTAAAAGAATCTACATAAGGTGTTGTTTCAATTTTCTTTTGCTGTAAATCTTTTACCAAAGCCGGCATCATTTCGGTATTCATAAAATCGCCCAAAACAGTTCCTAATTTATTATGTTGCGTCATAATATAAGTTAGTTTATATTGATAATCAGATCCGTTACTTACGTGATTGTCAATAAAAACATCAGGATTTATTTTCTGAAAAATCTCTACAAAACTCTTTGTATTTCGAGTATCCGATTTCATTAAATCACGATTCAAATCATAGTTTCTGGCGTTTCCTCTAAAACCATAAATTTCCGGACCATCCTGATTTGCTCTCGTAGTCGAATTTCGATTCAAAGCTCCGCCAATATTGTAAACCGGAATCGTAACCAAAACCGTATTTTTAGGTGCTTTTAGTTTTCCAATTGCAAGATCTCTGTAGAATTGCATTGTCGCATCGATTCCGTCAGGTTCTCCGGCGTGGATTCCGTTATTGATAAAAAGTACCGCTTTGTTTTTCTGTATTTTCTCGAAATCAAATTCCTTTTCGGGATTATAAACCACCATATGCAATGGTTCACCGGAATCTGTCAAACCCATTTCCTTAATCTGAATCGTCGGAAAATCATTGGCAAGAAGTTTATAATACTTTATAGTTTCTTCATACGAAGCCGATTGATTTCCGTTTCCTTTCTCAAAAAAAGTGTCGTATTTTTTATTGTTTTGAGCGAAAGTAGCTATAGTGAAAAGTAAAAAGTAAAATGTGAAAAGTTTCATGTAGTTAATTTTAAAGCGAGATTCAAATATAATTATTTTGCGGTAATGCTGATTGAGATTAAAAAGTTTGCCACGAATTTCACGAATTGACTCGAATTAATTGGTGAAAATTAGTGTAATTCGTGGCAAAAAGATTTTATCGCATTTCAACCTGAAACTAGAAACAAAGAAAATCTGAAACAAATTCCTTGTTACAAATGTCTGGCAAGTTCGATAATTCCTTCTTCGAGTTGTTTTTCGTTTAGAGAAGCATATCCAAGTCGGAATCCGGAAATGGGTTTATCAAAACTGAATTTCTCCGGCGTTATTATTTTTATTCCTTTTAGAAGAAGTTTATCTGCAATTTCGAAAATATCTACATCAGAATTTGGAACAATCCAAAAAGCCAAACCGCCTTCTGGTTTAATAAAAGTAGTTTTGTCTTTCAGGTACTTATTGCAAATTGTTTCAAAATAATCTCGTTTCGCTTTATAAATAAGCGTCGTTCTTTTGAGATGTCTTTTTATTTCGCCTTCGTTTATGAGTTGCAAAACGGCTTCTTCCATAATATTATCACCCTGCACATCGATCATTTTTCTATGTTTGCCAACTTTCAAAATAGTTTCGGTATTGCTGACCAAATAACCGATTCGTAAAGCTGGTGCCACAATTTTGCTTAAAGTTCCAATGTAAATCATGTTTTGGGCATTGTTATAACTGGAAATTGGTAAAATTGGTCGCTGTCCAAAATGAAATTCGTTGTCATAATCATCTTCAATAATCGTAAAACCATATTGATTGGATAATTCTATGAGTTTTAATCTGCGTTTTAAACTTAAGGTAACTGTTGTTGGAAATTGATGATGTGGTGTAACATAAATGGCTTTTATATTGCTGAATTTCTTTAAATATACTTCGACCTCATCAATTAATAAACCTTCTTTATCAACATTTATGGGAAGTAATTTTGCTCCCGCATTTTCAAAAGTTTCCCAGGCAGGTTTATATCCGGGATTTTCAACCATTACATAATCATCTTTTGACAATAAACAATTTGAGGTTAAATACATTGCCATTTGACTTCCGCGCGTAATGCAAATTTCATTGGGAGTAATATTCATTCCTCTTTTAAAATTGAGCATTTGTGCGATCGCTTTTCTAAATTCCAGATTTCCAAATTCAGTGCTATACCCCATAATTTGCCAACGCGATTTCCGATTAAAAATCTGTCTGTAAGCTCTTGCCAGTTCATTCATTGGAGCTATTCGGCTATCAGGAATTCCATCATCAAAAACAATCAAAGGTTTTATTTCTTCTTCATGATACTTTGTTTTTTGCGGCTGATTTGTGCCTTTTACCGCAATTGGTAAAATGTCAGCAACAAAAGTTCCTTTTCTTTCCAATGTTATCAGCCAGCCTTCGGCGATAAGCACATCGAGAGCTTCAATGACCGTGTTTCGGTTCACTTTTAATAATTCGGCAAGTTGTCGGCTTCCGGGTAAAGCATTTCCACTATTGAGAATTCCCGTTTTGATAGCGTCAATAATAGCATCGGCAATTTGAAGGTAAATTGCTTTATCAGAGTTATTATTTAGCTGAATTTCTAATTTCCAAGGTCTTAACATCTGGACTATTTGTTTGTATTAAAACTGTATAGGTTTGATAGTCCAAAGTTAGGATAATTTTGGAGGGCAATAATGCAGAAAATTAAAAGATATTAAACTTATAGAAACTAAAAAACAATTTTTATCAAAAGACTTTCCCGAAATTTTTGTCAAACCAACTTTTGTGATGTCGGGAAAATTAATTCACAGAAATGTAGAAGCTGCGGGATTTCACAATCAATTCTCTACTGAAAGAAAGCATCCTGTTTTCTTTATTGATCTTTCAGGTAAAAATGTAAGCATGACTATTGGAGGTTTATTGCCAGATCAAATGATTAATAGACACAGACATACTCATGAAACGGAATTGTATGTTATCGAAGGGCATGGATATACTGAAGTTGAAGATAAAAAAGTAGAGTGGAAGGCGGGTGATGCGGTTTATATCCCGAGTTGGGCCTGGCACAGACATAAAAATTTAAGCAGTGAAGAATCGGCTAAATATATCGCATGCGAAAATACACCTCAACTCCAGAATTTGGGTGTTGCAGTATGAGAAGAAGAAAGAGATTTATAGTTGAAGAAGAAAGACATATGAAAGACACACTATTTAAAGGCATCATTTTTTATTAATTAGGATTCTCTACGTTTGTCAACACATTTAGAGTGAAAAAGTTAGCGTTCTCTGCTGTTGAATTTTAGATACAAGATATCAAACCTGAAAGCTGAAACAAACAAAACCTGAAACAATCAGTATTTTGACTACTTTTGCAAAATGAATAAAAAACACCATTCCAACAACATACTTTCGAATTTAGGAATTGAGACCCTAAACGAAATGCAAGAAGTAGCACAGGATGCTATTTTAAACGATAACAATGTTTTACTGCTTTCTCCAACAGGATCAGGAAAAACATTAGCTTTTTTGTTACCAGTTTTAGAATTATTACAGCCTGAAATACTTTCGGTTCAATGTTTAATTTTAGTGCCTTCGCGCGAATTAGGTTTGCAAATTGAGCAGGTTTGGAAAAAAATGGGAACGCAATACAAAGTAAATATTTGCTACGGAGGTCATTCAATTGATACTGAAATCAAGAATTTAAGTAATCCGCCTGCAGTTTTAATTGGAACTCCTGGAAGAATTGCAGATCATATTGACAGAGATACTTTTCGTACGGATAAAATTCAGACTTTGATTTTGGATGAATTTGACAAATCATTGCAATTGGGGTTCCATGAGCAAATGTCTTATATCATAGGAAAATTAACGAAGCTGAACAAACGTGTTTTGGTTTCGGCAACTTCAGATATTGAGATTCCAAGATATACGAGAGTAGTTAATCCTACTGTTTTGGATTTTATTCCTGAAGAAGAAGAAAAAGCAAATCTTTCGATGAAAATGGTTGTTTCGCCAGCCAAGGATAAACTAGAAAGTTTATTCAATTTGATATGTTCGTTGAAATCACAATCGGCTATTATTTTTTGTAATCACCGTGATGCGGCAGAACGAATCAGTGACACTCTAAACGAAAAAGGAATCTACTCAACTTATTATCACGGCGGAATGGATCAGGATGAACGTGAGCGCGCTTTGATTCAGTTTAGAAACGGAAGTATGAGTTACTTAATCACAACTGATTTGGCTGCTCGTGGTTTGGATATTCCGGAAATGAAACACGTAATACATTATCATTTGCCTCTTAAAGAAGATGAATTTACACATCGTAACGGTCGTACAGCACGTATGCAAGCATCTGGAACGGCTTATATTATTATTCACGAAAGTGAAAAGAAAATGGATTATATCGACTACGGAATGGAAGTTCTAAAGGTTGATAATGTAACGGCTTTACCAAAACCACCCGAATATCAAACCATTTATATTAGTGGCGGAAAGAAAACAAAATTGAATAAAATTGACATTGTTGGATTCTTTTCTCAAAAAGGGAAACTTGAAAAAGGTGACTTGGGTTTAATCGAAGTAAAAGATTTTATTTCGTTTGCTGCTGTCAGATTTAATAAAGTAAAAGACTTGCTTAAAAACATCAAAGACGAAAAAATGAAAGGCAAGAAATTCAAAATTGAAGTTGCCAGAAAAGTGGTGAAGAAAGAGGAGGAAAGATAGTTTTTTGTTTCCCGTTCTCTTTGATTCGCTATTTTTTGATCTGATTTTTTGTCAAAATTTTGATCTTCTACAAGGTTTAGATGCTAAATTTGTAGTAAAATATAGCTAGTTACGGTCCATTTTTAAGCTTTGATAGCGCTAAATTTGCTTCATATTTATAATGGATTTATGTGTTAAAGTTGATTTAATTTATTGTATTTCAGTGATTTGGTGAAGTGTTGTGCAGTGCTTAGGTCGATTTTGAACAACAATCGTGTTATAATGTTAATAAATTAACGATTAAGGTTTTAATTTATCATAATTTCTGCGTTTCTTGTGCTGGTAAATAATAAACCCCAAATTAATTATGAAAAGAATTATTACGATTGCCGTTTTATTGTTGAGTGTTGTCTCTTTCGCACAAATTAAAGTTCTGGAAACTGTTCCGGTGGAGAAGCTAGGAAAAGTAAATAACAACTATATTCAGAAAATTGGAGATGAATATACGGTTTACTACACAAGTATTCAAAACGATGATGAAGAAGGTTCAAGTTTGAGAAAATTTACGTTTAAAAACGTTAATAACGATTACGCAAGTCTTTACAATATTATCATGAATGGTTTTGGTGCAAGCCCATTATATGATATTAAATTAGAATTACCAAACAATTATATCTGGTTGCATTACACAGGAAGTGTTCTTCCAGAAAAAGCGACAGTTCAGTTTATGGTTGCCAGTAAAGAGGCTTCTTCTGCAACAAGTAGTATCTCTGAGCCATTTGTAAAAGATCAGATCAATAAATTATTCCAAAAATAATTTACTTTAAGTATAAAACTAAAAAAGGCTATTCAGATTTTGAATAGCCTTTTTTGTTTTGTTTCAAGTTTGTTTGTTTCAGGTTTCAGGTTTTCTTTTGTGAAGTTAAAAAAAGCTTTGAACCTTTGTCCCTTTGAACCTTTGTAACTTAAAGAAAAACTATATTTTCTTCACGTATTGTGTGATAATTACAATTTGCTGACCATCTACTTTTCCTTCAATATATTCGGCGTTTTCGTGGTCTAAACGGATGTTACGTACTGCCGTTCCTTGTTTGGCAACCATACTTGATCCTTTTACTTTTAGATCTTTGATTAAAACTACAGAATCTCCATGTTCTAAAATTACACCATTACTATCACGATGAATGATTTTGTTTTCGTCATCTTCGCCTTCACCAGTTGCTTGTGCCCAAGCCAATGTATCTTCGTCTAAATACATCATGTCTAGTAATTCCTGAGGCCATCCCGCAGAACGCAAGCGACTTAACATTCTCCAGGCAACCACTTGCACGGCAATATTTTCATTCCACATACTGTCATTCAAACATCTCCAGTGATTTAAATCGACATTGTCCGGGTTTTCAATTTGGTCAACACATGTACTGCATGCCATTACACTTTCGTCAAGACCACCTTTTTGAGTTGGTAATACTTGATATACTTTTAGGTTTTCCTCAGCGCCACAAAGTTCACATTTAGATCCGCTACGTTTGTTTAATTCTCTTTCGATGCTCATTATTTCTGTTTATTTAAAATGCGAAATTACTTATAATTGCTTTCGCTTGCAAGTTTATGTTTTTATGTTTTTTTTGGCCCGCAGATTTTACGGGTTGAACGGATTAGCACTGATTTTTATATAGTAAATAGTGGTCTATTTATAGTCTAATGACAACGATTTTAGAATATTCCGTTTTAGGGAATATTAAAGTACCGCCCAATTTTACATTTTCTTAGGAATCAATAAAATCAATGTTCTTACTATTATATAATTCAGGATGTTCTATTTCTTTTTCGAAATTAGATTTGTTTTGGCTAATTGATTTGTTAAATGAAATTAAAAGAAGAATTAGAATTACTTTTTTTAATGAGAAATGATGGATTTTAGTAAAATGCTTATATCTCATTTTATTTCTTCACCCTTACCGAATCCGGAACCAACATTTCATATTCACCGCCATTTCGCAATACATCACGAACAATACTTGAGCTTATGTAAGATGTTCTTGCAGCGGTTAATAAAAATACTGTTTCGATTTTCGAAAGTCTTCTGTTGGTGTGTGCAATGGCTTTTTCGAATTCGAAATCGGCGGGATTGCGTAAACCTCTTAAAATGAAATTGGCTTTTTGTTTTTTTGCTAAATCTATTGTCAAACCTTCATAAGTTATAACGGAGATTTTTGGTTCGTCTTTGAAGGTTTCTTCAATAAAACGCTTTCTTTCTTCAAGAGAAAACATGTATTTTTTTTCGGCATTTACACCAATTGCAATTACAATTTCATCAAATAGAGAAACTCCTCTTTTGATAATGTCTTCGTGACCTAGGGTAATTGGGTCAAATGATCCAGGGAATATGGCTTTTCGCATTTTTTTTCTTTTTGAGGTTCTAAGTCTCTGAGTTTCTAAGTTCCTAAGGTTTTATTTTTTTTGTCATTTCTGTAAAAGTCACTTATTTCGGTAACAATGTGTTTTCAGATTGCGGGACTTCTCCCGAAGCCTCGGGATCGCTCAGTCTGGCAATTTTTGGGTGTTTAAAAAAATAAGGTTCTGAGATCTTAGTAACTTAGAATCTCAGTCCCGAAACTTCGGGATAGTAGCTTTACAAAAGCGCCAGCTCAATTGCATTTGTGAATAAATCTTCGAGAGATATTCCGGCTGCTTTGGCTTGTTGTGGAATTAAACTTTCGGTTGTTAATCCCGGAATGGTGTTCATTTCCAGCATGTGTGGCTCATTATTTACGATGATGAATTCGCTTCTTGAGAATCCTTTCATTTTTAAAACTTCGTAAGCACGTTTTGCAGTTTCACTCACTTTTTGAGTCAGTTCGTCTGAAATTCTTGCCGGCGTTATTTCTTGTGATTTTCCTTCGTATTTGGCTTCGTAATCAAAGAAATCATTGTCTGAAACAATTTCGGTGATTGGTAAAACTTTGATTTCACCTTTATAATTAATTACCCCAACAGAAACTTCGGTTCCGTCAAGGAAGCTCTCGATGATGATTTCGTTATCTTCTTTATAGGCAACTTCGATTGCGATTGGCAATTCTGCCTCGGTTTTTACTTTTGAGATTCCAAATGAGGAACCTGCTTTGTTTGGTTTCACGAAACATGGCAAACCTACTTTTTTAACAATCTCTGCAGTATTGATAACATCACCTTTGTTTAGGTAATAGGAGATTGCTGTTTTGATTCCGTATGGTTTTAAAACTGATAATAAATCACGTTTATTAAAGGTAAGCGCCGCTTGATAATAATCGCAAGACGATTGTGGAATTCCTAATAATTCAAAATATGCCTGCATTAAACCATCTTCTCCCGGAGTTCCGTGAATGGCATTGAAAACACAATCGAAAGTGATTTTTTCTCCGTTTACCGTAACCGAGAAATCATTTCTGTCGATTGGAAATTCGGCATCATTTGAGTCTACATAAACCCATTTTTCTTTGAAAATATGAATGCGGAATCCGTTGTATTTTGTTTTGTCAAGATATTGGTGAACGACGTTTCCTGAGATAAGAGAAATTTTATATTCACTTGAATACCCGCCCATGATGATGGCTATGTTTTTCATTGATTTGATGTTTAATCGTTTATTTGTGTATTTGTTTAATCGTTTTTTTTTTTTTGCCACGAATTGCACTAATTTTCGCTAATTTCCATTTTACTTGTCATTTCGACGAAGGAGAAATCACATAAAGTAATTACGTTTGCTGCGTCAATTCAGTGCGTTGCTCTCTGAATGTGATTTACTTCGTCTATTCGCTCTTGCTCGAGTCTCCTTCGTCGAAATGACACAAATTGCAGAAATACAATCTTCTTGTGAAAACTAAAAGCCCTAGCCCTGATGGGAGCGACATCCTTTTTCTGGCTTCTTTTGCCAGGAAAAGATACAGCAGACAGCAGGAAATAGCTCCTGAAAATTGCCCATAGACTTCGCTCAGGATAACAATCAGGTTACTTTCTTGTTTAAAACAAAATTATCATTTTTTTTGAAACGAAATAGCTTTATCTTTGCCACAACTAAAAATTAATTTATGAGTTTACGTAAGTATTTAACAAGCCGAGTGTTTTTTCTGCAACTATTAGCAGCGATTGCTATTATTGCTGTTTTGGGTTATTTGTTTATGCATTGGCTGACTTTTACAACTGATCATGGTCATGAAATTGCTGTTCCGAATTTGGCTAAATTGACTGAAGAACAAGTTGAGTCAAAATTGGACGAATTGGACTTGGATTATGTGCTTTTGGATAGTGTTGATTACCGAAGTGAATTCCCTAAATACAGTGTTGTTGAGCAAGATCCGTTGCCGGGAACAATGGTAAAAGTAGGAAGAAAAATATATATTAAAATTAATGCTTCAGGATTTTCATCGGTTAAAATTCCTGATTTAATCGAGAAAACATATCGTGAGGCGGTTCCAACTTTGAAGGCTTTAGGTCTTGAAGCGGGAACAATTACGTATATTCCGAATCTTGGGAAAGATATGGTTTTGGAGATGCGTTATAAAGGTAGAAACTTAAAAGTAGGTGACCGCGTGCTGAAGGCTTCTAAAATCGACTTGGTTTTAGGTGACGGAAAAGCAAGTTATGTAGATGAAAGTCAGGCCACAGATAGTTTAGCTGCACCAGCTACTGAAACCCCAAAAGATGAACAATAATATTGAAAATTTAGATCTGGAAGACGAATTATTCGAACATTTTAGATTTGAAGTCCCTAAAGGTCAAGCGTTTTTGCGTATTGACAAATATTTAATGAATTTGATTCAGAATGCGACGCGAAATAAAATTCAGAACGCCGCTACTGAAGGAAACATTTTTGTAAATGATATTCCGGTAAAATCAAATTATAAAGTAAAACCGTTTGATGTTGTGACGGTTATGTTATCACATCCGCCGTTTGAAAATCATATTCTTCCAGAAGATCTTCCGTTGAATATTGTGTATGAAGATGATGCTCTTTTATTGATTAATAAAGAGCCGGGAATGGTTGTGCATCCTGGTCACGGAAATTATACAGGAACATTGGTGAATGCTTTGGCGCATCATTTTGATAATTTGCCAATGAATAGCAGCGAACGTCCAGGTTTGGTTCATAGAATCGATAAGGATACGTCCGGACTTCTTGTGGTTGCTAAAACGG
Organism: Flavobacterium sp. ov086; assembly: GCF_900187965.1. Taxonomy (GTDB): domain Bacteria; phylum Bacteroidota; class Bacteroidia; order Flavobacteriales; family Flavobacteriaceae; genus Flavobacterium. The sequence continues at coordinate 29,097 of NZ_FZNL01000032.1, read as the reverse complement.
AAGCGGCAATGACGCATTTGGCGAAACAATTTGAAGCTAAAACTTCTGAACGTGAGTATATTGCTCTTGTTTGGGGAAATGTTGCCGAAGAAGAAGGAACAATCGAAGGAAATCTTGCAAGACACTTAAAAGATCGCATGCAAATGGCGGTTTTTGCTGATCCTGAAATAGGAAAACCTGCTATTACGCATTATAAAGTGTTGGAACGTTTTGGTTATGTGACTTTGATTTCTTGTAAATTAGAAACGGGACGAACACACCAAATTCGTGCACACATGAAACATATTGGTCATCCTTTATTTAATGATGAACGCTACGGTGGGCATTTGATTTTGAAAGGAACGACTTTTACGAAATACAAACAGTTTATAGACAATTGTTTTAAGGCTTTGCCACGTCAGGCTTTGCATGCTAAAACACTTGGTTTTGTGCATCCAACAACGGGCGAAATGATGCGTTTTGATACTGAATTACCTCAGGATTTTCAAGATTGTATCGAGAAATGGCGTAATTATGGCAAGTCTCATAATATGGAAGATGATGAGAGTTAATTAGATAATTTGTCAATTAGAAAATTAGATAATTTCTTATAATTAAAAAGCTCCTTTCGGAGCTTTTTTTGTTTACCAGTAGTTTTTTTTATTTGCCATTAAGAGATTAAATTAGATTAAGGCTTGTGCGCTTAATTTTTCTTAATCTCTTAATGGTTCAAATAGATTTTTATTGAAGCGTTTTAATTGTTAGGTCGATTATTTTGGCTTCGCCGTTGGTCAAGAAACCTAGTTTGCCTTGCTGGCTTAGAGTGCTTTTTTCGAGGGAACATTCTAATGTGGTTTCGTTATTTACTGAAAAATACAATTGATTGTTTGCAACTCTGATTTTTATAGAATACCATTTGTTGTTTTCTAATTTCATTGGTTTGGTAAATAAACTTGGCCCGCCTCGTTTGCCGTATTCGTCGCTGTTTTTGTTGTAAACACCTTTTCCAATCACAATATTCTGATCGATTTGATACAGATAAGTTCTGATGTATTTTTCCTGATCGATGTTGAGCATAACTTCGAATAAGGATTCTTTGGTCATGTTTACTTTAAACTCGATTTCATAGTTTTTAGGAAGTTGTTTTTTAGATTCTATAACTCCCCAATGCATTGGACCTCCGTTTCCTGTTAAGGTATCTTTTTCCAGAAGCCATTCTTTTGAGTCGAAATTCCAATCTGATTTTAGTTTAGAAACTTTAGTTGTTTTGTATTCTTTTTTGGCTGTTGAAATTGTGGATGAACACGAAATCATTATTAGTGATGAAACTACTAATGTGATATATTTAATTTTCATTTTTTTGTTTTAATTTAGCTCAGAGTGGTATTTTATTTTACCGATTGATCCTGTTGGATTTGGTAAAAGTTCAAAAACCGAAGTAGGAGCAAGGCCAGATTCTATGCGATGTGAAACGTACAAAATACTAACGTTTGTTTCTTGTTTAATGGTATTAATAAGCTGAATTACCAAATCTACATTTTCGTCGTCTAAACCTTCTACAGGTTCATCGAGAATTAATAATGGCGGATGTTTTAAAACGGCGCGAACAATCAATGCGACTCTTTGCTGACCAATTGAAAGATCTATAAAACGTTTTTTTCTTAAACTGGTCATCTCAACTACTTCAAGCCATTGCGCTACGCTTTGTTTTTGTAAAGTGGTTGGTTCGTTGTATAATCCGATGGAGTCGAAGAATCCGGATAGAATCATTTGTTCGAGCGTATGACCTTTTTGAAACAAGTCAGTCATAGAAGTGGTGAAAATTCCGATTTGCTTTTTGATATCCCAAACGCTTTCGCCAGTTCCCTTTTTTCTTCCGAATAAAAATAAATCCTGACCAAACCCTTTTGGATTATCGCCTGTAATTAGTGATAGAATCGTACTTTTTCCGGAACCGTTTGGACCAATTAATTGCCAGAATTCGCCTTGTTTTATGGTCCATGAAATTTGATCTACAATTTTCCGATCATCATAACTTACTGACACATTATTCATTTTGATTAATACACTTTCGTGAAAGGTATGCGGTTCCAGAGCTTTTGGAATTGCAGCGGTATTTAGCGTTTTAAAATGATTTTCGGTTTTTGAAATTGGATGTAATTCAAATGAATTGTCTTTGATCTGCGCTTTATTCGGAACAAAATCCAGAACATCAACAACACGATTTACCAATTGAATAATGGCAATATTGTCTGTTAATTTCTCCAGAGATTGTGCCAAAACAATTCGTGAAGCCTGATCTAAATGATCAAACGGATTGTCGAAAATAATAAAATCTGGATTTTGATTGATGCAGTATTTCAGAAATTCTTTTTTGCGTTCGCCAGACGAAAAAGTTCTTAATTGTCTGTGCGATTCCGGAGAGGCTTCTACAATGTCATATTGATATTCTTTTTCGATGAATTTCTCGATTGAAATATCCGAAAACAGAATTCCTTTTTGGTTGTTAAAAATGGCTAATTCTCCTGTGGCTTCACCAGAAAGTAAAGTGTCAATAAAAGCTTTTTTGTTTACCTGATTCGATAAAAGTATATCCCAATGCTGCATTTTGTATTATTTATTTTTAAACTGTTGTCTGTATTCTTAACACATAGAAACATAGCTTTGGTAAATTTAAAAATATGCATTTCACTTATTTAAATGCATATAGCTATGTGTTGTTTTTTTGCCACAAATTGCCCGAATTTGCCCTAATTTTTCGTCAATATTAAGAAAAATAATTTGTGATAATTTGTGCAATTGGTGGCAACTTTTTTTTCACAGATTAAAATGATTAATCCCTTTAATCTGTGGCAAATAAATTTTTAAGATTATCTACGCGTTATTTTTTTAGTTTATTCTATTTTTTTTGTAGCCATTTCACGATCGTTACGTGACCATTCGCTCCAGGAGCCTATATAAAGTTTTGGAATTTCAATTCCGGCATAATCCATTGCTAATAAGGTGTGACAAGCAGTCACGCCTGAACCGCAATGAACGATTACATTTTCTGGTTTTGTATTTTCTAATATCTTACCGTATTTTTTAGATAATTCTTCGGCAGTTTTATAAAATCCATCTTCATTTAGGTTTTCGCTAAACGGAACATTTATTGCGCCCGGAATATGTCCTGCAATTAAATCCAGTGGTTCTGTTAAGCCATCAAAACGATTTTTGTCTCTAACATCAATTACAATGTTTTGATCGTTATTTCGGGCTTTTTCGACTTCTTCAATATTGGCTAGAAGTAATTTCCACTCGGATATTGGATAATTTTCGGTTACATCGAAAATTTCAGTTTCTGAACTTATCGGATAACCTGTTTTTATTGCTGCCTGCAAACCTCCGTTTAAAACCTGAACTTTTTCGTGACCAATTGCTCTTAACATCCACCAAAATCTGGCTGCGGCATTTGATCCGTTTTTATCATCATAAATAATAACATGACTTAAAGGAGAAATTCCGAGTTTTGAAAGTACTCCTGAGAATTTTTCGAAAGAAGGTAAAGGATGCCTTCCGCCATTTGCAGGATCAGTTTCAACGCTTGCCAGATCTTTATTCAAATCGATATAGCGAGCGCTTTTTAAATGCTCGTTTTTATAATTTTCTTCGGCATTGATTCCGGCTCTGGCATCAATTAAAATAAAATCAGAATTATCTTTTAGTTTTAATAACTCTTCGGGACTTATAAGTGGAGTAAGTTTAGTTGACATTTTATTTATCTTTTTATACTTATTATGAATTATTTTAAACTTTATTAATCGGCGAAAGCCTGACCATAAAAAATTAAAAAGGTATTGTTTGTTTTGTTGTATCGTAAACAATCCCAATTGTTGTAAACAGCGCTTGTAGCAAAGCAAAGTGTATTAGCGAGATTTGTTTTTGATGCATTTTTTGCAAAGCATCCGTCTTTTAATATAAAATCTTGGTCTTTTGAGATATCGGTAATTTTAACAGGTTTGTATTCTAAATACGATTCGGTACTTTTTGCAAGATATTCTTCATTACTAACTAAGAATTCATTTGCAAATTGATAATCTAATGTCCCAAAAGAATAGAAATTGCAATCTGCATTTTTTAAGCCGTTAACAACTTTTATATCTTTATATAATTCAGCATATGTATTAGTTGTTCCATTATAAAGCAAAATCGAAATTTTTAGATTCTTTTTGTCATACACTATAAAAACAAAGTCGTTGCTGTTTTCCTGAAATAAACTTCCTTTTGCTGTAGAAAGCAATTCGTAATCAGGATTTGTTTGGAAAAAAGATTGTTGTTCTTTGTTTATTTTTTGAATCAATTTATTATGAATATCTAAAAATATATTTTTTTCTGAAAGACGTTTTAAGCTTTCTTTTTCTTTGCTTATTTGGTCAGCGTCTTCAGGATTATCATAGGTTGAAATTTGATATTGAATTGAATCAACCGGTTTAGTTTTTAAATTGTTGTCTTTTGTAACTTCTTTTTTAGTGTTTTCTGCATGAGTTACTTTATTATCCCCTTGTTTTGAGTTGCAGGAAATTAGTAATAGTGTAAAAATAACTAAGACAATTTTATTTCTCATTGAATTATATTTTCTCGGCATTAGTTTTAAAAGTTCTTTAAGATTTATAATTGGGGGAAGTTTTGACATTTAAATATTTTTATTTTTTAGAATTTCCTAACCAAAGCAATGCATTCAAAATTAATTGGCTTTGTACTTTGTTCTCAAAAGTGTACGAAAGTGTTTTGTTGGTTCCATGTTCATAATCAATATCATTATGTCCCATATTTACGTAAAGCATTTTGTAGTTTTTATTGGTCCAAACCACAGGATAATAACCGCTATACCAGATTTCATGTGCTTTTGGTCCGGTTCCTAGCGGAAAACTGCTTTCGTCGATAGCCAAAAGAATTTTAATATCCGGATTTTTGGTCAAATCATTGCTCCATCTGTACCATTCATTTGGTGCCGAAGAGAATGTTTTGGGGATATTTTTCGTAACCGGATGTTGATTTTCAACTCTTAAAACTGCCGATGTTGGTCGCCAGGTATTGCTTCCATACTCGCCGGAACCTAGAAAAGCATTGTGATACCAATTCCAGTTTTGAGGATAATCAGAATCGTTTAGGGCAAATGCCGAAAAGTGAAATCCGATAAAACCACCGCCATTTTCCATATATTTCTGAAAAGTTTCTCGTTGACTTGGTGTTTCAGGTCTTGTATCTAAGAATAAAACAACTTGATATTTTGCCAGAAACTTAGCGTTTAGATTGTCCCAATTGTTCGTCGAATCGTATTCAAAGTGATTTTCTTCTGCCAGTTTAGGAAACCATTTATTGGCTTCATGAACAAAACTTATATGTGCCTGATCGTTTTTTGCAGTATAAAAAGCAATTACTTTAAATTTGGATTTGCTTTTTTTCGACTGAGAATATCCTCCCAGAACACAACCTGAAAAAAAGATAATTAAAATACCCTTAGTGGTAAATAAACAAGTTTTTTGACTAAAAATCGACATCGAATGTGGTTTGATTAATCAGGAATTTTTTCGATTAATATTTCATCTCCTGATTTGTCATAATAGGTACAAGTCATTTCAATAATATCTACCCTCCATTTTGCTATTCCGCATTGTGCGGCGTGATTACAAAAAGTCAAATAATCAGTTTGTCCATCCTGATGCATAACCAGAAATTCAATAAAACGTTCTTTATTGGCAATTGATTCTACTTTGATTTCATCGTATTTTTCATCAGCAGTAACATTGTAATTGTTTACGCCATAATACTCAACATGTCCATCATGAACAAATGTATCGTAACCTTTTACGCCCAAAATAATTAAGTCTTGTATATAATTTGGAAAATCGGCACCGCTTTTTACTTTTGAATGTGCTTCTTTGATTTGTTCGATTGTAAACATATATTTTAGTTTTAGATTATTAAAAGAGTTTGCCACGAATTTCACCAATTTTCACTAATTTTTTATGCTCGCAAATAATAATTTCTGCTAATTGGTGAAATTCGTGGCGAAAAAAAAATAATTCGTGACAGAAAAAATTACTGTTTCAAAAATACAATTAATGGTTTTATAAATTTCATTTCGGGCAGATTTTGAATTTAAGGATTATAAAATTACCGTTAAGCATCTTTAAATGCAAAAAATACTGTCTTAAAGTTATCAGAAAAAAGAAGAGATAAGATAATAGAGTTATTTCTGACTTTTTATTGTTGAGTTTTTACCTAATAGTGTATTATATTTTGTAAATTTAATATTACTTAAGGTCTTGATTGTGAAAATATTGCATTTTGACGAGTAATGCTGTACTTCAAAGAACTTCTTTTATTAACAGGAAAATTGTCTGTAAATTTAGAGGTAGAATGTTATTAGCTAAAAATTGGTATTATGAAAAAAACGATACTTTTGCTCTTGCTTACGGTTCCCTTATTTGCCCAGGAAGTCAATACTTTTGATTTTGCTGTTATAAACTCTACGTTAATTTCGCCTAATATCGATCTTGATAAAGGCAGGAGTGTTATTGCGGCCAATAAGGATGAGTATTCGTCTTATTTTCAGTACGCATTTAATATGTGTGATGATGATATTATTTTGGGTGCCGGAATTGATAAATCTGAAATTGATCGAACTTATATTGGTTATATAGGTAAAATATGCAATAAGTTTAGAGCTACAATTGCTATTGGTTATGTGGATTCACGGAGTGATTATCAGGGAACTTTTACCGGATTTAGTGTTTCGTATCATTTTGGCGAAAACACTTTTGTAGGTGCAAGTCTGGAGAACTTACATTCTACTAGTGTTGATTATGAAACCGATGAAAGTTTTGATTACTATAAAAAACTAGTTCCAAAAGCCTTTGCGAGCTATGAAATTATTCCGCATGTTATCGCCTTTGGGCAATTGAGCAGCAGGGTCAATGATATTGCTTTGAAATACCAAGTTAATCGATTTTCGGTTGGCGGATTTTATTCCGGACATGGAGTTGAGGGGGTTTTCGGAACATTTAATATTGGCAGGTTTGCAGTTTCTTGCAGTACTACTTTTGATAAGGTGAATTTTGGTTTGAAATTTCAGTAAGTAAATGGCGTATGGATTTTACGGATTATCGCCGTTTTTTGTTTTTGTTTTACTTGAAAATCGTTTTTTAATTCTTTTTAAGAATCTGCTTTGTCGTTTTTGATTGTGATTACACGTTGAGGGTATGGAATATCGATTTTGGCCTCGTCAAAACGTTTTTTAATGCTTTGGAGTAAATCGCAATACATTACAAAACCATCTGTTGAATTTTTAGCCCAAGCCCAGGCTTTTAAATTAACACTTGAATCTGCAAGTGCGACTACTCTTGCTGTGACTAGTGGTGCTTTTTGTTTTTTACTTTCGGCATTTCGGGTATCGATAAAAAGTGGATGCTTGGCAATTTCGTCCTGCATGATTTCTAATGCTTTTTCGATATTAGATTCATAACCAATTCCAATTTCTATGATTTTGCAGCATTTTGTATCATGCATATTTGTGTTTACAATAATCTGATTGCTTATTACGGAATTTGGAATTATGATTCGGTTGTTTTCAGCATCTTTCAAAACAACTTGTCTTAAATTGATGTCTTCAACGGTACCCACAAAGTTGTTGATGGTGATTTTATCATTGATACGGAAGGGTTTAAAAATGACCAGAAAAATTCCGCTTACAATATTACTCAAAGCTTGTTGAGACGCTAAACCCGCTACTAACGAAATAACTCCGGCACCCGCCAAAAAGGAATGCCCAATAATTTTGAATTCAGGAATTTGTATTAATGCAAAGGCGAAACCTAAAATGTAAATTACCGTTATAACTAAATGCTTTAAAAATCTAAATCCTGTTGCATCATATTCTTTATCGGTTAATTTTCGATACAAAAAATAGCGAAGTACTTTATCTGTAACTGCGCCAAGAACGATTGTTACAAGTGCAATTATGGCAATAATGATAGCTATTCTAAAGTCTTTTATGTAATCGATCATATGTTTTGAATTTTAAAAAATCCAAAAAACATATTTTTTAAATTATAGTTTTTTGGATTTCATAAAGTTAAGAAAAATGAAGTTTGTTTTTATAGCCCAACAAAGTCATCACTTTTTGGGAATATGCTCAAAGCTTCAATAGCAATTTCTGGCGTTGGTGAAGCTAGTTTACGTAATTTGGTATCCATCCATGCACCGTCAACGGTAATTACTGCACAAAGTGTATCGTCTTCTCTTCTAAATTCGTGAATGATTGACCAGCGTGAAGCATCAGGTTTCATTTTTGAAGTTTTGGTATGAAGGAATATTTTGTCTGAAAGTTTCAGTTCTTTTCTAAAGATGCATTCTTCTCTAAATAAAACAGGTCCAAAACCTTGTGTTTGCATCACTTTTAATGTCAAGCCAAGTTCTTCGAGGATTTCGATACGATGCTGCGCACCAAAATCGTAATAAGCGCTATGACGAACGTGAAAATTTGGGTCAAGATCTGACCAGCGAAAAGAAATTTCTTTAATAAATGAAGCCATTTTTTTATTTTTTATAAAAATCGAAATTACGAATAAAAATATAAAAGCTGCTTTTTTAAAAAGTTAAAGTCTTAGTAATATTCATTTTCAAATGGAGCAAAGTCCTGTAGTTTTGGCAAGGGTCTTATGAGGATTTTTTTCTTGGTATTTGTTTTCGGAAAATTCTCTTCGCCATAAGGTTCTGTGGTTTTAATGCGGATTCCGGTTGAAAGATTAAAATCAATTGTCCCCATAGTTCCCTGTCCGTCAGAATATACTTCGGAGAAACCTATAAGTTCAAAATTTCCGTTCTGATATCTGAATTTGTGTTCAAAATTTCCACGAATAAGTTCATTTTGAATGCTTAAAATCCCTTTGATTACATCTATTTTATAAAAAGAGTTACCATTATAATAACCATTTCTTCCATCAGGATATTGAGCGTCAATTGCTTTAGTTGTGGATACAATTTTTTTGAAACTACCATTGGCTTCAGCAAAATAAATTTCGAGTTTATAAGGCGCAGTTTTACTTAAAGTATCTTGTAAAACCTGAACATAATCTACTAAACCATCTTTGTTGAGATCGCCTTTTACTTTTGTAATTGTTTTATTGAAATTGTCTTTTTGAGCGAAAAGAATTGCCGAAAAAAACAGAAAGAATAGGGTAATAAATTTAGTCATTATAAGTTTTCTTTAGATAATTGAAGGTTTGCAAGATTTGTTCCATCGGAACACTTCATTGGTAGAAAAAAAACGCATCGTGAGAAATATCGTCCCATTGGGACGTTTGAGAAATTGTATATTTGATCTGTATATGTTTTTATTTTTTATAAAATCAAACGTTCCTACGGAACGTTAAAAAAAGGCCGTATTTATTGGGTTACCGATGAGGTGTTCCGATGGAACAAAAAACAAATATAACCATGTCTTAGATAATGACCTTGAAATTTATTTATTTTCTAATAATCAAACTGATGTGATCTTGTTCTTAACAACATTGTTCTATTGGATTTTTTCTTAACTTATTGACATTAGGTACTAGCCCTGATGGAAGCGGTGTCCTTTTTATCCGCTTTTTTTGCGGATGAAAAGATATAGCGGACAGCAGGAAATAGTTCCTGAAAAATAGTATTATCTAATCAAATTAATGTTTTTGATTATTGTGGCTTTGTCAGCCGGAGAATTGGTGATTTGCAATGCTTTTTCGAAATTTCCGATGGCTTTTTTGTTGTCAATATCAGTATAAAGATTGCCTAATAAGGAGTAATAAAAAGGATTATTGGTCAGGTTTAGTTTTTCGGCTTCGATGATGGCTTCTTTTTTGCCATTGGTTTTGGCAAGGGCAAAAGTTCTGTTTAAAGCTGCGATAGGGGAATATTCTAAAATGAGCAAACGATTATAAAGCTGAAGTATATTTTGCCATTTTTCGGACGTGTCTTCTTTTTGTGTGTGCCAATAGGCGATACCGGCTTCAAGATGGTATTTTGAAAGGTTGGTTCCTGTTGATGCTTTAACTAAATAAAGTTGTCCTTTTTCTATTAATTCCTGATTCCAAAGTGTTTCGTCCTGATCCTGATACAGAATAGTTTCTCCATTTTCGTTGGTCCTGGCATCAAATCTAGAACTGTGAAAACACATTAGAGAAAGTAAAGCGTTTACGGCAGGTAAATTGGTTGTTGGATTTTCGATTAATAAAAAGGTTAATCGCATGGCTTCTGCACAAAGATCTTTTCGCAGAATCGTATTCTGTGAGGTGGAATAATAACCTTCGGAAAATAATAAATATAGCGTTGTCAGAACGGTTTCTAATCTATTGTTGATTTCAGAAATCGTTGGTTGTTCAATTTTTATATTGGCTTCTTTGAGTTTTTCTTTGGCGCGATTAATTCTTTTGTAAATGACTTCTTTATTGGTTAGAAAGCCGTCTGCAATTTCCTGAATTCCAAATCCGCAGAGTAAGTTTAAAGCTAATGCAATTTGTGCTTCGGTTGAATTTGCAGGATTACAAACTGTAAATATCATTGCCAATTGACTGTCATTTATGTTTTTAACAGACAAGTCAATTTCAATTTCTTCCGATTTATTTGCGGTATGTTTTATCTCGACAGAAAGTTTCTGCTCAAAAACGGAATTTCGTTTGAGATAATTTTTGGTTTTGTTTTTGGCAACAGTATATAGCCATGCGGTTGGGTTTTCTGGGATTCCTTTTACGCTCCATAATTCGGTTGCGGCAAGAAATGTATCGCTTGTAATGTCTTCGGCGATCTCGATATTATCGATTCCAAATAAATAACAGAGTACCGAAACTATTTTTCGGTACTCTGTTCTGAATAAATTGGGTAAAAGCTGGCTTTCTTCCATAGTTTTTATTAAAGTGCTATCAGGATAAAAGTTGATTTAGAATTTAATACGTTCCTGTAACAGCCATGCGTATTTCAACATTTCCGCCTAATTCAAGTATTGGGCATCCGTTTGCAATTGCAACAGCTTCGTCATAATCTGCGGCTTTGATCATGATTAATCCGCCAATTGCTTCTTTGATTTCGGCATAAGGTCCGTTGATTACATTTTTGTTTGTTGTAACGATTTTTCCTTCGCCATCCCAGCGTTGCAATGGTTTTGCCAGTTTATCCTGCGCTGCGATTCCGCCAAGCCAATCTTGCCATAATTTTAGTGAATCCTGCAATTCTTGTGGTGAAGGCTGTGTTTCTTTTGTGATATAATCTCTACGAAATATTAATACAAATTCGTTCATGATGCTATTTTTTTAAATGTTATAAATTTTGTTTTTAATTAACCAAATAATCCTACTTTGTAAGTTCCTGGTTCGTTTGGAAAAGCAAGATTAATACGGTTCCAGGTATTAATGCTTGTGATTGCTAAAGTTAAATCAATTAATTCTTGTTCTGAAAATTCTTTAGCAGTTTCATTGTAAACCGCATCTGTAACATCGCACGCTGTTAGAGCTTCTGCCCATGCAAATGCTGCTCTTTCGCGGTTGCTGTAGTATGAGGTTTCTCTCCATGCGCTTAATCCGTATAAACGTTGTTCGGTTTCGCCTTTGTGTCTTGCATCTTTATAATGCATGTCTAAGCAATATGCACATTTGTTGATTTGTGAAACTCTAAAAAGCACTAGTTCTATAAGTGATTGCTCTATTGGAGATTTTTTTAAATATGCGCCAACAGGATAAAGTGTTTTGATTGCGTCTTGTCCTTTTACGTGAATGTTAATTCGATTTTCCATTTTGTTTAAATTTAATGTTTATAAATGTTGTTATAATGGAATAACAATCGAAGTTTCAGAATTGGACAAATTATTTTACTTTTTTTAAAATTATTTTAGATTTTATTTCTAAAAGCTTGTTAGGTCTTGTAAATGTTGAGGTTTTTGTAAATGTTTTTTTTAAAAATTAAAGCCTAATGGAATAAATGGACGAAAGAAAAGATTCTTTATTCCGGTTTTGGATTACTCACGCCTGTTTTTTTGACAATCCAAGGGAGTGTAAGTCCTTGTCCTACGATTGTTAAGAGTACAACCATGACGGAAATAAATATTATCGAGTTTCTTTCCGGAAAAGGAGTTCCGTCCGGAAGAAATTTGGGTAAACCCAAAGCGATGGCTAGAGAAACAATACCGCGCATTCCTGACCAACTGATAATAAGACTGTTTTTGGTATCTAGTAAAGCATGTTCGCTAACTTTTCGCTTCTTTTTGTCATTGTTTTGAAATGCTTTTTGCAAATTTGTTTTTTGAAAAAATATCCTCACCATTCTCGTTAATAATGCAACTATGGTGATAATCGCTGCATAACCAATATAAGGCAGAATCATATCGTTATCTATATCTTTAAGAATATATCTGAAATTGAGTCCGATCAGGATAAAGATTAATCCGTTTAGGATAAAAATAATGACGTCCCAAAGGTTTTTTGAATTGTTTTTCAAGCTTTCCGGAAAGATTTTTTTACTGAAACGAGAAATAGCTAATCCTAAAAACACAACGGCAATTACGCCGGAAACATGTAAATGTTCTGCTATTAAATAGGTTACAAATGGCATTAATAACATAAAGCTAACAGTTACATTTATATTTTTGCGGACTTTTGTAAGGATGTAAGCTAAGATTTTGCCCATGACAAAACCTACTAAGAATCCGCCTCCTAATAAGAGTACGAATTGAAGTGTTGCTTTCCAGATTATAAAGGCTGATCCCATTACGGTCGCAACTGCAAAGCGATAGGCAACTAATGCTGAGGCATCGTTAATGAGGCTTTCGCCTTCGAGTATGGTTATTGTTTTTTCGGGTATTCCAAGGCCTTTTGTCACGCTTACTGCGGCAACGGCATCTGTAGCAGAAAGTATGGCTCCAAGTGTAAAGGATAAGGACCAGGTCATACCGGGAATCATATAATGTGAAACAACGGCAATCCAGAATGTGGTAAGAAAAACAAGTGGTATCGCTAATGTACTAATTGTGCTAAGATTGGTCTTAAAGTGTTTTGGCGAAATATTAAACGAAGCATCATATAATAATGGCGGCAGGAAAATCAGGAAAATGATTTCGGGATTAATTTCTATCTCTGTCATTGTGGGAATAAATCCAATTGCGATTCCAACGATTACAAGGAGAATCGGGTAGGGCAATTTGGCTTTATCAGCAAAAGCAGATAAACCGATTACAATGAAGAGTATAAAAATAATGATGCTGTAGTTTTCCATTTTTTGGATTTAGAAAAAAGCTAATTTACTTAATCCAGTTATCATTTTTGATTAATGACTTTACTGTGTTGTTTTACACCAAACCATTGTTGGTAAATTTTATTTTAATTATATTAAATATAACTAAAAATAAGTGAAATAAGAGGCAAAGCAATTATTCCTGCTGCAATATACCAAACTGAACGTTTCGAAATTCCACCAAAAATTATACAAATTCCAACGTGTATAAATAACATAAACCCAATCATGCTGTCTGGTAAATCAGAACTAAATCCTATAAATAGGTAAGTAATAAAAATGAAAATATTAATTAATAAAATAGCTAATGTCGACAATGTTTTTTTCGACTCGTTTTCATTTGAGTTTTCCATGTTCTTTGTTTAAATTTAAATTTTCTAGTTTGTACAAAATTACCTCTAACGTCCTGCTAATATGATATCTTTTATGATTTTTCTCCCTGTGTCATATTTTGATTTAATAGGAAAAGGAAGTTTTTTCATCATTTCGTCTTTCTTAAATCTGCCGCTTGGGTTATTTTTTTAATCTTGTTTTAGTTTTTCTATCATTTATTTAATTGCAAAATATTGATTTTACGTTTATGGACTTGGTGTTTTATTTAGGTTAAATTGCAGCTGGCTATTATAATAAACTTTATAAAATATAGGTTTTAATTAATTGCTAATTTATATATTTCAGTCTTTAATTTAAAATATTGAAGACATTAAAATATTAGATTAAGATAATTTTCTGATGAAACTGAGTGCCTAGCCCTGATGGGAGGGAAAATCCTTTTGTTCCGGTCCCGAGGCTTCGGGAGGAACAAAAGATTTGGAAGGACAGCAGGAAATAGCTCCTGATAATGACACGTAAAGTACTGATATGCCACGAATGTCAGTCTTAAAAAATGTCATGTTGTCAGATGATTAATGTCGTGCCAATATTAAAACTGACAATTTACTTTGGTTTTTTATATTGGCACAAAGATTGACTTATGCCACCTGAGTTATAAAATGTATATCAAAAATTAAATATATAAAAAATGGGTAAAATAATCGGAATTGACTTAGGTACGACGAACTCTTGTGTTTCTGTAATGGAAGGTAACGAAGCAGTTGTTATCCCTAACGCAGAAGGAAAAAGAACAACTCCATCTATCATCGCTTTTGTTGAAGGTGGCGAAATTAAAGTGGGTGATCCTGCTAAAAGACAAGCAGTAACGAATCCTACAAAAACGATTGCTTCTATTAAACGTTTTATGGGACACACTTTTGCTGAAACTCAAGAAGAGGCAAAAAGAGTTCCTTACAGTGTTGTAAAAGGTGACAACAATACTCCACGTGTGGATATTGATGGTCGTTTATACACTGCTCAAGAATTGTCAGCAATGACACTTCAAAAAATGAAAAAAACTGCTGAAGACTATTTAGGTCAAACTGTAACTGAAGCGGTTATTACTGTTCCTGCTTACTTTAACGATGCACAACGTCAGGCTACTAAAGAAGCTGGTGAAATTGCTGGTCTTAAAGTTATGCGTATCATCAATGAGCCAACTGCAGCTGCACTTGCTTACGGATTAGATAAAAAAGGAACTGATCAAAAAATTGCTGTTTACGATTTAGGTGGAGGTACTTTTGATATCTCTGTTCTTGAATTAGGAGACGGTGTATTTGAAGTATTATCTACAAATGGTGATACTCACTTAGGTGGAGATGATTTTGACCAGGTTATTATTGACTGGTTAGCTGACGAATTCAAATCTGAAGAAGGAATTGATTTACGTTTAGATCCAATGTCATTGCAACGTTTGAAAGAAGCTGCTGAGAAAGCTAAGATTGAATTATCATCTTCTGCTGAAACTGAAATCAACTTACCTTACGTAACTGCTACTGCTTCTGGACCAAAACACTTAGTGAAAAAATTAACTAGAGCTAAATTTGAGCAATTATCTGATACTTTAGTAAAACGTTCTATGGAGCCAGTTGCTAAAGCATTAAAAGATGCAGGTTTATCTACATCTGATATCGACGAAGTAATCCTTGTTGGAGGTTCTACTCGTATGCCAAGAATTGCTGACGAAGTTGAAAAATTCTTTGGTAAAAAAGCATCTAAAGGAGTTAATCCTGATGAAGTTGTTGCTATTGGAGCTGCTATTCAAGGTGGAGTTTTATCTGGAGATGTAAAAGATGTATTGTTACTTGACGTAACTCCTCTTTCTTTAGGTATCGAAACTATGGGTGGTGTAATGACTATCTTAATTGAGGCTAACACAACTATCCCAACTAAAAAATCTCAAGTATTCTCTACTGCTTCTGATTCTCAACCATCTGTTGAGCTTCACGTTTTACAAGGAGCTAGAGCAATGGCTGTTGATAATAAAACTATTGGTCGTTTCCACTTAGATGGTATTCCACCAGCACCAAGAGGAGTTCCTCAAATCGAAGTTGCTTTTGACATCGATGCTAATGGTATCATCAAAGTAACTGCTACTGACAAAGGAACAGGTAAATCTCATGATATTCGTATCGAAGCTTCTTCTGGATTAACTTCTGAAGAAATCGAGAAAATGAAGCAAGATGCTGAAGCTAATGCTGAATCTGATAAAATTGCAAGAGAAAGAGCTGAAAAATTGAACGAAGCTGACGGAATGATCTTCCAAACTGAGTCTCAATTGAAAGAGTTAGGAAGCAAATTAGCTGACGACCACAAAGTTGCTGTAGAGTACGCTTTAACTGAATTGAGAATGGCTCACCAATCTCAAGACATTCCAGCTATTCAAACTGCTCTTGACAACATCAATGCAGCTTGGAAAACAGCTACAGAAGCTATGTATGCTCAAGGTGAACAAGGTCAACAAGCAGCTCCACAACAAGAGCAATCGCAAGGTGACAATGTTGAAGACGTTGAATTCGAAGAAGTCAAATAAGTACTGATTAATATCAGTTAATAATAAGTGCTAAAGCGCTGTAAACGTAATGTTTACAGCGCTTTTTCTTTTTTATTCTTTTTTGTTTCTGCTGTTTTTTAATCATTTTTTATCATATATTTGTATCATATTTGTACCGGCACTTAAAAGGAGACAAAGTGGGACTTATGTACCCTTATGGTACCTTAATGGGAGACAAAGACTATGAAAAGATCTGATAAACAATGTCTTAATTGTGGGAAAGAATTCCTGCCTAAAACCGTGACTTCTGTTTACTGCTCGCATGTATGCAGTAAAAAAGCATACAAACAGAAGATGATACGGCTTAAAAAGGAAGTGGGGATCAAAGCGCTGGTAGATAAAATACCTCAGAACAGGGCATTTATTTCTGTCGCGGAAGCTGGCATGCTTTTTGGCATTCCCAATAAGTCCCTTTACCGGCTTGTCGGTCAGGGAAAAATTCCTTCAGTTAATCTGGGGACTCGCCTTATAAGAATAGACCGCAGAGTTATGGAAGAGATGTTCGGCCCTGCAAGCATCCTGCAGCAGGCTGAAAGCCCACCGAAGAAAAAATTATACAGCCTTGAAAAAGAGGACTGCTATTGCATCGGTGAAATAGCCCAGAGATTTCAGATATCTGAAGGTTCTGTCTACAGCCACATCAGGAAATATTCAATCCCGACCAGACAGATTGGAAAGCATGTATATGCCCCAAAAAGCGAAATTGACAACTTGTATAACGGAAATGATTTCATATGAAGCAATTAGCAAAAACCAAGGTGACTGTGCGCCTGCGAAAAGCAGAAGACCGAAAGGAATGGTATGTTTACATAGAAAGCTATCCTGTTGAGGTTTCCGGAAAGAAAACGCCACAGAGAATCCGTGAATATTTAAACAGAACCGTAAAAACCGTGGAGTGGGACAAGCAGAGAACCGCCCGTACAGATGCGCAGGGCATAAAATCCTATAAGCCCAGACGCAGCGATAACGGAATAATAATCACCAAAAGCGAAACCGACCGTGAAATTATGCTCTATGCTGACGCAGTGCGTAAAATCAGGCAGAAAGAATACGATAATACAGATCTGTACAGTGATGCTGAGAACCTGCTGGCTGAACAGAAAGAAAAAGCAAAAGAGGATTTTATCAAATACATTGCTGCTACGGCGGCTAAAAGACACGACCGAAGTTCAAAATCCATTATGATCAATTGGGAGCGGACCAGAGAGTTTTTAAAAAGCTATTCCAAAGGCAGGCTGATGTTTTCCCAGATTGACGGCCGAATGGCGGAAGATTTTAAGCTGTATCTGCTGGCTGCGCCGCTCGGAGGAGGCAAAAAAGGAATACTTTCCCGTAACACTGCAGCAAGGTATTTTTCCATATTTAAAGCCGCTTTGAAACAGGCTTTTATTGATGGATATCTAACCGTTGATTTATCTTCAAAAGTAAGAGGCATACCTGAGCAGGAATCAAGGCGCGAATATCTTACCATTAAAGAATTGAACGCGCTGGCCGAAACGCCCTGTGAAAAAGATGTCCTTAAAAGAGCCGCGCTTTTCTCAGCGCTTACCGGTCTGCGGCATTCCGACATTCAGAAGCTCCGCTGGAAAGAGATAAGCCTGGAAGACGGCAGGGCTAAGCTGCATTTCACGCAGAAAAAGACAAGGGGTGTCGAATATATGCCTATTTCCCAGCAGGCTTTAGATCTCTGCGGAGAACCGAGGCTTCCCGGGCAGCTTGTTTTTGAGGATCTGCCGGACCCGTCGTGGATTTCACGCCCTCTGAAAAAATGGGTTGAATCTGCAGAAATTAAAAAAAACATTACCTTCCACTGCTTCCGCCATACATTTGCAACGCTGCAGCTGTCCAGCGGTACAGACATCTATACGGTCAGCAAAATGCTGGGTCATACCAACGTAAAAACTACTCAAATCTACGCCAAAGTAATAGATGAGAAGAAAAACAGAGCTTCGCAGGCAATACAATTGGAATCTTTAAAGAAAAGAGCGCAATGAAAATAAAGTACTTCGAATATATCACAGTTTACCTGTCTGTTTTTTTAGTCTGCGTCTTTGTCGGTGTAATCGGAAGACTGGTGCTACTGGAAAAAGGTGCCGATGAATATACGGCCGGCGTTTTCTTTTGGATCAGCACTGGATTTGGAGTTTTAATGTTTGCAATTCTAAGTTTATTTCTAAACGATTTGGCTGAGAGATTGGTGAATCGTTTTTTGAAGGCAAAAAAAAATGAATCGCCTGAAAGCCGCATTCCAAATGAAAACCTTAAAAAAATAGAAGAGGAGTTGCAGGATGCTTTAATTAAGCCCGAAATGCCTGAAAATAGAAATGCAGCCATCGATATTCAGCAGTTAAGGGAGCAGCAGCAAAATACAATCAAAAATCAAAAACAAGCCAGAATTGATATTACCATCCGTTATGCACGGCAGGAGTTTGCGCTGTACTTGTCGGATGATGATTTGAAGCAATTGGGCAGGAATATAATCATATATGCTGAAGGCATAAATTTTGAAAAGATTAAACCGGTAAAAGTTAAAGATCTGTCCAATCTGGATCTGTATCATTTTGGCTGGAATATCTGGAATTGTTTTAAAGTCAGCAGACAAGACGGAGCCGCACAATTTTTAAAGCTGACTTTTGCTGACGCTTTAAAAGATGTTGAAGAGAAAAGCATTAAAACGCATCTCAAAGATGATGAACAGAAAGGTCTTATAAAGATTATGGAAGATTTTACTGGTTTTTAAATGCCAATAACTATAAAGCACTGTGTTTTTCAAGTGTTTTTGCTGTGAAGAAGGACACAGCAGAAACACTTTTTTCATTTGCACCATAACTGTTAAAAACGATAGCTATGGACACAAACGAAATCTCTTTTGAGAACCTGCCCAAAGCAGTAGCACACTTAGTGAAAGAAATTGCCGAGATTAAACTTATGATTCAGAATGTACAGGTATATGAATCGAAAGAAAAAAGTATTCCTATTGGTATTGAAGAAGTAAGCCGACTAATAGGGAAAGCAAAGCCTACAATTTACGCTCTTGTAAGGCAGAGAAAAATACCTTGCTATAAATATGGTAAAAAACTGTATTTTTTTGAAGAAGAACTTTTAGAATGGATCTCTAAAGGGAAAAAGAAAACAATACAGGAAATCGAATCAGAAGTATTGAAATATAATCATAATCGAAATAAATAGATGGATAATAGCCCGTAAGAATACTTATGTCACTCTAGTAGATCATCAAAAAGCATTTAATACAAAGCAATATGTTATCTGTAAATGAATTTGAACAAAAAAATCCTGAAAAATCTAAATTTTTCAGGATTTTACTTTTTATAGTGATCTCTACTGGACAAATTTCTATAAATTTTATGGAAGATTTGAAAAGATTGGCTTACTACTAATTTGGTTTGGATGTCCTGTTGAGGATTGAACTTTTATACATCAATAGTTATTTACAGCAAGTTTCAGGATCAAATTTGCTAACTTATTTGGGTATTTCTGATACAGTGCGAAAATTGTTTGCAAAAGCTAATAACGTCTATGAAAGATTGATCTTATATGTTTTTTCAATTTGAGAAGAAGCGTGTGTCGGTGAAAGCTGTCCAATTTGAAATACTTTTTCAATAAAGTCAATACTTTCATCCACGCAAGTATTTTCATTTTTCAAGTGGCTTGCAAAGTGGTTTGTTATTTTTTGAATAATCCTGGCGCTGATTAAATCAACCTGAGCGACATCAAAATTGCTTGTTTTCTTTCTCTGAAAAGCCAATTCACTTGCCGCAATATCATTTAGTTTAGCTTTTAACGCATGGATAGTTGGCGCATATTTTCGACTATTTATCCATGTATTGAATTCTAATTTCATATCCTCAATAATAGCTTCTGCAGCAGGAATATGTTGCTTTCTTCTCTCAAGCGTATCATCTGTAACCTGAGACAAATAATCGAGATGTATTAAAGTTATTCCTGGAATTTGCGCTACATCTGGATTTACATTTCGTGGAATCGATAAGTCTAAAATCAGTAAGGGTTTCTTTCTGTTAAGTAGTGCTTTGTCTATAGTTGGATTTTGTGCACCTGTTGCGACTATGAGCACATCTGTCTGTTTTATTTCTTCTTGTAAATTCAGAAAATCCTTTACAATAACGTTTAGTTTTCCAGCTAATTCTATGGCCTTGTTCTTTGTTCTGTTTATAAGGGTAATATGGGTATTCTTTGTATGTTTTACTAAATTTCCGCACGTATTCCTGCCAATTTTCCCTGTTCCGAATAGTAAGATATTTTTATTTCTAATATCTTCTACATTTCTGATAATATATTGAACAGCTGCAAATGAAACAGATGTGGCACCCGATGAAATTTCAGTATCTGTTTTGACTTTTTTGCTAGCCTGTATAACCGCGTTTATTAAACGATCCAGGAATGTATTGATTAAGTCCTCGCGTTTGCTATTATTAAAAGCGATTTTAATTTGACTAACGATTTCAAAATCACCTAAAATCTGGCTATCCAACCCTGTTCCAACTCGAAACATATGGTTCACAGCTTCCTGATTCTTGTATATATAAGCAACTTGCTGAAATTCTTCTACCGAACCTTTGCTGTTCTCACAAAGTAGTTTGATTAATTCATATGGATGATTGGCAAAACCATATATTTCGGTTCTGTTACAAGTAGAAGTGACAATTAATGATTTGATCCCTTCTGCCTTTGCTTGCAGCAAAACATCAGATTGTGCTTTACTATCCAAACTAAACTTCCCTCTAATTGTTGCATCTGCTTTTTTATAACTTAAGCCTAAAGCATAAAAAGTGGTATTTTTGGACATGCTATATTTTTCCATATTATCCTTTTCTTAAAGTTCAAAAAATTATTAATAGGTTATTGTAAAGAACACGCTGAAACTTCCTTTAATCCTTAAGAATAATGGATTCACACATAATTGCATTATAAGTTGCCAGCAGGATTTAAATATAAAACGCTACCTGAAAAACAGGTAGCGTTTAAGAGAAATTATTTTTGAACTATTGGAGTTCTAAGTGATTCTAAGACCGCAACAATATCTGTATAAAGCTCTGTATTTGAAGCCACACCATTTGCATTTGCAGCTGCTCCTACATATCCTTCAAATTTTGTATAATCCGCAGTACTTGATTTTGTCCCCATACGAGGATTTTTCGCAGGATCGTGCGCAGCTACCATATTCAAACCAGAATAGGTATTTACGGCATTTGTACCACCAGTGTTAAACGAAAAGAAATCAGTCAGATTGTCTGATAGTTTAGCAATATTTGTAGACTGGGTAGTTCCTGTTTCGGCTAATACCGGGGCAAAATGCGCTTGTAGATTCCCCGCTGCATTCGACTGAACATCGGCAACAATTAATCCTATAGTTGAATTTACCACCTTGCGGAAACTCAAACGCCCCTGCTCAATCATTTGGCCAGCGTTATCTGGATCTGAAACCATTTTAGTTCCCCCTAATCTTTCGTAAATAGATGCCTTTACAGGAGGAGTTACCGGGGCGTCATCATCATTACTACTGCACGAAGCCAGGGTTGCAGAAGCTGCGAGTAATACACTAAGTGTAATTTTGGAATAAATTTTCATAATAAAAATATTAAAGGTTAATTAAAAAAACGGTTTAGTTTTTGAGACAATCTGTAGCTCAAACTATTTTGATTCACTGGACAAACTTCTTTGTCAGCCAAATTTTCTGGTAAAATATAACGCTGAGCATCATAATGTCCTATGGCTATCAACTGGTCAAATACTTTTTTAGAGTTCGTGATCTTGTTGTTATGAAAGTAAACAACCACATTTCTTTTTACGATTATAGAATCAGAGGTTAATCCCTTGATAGATCTCAAGTCTGAACATATTTGTTTGGCTTGCACCGAATCTATATTTGTTTTAAAATCGATTCGGCTTACCTGCAGATTTGGGCTTTCATAAACAGCAGGCTTAGCGGTAATAATGTGGAATAGAAAAATGGCAAAAAATAGTACCAAAATGATCAATCCCGTCCAAAGGCCTTTTTTAATAAATTTGTTAATTTTCATAAAGCTGATTTTTAAAATGATTTTAGGTTTTCTAGATCATATACGAACCCTTTTTTGGCTTGGTTTTATTTAAATCGATAAAATAGTAGTTTAGATTTATTTTAAATAACAACACGCTGAATTACAGAGTATTTTAGAAAACTCTCGCCAAATTAAACCCAAAGAAAATATCGCCCTTGGTCCAGTCTCCCGTAGTTCTTCCAAGATATCCGGCTTCATCAATGGCTTGAGAACTGGTAAAATGCATTTGAAAAACGTGTCCGCCGGTTTCCAGGTCAAAACCAATGGATAATGGATTTTTATAAATAGAATTTGACGCCCTGTTTAAGTGTGCCGCATAATCCATATTCAATGACCAGCGTTTTGCAAACTTGTATCTACCACCAAAGCCAATGGCATATTGTGAATTGCTCTGTTCGGGGTCGAGCACAAAATTTTCATGGAAAAATGATGGAACTATTTCTAAAGATAATTTTTCAGAGAATTTTCTGGAAATTAAAAGCTGGGCTACATAGGTGAGCCTATTTTTAAATTCAAGTTTAGGATATAGACTTTCCTTTAGCGTGTTGTTGATAGACAAACTATTAAACCCTGCAATAGTCACCGGAAATCCGCCTTTTATTTGCGGCAATAACATATATTTTGTTGCAAAGTCATAAGCAAATTCACTTCTGGCGGCACTTATATTAATCCCCGGGGTCAATCCGTATATAAATTTTATTTGTGTGTTGGCGTTATCCAGTCCATAGAATCCCTCAAAGCCGTCTTTTATAGAACCAAATCGGTGTGCTACAACAAAATACAAATCTCCTTTTGCCGCCAGTTTTGTCGATTCGAGATTGACAATCTTCAGGGCTTTAAATGCAGATGCCACCTTTTCTTTTGTGATTGGCGCTTCAACTCCGGATAATAGGTCGTCTTGCGAATAGGTTAGTAATGGAAATAAAAACAATAATAGAAAGAGCTTTTTCATGTGGTTAATTTTAATTGTTATTTGTTTTGGTGTATAAGGGAGGATTGATCTATTTTAAATTCTTGTAAGAGCTCATCATATCCTAAAAACCGTCCTTTAATTTTTAGCATTCTGCCAATTGCAATGTCTTTGGGCAAACTGTCTTTGAAGGTTGCAAATATCTTTTCGTCAATAACGATTCCCTTACTCGCGGGTTCAACAGCTGTTACAATTGCAGTTACTTCAATTGTTTTGTCCTGGTATTTGACAGTAGCAAGGCTGTCATTGAAAGTAAATTCTTTTTCGAGTCCTTTAACCGTTACAGTATAATCTGCAGTTTCTGATTCGATATTCCTATGACCTTTGTAACTGTAGAGGTAAATTGAGATCCCGGTTATCAGGAAGAGAGGAATAATAATAAGTATTTTTTTTCTCATGGCTGGTTTTTAGTATTTGGATTATCTACGTTAAAAAATACCTATTGGATTTAAATGATCAAATATGACTGTTATTAAATCTGTATGATCCATTTCACCGTATATGATTTCAAAATGCTTTAAATATTAAAATCATTAGCCTTTCTAAAACTAAAAACCAATCCCATGAATTTAAAAACTCGTTTGCTTATTCCATCATTTGCTTTACTACTAGTAAGTTGTACAGATGATAATCCCAGTACTTTAATTGACACTCCACCAATTACCGGCGTTGCCACATACAATCAGAATGTGAAATCCATCATTGATAATAATTGTGTTGTCTGCCATGCAGCTGTTCCCAAAAATGGGGCACCTATGTCCCTGGTTACTTATGACCAGGTTAAAAATGCGGTCTTAAATCGCGGGCTGCTCAACCGGATTTCTTTAGAAAATGGAAATAGTTCATTAATGCCACAGGGAGGGCCAAGATTGCCTCAAACCACAATTGATGTTATTAAAAAATGGGAACAAGATGGATTATTAGAGCAATAATCCATAGTAAAAAACATGAAAAAAATCATAGTAATGCCAATGCTATTGGCTTCGTTCCTTGTTTTTTCGCAGGAAAAAATATTAACTAAATCATCAACAATCACTTTTGAAGCTTCGGTCCCGTCTTTTCAGCCGGTTTTAGGAACCAATACCAATGTAACTTTTGTTTTAAATCCGTCAACAGGTGAAATTGCATCCTTAGCCCTGATAAAAGGATTTCAGTTTGAAATGCCTTTGATGGTAGAACATTTCAATGAAAATTACATGGAGACCGATAAATATCCAAAAGCTATTTTTAGAGGAAAAATAGAAAAGTTTGATTTGAATAATTTAACTGAAGATTATAAAGATTACCTAATAAAAGGAAATTTAGAACTTCATGGGAAATCAAGAGATATAAATGCCAGTGCAAAAATCACAAGGACAGGTTCCCGAATTACCATTATTTCAGATTTTGCTGTTAATGCTAGTGATTTTGGCATTCCAATTCCATCGCTTATCAAGTATAAACTTGATGATAGAGTAAAAGTTCAAATTATTGCTGTTTTAAAATAAGGAAAACCAAAAAAGATTTTTAAACTAACATAATATAAAAGAAAACCATGAAAAAAAATATACTCTTTGCAATGCTTTATGTTTGCGCTATTGGTCTCGCGCAAGAAAAAATGATCAGTAAAGCAGGTAAAATAACTTTTGAAGCATCTGTAGCTTCTTTTGAAGAAGTAAAGGCAATGAATACTAACGTCACTTTTGTCTTAAATCCTAAAACAGGGGAAATTGCAGCTTTAGCCCTAATGAAAGGATTTCGCTTTAAAGTAGCCTTAATGGAAGAACATTTTAATGAAAATTATATGGAGAGCGATCAGTATCCAAAAGCAACATTCAAAGGAAAAATAGAGGCCTTTGACCTGGATAACCTTAGCGCAAATCCTAAAGATTTTATCATAAAAGGTAAATTAGAACTTCACGGAAAATTGAAAGACATAAACATCCAGGCAAAGGTAAGCAAGTCAATATCAGGAATTAGTATTCTATCAAATTTTACCGTAATAGCCAGTGATTTTAATATAGAAATTCCAAGTCTGGTTAAAGGTAAGCTATCCAATAAGGTTAACATCTTAATCGATGCAGTTTTAAAATAAAAGATCTAAGATGAAAGAAGAAATAAAAGTTGAAGAGGACTTTACTATTGTCTGTTTTCAGAATGACAGTTCAGAACCTTTTTTTACGCGCTGTCAATTAAACAGTGCTCTAATACAGTTTCATTTCGTACTGAAGGGTAATGCCAAATTTTCGTCCAATGATGTTAATTATGATTTGGAATTGAATGAAGAAAAATCATTGCTGTTGTACAATGCACAATGGGATTTGCCAGTTCATTTAGAGCTTTCTCCAAATTCGTGGGTCATTTCTGTTATTGTTTCGATTAACAAATTTCATGCGCTGTTTTCTGTTGACACAAGTTTAATTACTTTTTTAAGTCCTGAGAATAAAGTTAAAAATTATTACAAAAAAGCAAATATCAGTCCGTCAATGGCAATTGTTTTAAGTCAGCTTTTTCATTATAACCTTCATCCCTCTATAAAAAAACTTTATTATAAAGGAAAAGGATATGAATTGCTAAGTCTGTATTTTAACCGAAACGAAGATCCAAATGCAGAACAATGTCCATTTTTGATTGATGGCGATAATGTTTTAAAAATAAGAAAAGCAAAAGAAATCATTATTGAGAATATGGCTGAACCACCTGGTTTACAGGAATTGGCTGATGAAATTGGCCTGAATTTGAAGAAACTAAAAATGGGTTTCAAACAAATTTATGGCGATACTGTATATGGCTTTCTATTTGATTATAAAATGGATTTCGCCAGAAAGCTACTGGATAGTGGCTCTTATAACGTAAATGAAGTGGGCTTGAAGATAGGTTACAGTACCGGAAGCCACTTCATTGCGGGATTCAAGAAAAAATTTGCCACAACTCCGAAAAAATATCTGATGTCGATTAATACGAATTTTTAAAAAACATCGGTTATTATAGATTAAAGCAAAATGCTTAAAGCCCAGTGCTTAAAACTTAAAGAAAAATAATGAAAGGAGTATTATTAGTAAATTTAGGATCACCGGAAAGTCCAACACCAAAAGATGTAAAACCGTATTTAGACGAATTTTTAATGGATAAATACGTGATCGATGTTCCGTATTTGTTGAGAGCTTTTTTAGTTCGTGGTATTATCCTAAGAAAAAGACCGGAAGAATCAGCACATGCCTATGCTAAAATCTGGTGGGATGAAGGTTCTCCGTTAGTGGTGCTGTCTGAAAGAATGCAGAAAAAAGTACAGCCTTTGGTAAATGTTCCGGTTTCTTTGGCAATGCGTTACGGAACTATGACTATCGAAAAAGGACTGCAAGAATTGCACGATAAAGGAGTTACCGAAGTGATGCTTTTCCCACTTTATCCGCAATATGCAATGGCTTCGACTTTAACCATTTTAGTTAAAGTGGAAGAAATCCGCAAGAAGAAATTCCCACACATGACCTTTACTGATGTTCCTGCGTTTTACAACAAACCAGATTACATCAAGAATTTAGCCGATTCGATTCAGAAACACTTAGTTGGTTTTGATTACGATCATTTATTATTCTCGTATCACGGAATTCCGGAGCGTCATATTCGAAAAACAGATGTAACCAAATCACATTGTAAAATTGATGGTTCTTGTTGTAACACGCCTTCGGCGGCACACGATTTCTGTTATCGTCATCAATGTTATGAAACTACAAGACAAGTTGTAAAACTACTAGGACTGCCTGCTGATAAATACAGTTTGACTTTTCAATCGCGTTTAACGGGGGATAAATGGCTAGAGCCTTATACTGATGTTGAAATTGATAAAATGCCAGCAAAAGGAATTAAGAAATTAGCAGTTGTAACACCAGCTTTCGTATCGGATTGTTTAGAAACTCTGGAAGAAATCGCCATGCGTGCCAAAGAAGATTTTGAAGCACAAGGAGGTGAGGAATTCTTAGCGGTTCCGTGTTTGAATGATGATGATAAATGGAGTCACACAGTGAGTAATTGGATTAATGATTGGGCTAAATAAGTCTAAATTAATAGCATAGAATATTACATTTACTATTTGTAGTTTTTTTAAATCACTACATTCATATCACTCTATTTGTATTAGTTTAGTACGCTAAATAACTTTAAATTTGGAAGATTTGAATTAAGTTTACCTCGTTAATCACTTTTGATTATTAATTTATTTAATTAAATACAAGGAGTAAAAAAATAGATTTTTTCCTGTTTTAGATTATCTAATTTTTTTGCTTAATCCTGGAAGAATAGTTAGTAATCAGGACACTTGTTTATCGCACTTATTTTTATTATTTTTAATAAGTATTTAAGATTATATTTCTCAGCTGATTATATATTTGCTAAATATTAGATTAAAAAAATATGGGATATGAAAAGTTAACATTAAAAGAAAGGCAATTTTATTTAGCAAAATTTGAAGGGATTTTAGCTTCTAAAAAATTATTTCTAAAAAAAGATTTTTCTCTCCCTGAACTTGCCTCGGAAAGTGATATCCCACTTCATATTATTTCGTATTTAATTAATTCGGAAATTAAACTTCATTTCAAAGATTATATAAATTTGATGAGAATTGAATATTTCAAAGAAAAAATTAATTGTACTCAATGGAATGATTTAACACTTGAAAAAATGATTTTGGCTTCAGGTTTTAAGTCAAGAACGACCTGTTATAGAGCATTTTTAAAACATGTTGGAATAACCCCATTAAAATATTTAGAATCTAAGAAGATAGCATTTAATCATCAAAAAACTTCAGAAATATTTTTTTTAAACGTTCCCAGTACAATTTATTATAGATATTTGGAAAAACTAGAGAGTACTATAACTTCAAAAAAACTCTTTTTAAAAAATGATTTTACCTTACCAAATCTTGCAGAGGAAACGGGCATTCAACTCTCTACTCTTTCTTATTTGATTAATTCAGGAATTAACAGTCGCTTTAATGATTATATAAACTTGAAAAGAATCGAATATTTTAAGGAAAAAATAACGGAGCCTGAGTGGAAAGGCTTTACAATTGATGAGATGGGTAAAGCTTCTGGATTTAGATCTCGTACTACATGTTATAGAGCATTTTTAAAACATATAGGTATGACTCCATATGAGTATGTGAAGGGACAAAAAGAGGGTAGTGTATTAGATTAGGTGTTTTTACATATTAGCAATTTAACTACCTGAAAGAGAATACAGATTTGTAATTTTTGAATAGTAAAAGAGACGACCATCAGGTCGTCTCTTCTGTTTTTAATATTTTAAAAAGTCTTAAAATGCTTTTGTTGTACCTTAGTGTATCAAATTAGGTCATGAAAATAAAATGTAGTTTTTGCAATGGTAAATGCATAAAGAATGGATTTCAATCCAACGGAAACCAAAGATATAAATGCTGTGTGTGTCAAAAGCGACAACAGTCTGACTATGGTTATAATGCATACAAAAGTAATATCAATCAAAATATAATTTTGTTCACCAAAGAAGGTTTAGGGATAAGAAGTACTGCACGATTATTAAAAATTTCAACGACAACATTGTTGAAAAGAATTTTGTTAATTGCCGGAAAAATTAATCAACCTATTACAAGCAAAGGTAAAACTTATGAAGTTGATGAAATGTGTACTTATATTAGCCATAAGCGAAATTTTATCTGGCTGGTTTATGCATTGGACAAGAATTCTAAAACAGTTGTGAGTTTTAATGTTGGCAAACGAACCAACAAAACTCTAAGCCGAGTTCTGGATACTTTAAAACTATCCGAAGCTAAAAAGATATTTACGGACAGACTTAAAAATTACAGGTATCTGATTGATGAGAAACTACATTCG
>NZ_FZNL01000013.1 GCF_900187965.1 Flavobacterium sp. ov086 | reverse complement strand
AGCAAAATCTTTTTTCCATTTTAAAACTATGGAAATATCGGGAATATTAAATCTTATACCAGCCTGCATCAAGCTAAGGGATTCCTTTTCTATGATATTGAGCACTTTTAGCTTAAATTCGGCTGAATAGCTTTGATTCATTCGTGGCAATAAACCAATTTTACCATATGCCTTATAAAAACTGACCCACTTACGAATATTCCATCTTGGAGTCTGTTTTAATTTTGAAACATATCCATCTGAATAATGCTTCTTTAAAACCAATTCTACACATTCTAACTTAAATGCATAGTCATACTTTACTTTTCTTTCCATAAAAAATGCCCCAAATAGTGTCTAACTTTTTGGGGCATGTTCAGCTCTGCAAATGGCTTTTTTATTGTCGAATATTAAAATCTAAAAACTAGATTATAAGAACCTTAACAGCTTCTTTTGAAATTTAGTTGTAATTTTAAAGGATTGAAAATAAAAGCCATGAAAAAATGTCTTTCCATATTAGTTCTTCTGTTTACAATAATCGCTTGCTCTACGGCATCAAAAAATACTAGCGTAACAAATCCTGTACCTACACCCAAAGTTGCTCTAAACGATACCGTACGAATTGCCAATGATTCTCTGGAATATGAGGTTATTATTATTGACAATGGTTTTAGTACCTGGCTGGCCTCAATGGCACTTCCTCGAAATTATTACTCACTGTCCTATCTCGAAATCAAGAATCGCTTGTATGTAACAGAATGGAATATCAGAGCTTCGCAACCACAGCGTTACAATCCAAATTTATACGAAATGACGATTGATTACCGACCTGAAATTCATTACGGATATGAGGTAAACTATTTGATTTATAATTATATGATTTATTTTCAAAATACATATAAACAAAAGCTTGCGGGTTACGTTCCAATGCGATAATCTTGCTATATTTGTAATTGTTATAAATAAAGCATGAATAGATTAAAGAAACGTTGGGGAATAACCTCAAATCTACAAGCCATTATCATACTTACCGTTTTTGCCATTACCGGATCGGCATCTGCGTATTTGTCTAAACCTTTTTGTGTATGGTTAGGTATTACCAAAGAAGATTTTGGCGGTTGGTTTACTTTAATATGTCTATTGATTATTTTCCCTATTTATCAGGTTTTATTGGTTGCAATAGGAGCCATTTTTGGGCAATTCCGTTTCTTTTGGAATTTTGAAAAGAAAATGCTTAAAAATATGGGACTTGGATTCCTCTTCAAAAACTAAATTTCCCTATCTGATTTTTGAAAATAATAGGTATAAATCCACGTCAGTGTAAACGACGGAATCACATCTGTAAAAGGTAATATCTCTTCAACAAAAGTCAAAATACCCGCTACTTTCCCTACTCTGCCTTTGTACATTCTGGTCATTACAAAAGCTGCAATTGGCGCCCAAATTACATCTGAGAATTCTCCCAAAAGCGGAATTGTAAACGAAATCATCCCAATTCCGTCCAAAAGTAAACCCAAAAGCAATTTTCTGGTTCTGTCGTCTTTCGTTACTTCTAAATCTTGCATTTTCATTTATTTAGATATTATTCGAATTTAAAAAGATTTTACTAACTAAAATTATTTCCTAAAACAATTTCATTATTTAATTACCACCTTGATTAATCTTTCTTTTTTCCCGTTACTGCAAATATTACACCAAAATTACCATCGGTCTGAATCCAATTTTCTGACGGAATATAAGCACGTGATACAAAACCATCCAAATACAAGGCATTTTTACATCCTAAACTTTTAAAATAATTCGCGAAATCATAGAAATTAATTTCTTTTTTAGACAACACAAAAACTATTTTTCCATTTGGTAAAATTCCAACTCCATTTCGAATGTTCAAATTAACTGATCCTTCTTTAAAATCCGGATGAATTTTACCATCGATAACTAACATTGGTCCGGATTGTGTCGCATATTCTATTTTTCCAGTGTTCTGAAATTTTTCAGTAGTACAAATTTCAGCCGTTTTATTCGTTGTTAAATAAAATACTCCATTCGGCTTTAGATAGAAATTCCCCTCTGATTTAGTCGTATCTAATGGCGACAAAACCTTCTTCTTTTCAATATAAAGACCTTGCGGAGAATTGTCTTTTTTATACATTCCGGCATTCATTGCAAATTTCAATGTCAAATTATTTTTTTCTGTCCAATTTTTCAAATTTAGAATACTCCCAAAATTTTGCGCTGCCTCATTTTTCCAGTACAATTTTAGATCTTGTTTTTTAAGATCTACTTTATAGACCACGAATAGATCATCAGAATATATTTTTGCATTGATAAAAACCGCAAGAACAATTACGATCAATACCCAAAATCCAATTTTTAATTTCATTTTTCAGATACTTTCTCATAAATGTAAACAAAAAAACTAATACTACTTTATATATCATTCTTCTTAAATTTCTGTTACAACCCATTTTTATATCGGCAGAATCTTTGTTTCTTTGTAAAAACAGTTTCAAAATGATACACGCAAAAAATATACATAAATTCTACGACCAACTTGAAGTTCTAAAAGGAGTTGATTTGCATATTAAAAAAGGAGAAATTGTTTCGATTGTTGGTGCTTCAGGCGCCGGAAAAACAACTTTATTGCATATTTTAGGAACATTAGATAAACCTTCGAAATCCGAAACAGAAAGTTCTTTAACCATTAATGGTCAGAATGTTTTGGGTTTTAATGACAAAGCACTATCCAAGTTCCGAAACTTGAATTTAGGTTTTATATTTCAGTTTCATCAGCTTTTACCAGAGTTTACAGCTTTAGAAAATGTTTGTATTCCAGCGTATATTGCGGGCAAAAAACCTTCAGAAACCGAAGCCGAAGCCAAAAAACTATTAAACTTCTTAGGATTATCTCATAGAATTAATCATAAGCCAAACGAACTTTCTGGCGGAGAACAACAACGTGTTGCCGTAGCAAGAGCGTTAATTAACAAACCCGATGTTATTTTTGCCGATGAACCTTCGGGAAATCTGGACACACATTCTGCCGAGAATTTACATCAATTATTCTTCCAGCTTCGTGACGAATTCGGACAGACTTTTGTAATCGTAACCCACAACGAAGAACTGGCTAATATGGCCGATAGAAAATTAGTTATGGTCGATGGCTTAATTAGTAATTAGAAGCAATTTCCTGCTATCCACTTGTATCTTTTTCTGTCTGAAAAAGCCAGAAAAAGGATACCGCTTCTATCAGGGCTAAGGCTTTACGATAACAATTACCTTTCATTAAATTATGACCAAATCAGAATTAAAAGATTTCCTTGACGAAAAAGTCATTCAATATAACAATCAGGATTTCATCGAAAGTGATCCCGTACAAATTCCGCATTTGTTTACTCAAAAAGAAGACATTGAAATTGCCGGTTTCTTAAGCGCTACAATTGCTTGGGGAAATCGCAAAATGATCATTAAAAATTCGCATCAAATGATGGAATTAATGGGCAATACGCCTTACGATTTTGTCATGTCACATAATGATGAAGACATCGAAAGATTAGAAAATTTTGTTCATCGTACCTTCAACGGAAAAGATTTTGGAGGATTTATAAAAGGATTACAGCATATCTACAAAAATCATAATGGTTTAGAAGCTGTTTTTGTCAAAAATCAGGAATCAGACAGTTTACAAAAAAGCATCAGCGAATTCAAAAAGATCTTTTTCGAAATTGATCATTTGCCCCGAACTCAAAAACACATTTCAGATCCGCTAAATAATTCGGCAGCAAAAAGAATCAATATGTATTTGCGCTGGATGGTTCGTCAGGATACAAAAGGAGTCGATCTGGGAATCTGGAAAACCATTTCGCCAGCTGCATTATCATGTCCGTTAGATGTACATTCCGGAAATGTAGCCCGAAAATTAGGTTTACTTGCGCGAAAGCAAAATGACGGTAAAGCATTAGCCGAGTTAGATTTAAAACTCAGAGAGATGGATGCACAAGATCCAGTTAAATACGATTTTGCCCTTTTCGGATTAGGAGTTTTTGAAGGATTTTAGCTTCAAAAACAAGAGATTTTATTAGCTTTTCTCCTTTTTTTTTCGTAATATTACCATATAAAAGCCTTTTGTATGGAACATTTTATTTTCGATTTAAAATATTATATCATTCCGTCTTTTTTAATTGTAACGCTGTCTTTAGCCATTATTCTAATATTCAATAGAGTTTATTATCAATACAACCTGCCTTACAGACACATCATAATTCGCAAATCTGAAAAATTTTTAACCGAAATTACTTTATCAAAACCGGATAAAAACATTCTAAAATATAAGATCGCAAAGTTCAAATCCGAAATTCCCATACATCGTACCTGGTGCAAGGAAATGCTCATTGAAGATATGATCAGAATGAAAAGTAATCTAAAAGGACAAACGGCAAAAAACATTCTAATCATTTATAAACAACTCAATCTAAATCATTATTCAGCGAGTTTAATTCGGGATTTTAGAAAATATAAAAAATGCGAAGGCATTTATCATTTCCAAGCTTTGGGTTACAAACCCGGAATTTCTCTTATCAGAAAGTATTTATACCATCCCAATAAAATTATTCGTTCCAATGCTAATATTGCTTATCTGGCTTTATCAAAAGGAGATTGGCAGGCAATTAATAAAATTCACGTTAAGGTTTCGATCATAACCACCATAAAAGTAATGGATGTTTTGCATTCAGAAAAAATTCCAATTCCGCCACAAATAGATCTTTGGATAGAATCAGATAGTCCAACTATTTTAAAATTAGCGATTATGACGATGGTTTTTTACAACTATACCAATAAAGCTGCCCAGATTATAAAGCTGCTGCATCATGAAGATAAAGCATTAAAAATTGATGTTATTACGGCAATTCAAGATCTATTTCTAGAAGAAGCCGAAGAAGAACTCATCAAAATTTTACCCACAGAATCAGTAGAAATTCAAATCGAAATATTAGACGCTCTTGCCGTAATAGGTTCTGAAAAAACAATTGCCTATTTAAAAAACGAAATCGAAAAGCAGGAAATAAAAGATATCAAATTAAAAATGGTCTTTTGCTTAAACAAGCTAGATTCAATAAGTCTTGATGTTTTAGGAATTCAAGATCCGGACACTCAAAAAATGATTAATCACACTAGAAAATTACAGCTATGATACATGATTTTCTATCTTACCTTATTCGTGCTTATGATGTTTTTGTAGCCTGTTTTTCTATTGGTTATATCTTGTTTTATATCGTGCTTTCCGTTTTGTCTTATTGGGCGATTATAAAGCATTTGAAATATCAAAAATATCTAGAAGAAGAAGTCCTGATTCGGTCCAATCATATTTTAGGCGTTTCTATTGTAGCTCCTGCGTTTAACGAAGGTGTAAATATTGTTTATAATGTAAAATCATTGCTTTCATTAACTTATCCCAAATTTGAAATCATTATTGTAAACGACGGAAGTTCAGATAATACACTGGAAAAATTAATAACCGAATTTGATTTGGTTAAAATCGATTTTTATTATCAGGAAAAGATCGTAACGCAACCCGTTCGCGGACATTATAAATCAACAAATCCCGTTTATTCAAGATTGCTTATTGTAGATAAAGTAAACGGAAAAAGTAAAGCAGACGCCTCAAATGCAGGAATAAACTCCTCGCAATATCCGCTGTTTTTATGCACAGATGTAGATTGTATCTTAAAAAGTAATACAATTCTAAAACTGGCAAAACCATTCATGGAAAATGAAAAACGTGTTATTGCAACAGGCGCGGGAATCAGAATTTCAAATTCATGCGATATAAAAGAAGGCTTTTTGTACAAAGTTCATTATCCTAAAGAATGGTATCCGCGTTTTCAGGAATTAGAATATGTGCGGTCATTTTTGTTTGGCAGAATGGCATGGAGTCAAATAAACGGTTTGTTACTGGTTTCCGGCGGACTCGGAATGTTTGACAAAGATATTGTCATAAAAGCCGGTGGATATTGGCATCAATCCTTAGGCGAAGACATGGAACTTATTACCAGAATGAGAAAATACATGCATGATACTAACGAAAAATTTCTAATAAAATACATTCCCGAATCGCTTTGCTGGACAGAGGTTCCAAGCACCAGAGAAATATTCTTAAGGCAACGAGTTCGCTGGGCAAGAGGATTGGTACAAACCTTGTATTTACATCGAAAAATGTTTTTAAATCGCAAATATGGCCGAACTGCATTTGTCGTTTTACCGTTCTTTTTTAGTTTTGAATTTCTGGTGCCCATTATAGAATTTATTGGCATCATCACTTTGATAGCAAGTTTTGCCTTTGGAATAATAAACTTTCAATTTCTATTTCTTATTAGTTCTCTGGTTTACCTGTTTTATCTGTCAATAACCATAATATCAATCTTAATTGATGAAGTACTTTATAAGAGTTATGCCAGTTACAAAGAACTGATTACACTTGTTGGAATGGCAATGATTGAGCCTTTTGTATTTCATCCTATTACGGTTTATGCATCGTTAAAAGGATATTGGTATTTCTTTAGAAAAAAAGAACAAAAATGGGGTGTTATGGTTCGCAAAGGTTTTGAATCTCCCTCTAAAAAATAATCTGATTATGAAGTATCTTAAACACATAAATATAGCCAAACTGCTTTTCTGTTTGTTTTTACTTTCAAATCAAACTATTAAAGCACAAAAAAAAATCGACACTGATAGTCTTTTGACCGTCGTGACAAAAGATATGAAAAGCGCACATCCTGATTACAAACTCAATATTCAAAGAGCTTTATTAGGTAAAAAACTAGCACCCGATTATATTGATTTTCACTTGGCTTTAGGCCGAAATTACGATTTGCTAAAACAAAAAGACAGCGCCCGATTCTATTATAATTATGTAATCGAAAAAAATCCGGGATACGAAGATGCTTTTCTATATCTCATAAACATGGATTTGGAAGACAAAAACTATGACGAAGCTTTAACCACAACTTATAAAGCGATTGATTTATATCCTGATAACAAAACGTTCAGGCTTAAGAGAATTGCTCTTTATTCGCTACAAAATGATACTCAAAATGAAGCAAAATATCTTAAATCAATTAGAGCAAAATTCCCTCATGACGCGGATATTGAACAGCGTCTTTTTGATTTATATTCTAAAACAAATATTGACCGTATAGGCGCTTATTACAACCTGACCACGATTGATCGGGACGGAGTTGGTCCATGGCATTTGGTCAGCGCAGATTATATGCATCAACGTACTTGGGGAAGTTTGATTGGAAGAGTTAGTTATGCAAAAAGACTTTCGTCTAATTTGGTTATGGCAAGCGGACTTCAGTTTGAAGCTGAATCGTATCTTTTTGCCCAGAAAAAGCATTATCATTATATTGATGTTGCTTATAGCAAAGACAGTGCTTTTCCGGAATGGAGATTGGGTTATT
Organism: Flavobacterium sp. ov086; assembly: GCF_900187965.1. Classification (GTDB taxonomy): domain Bacteria; phylum Bacteroidota; class Bacteroidia; order Flavobacteriales; family Flavobacteriaceae; genus Flavobacterium. Next base: position 165,958 of record NZ_FZNL01000013.1, on the reverse strand, counting down.
CCTATTTTCAGAATTTCAATAATGGCTGGGAGGCAGATTTAGGAGTTCGATATATTGTAATGCAGGATAATAGCGATTTAAAAACTTTGAATGTAGGAATAGGGAAATATCTTGGTTCTTATTGGCTTAATTTTAGATCGTATATTCAAAAAGATAGTCCGTCATTTATTTTAACTTCTCGTTATTATTACAAAACAAAGTTTGATTATGTAACCGTAATTACAGGATACGGAACTTCGCCAGATGATAGAACAAGAGCTGCAGAATATGATACGAGAAAATCATTAAACTCTTATAGATTAAGTGCAGGATTCTATAAACTAATAAAAAACCATTATGTTTTTGGATTTCTAATCACGGATAATGAGCAGGAATACACACCAAATAAATACCAGACTGAACTTGATTTTGCAATTCAGCTGCAATATAAATTTTAAATATCATGAAAAAAAAGCATCACATTTATACCCAATTTCTCTTTTTTTTCCTGTTTACCTTTAATATGATGGCACAATCTGAAATCGTTATAACCGAAAAAAATAAAATTGTTACTGCTTCTGAAAACGCTCAGCAAGCAGCAAAAGTTTTAAAATTCTATTTGGATAAAGCCTTTAAAAGACCTTTTGAAATCACATCAGAAAGTAAAAAGGACAATACTTCGGCTGAAATAATTTTAGAAATTTCAAATACAGAAAAACTAAAAGCCAATGAGTTTATTATCAAAAGCGACACAAAATCAATTTATTTGATTGCTCCAAATCAAAAATACCTGCGTTATGCAGTTTATAGTTTACTTGAAATTTGGGAGTTCAGAAAGTTTACTGCTGCAGAAACCTATATTCCGAATATAACACAAGTCACTTTTGCAAAAAACACACTAAAAAAAGAGCAGCCATCTTTTGATTACAGAGCCCTATTTTATCCGGATTGTTACGATGAAGATTTTAGAGATTGGCACAAACTCGACTGGCAAGTGGATGATTTTGGAATATGGGGACATTCTTTTAGCATGCTTGTCCCTCCAAAAGAATACTTTAAAAGTAATCCGAAGCTTTTTGCCTTATACGAACACGAGCGAAATGGAGAATCTTTATGTATGACCAATGATACCGTCGTAGATTTAGTGGAGAAAAAAATTGCAAAAATTATTTCCGAAACTCCAAATGCGGAATTCTATTCTGTAAGCCAAAACGACGATGTTGTATATTGTGAATGTACCGAATGTAGAAAAATAAACCAGAAATATGGCGGTCCGCAAGGTTCTCTATATTATTTTCTGAATAAAATTGCAGCTCATTTTCCTAAAACAAAAATTACAACACTTGCCTATCTTCATACGCTTAAACCACCCGTAAATCTTAAGATTGAACCGAATATTTATACCATTTTTTGTCCGATAGAATTAAATAGAGGAAAAGCAATTACGGCTCAAAATTCCCCAACATTTGTAAAAACACTTGAAAACTGGAGCACAACTTCTCCGCATTTGTTCCTATGGGATTATAATGTTCAGTTTTCAAATTATATGTCGCCATTTCCAAATCTGCAGCCTTTTCAGAGCAATTATAAACTCTTTAAAAAAAATAAGGTTAAAGGAATATTTGCACAGGGATATGCCGATGTACCGGGAGATTTCTCAGAACTGAGACAATATCTTTTAGCCAAATTAATATGGAATACGAATATTAATATAGAAGCTACAACTGCCGATTTTTTAAGAGGTTTTTATGGTAAAGCAGCTCCATTTGTAGACAAATACCTGAATCTTTTGGCAGAATATCAAAATAAAAGCAACACCAATTTAGACATTTATTCTGGTCCGGTTCAAGCCCGAAATACTTTCCTGACACCCGAAGCAATGGATCAATATGATAAATTGTTAGAGCAAGCTGCGAATGCTGTCGAACAAGATTCTGTTTTAAGTCCGAGAATTCAAAAATTAAGGTTAGCTTTAGAGTTTGCCTATTTTGAGCAATCTAAATTCTACGGAAAAAACCAACATGGAATGTTTGTTGTAAATAATAAAGGAGAAAAAAAAGTACGTGAAGGGTTGACTGAAAGAGTTCTGAAATTTTCTAAATCGTGTAATGATTTTGGAATTTATGAATTAAGCGAAGGAGGACTTTCACCCGATAATTATTACAAAGAATGGCTGGAAATTTGTAAAAACACAACAACTCATTTAGGAGAAGACTTAAAAATAAATTTTATAACACAACCTTCAAATGAGTTTATAGGTAAGGGAAGTTATAGTTTAGTCGATGGAAATAGAGGTTATAAAGATTTCAATATTAACTGGATTGGCTGGTATGAAAACAATCCGGAATTTGAAATCGAAACAAAAAATTTAAACTTTAATACTTTAAAATTAAACTTTTTGAACGATCAGAGACACTGGATTTTTACACCAAAAAAAATAAAAGTACTTGGTTTTAAAAATCAAAAATGGACGCCGTTGCAAGACCTCGATTGCGAAATTTTAACAGAAAACAACGAAATTACAACAAAATCATGGGAAGTTAAAAATCAGAGCTTTAGTAATTTTGCCAAAATAAAAGTCATCATAGAAAACCAAACAGAAATACCTGTTTGGAGAAAACGTAAAAATAAAAAGCCAATGGTTATGCTTGATGAAGTAGAATTGTATAAAAAATAAACGCCAGAAATGAACACCAGTGAAAAAAAAATTATGATTATTGAGAATGACGAAATGACAATTGAAATTCTAAAATTTATTCTAAAAAGAGAAGGCTACAAAATAAGTATTGCAAAAGATGGTATAAATGCTATCGAAAGAATTGCTACAATTATGCCTGATCTCGTTATAACCACAATAATAATTCCGCTAAAATCCGGATTAGAAATTATCAGTTATATCAAAAGAAATTTCAAGGACATTCGTGTTGTAGCACTTTCGTCACTTGGCGAAGAAGAGAATACTGTAGAAGAAGCTTTTGAATTAGGAGTCGATGATTTTATTGCAAAACCATTTAATCCAAACGAGCTTTTATTGCGAATAAAACGTTTTTTATAGTATTTGAAACCCTAATTTTGAGAAATACGAATGTCCCAAGCTTTCGTAATTTCAAAGAAACATCGATTTTTCAGCTATTTATAGTTACATTTGCACAAAATTTAATGCAAATGAGCACTTTCGAAAAATTCAATCTCCCAAAATCAGTACAAAAAGCAATCGACGAATTAGGATTTGTTACACCTACTCCTATCCAGGAAAAATCCTTTTCAGTGATTATGTCTGGACGAGATATGATGGGAATTGCACAAACCGGTACCGGAAAAACATTTGCCTACTTATTACCTCTTTTAAAATTATATAAGTTTACCCCAACCAATACACCAAAAATTGTAATTCTGGTTCCAACTCGTGAATTAGTTGTTCAGGTTGTAGAAGAAGTTGAAAAACTTACCAAATACATGTCCGTTAGTACACTTGGTATTTTTGGTGGAGTAAATATCAATACACAAAAAAAAGCAGTTTATGAAGGTGTCGACATTTTAGTTGGAACGCCTGGTCGTACAATGGATTTAGCTTTGGATGCTGTAGTTCGTTTTGATGAAACTCAAAAATTAGTTATCGATGAGTTTGACGAAATGCTGAATCTTGGTTTCCGTACACAATTAACAGCGCTTTTGGCGATGATGAAAAACAAACGTCAAAACATTTTATTCTCTGCAACAATGACTGATGAAGTTGATGCTGTTTTGAATGACTTTTTTGATTTCCCGGAAGAAGTAACACTTGCAGCTTCAGGAACTCCATTGGAAAACATTACACAAATCACCTATAATGTTCCAAACTTTAATACAAAAGTTAATCTGTTAAAACATTTATTAGAAACAAACGAAAGCATGGAACGTGTCTTGGTTTTTGTGAACAATAAAAAGATTTCTGATATGCTTCATACCAGAATTGAAGAAGATTTTGAAGGTCAGTTTGGAGTAATTCACTCCAATAAATCTCAAAATTACCGTTTGAGCACAATGGCGGAATTCCAGGAAGGAAATCTTCGCGGATTAATCACTACTGATATTATGGCGAGAGGTTTGGATATTTCGAATATCTCTCACGTTATTAACTTTGAACTTCCTGAATTTCCTGAATTGTATATGCACAGAATTGGTCGTACAGGTCGTGCAGATGCTACAGGAACAGCAATTAGTTTTATCACACCTCGTGAAGAAGAATTTAAAGTAGAAGTGGAAGTTTTAATGAATCAGGAACTTGAAATTGCTGAATTTCCGGAAGAAGTGGAAATTTCGACTAAATTAATCGAGCCTGAAAAAGACAGACAACCAATTAAATTTTTAATGAAAAAGCAGACACTAAAAGGTGATGGTGCTTTTCATGAAAAAGATAAAAAGAATAAGAAAGTTAACTTAGGCGGACCTTCTAAAACAAAAAAGAAAACTCACGGATCTGTCAATAGAAATATGTTGAAAACAAGAGATAAAAAGAGAAAAGATAAGGATAAATAGTTTTTTTGAGAGACAAAGGTTCAAAGTATAAAAAAGCTCGAAGATGTAAGTAAGTTGCTATAAACTTAAATTTACATCTTCGAGCTTTTTACTTTATACGTCCCAAAAGAAACCTTTGAATCTTTGTTACTCTGAGCCTTTGAACCTTTGAACTATATTTTTGTAAAAACTAACCCAACTGGCGAACAAAGTTCGATTTTCTTACCCGTATCAGTAAGCTTTCCTGTTGTTTTATCTCTTTTAAATATCACAATATCATTGGTATATTGATGTCCTATCAAAAGGTAATTTCCTGTTGGATCGATTGCAAAATCTCTTGGACCTTTTCCTAAAGTACTAAGTTGCTCAACAAGTTCAATGCTTCCGCTTTTAAGGACTTTATAAACCGAAATGTTGTTTGCATCTACACGATCTGTAACATATAAAAAGTTCCCGTCAGGCGAAATTTTGATAGCTGCAGCGCCGGTTCCACCAGTAAATCCTTTTGGCAAAATACTTGTTTCTGCTATTACTTTTAAACTTCCTGATTTATCATAACTAAAAGTCGTCAAAGTAGCATCTAATTCCTGAATTAGATACACAAATTTACCGTCTTTGCTAAAAGTTAAATGTCTTGGACCACTTCCTGCTTTTACATCAACAGTCTCTTTTAAAGTCAATATTTCGTTTGCTGAATTTGGATTGTATTTATAAATAAAAACTTTATCCAAACCTAAATCATTAGACAACACAAACTTTTTATCCGGTGAAAAAACAACCATATGTACATGCGCTTTTTCCTGACGCGCAACATTTGGTCCTTTTCCTTCATGCTGAATTAATTGTTGAACTTTGGTAATACCTCCGTCAGGTTTTTTCTTAAAAACTACAATATTCCCACCTGAATAATTGGCAACAAGTACATTTTTGCTATCATTAATCAAATGACAAGGATCTGCACCCAAAGCGTCATTTTTATCTATAAAACTAACTTTTCCTGATTTTGAATTGTATCCAAAAGCACTAACTGCACTTTCTTTTCCGTTTTCATTTACCGCATATATAAATTTGTTATCTGCAGAAACGGACAAATAACTTGGACTTACCACATTTTCAGATGAATTCTTTAATTTAAAATCGCCGGAAGAAGCATCAAATTCGTAAACGTAGATTCCATTACTCTTGCAAGTATTAGTATAAGTTCCTACCAATAAATTGAATTTGTTCTGAGCTTGCACATTTATAAAAGTAAAAGCTGAAAAAAGCAGTATATATAATCTTCTCATAGTTTTTTGAGTTATTTTTTGAATAGGCTAAAATACTCAATAATATCATTCATAAATTGATTTTTTGCTACAAATGAAACGTCAAAAGTTACATTTTTCAACTCAAATGTTATCCTTTTAAACCATATAACTGATATAAGTTCATTTAACTTTTGCCTAAATTAGAGTTTGCTCGTAATATCTTACATTACTTAAATGGTTAAACTAAATATTACTTATATGGTTTGACTAAAAATTTGTATTTTTGACCAGCATCTACAAAACGTAGTGAAATAAATCTAAGCCGGAATGCATTTTAAACATCCTGAAATTCTATACTTTCTGTTTTTATTGATTGTTCCAATTTTGGTACATTTATTTCAATTACGACGTTTTAAAATTTCTTATTTCACCAATGTTCGATTCTTAAAAGAACTTGCTGTTCAGACTCGAAAAAGTTCAAAAATCAAAAAAAGACTTTTATTAGCTACTCGTTTATTGTTGCTGACTTGTATTATTTTGGCTTTTGCTCAACCTTTTTTTGAAGCCAAAGACAGTAAAAATGCTTCCAACGAAATGTATATTATTCTGGACAACTCCTTTAGTATGCAGGCAAAAGGAAAAAAAGGTGAATTACTAAAACGTGCTGTTCAGGAATTATTAGAAAATACGCCCGAAACTACTCAATTCTCTTTGTTAACCAACACTGAAAATTTTTGGAATACAGATATCAAATCATCTAAAAGTGCTTTACAGAATCTAAACTACAGCGCAACTCCTTTTGAGCTTCCGTCTATTATGGCGAAGATAAAAGCGCATAAATCGGCATATAAAAAAGACATTGTTATTATTACTGATGCCGTTGGTCTGGCCGAAAAAGATGTAAAAAATATTGATACCGAAGAGAAACCTTATTTTATAATTCCAGAAGCTGAGCAAAAAAACAACATTGCTATTGATAGCGTTTTTATCAATCAGACTTTAGAAAATTTCTACGAATTAAGCATTAATTTATCCGCTTATGGCGAAGATTTCAAACCTGTTTCGATGGCACTGTACAATCAGAATAAATTGATTGCTAAAACAATTATCAAATTTGATACGAAGAAAAAGAAAATCAACTTTACAATTCCAAAAGAAGCTTTTCATGGTTATGTAACTATTGAAGACAATGGTTTGACGTATGATAACAAACTCTATTTCAGTATTTCAAAAACTAAAAAAACGAACGTTATTAGCATCGGAGAACCAGAAAAAAGTAATTTCCTATCCCGAATTTATACTACATCAGAATTCAATTATAGTAATTATTCGATAAGCAATTTAGATTATAATAGTTTAGACAAACAAAACACCATTATTCTCAATGAATTAATAGAAATTCCGCAAGCTTTACAAACTACCTTGAAAGCTTTTGTTGCCAAAGGCGGAAATCTGGTTGTAATTCCTTCCGAAAAAAGTTCTGTTTCTAATTTGAATTCTTTTTTAGCCAATTTCGGAAAAGTACAATTTGGATCTCTTGAAAATAAAAACAGGCTAATTACCAAAATAAACTTTGATCATCCTTTGTTTTCAGGCGTTTTTGAGAATAAAATCACCAATTTTCAATATCCAAAAACAACAAATTCCTTTGTAATTTCCAGCCCATATCCTGCTGTTTTGTCTTATGAAGATCAAAGTGTTTTTGTAACTGCAATTCAAAATCCGGTTTCGGGAATTACTGTTTTCTCTGCACCAATAAATACAACAAATTCTAATTTCCAGCAATCTCCTTTAATTGTTCCGTTATTTTATAAAATGGGACAAAACAATCAGAAGACTGGTGTAAATGCATTAACAATTGGCAATAATCAGCCTTATTTTGTAGATGTCTTATTGACAAAAGATGCTATATTGGAAGTAAAAGGAAATGATGATTCTTTTATTCCGATTCAGCAAATATTGAATAATAAAGTAAAACTAACCTTTAATGATTTCCCTGAAACAGCCGGAAATTATAGCATTTTTGATAAAAAAGAATGGGTTGAAAATCTAAGTTTCAATTATAAAAGAAGCGAAAGTGATTTAAGTCAGGTAAATACAAATGTGGTTTCAGATTTTAAAACTGCTGATACGATTTCAACCATTTTTAATACACTACAAACTGAGCGAACAGACAGCCAAATTTGGAAATGGTTTGTTATCTTTGCACTGTTATTTTTAGCATTAGAAATGGCAATTATCAAGTTTGTAAAGTAAAACTTAAAATTTTATTTTTTGAACCATTAAGAAATTAAGAATATGAAGTTTTAGAACTTCTTAATTTAAACTTAATTCCTTAATCGTGAAAATACCTTAGTGTTTGACTAAATAAAAATCTACATATGAAAATAATCATCAGAAGCGCCAAAATTATCGATTCAAAAAGTCCGTTTCATAACCAGACTGTTGATCTTTTAATTGCAGATGGTTTAATAGAAAAAATAGGAACTTCAATTCTTGATATTGAGGATACAACCGTAGTAAAATTCGATAATTTACATCTTTCACAAGGTTGGTTTGACAGTAGTGTTTCTCTTGGAGAACCAGGTTATGAAGACAGAGAAACAATCGCAAACGGATTAAATGTTGCTGCCAAAAGTGGTTTCACGGCAATTGCTTTACAACCCAACTCCTTCCCTATTATCGACAACCAATCTCAGGTAAATTTCGTAAAAAATAAAGCAAATGGTTTTGCTACAGAGCTTTTCCCTATTGGGGCTTTAACAAAAGCCAGCGAAGGAAAAGATATGGCCGAATTGTTTGATATGAAAAAAACAGGTGCTGTAGCTTTTGGAGATTATAACAAAAGTATCGACAACGCTAATCTTCTAAAAATTGCTTTGCAATATGTACAGGATTTTAACGGATTAGTAATAACCTATGCACAAGATGCCAATATAAAAGGAAATGGTGTTGCAAACGAAGGAATCGTTTCTACCAAATTAGGCTTAAAAGGAATTCCGAATTTAGCAGAAGAATTGCAAATTGCCAGAAACTTATTTTTATTAGAGTATACTGGAGGAAAACTACACATTCCGACTATCTCTACAGCAAAAACTGTTGCCTTAATTAAAGAAGCCAAAGCAAAAGGTCTACAAGTAACGTGTAGCGTTGCCGTGCATCATTTGGTTCTTACCGATGAAAAATTAGAAGGTTTTGATACAAGATTCAAAGTAACACCTCCATTAAGAAACGAATCTGACAGAGCTGCTCTTATAAACGCAGTTCTTGACGGAACAATTGATATGATTACTTCTGACCATAATCCAATTGATATCGAATTCAAAAAAATGGAATTTGATATGGCTAAAAATGGAACAATTGGTTTAGAAAGTGCTTTTGGAGCTTTATTGACCGTTTTGCCTCTTGAAACTGTAATCGAAAAATTAACTTTAGGAAAAGCAGTATTTGGCATCGAAAACAATTCAATTACTGAAGGTTCTAAAGCTAACTTTACTTTCTTTACTCCGGAAGGCAAATCAACTTTTACGAAAGCAAATATTCTTTCAAAATCTAAAAATTCTGCTTTTTTAGGAACTGAAATAAAAGGTTCTGTGTATGGAATTTTAAATCAAAAACAACTTGTTATATCTACTAAATAATTAAAATGAATAATTCAATCGAAGAGGGAAAACCAATCGCAATTACCAGTTATATTTTGATCATTGGTGTTTTAATCGCGATGTCTATGAACTCTGAAAATAAAAATACTTTTGCTTCATTTCATATTCGTCAGGCGTTAGGATTATCACTTACTTTTATTTCTTTTGGCGCAATTATAAGCAACTTCGACAGCTTTATGATTACTTTCCCAATGTGGATTTGTATCTCTATTTTATGGACTTACGGAATCTTTAGTGCTATTCAAGGACAAATGAGACCTATTCCTTTAGTTGGAAATTTATTTCAAAAATGGTTTAAATCTATCGGATAGAATTTAAATTCCAATCCCGAAGCCTCGGGATAAATTCCAAATTCCAATAACTTTGTCAAAGTTTTGAACTTTGACAAAGATTTAATCGGTTAATCAAACCAACAATTCACATTTCACATTTCAAAAAATGAATCTATCTTTAGAATATAAAATACAAGAACCAAAAGTTATCTTAGATAAAAATCCTGTTTTACTTTTATTACACGGATACGGCAGCAACGAAGCCGATTTATTCTCGTTTGCTACTGAACTTCCTGATAACTATTATATAATTTCGGCCAGAGCACCTTATGATTTACAATATGGAGCTTACGCTTGGTACGCTATAAATTTTGATGCTGATCAGAATAAATTTTCAGATAATGAGCAAGCAAAAACTTCACGTGATTTAATTGCAAAATTCATTGACGAGTTAGTTGCCAATTATCCAATTGACGCTAATAATGTAACTTTAGTAGGCTTTAGCCAAGGTTCGATTTTAAGCTATTCTGTAGCGCTTTCTTATCCTGAAAAAGTTCAGAGAGTTGTGGCTATGAGTGGTTACTTTAATGAAGAAATCATAAAAGAAGCTTACGAGAAAAACGATTTCAAAAAACTTAAATTTTTCGCCTCTCACGGAACTGTAGACCAAGTAATTCCAGTTGACTGGGCTAGAAAAACTCCAGCAATCTTAGAAAAACTAAATATCCCTATTACTTATAAAGAATATCCGGTTGGTCACGGTGTGGCTCCGCAGAATTTCTTTGATTTTAAGAATTGGCTGGCTTTGTAGCTTCTTTAAATGTTTGTTTTTTTTAAGAAAATTCTTTCAAAAAATTTCCTTACTCTAAATATAAATTGTATTTTTAAAAACTTATAAAAATACACTATTAACTAAATACGCAAAAGTATCTTTAAAAGGAAACTTTTGCGTATTTTTGTAATGAGAAAATGAAGTGAAAAAAATTTTTGATGTAATATTTCTAGATGAAGCATTTTCATTTTTAAAAAATTTAGAATCAAAACATTCTGAAAAAATCATTTACAACATCCGTAAGTCACAAATCAAAAATGATCCGGAACTTTTTAAAAAATTAAATGATGAAATTTGGGAATTTCGCACCCTTTATCGGGGAAAACAATATCGACTATTAGCGTTCTGGGATAAACAAATTCACAAAAAACTCTAGTTGTTGCAACACATGGATTTGTAAAAAAACAAAGTAAAGTTGGCGAAAAAGAAATCAAAAGAGCACAATCCATTAAATTAAATTATTTCAAAGAGAAAGATCTATAAAAAATTATTAAAATGAAAACACATACTTTAGATGATGTTACTGATAAACTAGTTGGAAAAATTGGAACTCCAAATAGAGATAAATTTGAATATGATTTGCAAATAGATTTAATAGGAAGTGCTATAAAGCAAACCCGAAAAAGTCAAAATCTGACTCAAGAAGAGTTGGGAAAACTTATAGGTGTTCAAAAAGCACAAATTTCCAAATTGGAAAATAATGCAGGAAATATAACATTAGATACTTTAATTAAAGTATTTACCGCATTAAAGGCCAGAGTAAAATTTCAGATAGAATTATCGGACTTAAATATTAGTTTTGATAAATAATTAACATTAAGCTTTAAATCAACTAATCCCAATTATTGAGCTAGAAAAACTCCTGTAATTATAGAGAAATTAAATATTCTTACTACTTATAAAGAAGATCTTGTTATCTATATCAGTCTCAGTTTTCAGTTAATGTAAATCCTAAATATTTAAATATGAGCACTTCACAAATTAATAATCCTTCACTAATTTTAATTGATATTCAAAAAGGATTTAACGATATAGCTTATTGGGGTGGAGACCGTAATAATGTAAATGCGGAACAAAAAGCCGGTGAGCTTTTGGAAATTTGGAGAAACAAAAAATTCCCTATTTTTCACGTGCAGCATTGTTCCTCTAATCCAAATTCAATTTTAAATGAAACAAATCCAGGAAATGAATTTCAGGATATTGTAAAACCAATTGAAGGTGAAATCATTATCAAGAAGAACGTAAATAGCGCTTTTATCGGAACAAACTTAAAAGAATTACTTGATGATGCAAAAATCACAAATCTTGTGATTGCAGGCTTAACAACAGATCATTGTGTTTCGACAACTACAAGAATGGCAGGTAATTTTGGTTATACCGTTTATTTAGTTTCTGATGCAACAGCTACTTTTAACAAAAAAGGTCTAAACGGAGAAGAATTTTCTGCAGAAATAATTCATCAAACTGCTTTAGCAAGTTTAAACGAAGAATTCGCTCAGGTAGTTACTTCGGATTTTATAAAACAGCATATTTAATGTGATTTATTTTTCGAAACAAAAATATCTACTATCATAAAACAACAAAGGCGAGAAATAATTTCTCGCCTTTGTTTATTTTATATTTATTCTCCCGTATAAATAATCTTATCTCCTTTTTTCAGGACATAACCTTTCCAGGGAACTAATTGCAGATCGCCTTTGATCCAAGGTTGTCCTTCTGCTTTTCTTTCCAGAATGACTGATTCTTCTTGGGTGTCAAGAAAAAGCTCGGCTTTATTTCCGTCAAAAATCACGAAGGCAGCAGTAGTGTATGTTTTTCCGGTTTCTTCTGTATGAGACAACTTTGTTCCTTCAAAAATACGTATACATTCCTTTTTAAGTGTAGACCAGCTATACCCTGCCGAACCTTTACATCCGTGAGTGTCAGAATCTCCTCCAACTAAATGTGGTTTTACTTCTTTTGTAGTGTTATTTTCTTGAGAAATTTTTTTCCCGCAAGAAAACGAAAGACCAATAATAATCGAAAGCAAAAATATCTTTTTCATAAGTTCTATTTTTTACTTGATTATGGTAAAAAATAGAAAATCCTATTTTTGATATAACCAAGTCTGATTTACTTCAAAAGTAATCTTTTCATCCTGATCAACAAAATATTTTAACAAGACTTCTCCCCATAATTCTCCATTACTATAATCTGCAATGATCCATCTGTGGTTTAAAATTTTTATTTTGTTGATGATAAATTTGTTTGGACCAATTTTGTCTTGTCCTGTATAAGGATTTCCGTTTGGATCTGAATTTAAATCTAATAATTTTTCGGTTACAACCGGAATCAATTTTTCATATAAAATTACTTTTCCGCCTGAAGCACTATTGTCAAAATAGTTTTGTGCGTTTTCATTATGTTCTAGAGAAAAATAATCGGCATCAGCCAGTTTTGTTGCTACTAAATTGATGCTATCTCTTAGTTTCTTAGTTGTTTTATCATATCTTTCTTGCTCAAACTTTACTTCTCTGCTGTAAAACATATAAGTAAAAACGTTCATTAATATCGCAAGGATAAAAAGGTAAAGCATTAAGGATTTTTTCATTTTTGTGGTATAATTAAATTGTAATTTCTAAGTTATCGTAAGCCAGGAAAACATTTTTAGGCAATTGCTTTTGCACTTCTTCATGAAAGCCCAAAACATGGCTAATATGCGTTAAATAAGCGATTTCCGGCTGCACCAAATTTATAAAATCAAGTGCTTCCTGCAAATTAAAATGTGTATCGTGAGGTTCTACTCGTAATGCATTCACAACCAAAACCTTAAGATTTTTAAGTTTCTTAATTTCAGCTTCTTCAATGGTCTTAACATCGGTTAGATATGCGAAATCATCTATACGATATCCAAAAACCTGCAAATCTCCATGCATTACATTTATAGGAATTGCCATTTTATCACCAACGGCAAATGGCTCGTTATTGATTACTTCAATGGTTTTAACACTTGGAGCACCGGGATATTTGTTTACGGTTTCGAAAACATAATCAAAACGGCGCTTCAGATTATCAATTACTCTTTGATGTGCATAAACAGGGATTTCGCCCTGACGAAAATTATACGGACGAATATCATCTAAACCGGCAGTATGGTCTGCATGTTCGTGTGTAAATAATATAGCATCAAGATGTCGGCAGCCACACGAAAGCATTTGCTGCCTAAAATCAGGACCGCAATCGATCACGTATGAATGCTCATCCCAAGTGATCCAAATGGCTACTCTGAGCCTTTTATCCTTAGCATCAGTGCTTTTGCAAACAGGATGATCGACTCCGATTATCGGAATACCTTGTGATGTGCCAGTACCTAGAAAATAGACCTTCAATTGAACTTATTTTTTTTACAAAAATAGGATTATTTCTCTTTCATTAGAAGCCTAATTTGCTAACTTTGTAACAAATCTATTTAAAATAAAATGGGTACAGAAATAAAACTCAAAGGTGACAAGGTCATCGAACAGATTCCTTCTATAAAAGACAAAGCTTTACGCATAAATTTAAACGAGAATATTTACGGAACATTTGCTGAAATTGGTGCCGGACAAGAAACGGTTAGACATTTTTTCAGATCCGGAGGATCATCGGGAACAATTGCAAAAGCAATGTCTGCCTATGACAAAGATTTTAGTGACGCCGTTTATGGAATTGAAAGCGATGGTCGCTACGTAACCGAAGAGCGTTTAAAAAAAATGCTGACTCTTGAGGGCCAGATAATTGAAGAGCGTTTAAGCAGAGAAAAACATCCTACTAAACTTTTCTTCAGTTATGCTAATACGGTTGCTACGATAGATTTTGCTAAACAATTTAAAGGTCACGGTTGGGTTGGAATTCGATACCAAATTGAACCTGACGAAGCTTATAACGAAATTATTCTTCACATTCGTTTTAAAGAAACTGATGCCAGACTACAACAGGAAACACTGGGGATTTTAGGTGTAAACTTAATTTACGGTGCTTTTTACAAATACAATGATCCAAAACGATTACTTCGTTATTTATACGATCACTTAGACAAAGACCAATTAGAAATTGATACGATTAACTTCTCAGGACCTCGTTTTGCAGATGTTGATAATCGTTTGATGAGCTTACAATTGGTTAAAAACGGAATGACGGATGCGGTAATGTTTAATCCTGAAGGGAAAAACATTTTGCCGGCTGCCATTTTATACAAAAAAAATCTTCTTGCTTTAAGAGGAAGTTTCCGTCCAGTTACGAAAGTAAACATGGACATGTACGAGAAATCGCTTAAAATGTTTCTTGAGGAAAATAAAGTTGAGAAAGACAATACTTTAGTCGTTTTTGAAATTACACTTTCGAATTTACGTTCTGATGGTGAAATTGATGAGCGTGATTTTATGGATAGAGCCGAATTGCTTTGTTCATTAGGTCAAACGGTTATGATTTCGAATTTCCAGGAATATTATAAGGTTGTGGAATATTTTGCTAATTATACCAAGGCCAGAATGGGATTAGCAATGGGCGTAAACAATTTAGTTGATATTTTTGATGAGAAATACTATCGTCATTTAAGTGGTGGAATTCTGGAAGCGTTTGGAAAATTATTCTACAGAGATATGAAGGTTTTCCTATATCCAATGTTAGACGACAATGGCGTTTTGATGGATTCGAACAACTTAAAAGTACACCCTAGAATGAAAGAATTATACAAATTCTTTAAATTCAACGGAAAAGTTGTTGATATTGCTGATTACGATCCGCATAATTTGGAGGTTTTCTCTCGCGAGGTTTTAAAAATGATCAATCAGGGAAAAACGGGCTGGGAACATATGCTTCCTTCCGGTATTGCCGAAATTATAAAAGAACACCACCTTTTTGGATATCATCCGCAAAAGGAATTGGAACAAAATACTTAGAATTAAAAAAGTCCCTTAATTGGGACTTTTTTTTTGTTTCAGGTCGAATAAAAATTTTACCGCAAAGTGCGCAAAGTTTTTTTGTTGTTGATTGTAGTTTGCAAATATAAAGTTCGCAAAGCTTTGTAGCGATTGAGTTTTGGGGAGTTTCTAGCGTGGTAAATAGTACGCGGATTATACGGATTCGCCTTGCGAAAACGCAGATTTACACGGTTTTTTTTATTTAAGCAATTTAGATTGCAGGTTACGATTTGAATAAAAATTTTACCACAAAGCACACAAAGTTTTTTTGTTGTTGATTGTAGTTTGCAAATATAAAGTTCGCAAAGCTTTGTAGCGATTGAGTTTTGGGGAGTTTC
Organism: Flavobacterium sp. ov086; assembly: GCF_900187965.1. GTDB lineage: Bacteria > Bacteroidota > Bacteroidia > Flavobacteriales > Flavobacteriaceae > Flavobacterium. Next base: position 150,191 of record NZ_FZNL01000013.1, on the reverse strand, counting down.
TAGCGTGGTAAATAGTACGCGGATTATACGGATTCGCCTTGCGAAAACGCAGATTTACACGGTTTTTTTTATTTAAGCAATTTAGATTGCAGGTTACGATTTGAATAAAAATTTTACCGCAAAGCACACAAAGTTTTTTTCTATACGTGATTTTATAAAATCGCAAAGTTCGCAAAGCTTTCTATTGATTAAACTTTGCAAACTTTGTGTTTACTAACCAGAATCCAGAACAAAAAACTTAGCGTGCTTTGCGGTAAAATCTACTTTGAGTTCAGAAATTAAAACCTGAAACAAAGAAAACCTGAAACCTGAAACAAAAAACTATTTCAAGATCTGTGCTGCGTGTTCTTTTGTTTTTACTTTTTCGATTACCTCATCGATGATTCCATTTTCATTGATTACAAATGTGGTTCTGTGAATTCCGTCGTATTCTCTTCCCATGAATTTTTTAGGTCCCCAAACTCCGAATGCGTTGATTACAGATTTGTCTTCGTCTGCTAATAATGGGAAAGGAAATTCGTATTTGTCTTTGAATTTTGACTGTGCTTTTTGACTATCGGCACTTACTCCCAGAAGTTCATAATTATTGGCTTTAAATCGCTCAAAATTATCTCTTAGATCACACGCTTCTGCCGTACAACCTGGTGTACTTGCTTTTGGATAAAAGAAAACTACTAGTTTTTTTCCGGCATAATCTGCCAATTTATGTGTTTTACCATCTTGATCTACTCCTGAAAAATTTGGTGCTTTATCACCGGCTTTTAATGTTATCATTTATTTAGGTTTTTAGATTGTTGATTTTAGAATAAATTAATTTAGATTCTAAAATTTAATTACTTATTGACATATTGATTTAAATCGACTTTAATTTTTTCAATCAACCACTTATTAGTTTCTTTTGTTTTGTATTTATATTTAATTTCAAAAATACCGTTTTTAATTTCCCCCTTTTCAAATAAGTACTCCGCAAAAATATAGTTTGATTTTTTTAAAGCCTGATCAATTCTTCCTTTCGGCAAATTAATTTTAAATATTTTATTAGTATTCAAATTTAAAAAGCTTAAAAAACTGTATTTTTCTTTATCGATAGTTACAAAATAAGGATATTTTTGAATTTCACTATGAAATACTTCTCTACCTAATTCTGCTATTTTTTTTCCACTATTCTTATCAAACAGCACATATTCAGGTGGATCACAACAACCTGAAATTAAACGGTTTTCTATTATAAAGGTACTTTTATATTCAACCCAACTAGTGTAACCTAATTTTTCTGTTAATTCGATTAGATTTTTATCTAAAGAAAAAAGTATTCTCTTTTTCCTTGCTTTACTTTCAAAAACAAGCCAAGAGGAATCACAATTAAATTGACGGTAAATTTTTGTTCCATTATTAAAAGTTGATTTTTCACAAGATATAATTTCATTCAATTTAGGTAGTTTTTTACAACTACAATTTTGGCTCAAACAAAATTGGGAAACAAATACAAAAATAACCGTCATTATAATTTTCATTATTTAAAATATCTACATTAATAAAGACTAATAGTTCTCATGCCCCAGATTACAGTGAAAACCCCGGAATTGAGGTAGTTTACATTTTTTGTATTTAGAAAGCGACCAGAGGAAGCTCTTGTAAATACTTAAAAATGTTACTAACGCAATGGGAGTTGCAACGGAAAGCTGGATTAGGCTCATCATTAAAATTATGCTATTTTTACAGGATTAAAAATACGGAAATGAATAAAGAAGCTCGCGTACAATTTGTTATAAATACGTTAAAAGAACTCTACCCTACTATACCTGTTCCATTAGACCATAAAGATCCTTATACACTTTTGATTGCTGTTTTACTTTCGGCGCAATGTACAGATGTTCGCGTGAATCAGATTACACCTTTGCTTTTTGCAAAGGCTGATAATCCGTATGATATGATTAAAATGTCGGTAGAGGAAATTAAAGAGATTATTCGACCTTGTGGTTTGTCTCCTATGAAATCGAAAGGAATTCATGGTTTGTCACACATTTTGATTGATAAACATAACGGGAAAGTTCCGCAGAGTTTTGAGGCACTTGAAGAACTACCCGCAGTGGGACATAAAACAGCAAGTGTGGTGATGTCACAGGCTTTTGGCGTTCCTGCTTTTCCTGTTGATACTCATATTCACAGATTAATGTACAGATGGAATCTTTCGAACGGGAAAAATGTTGTACAAACTGAAAAAGACGCTAAACGATTATTTCCCAGAGAAATATGGAACGACCTGCATCTTCAGATTATTTGGTACGGACGTGAATATTCGCCTGCGAGGGGCTGGAGTCTGGAGAAAGATATTATCACGAGAACTATCGGGAAAAAATCTATAATAGAAGAGGCTGCTAAAAAGTAATATTTTAACAGCCTCTTTATTTATTCTTTGTTTTTTTACATGCTGCTCTTTAGTGCATTGTATTCATTTGTCATGTCTAAAGATCTGTAAACGCCTAAGAGTGTTTTTGTAGCATCTGTGTTTTTAGGCTCGATTGTCAGCACTTTTTTAAGATACGGAATGGCACTGCGGGCAACATCGTCTTTTCTGGCATTTAACTTGTCGTATTTTTGCATTTCAGCAGCCGAAGTTCCTAATAATGATATTTCTTCGGCTAAATCTTTTTTCATCTGTAACTTCAAATAAGCCATATTAATATAAGCATCAACGTAGTTAGGATCTAATTCCAGAACATAATTATAAGTTGACTCTGCTTTAGCATAATCCTTTTTTTCCATATAAGAATATGCTAAATTATTATTAACTTCAATTTTTTTTGAAGGAACTGATTCTGTTCTTGGTTTTTCGTATAATCCTCCCAGAACTGCAGCTTCTCTGGCTTTTGGAGAAATAAAGATATCTTCTTCTTTTGTTTTCTTGTTTGTAGCAAGATACAGAACTCCTTTTCCTGAAAAATTAATCTTTTTTAGGGCTTCATAAAATTTAATTGCTGAGTCATAATCCTTAGCATTTACAGAAGATGCTGCGGCATTATACAGGTTTAATGTGTCTTTTTTATCAAACAAATAAACTTTATAACTTTTCTCGGCACTTTCTTTGAATTTACCTGCATTAAAATCTGTCATGGCGCCATTAACTAAACTAGATTTCATTTCTTTCAAAGCTATATTTGCTTTGGCCGTAAATTTAAATTTACCCGATTCATTCTCGTACAAAAATACATCCTGATAAGATTGCGATGCCAATGTAAAATTATTGGCTGCATCTATGTTTTTTACTGCTAAATCTTTTAATACATTTCCTTTTAAAAAGTAAAAATCCGATTTGTCTTCATCAGGTGCATTAAGAATAAGGTATTCTGTTTTGTTTAAAATCGTTAAAGATTCCTCACTTTTTCCTTTATCAAATAAAGTTTGCGCCTCTTTAATCTGGTCTTTTTGAGCAAATACTCCGATACTCACCAATAGTAGAAATGATAGTATCTTAAGGTTCTTTTTCATTTTTTTGGTTTTGTTAGTTGTTAAATAGATTGGAACAAATGATACTTAAAATATAGCGCAAAAGTTATTCTTTTGCCCATACTAAATATTTAGCACAAAGACACTTTTGATCTTTATACTTTTTTACGCAACACTATCGCGTTCAACAAACAAAACAAAATAAAGTAGTGTAATTTTTCTTCATAGATAATCTGGTTATTTTGGTTAAACTTTTATTTTTTGGCCACAATATTAGTATTTTTTCACATATCTTAATTTTTTAATACGAAAAACTTCATAATTAAGCAATTCGCTTGAATAAAAAATTATTTTTTAACCAAAATAAAGCTAATTACTGAATAAATAAACAAAATATTAACAAATTATTAAATTTTAACATACACATTACCACAACAACACACAACTACCAAATAATCAAAGCACTAACGTATTATTTTTCGCATAAGCAAAAATAAAAAACTTAAGATTACCGCATAAAAAAACTCACTACCTGTATTTGCATACAAATAGTGAGCTTTCAACCAAAACGACCATTTGGTTTTTCTTTCGAAATAAACATCCGACCAAAGTAGTGGGCTGTTTAATTAGCTATAATTTCAAAACTTTTATCTTCAATTTTCACAATTGTTAATGCTTGTGAGTAACTAAGTAAAAAAGAAACAACTTCTTTTTTCGGTTTTAAATTTTTAGAAGCTAATGCCTTTTTCGAGTAAATTTTCGCCATACTATGAAAATGTTTTATAATAGTATAACGGGCTAATACTCAAAATAGTATTAGTTGGTCAAAATAATTTGATGTTTGTCGATTATTTTTCTCAAATTCATCAATGCATAACGCATTCTGCCCAATGCTGTATTAATGCTAACATCTGTTAATTCTGAGATTTCTTTGAAGCTCATATCCTGATACATACGCATCACTAAAACCTCTTTTTGATCTTCTGGCAGCTCTTCGATTAGCTTTTTTAAGTCGACTTCGACCTGATCAACAATCATTTTGCCTTCTATGGTTAAAGAATCATCTGACATTACAGAAAAGATAGAAAACTCTTCTGTTTCTCTGTACATTGGCATTTTTTTAGTCTTGCGAAAGTGGTCTACAATTAAATTGTGAGAAATACGCATAACCCAAGGTAAAAATTTACCCTCTTCATTATAGGAGTTACTTTTTAAGGTTTTGATTACCTTAATGAAAGTATCTTGAAAAATATCGTTTGAAATATCTCTATCAGCGATCTTAGAATATATGAAACCATATATTTTAGATTCGTGTCTCTTTATTAATGTTCCAAGTGCAGATTCGTTGCCTTCGACATAATTTTTTACCAATAGAGCGTCTGGAATATGCAGATCAGCCATAATACTACCTTTTTAGTTTTTGTATAAAATTTTAAGTAATTTTTTCTAAAAAGTAATTTTATTGTATAGGCGTATCTTTTTTTGAGTTATGTTAATATTGTGACCAAATTTAACAAATAAATGTTTTAAAAAGCAAATAAAAGAAACAATAATTAACAACAAAACATTAAGTTTTGTAAAATAAACTTAAACTTTGCTTGAAAAAGGCTAAAAATGCTCAAATTTAAACGTATTTTTAACAATTAAAAACAGACATAATTAACTTACAATTAAATAGTTAAGCGCTTTACATCTGTTTTAAACTGCATGTTTTTAAACTATTGTTTTTTTACTGATAAACACGTACATAATCGACATAATATTTCTGTGGCAGCACTTTATCATCGACTTCAGGACCTCCAAAATTTCCCCCTATGGCCAAATTTAGGATAATATAGAACGGTTTGTCAAATGGCCAGATGTCTTCGTTTTTTACTTGCGGATTAAAAGTATAAACTAAAATTTTATCTACAAAAAAGTCAATTTTTTCTTTTGTCCACTCAATCGCATATACATGATACCCCTCTTCGATATTTGGAAAAGCAGTTCTTTTGGTGTTAATTGTATTTCCGTGACTGTCTTGTGTGTGCAAGGTTGTATATACCATATGCGGATCTCTGCCAATATATTCCAGAATATCAATTTCTCCGGTTTTAGGCCATTTTACGGCATCGATATTGGCGCCCAACATCCAGAAAGCAGGCCATAAACCGTGACCAACTGGCAATTTTGCTCTGGCTTCTATTCTGCCATATAAAAATTCTTTCTTTCCTTTTGTGGTTATTTTTGTAGAGGTGTATTTATCTCCTTCCTTTCGGGCTTCAATAACTAAATTCCCGTCTTTTAATTCGTGATTTGTTTTGGTATAAATCTGTCTTTCATTGTTTCCAAAACCGCAAAGATCAGGACAACCGTCTCCAATTTCAAAATTCCAAACAGATTCGTTTACTTCCTTTTTATTAAAATTTTCTTCCCAGACTAGTTTTCGTTTTACTTGCTGGGCAAAACCAAAGCTGGTAATCAATAATAACACAATTACTTTTTGCATAATTTCATTTTTAAAATTGCTAAAAATTAAGAAGGTCAGCCTTAAACTGACCTTCTTGCTTCATTCTTACTAATTAATTTGTATTCTATTGATATACTCGTACATAATCGACCTCCATAGAAGATTGTGTAAAAGCGGGATCAATATTACCGCCCAGATTACCTCCCATTGCAACATTTAAAATTAAGAAAAAGTCACTATTAAAGGGAAGAGTACCGTCATTAGGAACTGAATGAATCATTGTGTCATCTACATAAGTTTTGACTGATGATGCTGTCCAGATTGTTTTATAAACATGAAATTCTGTTGAGACATTTGGTATTGTTTTCGAGCCTGTATTGCCTTCTCCTCCTGAATGTCCGGGATAATGAAGTGTGCTCAAAATAACATTCTGGTTATTGCCCACATGTTCCATCATATCAATTTCTCCACAGGCAGGCCATGGTTTGGTGGTATAATTTTGTCCTAACATCCATAATGCCGGCCATGTTCCTGCTCCTGTTGGAAGCTTGGCTTTTATTTCGAGTTTTCCATAAGTGAATGAAAATTTACCATCGGTTTTTAGTCGTGCCGAAGAATAATCTGCTCCGCCTGAAGCTTCTTTTTTAGCGGTTATTTTAAGATTTCCACCTTGAACGATCACATTTGTTGCTGAGTTGGTATAGTTTTGTTTTTCATTATTTCCCCAACCGTTTGTTCCTTTTCCTAAATCATAAACCCATTTTGCAGCGTCTGGTGCTCCATCTGTATTGAATTCATCAGACCAAACCAGATTTGTAAAATCAGTATCCGGAGTCTGAGTAGGTGGTGTTGTGGTAAAAATATGGTACCAAGCCAAAGAAGAATCTCCGCCCATAATAGCTCTAACAACCATTCTGTTTGCTGTAATTGACAATATCTCATAAGAACTTTGACCAATGTAATACCCCATAAATCCACCATCAGAGAAGTTTAACATTGTACCTCTTGTTTGAGTTTGATGATCAGGATTTTTTGTTACAACAGATTCTGACGGGCTTAATGAAACGGTTTTAACTCCCGTAGCATCATACGTTAAACAAGCATCTCCGGATCCGCTTCCTCCTGCTACATTTTTGAATGATGCATTAAAGAATGTTGCTCCTCCATTGTCTAATTCGAATTTCAATTGTCCTCCAACTAGCGAGAACGTCAATACGTTTTCGTATAAACAACTGCTTGTTGGCGATCCTGCTTTTTCAAAAGGTGTCGCAGAATAGTAGTTTGGAAAAAAGTTTTTAGCAGCATCACTATCATTTTGTCCTACTCCCAGATGTCCAGGTTCTGATGCTGACCAATACCATTTTTGTGAACTTCCGTTGGTCAGGAACTGAACAGCTTCGTCATCGCTAAAATTACTTAGCACGGTAACGTCTACTGTACTATTTGTAGCAACACCTCCTTTTCCGGTTGCAATTATTGTAACGGTATAGGTATTTACGCCGGTTTTGGTAAAACGTTTGGTATATACACCGCTTGGAGAATTTTGTGAGGTTCCGTCGCTAAATATATATTTATAAGACACCGCATTATCTGCCGTTGCTATTAATTTCACCATTCCTGAGCCGTCTCCGTCCGGGGCATCGGCAGTTTTTCCGATAACTTGAGCTGTTACTTTAAGATTTGATGGTGCTGACAAATCGCCAAATGCATAATCATCTTTCTGGCAACTTACGGTCAAAAATATTGACAGTAATGCTATTATATTTATAATTATTCTTTTACTCATGATTTCGTTTTTTTAGTTGGATTGTTTAATATCATCAAAATAATAGGTTTTCCCTGTGCCGCTGGCTCCAAAGTCAAAGAACACTACTACTCGTTGAAATTGGTTGGCTGTTGTGGCTCCGGTGAAATCAAAAGTGAGCTCTTCCCATCCGTTTGCGACAGTTGTAGTAGCATCTACTTCTTTATTGATTGTACTATCAGACATGTTTTCAAACTTCATTTTAACAACTATTCCTGCCTGAGGTGACCATACTTTCATTTTCAACTTCTTGAAAGTAGAAAAGTTAAGCGGGCTTGCCAATTCAATGAAAGATCCCGCCCAAACTTCAGAACCGCTTCCTTTTGTTAATGCGCCAACTTTTGCCGATGTATTAATTCCTGTTTTATCCGGATTATCTGCCAATACCGAATTTGCTCCTCCAAAACTGGTGAACTCATAAGTCAATACCGAAGACTCAAAAGTCAATGGCAATTTTACAGTTTCAACACCTGCAGTCAATTCAATATCATCAAAATAATAATCAGCTCCTGTTCCGTTATTTCCGAAATCAAAGAAAACAACCACTCTTTGATAATTCTTAGTATTATCGACTGCTGAGAAATCAAAAGTTAATTCTTCCCAACCGTTAGCAATTGTATTGGTTACATCAACTTCTGTATTAATATTAGAATCTGTTAAGTTTTCTAATTTCATTTTAACTACAATTCCAGCTTTTGGCGACCATGCTTTTATTTTAATTTTTTTCAATGTTGAGAAATCAATCGGTACACCTAATTCTATAAATGAACCGGCCCAAACTTCAGAACCTGCACTTTTGTTTAGCTTAGCTACTTTTGCGCTCGGATTATCTTCGTTTACACTTGGATTATTCGCTACAGTTGTATTTGCTCCTCCAAAATTATTAAAGGCATAATTAAGCGTTGCAGATTCGAAATCTACCGGTAATAAAACCGGATTCGATATTGCAATTGTTTCTTCGTAAGTTGTAGTTGCAATACCTCCGCTCAACGCTACTACTTTTACTTTGTACTCTCCTACATTAGCATAAGTATGCTTAATAGTTTGACCTTCCATAAAATCTACAGGAATTTCCTCTGGGGTTTCACCAAAATATACCTGAAAGAAAGTTTCTAAGTTTGCTTTTGCTGTAACTGATGCTGACAAATTATCTCCTGCAACATGTGCCAAAGTCACTTGTAGGTTCGTTGGAGCCAAAAACGAAACGGTTACTTCCTGATCTACTTCGGTTACTTTTCCGTTGATTCCCATTGCTTTAATTTTAGCATGGTAAACCCCTTCTTTATAAGTATGTATTACAGTTCCTCCAGATCCAAAATAATCAGACTCAGGACTTCCGTCGCCATAATTCACTTTGTATTGTGTAACACCTTCGCCTTTAGGTAAAAAAGTAACTTTACCTGTGTTATCCTGCGTTACAGTAGTCAAAGCAGATACATTAGACGGTGCACCTATGCTGTCTAAATCAATATTGCTATTATCGTCATTTGAACAACCCAGTAGTATTGTCAAAACGAAAAGACTTATAATAAAATGTAATTTTTTCATAATAATGTTTTTTTAATATCCAGGGTTTTGTTTCCAATTTCCATTTGCGAACTGAATTTCTTCGATTGGCAGTGGGAATAATTCATTTTTGTTTGCTGTAAAACCTGGTATTTTTCCAACTGCTTTTCCAGTTCTTACTAAATCGAAGAAACGATGTCCTTCTCCAAAAAGCTCTGCTCTTCTTTCTGCCCAAATAAAATCAGTAAGCGCTGCTCCTGAAACTGATATATCATGATTATTATCTCCAAAAGCACGTCTTCTTACCTGATTCAGGTATGTTCTTGCTTTTGCATCATCAATTCCGCCACGGTTATAGGCTTCTGCTGCCATTAATAAAACATCTGCATAACGAATTGCTCTGTAATTATTTGGATTGGTCAAATTCAAATCTCCCTGAGCATTATTACTTCTTTTTCTTGGCAAGTATTTTCGGTTAAAGTAACCTGTGTCCTCATTTCCTTTTCCAAACGTAACTCCTTTACCATTATCATAAGATTTGTTTGCGGCAGCCCAGGCTGCGATATCAAGTATGGCAGTATTTTTACGTTTATCACCTACTTCAAAAGAATTTGCAGCTTCGGCAGTAGGTACATTAAAACTAAACCCTGAAGAAAAAAGTGGTCCTGAATAATTTCTTACTCCGCTAAAACCAACTGCAACGTTTCCTTCACTACATTGCAAACAAGTAAATCCTGCTCCTTCAACATCTGTATATTGTACTTCAAAAACAGATTCGGTTCCGTTTTCTCCGTCCATCTCAAACATTGCATCATAATTCGTTTGTAGACTGTATTCTCCTGAAGTTATTACAGCATTAAAAGCGGTAGCAGCCTGTGCATATTTATTTTGATATAAATAGGCTTTTCCTAATAATGCCTGAGCAGCACCTTTAGTTACACGTCCTGTTTGAGATGCTTTTGGAGATAAATTAGCAGCAGCAAAAATCAAATCAGCTTCTATAGAAGCATAAACTTCCTGAACTGATGAACGTGGTACTGTTTTTTCATCTCCAACTTTAAATCTAGCATCCCCTTTCATCGGGATTCCACCAAACCATTTAACTAACTCAAACTGGTAATACGCTCTTAGAAAATGTGTTTCTGCGAGTAGTTGGGTTTTTCCCTCAAAATCGGTTTTATTTTGAAATTCAAGAATATAATTGGCTCTTTGAACTCCTGCAAACATCCAATTCCAGATATCTCTTAAATTACTGTTTACCGGTGTATGAATCATGTCGTCTACTTGCTGCCAGCCAATTACATCTGTTGGGCTTTCTCCTCCGGCTAATGTATTATCTGAAGCAATTTCTCCCAATAAAGCATTTGCATAAGTAGATTGCAACAAATCATAAGCAGCAACAAGGGCATCATTATAGTCTTCTTTTGAATTGAAATAATTTTCAGAATCTATAGAATACTGCGGTTTTGGACTTACAAATTCGTCTGAACAAGAAATACTTATTGTCGAGAACAGTGTAAGTGTTATGATGGTGGTAATTAAATACTTTTTCATTTTTATTGAAATTAAAAATTAATGTTTAAACCCAATAAATAGGTTCTTGGAACTGGGTAAAATCCATAATCAATTCCGGAACCAATTGGTGATTGAGAAACTCCGTCTTTATTTGTTGGTCCAAATGAAGCGCCTGGATCAAAACCTTTATATTTAGTAAAAGTGTAAAGGTTATTTACTCCTGTATAAAGTCTTAGTTTAGTAATTCCTGCTTTTTGAGTTACTTTTGGATCAATTGTATATCCTAATTGTATGTTTTGAATTCTGAAATAAGAAGCATCTTCAACAAAATAATCAGAAAGTACATTATTTGCCGTTGCTCCTGTAGTTACTCTAGGTACAGAATTACTTGTTCCCGGACCTGTCCATCTGTCCAAAACATAATCCAATCTATTAGCATCAGAAAGTACACGCTCGTAGTTACGAACCATATCATTACCAATTGAAGCAAAACTATAAAGTGCAAAATCAATGTTTTTGTAATTTAACTGTATATTGAAACCCATTGTAGCATCCGGAATTGGATCTCCAATATTGGTTTTATCCTTAGAATCAATTATTCCATCACCGTTTACATCTACATAACGAATATCTCCCGGGGAAGCATTTGCCCCTAAAGCTAGTTGTGACGGATGTGCATCAACTTCTGCCTGATTTTGAAACAATCCATCTGTTTTATAACCGTAGAAATATCCTATTGGCTGTCCTGCTTGCATGCGTGATGCTGCTGGCTGACCTACACCAAAATTTCCTTGCTCGATAATTCCGGTTCCATTATTTACTTCCAATACTTCATTCTTGATAAAAGTTACGTTATAACCGATACTCAAGCTTAAATCATTCGAAAATTTCTCTTTGTAATCTATCGCAAATTCAACTCCCGAATTTCTAACAGTACCTGCATTCAAAGTTGGAGGATTTGCCCCCGGAGCACCAACTCCCGTAATTCCAGAAACTGGAATATCCGGTATCAATAAATCTTTTCTGGTATCAATAAAATAATCTGCTACAACAGAAACTTTATCGTGGAATAATCTAAGATCTAAACCAACATCAAACTTTTTAGCTTCTTCCCATTTCAAATTTGGATTAGGGATTTGTCCAGTTGCTACTCCGCTTACTAATTTGCCATCAAACACATATGTAGCTTCTCCGTTTAAAAGGCTTAAGAAACCATTATTCGGAATTTGATCGTTTCCTAATGTACCATAACTGGCTCTTAATTTCAGGAAATTAAATGTTTTTGATTCTCCAAAGAAACCTTCGTCCGAAATTACCCAACCTCCTGTAAATGATGGAAAATATCCAACTTTATTATCCGGACCAAATTTTGTCGATGCGTCACGTCTGATCATTGCAGAAAAAAGATATTTTCCTTTATAATCGTATTGTGCTCTTCCAAAATAAGAAAGCCTTCTTTGGTCGTAAACATAACCTCCGGTATTCACAGCCGTTGGAACTCCTTTGGTCAAAGAAAGATCTGCATAATCCCATGAATTGTTAGGAACATCAAAACCTGTTGCATTTGCAGAATTTCCCCATTGTTTATAAATGGTATTTCCTAATGTTGCCGTGATATTATGGTTTTCACCGATTTTTGTAACATACGTTCCATAGATATCAAATGAATAATCATTATCGTTTGTTGTAGTTTGTGTTACAGAACTTCTTTGAACATCGAAGACTTTTCCGCCATAACTTATTTTTTTTCCAAATGTTTTACCTTCACTATTTGAAGTATTAAATCCTATTGAACTCGAAAGCGTGAATCCTTTGAAAATTTTATACTCCAAACCAAAATTTCCATTCAGTTTTTTATAATTGTAATCATTATAGGTATTGGCAATTTGTGCCAGCGGATTTATAATTTCTGTTCCTAACCCTGTTGTACTTGGTACTAAAGTATAATCACCATTTGCATCGTACGGAGCAAAAGTCGCCGGAACGTTAAGTGCATTAAACAATACAGAACCTAATCCGTTTTCGTTAATGGTTTTTCTATCAAAATACGTATAGATTACGTTTGTTTTTACTTTGAATTTACTACTCAAATCAGCTCCTAAGGCTAATCTTGCCGTATTTCTTAAAAATCCTGATTTATCTGATCCAACGATTCCTTCCTGATCCAAATGTGAACCACTAATAGAATACGTAATTTTATCAGAACCTCCGGAAATTGTTATGTCACTATTTAATATAGGAACACTTTTACCAAGAACCTGTTTTTGCCAATCAGTTCCACTTCCTAAACCACTTGCGTTTGGATAAGGAAGTGCTCTTCCTCCATTAGCATAACTTTCATTTAATAATAAAGCATATTCAGTAGCATTAAGCATTGGTAATTTTCTTGAAGCTTCCTGAAATCCTGTATAACTGTTGAAAGAGACTTTTGTTTTGGAATTCTTTTTACCCATTTTAGTGGTAATTAAGATGATTCCGTTTGCTGCAATTGTTCCGTAAATAGCTGCCTGAGCATCTTTTAATACCGTAATTGTTTCAATATCGTTTGGATTAAGCAAACTCAAATCTCCTACATAACCATCAATAATAGCCTGTGGTCCGTTCTCGCCATTGGTTGCGATACCACGAATTCTAACATCTAGCTTTGCTCCCGGTGCTCCGGATTGTGTGGTAACATTTACTCCTGAAACGGTTCCTTGCAATGCTTGTTCAACCTTAATTGGTTTTAAGATGTCAAGTGTTTTACTGTCAATTACAGAAACAGCTCCGGTTACTTCTCTTTTCTTTTGACTTCCATATCCAATTACAACAACTTCTTCAAGTGATCTGGCATCATCACTCATTTTCACTGTGATTTTTGGTGCAGAAACCACAACTTCTTGTGTTTTAAAACCTATATAACTGAAGACAATTGTTGTTCCTTTTGGAACTCCTAATAATTTAAAAGATCCGTCAAAGTCTGTGGTTGTACTTTGTGATGAACTTTTAACCTTTACATTCACACCAGGCAATGATAAACCTGAGCCATCTAGTACTGTTCCGCTTACATCAAAAGACTGCGAAAACGCATACGATGTAAACAGTAATAGCACGGTTAGTAATAATTTAGATTTCATAATTAGTTAGTTTTTATTGAAAGCTAAAATTATCCTATCCTCTTAAGAATACGTTAAAATTAACCTCAACAAAAAACATACATAACAAAAAAATAAACCTAAAATTCCGTATATCACAAAAAATACACCGATTTATATATAATCTCGGAATGAAAATTTTATTAACATTACCTTAACAAAAACACCATAAATGTCAAATGTTGAGGTAATGTATAGTTTTTTATCGGCGTTTTTTGAGTTCCTATACAGCAAGAATATATTCGACTAAACCAACTTCATGCTGTAAATCCATTTTTTTACGCAAACGATATCTTTTAATTTCAACACTTCGAACAGAAATATTAAATAAAGGAGCAATTTCTTTTGAGGAAAGATTTAATCGAAGATACGCACACAATCGTAAATCATTTGGAGTCAATAACGGATGTAGTAATTTGATTCTTTTCAGGAAATCTTTATCGGCATTATCAAACGCTTCTTTAAAGACATTCCACGAATCTTCTTCGGTTATGTTTTTATTAATGGTACTAATTACTGATTTAATATTATTGCTGTCATTCTGAGTCGTCTTTTTCAAATCATCTTTGATAAAAGCAAGCAATTCATTTTTACTATTCAAACTCATGGTTGAAACTGCCAATTCCCGATTTTTATTATCAACATCCTGCGACAATTGTTCGTTTCTGAGTTTCATTAATTGCTGTTCGTTTTCTAATTCTTTTATTTCTAATAAAAGATTATTCTCTTCAATTAATTTTGCTTCCTGCTTTCTATAATAATTGGTGTACGCTTTATTGATAAAATAAGCCAACACAAACATTAAAAGAAAATAAATAAACCAAGCCAGATTTGTCGAATACCAAGGTTTTAAAACCACAAATGTATAGGTTGCAGTATTTTCTAAAATTGTATTAGCATATTTGGCTCTTACTTTAAACGTATATTTTCCCGGCGAAAGATTTTTGAAATTCACAGTCGCTTTCGTACTCCATTCGCTCCAATCATTCTGGAAACCTTCTAATAAATACTGATACTCTGAATTGATGTATTTGTTGTATTCCGGAACTGTATAATTTAAGGTGATATTATTTTCGCTTGAGCGAAAGTTCCCCTCATCCTGAATTGCTACATTTTTTAAGGTTTCATTTTGTTTATTTATCGTAATATCAGTTATGAAAACCGTATAGTTTTTAAAACTTAAATCATCAATATTCAACGTATAATACCCGTCAGTTGTACCAATTAAATAGGTAGATTTTGAAATCTGTGTGATATTCTCGTAACCCAGCATCGAATTCGTTAGCGATGACGGAATCGGGATAACATTCTGTTTTAATTGATTACTGAGTTTACTGGCTGAGAAATAATGAATGTAATTTTTAGAAAACAACCAGATTTTATTCGAATTATCGACAATTAATTTACCCGAAGTATATTCGTCTTTTTCAAAAATAGAACTTAGTAAATTATCTTTTTCAAACCTTTTTGTCGCAGGATTAAGTTTAAAAATTCCGCCTTTGTAAGCATAATAAATTTGATTATTGAATTTGGTCAAACTTGCATTTTTTCCTTTCCCGGGAGATTTATAAGTATAAAACCCATTGGTTTTTAAGAGCGTTTTATCCAGTTTAAGCCTAAAAATTCCTTTGTATTCATGACTTACATAAACATCCAGATTATTTGAAACCTCAAAATATCTTGAAGAATAATCAAAACCCTGAACTTTATTCCTAAAAACCCATTGATTGTTTACTTTCTCCAAAACCGAAATTCCGTAATAATTCCCCTGAAGCAATTGATTTTTAGAATTTGGAACAGTCTCAAATTTCCATGTTCCAGATGCCGAAAATATACTTCTCGCAGAATCATTCGTAACAATAAAAGTACCGGAATCATGCCCACAAAAAAGTGTATTATCATATACAAAAAGCGACCAAACCTGACCTTTTGTTCCATTTATAAATTTAAATTCTGAATTGCTTTGGATATTCTTACAAAACAATCCCTGGTTTGTACCTACATAAAGCAAACCGTTAAAAGTCGCAGACGCATAAACGGTTCCTAATACTCCTGTATCATCAGTAAAACTGTGCACAGGCGACTGAATATTGATACAATTAATTCCGTTATCGAGTCCAGCCCATAAATTCTGGTCTTTATCTTCAAAAAGTGATAAAGCCGTATTATTACTCAAACCTTTGCTTTGCGAAATATGATATTTAAGTTTTCCCGTATCCGATAAAATAAAAATTCCGTTAGAAACCGTTCCCAAAGCAAAACTTCCATCTTTAAGACGCTGACTGCTATAAACAAAACTCGATTTTAATTGCGCATCAACATCAGTAGAAAAACGTGTCAGGCTATTTCCAATCAATTTATAAATACCATCCAATTGCGTCTGAATCAGTAAACCATCGTCCATTGTAAAAACATTAACAATCGTGAATTTTTTCAGAATCGGATTATCTGAAACCAATTTCGCTTTTCCGCTTTCAATTTCAAAAAGACCTTCTTTTATTGTCTGGAAATAAATTGCGTTTTTTGGAGCAAATGATTTTACAACACCATTTTTTGGAGCAATGATTTTAAATTTTCCGGTTTTCGTATCATAAATATAAATTCGATTCAGGGATTGAAACAAAATCCATTGATCGTACTTCAAAATATTCCAAAACTGCTCGTCGTCCAGTATTTTATTTTTAATGGTATCGCTAAGCGATGTGTATTTTAGCTTGCCATTGGTTTGTCTTGTCCAATAGCCAAAATTCATATAACAACCTGTATAAATCTTATTTCCGATTACTTTTACAGATCGAATAATCGTTTCATCTGGAGCAGGATACAATTGCCAGGTTGTTCCGTTATATTCCAAAAGACCGTCGTTATTGGCAAAATATAAATAGTTTTGATCGTCCTGCGAAATCATCCAGCTCTGATTTCCGGCGCCATAAACAGAAGATGAATATTTAATAATTGGCGGAAACTCCTGTGAAAACAGTAAGAAACCCATCAAAAAAAGCAGTATAGAAAGTTTAGTTTTCAAATCGATATATTGTATTAATTTAATATAAAAACAGTCCTAAAATAGCTTATTTTATATTGAAATGACAAGTTCCGCGCAGATATTTTTAACATTTGAAACAAACTTGCCACAGATTTTACAGATTAAAATGATTTTTTTTTCGCCACGAATTTCACGAATTTTCTCTAATTTTTTTTTGCGTATTTCGTCAATTCAATTGGTGCAAATTCGTGAAATTCGTGGCAAACTTTTTTACGCAACCAGTAATTCAAAAAATCTTTTTAATCTTTGAAATCTGTGGCAAAAAAGAACCAAAGCAAATTTCAACAATCTGTAGCGAGAGAATTAGTTAAAATTTGGAACAATCTGATTAACAAAACTCCAATCAAAATTGATTACTTTTGTAGAAATTGACTTTTTTTATGCAAATCGACCTTTCTACACTCGACCCAAAACATAATATTATAATTAAAGGAGCACAAGTACATAATTTAAAAAATGTAGATGTGGTGATTCCCCGAAACAAACTTGTTGTCATCACAGGACTTTCAGGATCAGGGAAATCAAGTTTAGCATTTGACACTTTATATGCCGAAGGACAACGTCGTTACGTAGAAAGTTTATCCTCATACGCGCGTCAGTTTTTGGGACGTTTAGACAAACCAAAAGTTGAATATATAAAAGGTATTGCACCGGCAATTGCTATTGAGCAAAAGGTAAACACAACCAATGCCCGTTCGACCGTAGGAACTTCAACTGAGATCTACGATTATATCAAACTTTTATTTGCCAGAATTGGTCGCACTTACTCACCAATTTCAGGATTAGAGGTTAAAAAAAACACCGTTACCGATGTCGTTTCTGATGTAAAAAGTTTGGAATTAGACAGTAAATGGCTGCTTCTTTCTCCTATTCACCTTGAAGAAGGACGACAATTAGAAGACAAACTAAAAGTACTTTTACAGCAAGGTTTTGCACGTATTTTGGTTGATAACGAAATGGTTCGTTTAGATGAATTTACACCTACAGAACTTCATAAATTAGACAATAAAGATATTCTGTTAATTATAGACCGAATTGTTGTCAAAGACGAAGAAGAATTCTACAATCGTCTTGCCGATGCGGTTCAAACTGCTTTTTTTGAAGGGAAAGGTATTTGTTACTTACAGGAATTAAACTCGGATAAAAGATTCACGTATTCTAATAATTTTGAGCTTGACGGAATTACATTCCTAGAGCCAAATGTTCATTTATTCAGCTTTAATAATCCTTACGGCGCTTGCCCGGTTTGCGAAGGTTACGGAAATATTATTGGTATCGATGCTGATTTGGTTGTTCCAAATACATCTTTATCCGTTTTCGAAAGTGCTATTTATCCCTGGAGAGGCGAAAGTATGAGTTGGTACAAAGACGAATTGGTAAAACATGCTTATAAATTCGATTTCCCAATTCATAAACCTTATTTTGAACTTTCAGATGAACAAAAAGATTTACTTTGGAAAGGAAATCAATATTTTCAAGGTTTAAACGGTTTCTTTAAAGAACTTGAAGAAAAAAATTATAAAATTCAAAACCGTGTAATGTTATCACGTTACCGCGGAAAAACCAAATGTCACGCTTGTCGTGGAAAACGCCTACGTGAAGAAGCATCTTACGTAAAAATCAATGGTAAAACGGTTTCTGATTTAGTTGATTTACCAATTAAACATTTGGTTACTTTTTTCAAAAATATCGATTTGAATATTTACGAACAGCAAATCGCAAAACGTTTGATGGTCGAGATCAACAATCGTCTATCATTTTTGACAGAAGTTGGTTTGGATTATCTGACTTTAAATAGAAATTCGGCAACACTTTCAGGAGGAGAATCCCAACGTATTAACCTTGCAACTTCATTAGGAAGCAGTTTGGTTGGTTCTATGTATATTCTTGATGAGCCAAGTATTGGTTTACACCCCAAAGATTCTGAGCGATTGATTAAGGTTTTACTTTCACTTCGTGATTTAGGAAATACGGTTATTGTGGTAGAACACGATGAAGATATCATGAAAGCTGCCGATATGATTATTGATATTGGTCCCGAAGCAGGAACTTTTGGAGGTCATTTAGTAGCTCAGGGAACGTATGAAGAAATCTTAAAATCAGACTCTTTAACGGCTAAATACCTAAATGGTGATTTAGAAATTTCTGTTCCTAAAAAAAGAAGGAAATTCAAAAATCATATTGATATTGTTGGCGCAAGAGAAAATAACTTAAAGAATATCAATGTTACTTTCCCTCTGGATGTTCTGACTGTAATTACAGGAGTTTCAGGAAGTGGAAAAAGTACGTTGATCAAGAAGATTTTATTTCCCGCAATGCAGAAAAAACTGGAAAATGCTGCTGAAAAAGCAGGTCAGTTTAGTGAATTAAAAGGTTCTTTTTCGCAAATAAAACATATTGAATATGTCGATCAAAACCCTATTGGCAGAAGCTCAAGATCAAATCCTGTAACATACATCAAAGCTTATGATGATATTCGTGATTTATATGCTAAAGAAAAACTATCCAAAATAAGAGGTTATCAGGCCAAACATTTTTCTTTTAATGTTGATGGTGGCCGATGTGAAACCTGTAAAGGAGAAGGCTCTATTAATGTCGAAATGGTATTTATGGCTGACGTTTCGCTTCCATGTGAAACTTGTGGCGGAAAACGATTTAAAAAAGAAATTCTGGAGATTAATTTCGACGACAAAAACATCAACGATATTCTGACAATGACAATTGATGATGCCATTGCTTTTTTCGAGAAAAATAAACAATCTAAAATCACTCAAAAATTACAACCACTTCAGGATGTAGGTTTAGGATATGTACAATTAGGACAATCTTCTTCTACTCTTTCCGGCGGTGAAGCACAACGTATTAAACTAGCGTCGTTTTTAGTAAAAGGTGCCACAAAAGACAAAGCATTATTTGTTTTTGATGAGCCAACAACTGGTTTGCATTTTCATGATATTAAAAAATTACTAGCTTCGTTTGATGCTTTAATTGATAAAGGACATTCGATAATTGTAATTGAGCACAACCTTGACTTAATAAAATGTGCGGACTGGATTATAGATCTAGGACCTGAAGGTGGAGAAAATGGTGGACATTTACTCGCTGTTGGAACTCCCGAGGATGTTGTAAAAGAGAAAAAATCAGTTACAGGAATTTATTTGAAAGATAAATTATAAAAAAAGGTTCTAAGGTACTAAGTTGCAAAGACGCAAAGGTTTTAATGTCGAGTTACATAATAAATAATATATTATAAACATTACCAACGGTTTAAACCATTGAAAAAACAATACATTAATCATGATTCGTATGTCGTAACGTAAAAGTTCGGTTCTAAGAAATAAGAAAGCCCTAAATTAAATCATAGTTATTTAATTTAGGGCTTACATTTTTTTGTGAATTAATAATTTACTAAGCAACCAAGCATTTTTCTTCAAATGGAAAACCATCTTCGTCAATCGCTACTAATATCTTTTTTTGTTTTGAAGCTTCAAAAGTAAGGTACAACCATGCAAATGACCATAACCCGAGCGTTAAACAAAAAATCATAAAGTTTAAACTATGATTGACAACTTTTCCACCTTTTGAAAGAACGGCAAAAAGAAATTCATCATTTCTTTCTTCCAGAATAAACCCGTTATGAACTTTATTCGATATCATATTCGAAAACACTTGTAAACTTTGCTCCTGACTGAGTTGATTGTTCTTCATAATTATTGATCTAAAATTACTCCAAATTCTACTACATCTACTTTGCATTTATTTTTCATTTTACATTTTTTCTGCAAAATTATCCAATCTAAAAAGAAACCACAATACCTACTTTCAGTGATTTTACAAACGTGTTAAAATCAGCAGCCTAAAAAGCGGTATATATTTTTGAAACATAAATTTAATTTTAAAAATTTAAACTACAAAACAAACCACTGTTAAATGTTAAAAAATTAACTAAGTATCAACATATTAGCTTTTGCTTTTAACATTAAACGTTGGTGGCTCGTAATCTTTTTTCAAATAATTCTCCGGAATAGTTGTCGTATTTCCATCACGCAGTGCATTATAATGTGGTGACATAATTTCGATTCCGGCAGCATTAAATGAATCCTGAATATTTTGATGCAAAGAAGAATAAATTCGGGGTTGCTTTGTTGGTTCTTTGGTATAAACGTTAACCTGATAAGAAACATAAAAATCATCCAAACTCGTTTGCAAAACAAAAGGCGGTGGAGTCTGCTCAATCATTTCGGTCTTTAATGCAGCATCTATCAAGGCTTTATGAATAGCTGCCCAAGGCACATCATAACCAATTGTAACAGTTGTATGAATTAACAAGCCATTATTCGCATGTTTTGTATTTGATGAATAATTT
Organism: Flavobacterium sp. ov086; assembly: GCF_900187965.1. GTDB lineage: Bacteria > Bacteroidota > Bacteroidia > Flavobacteriales > Flavobacteriaceae > Flavobacterium. The sequence continues at coordinate 128,924 of NZ_FZNL01000013.1, read as the reverse complement.
GTCGACGTACTTGATAAAACCGTTGCATTTGGGATTGTAATATCTTCAAATTTTGGTGTTCTTATTCGTGTTACCAAAGCTGTTTTCTCGATAACTTCTCCACTTACATCGCCAATTTTAATAAAATCACCAATCTTAAACGGACGCATATATGTAATTACCAATCCTGCAACCATATTTGCAATTGCATTTGAAGATCCTAATGAGAATAAAACCCCAACGAATACAGAAACTCCTTTAAAAATCGGCGAATCTGATCCAGGTAAATACGGAAAAATAATTACAACCATAAAAGCCAGCATTAAAAGACGAATTATATTGAATGTTGGCATCGCCCAGTCACTATAAAAACCATCGATTTTGATATTCTCTTTTTTAATCTCATCAAAAAAGAATCGGATTACTTTAATCGCATATTTAAATATGATTACAATAACAATTATCGTTACTAAACTTGGCAGGAAACCTACAAATCCCATAACAGCAAGTTTTGCAGGAGATAGTATCCAGCGTAATAATGTGGTTGTATAAGCTTCTGTAGCAGGAAAAATACTAAATAGTACCGGCAAAGAAAGATAAACGATTAAAATAAGCGTAATTCCTTTTATAAAACCATACAATTTCATTAATAGAAATTGCTGCTTCTGTGGCGAAAGAATACTGATATTATTATAAGTGAATCCTTTAAAGTATCGATCGCTATTTTTTAGGATATATAATTTTAATCTGTTAAAGATTTTCCCAACAAAGTATAGAATGAATCCAATAATTAAAACCAGTAATGCGGTATATCCGAGTCTTTTTGGGAGCATCGAATAATTTTCATTTTGGTAAATGATGGCTCTTTTTATCAGATTCAAATTCCTTTTGGCAATATAAGCTGCAGTTTGATTCTCTGATTTTCCATCAATATCCAGAACTGACATGATAACAAAATCATTCTTATACATAATGTCCTGCGAAATATCCGAAGGAACAATAGCAATGGAGTCTTTCTCGAAAAAAGAATCTTCATAAAGTTTTCTGATTTTTTCTGTAATTGCATTTGCTCTGCTTTCGGCAGAAAAAGAACCTACTTTATTATAAACATAAAAAAGGGTGTCTTTAAAAGGACTAACAGGATATCCCTTCGGTTTTAATTCAACAACGGTTGTTTTTGAAGTTTGTGAGCTATCTTTTTGAGCAAAAGTCAATGAAGAAAACAAAACAATAGAAAGCGTTAAAAAACAAATTAGTTTCTTTTTCATATTCTGTTAGCAATAAGTTGGATCTCCTTTCTAACAAATATAAAAACAAAATAGCTTATAATTTAAATTACTTTTTATTTTCTCAATAAAATCGTATTAAATTTTAATTCCAATCTTACTCAAAATTGTATCAATCACTTTATTAATGTCCGGAGAAATATTGAATTTATAATTGAGGTATAAATACAAAATTGTCACCAAAACTGATTTTAAAGCAATACTAATTAATTGATAAAAAGGAAATTCCCAAAAGTAAAACAATAAAAACAAAGCAAAAGTCAGTAATATTGAATGTATCGTTTGCTTGGTAAAAGGATACAAATCAAGTCTCTTGACTACAAAAAGTAATTTTGCCAAACTGTATAAAGTAATAGACAACAAAGTAGCAATCGCTGACCCCATAATTCCTAAAATTGGAATAAAAATCATGTTTAAAACGATCGTTAAAAACACTAACAACAATCCTAAATACAACACCATACGATAGTATTTAGTATTAAAGATAATGGCATTATTGTTTCCTAAAATCAAGTCAAAATACTTCGATAATCCTATCATAAACACAACTTCAATTCCTCCGCTATATTCTTTTGGAACTAATTCATACAATTGACGAATGTTTACAAAAATGCACAACATTACAAAACCACCAACGATTTGAAGATTTATTGAGGTCTTTTTGTACAATAAATTCAATTCATCATGTTTATTTTCATGCATTAATTTAGCTGTAATTGGATATACAATTTGATGCATCGCACGACTTGGAACTGAAATTACCAAAGCTATATAAGTCGCAACGGAATAATAGGCAATATTCTCAATTTTCATATACTGATTCAACATCAATTTATCACCATCCAAAAGCAAATTGGCAACACTTCCTGAAAGAATAATGAAAAAAGTATATTCCATTACATCTTTTACATTCTGAGGGATATTAATTTGAAATTTCGGCCTTTTGATATAAAAAGCATAAAACATGGTTACGATAAATGCTACAAAATAAATTCCTGCCGTTACATACACAAACTGAATAAGCGTCATCCATTTAAAGTATAGCCCAACCAAAGCAAAAGTCGAAAATAATCGTAATCCAACTTCTTTAATAAAATTTCCAAAAACCGAATGCATGTGCACTCTCGCCCACGCATAAAATATCTCGAAATAAGCCATACAAATTCCTATAAACGGAATCAGAAGCATAAACTCTTTTACAACAGGATTTTTCTTTGTTACAAATGCCGTAATATCATCAAAAAAGAATATTCCGATGATTCCTAACGGAATACACATCAAAATAGGAAATAATGCGGTAAAGGATAAAAACTGTTCTCTCTCCTCTTCCGTTTTATATTGCGAATAAAATTTTACCAATGTGTTTTGCATCCCGATGGCAAACAAAGGCATGATTACATTTGCAGCAGACAAGATATAATTTGTTAATGCATAATAAGTTGCACCTAAATAAATTGGATATAAATAAAGGGTATTAATAGCTCCGATAGCGAAACCTATGTAAGTAATAATTGTATTTTTGAAAGATTGATTTAAAACAATACCCATTTTTGGATTTAAGATTTTAGATTATTGACTTTAGATTATTGCAATCTTATGATTCAGTAATCAATTGTACTAATTGCTTGGTTAGATTTTTTCTTGAATATTGTTGTAAACCAACGCCATGAGATTGTAATTTTCCTTCCAAAAACTGATTATAAAAGTCCAAAATTACACTTTTTAGCTTCGCTTTTTCAGAATAATCAAAAAATACTCCTGTATTAGTTTCTTTTATAATATCGGCAAAATCAGAACCTTGAGGTCCTATGGCAATTATTGGGCGATTTGAAACCATATATTCGAATAATTTACCCGGAATAATACTCTTTGTATCTTCAGAATTTATTTCGATTAAAAGTAAAACCTGTGATTTTTTTTGATGCGCAATTGCTTCATGATGTGAAACATAACCAAGAAGATTCAAATAATCATTCAGGTTAAATTCTGCAATAGCATCCAAAACTTCCTGACTAACAGCTCCAATTAGTTTAATCTCTAAATGTGATTTAAAATCTGGAATTTCCTGTAATAATTCGACCAGACACTCCCATAAAAACCTTGGGTTTCTTTCTGACAAAAATGATCCGATGTGTGCCAGAGTAAATTTGGCATCTAAAGTTTGTTTCTCAACATTTTCGATATCATAGCCATTTGTAATTACCGAAATTGGTTTATTGGTAATTCCCTGAAACTCGGCTTTTGTAGTTTTACTGGTTACAATAATAGTATCAGCAGTATTAAGTACTTTATGCTCTAATTGTTTGTGTTTTTTATCGGCGTAAGCTGATAAACGCAACGCTTTATGATAACCAATTGTAGTCCAGGGATCACGAAAATCTGCAAACCATTTTACGTTTAGTTTTTCTTTTAATTCTAAACCTATTAAATGTAAACTGTGCGGCGGTCCCGAAGTTACAATAGTATCTATATTGTTTTCTTTAATATATTTTTCAAGATAAGAAACAGAAGGTTTTACCCAAAATACACGAGCATCCGGAATAAAAAGATTTCCACGAACCCAAAGAAATGTTTTATCTAAAAAAGTCTGTTTCTTTTTATGCGGAAAAATTCCTGAACTAATCTTCTTTGTTTTATTTTTCGAAAAGATAGATGCCAATTGATAAGGCTCCCAAATTTTATTTTTAAGAACAATTACCTGATCAGAAATTTCACTAACCAAGCCTTCGTCAATTATTGGATAAGTTGGATTCTCCGGAACATAAACAATAGGCTGAATATTAAATTCAGGCAAATACTTTACAAATTTCAACCAACGCTGAACACCAGGTCCGCCAGCCGGTGGAAAATAATAGGTAATGATTAAGAGTTTTTTTTGTTCCAAGAAAATTGGGTTTATTGTTTTAAAGCTGCAAATTTAGAAGTTATTACAATGATTAAAAAGTTATTTCACAGCTGATTTTCTAAATATTCTAAATAAGACATATAACAAAAATAAACAGTTTAAAACAATCCAAAAATTATAGAAAATCCAAACCACTTTATATTGGGTCTGCATGCTCGAAAGGCTAAAATATTCTCCTTGACTTTCATCATAAAAATCATCATAGCCCATCATATAAAGTCCACAAAAAATAAATACTAATAAATCAAAAATGACAAATAGAATTATTTTTAAAACTTTCAGAAGCATAATTGAACTGAGACTAAAAACTGATTACTGCTTACTTGTAACTTTCTTTCTCTCAAAATAAATTCCACCTATTAAAAGTAAGAACATTCCAATTGAGCTTGCCAAAACAATTGTTCCACCGGTTTTTACTACCTGAGGTTCAAATTTGAATTCGATTGTATGTTTTCCTCCCGGAACTTCCATCGCTCTTAATACATAATCAACTGGGAAATGATCTGTCAATTTACCGTCGATATAAGCATTCCAACCATTTTTATAATACATTTCAGAGAATACTGCCAAACCGTCTTTTCCATTATCAGATTCGTATTTAATATAGTTTGGTTTATATTCTACAACTTTAATGGTTCCGGTTGTATCCCAATCTTTTTTCATTCGGGCATTTCTAAATTTGCCTTCATGATCGTGAACATTAAAAACCGCTACTTGTTTAGTGTTAAGATGATCTAAAGCTTTCATGACATCATCTGGTTTATTTACCAATTTTACGGTACTTACAAACCAAGCGTTTCCGTTTGCATCAGGATTTACAACAGGAAATTCTTTCCCTTCTTTATCTGTCTGAATAATATACTTAACATTCAACATATTAAGTGCTTCAATATTGTTTTTTGCTATCTGATAATCAAATAACTGTTGCATTCTTCTAGGTTTTGCAGCATGATATCCTCCTATTGAGTGATGGAAATAAGAAGCACGTGCGCTCGAAAGATTTCCGTTTACCTCAAAAACTCTATAGTGTCCTGTATCTTTTAAAATTTGAGCATCTGAAGGTGTCTCCTGAAATGGAGCCGCAATTTCTACCGGACTCACAAAATCTTTAGCAGAAACATATTTTTTGTCAACAAAAAACAAATCAAAAATCATTAAAAGACCAACAATAATTAAGGTTGTATTTTGGGCCAGTTTATTTTTAATAAATAACCATAAAATTCCAAAAGTTAATACAATAAAAAAGCCTGAACGCAATAAATCAGCTGAATACAGACTCATTCTGTCCTCTTTTAATGCATCAACAAAAGCAGGTCCGTAAGTTTGCATGAAGTAACTATCACTGCTTCCTGTAAAATGGAACATTCCTTTAGCAAAAACAAAAATCAAAATAATTCCTAATCCAAAAACACCGGTTTGAACAAGTGCTTTTTGCTGTAATTTAGGTTCGTCTTTGGCTTTAAAAAACGATTGTAGTCCCATAATAGCCAAAACCGGGAAACACAATTCAAGAATAACCTGAATCGATGACACAGCTCTGAACTTATCATACATTGGAACATAGTCGATAAAAAAGTCTGTCAGTAATGAAAAGTTTTTCCCCCATGAAAGCACTAAAGAAAATAATGCTCCTGAAAGAAATACATATTTTATTTTTCGATCATCAATAAATAATGCCAAAACTCCTAAGAAGAAAACTACAACCCCAATATATGCCGGAGCAGCAACAATAGGCTGGTCTCCCCAATAAGTTGGCATTCCGGATACAAAATCCTGCGCTTGCTCTGTTGGAACCCCTTGTTCTATCATAAAGGAATACATACGGCTATCAGTTCCAACATTTTCATGATTTGAACCTCCAAAAAGTCTTGGCGCAATCAAGTTAAAACTTTCTGCAATTCCGTAACTGTATTCTGTGATATACTCACGGCTCAAAGCATTTTCATTTGTCTTTTTAGATCCATCAGGATTAAAAGTCAATTCGCTATTACTACGTGTACTAAATTTAGCATATTCACTTGTTGCCATTAAATTAGTGGCATTGGCACCAATAGCAAAAATTCCGGCTACAGCCAAAACTCCAATAGCTGTTAAAAGTGGCTTATATTCTTTTTCTTTGATAAATTGAAAAGCAAAGTATCCAGAAAGTATCAATAAGAAAATCAATAAATAATAAGTCATCTGAAAGTGATTTGCATTCACTTCAAGTGCAACGGCAAACATGGTGAGTAAACCTCCCCAAATATATTTTTTCTGAAAAACCATTATAAATCCGGCGATGACCAATGGCATATAAGCAATTGCATGTGCTTTTGCATTATGACCAACCCCAAGAATAATGATTAAATAAGTTGAGAAACCAAAGGCAATGGCTCCAATAAATGCTTTTAAAGGATCTGTTTTTAAAACTAATAACAAGCCATAAAAACCTAAGAAATATAAAAACAAATAATCTGCCGGACGAGGTAAAAAACGTAAAACATCATCTAAATGCCCCACGAAATCATTAGGATAATTTGCCCCTAACTGATACGTTGGCATTCCGCCAAATGCTGAATTTGTCCAATATGGTTCAGAATGTTCTGTTGCTCTAAAGTCATTTTGCTCTTTTGCCATTCCGGTATATTGAGCAATATCCGATTGGAAAATTTGCTTTCCTTGTAAAACAGGATAAAAATAAATTAAAGAAACGAGAATAAACCCTAATATAACAAGGGCATGCGGATAGAACTTATTTACTATTTTCAATTTTGGCAGGTTTGGTTAAATGATGAATCCTCTATTTTTTAGGACACAAACTTAATCTATTTCTTCGTAATCAACATAATCGCCAACCTTTTTGGTTTCACGAGGATTTTTTGCATTGGCAGTATTAATGATTATTTCATCATTATTTGTACGTGTTTTTTGCCATGTATTATCCTGACTATATTGTTGTTGTCTCTGAAAATTCTCGCCTGCTTTTTCAACTGCCTTTTTTACCAATACCGGTAAAAAGATTCTAGCCAAAAACTTAAAAATATAATAAAATGCCACCATATAGCATATGGCTTTTATTAAACCTGTAAAAGATGCTTCTTGCATAATCGTATAATTTTTTCCAAAATTAATAAATCCATTGTTTAAAATTAAAATATCAATCTTAAATAAATAATAAAATATAGTACATTTGAAATGCGTTATTACTTTTTAATCAAATAATACATCTATGTTAAAAACTAAAAACTTATTTCTTACAGCTCTTTTTTTTGTACCGCAAGTTTTTTTCGCACAATATACTGACATTATCAACTCCAATCGTCCAGGCGAAACAATGTCTGCATACGCCGTTGGAAAAACTGTATTTCAAGCTGAATTAGGGATTTACGGTATTAAAGAAAAACATGATTTACTAGGCTATAATTCTAATGGTTTTGGTACTGATTTAACCCTGCGCTACGGTGCATTTCTTGAAAAACTGGAATTCATTCTTGATCTTCAGTATCAAATGGAAAATTTTGATACTCCTTTTACCTCTTATAAAAAAAACAATTTCAGACAAACTGTTTTAGGAGCTAAATATTTGATTTACGATCCTTATAAAAACTATAACAAAACAGATAATATATACAGCTACAAAGCCAATCATAGCTTTAATTGGCATGAATTAATCCCTGCGGTTTCAATATTTGCAGGAGCTAATTTTGTGGGTGCTGATAATCCTTATTATTTTTCTCCTCAATCAGCTATTTCTCCAAAAGTAGCATTGATTACTCAAAATCTTTTTGGGGGTGGAAAATGGGTTTTTGTAACTAATATTATTGCTGATTACATAGGAACTGACTATCCTAGTTATGGTTACGTATTAACTTTAACACATGGATTCAATAACAAATGGTCTGGTTTTATCGAAAATCAAGGCTATAAAAGCGATTTCTACAGTGATGCCATTGTTCGTGGCGGAGCAGCTTATTTAATCAATCCGAATCTTCAGGTTGATGCTTCTATAAGTACGAACTTCAAAAACACTCCGTCAATACTTTATGGCGGTGTAGGAGTTTCATGGCGTTATGACGGACGCTATAAAGAGAAGCAGATCGAAGTAAAAAACAGCGCAAAAGCAAAAAAGAACAAGGATAACGAATTAGACCAAAAAGTAGATTATCAGGAAAAAGAAAGAAAACGTAAGTCTAAATACGAATAAGAATTTAACAACTAAACCTCTCCAAGAGAGACTTTTTATAATACCAACTGAATGATTACAATAAAAGAAGCCAAAACCAAAAAAGAACTAACTGACTATATTAAGTTTCCGTTTTCATTATACAAAGACAATCCATACTGGGTTCCGCCTATTATTGCAGACGAGTTAGAATCGTTTGACAAAACCAAAAACCCCGCTTTTGATAGTGCAGAAGCTTATTTTTATATAGCGTACAAAAACGATGAAATTGTTGGTCGTATTACTGCAATCATAAACTGGTCTGAAGTTAACAATCAGCATAAAAGAAAAGTTCGTTTTGGCTGGTTTGATGTTATTGATGATATCGAAGTTACAAAAGCTTTATTAGAGAAAGTTTACGAACTTGGAAGACAGCACGGTTTGGAGCATGTTGAAGGCCCAATGGGATTCTCAAATCTGGATAAAGTTGGGGTTCTCACTGAAGGGTATGACCAAATGGGAACTATGATTACCTGGTATAACAATCCTTATTACGTAACACATTTTGAGCAACTGGGTTTTCAGGTAGAAAAGGAATATATCGAAAGTATTTTTCCATTTTCGAATGTTAAACCTGAATTCTTCCTGAAAGCACAAGAACTAATCAAAAAAAGATATAATTTACGCGCTTTAACTTTCACCAAGACAAAAGACATTATGCCGCATGTCGACAAAATGTTTGATTTGTTTAATGATTCTTATGCAAGTCTGGCTTCTTTTGTGGCAATTACAGATGTTCAGAAAGAATATTTTAAAAAGAAATACATCAGTTTTATCAATCCGGAATACATCAAATTTGTGGTTGACAAAGATGACAATCTGGTTGCTTTTAGTATCGTAATGCCAAGCTTTTCTGAAGCTTTACAAAAAGCTAAAGGAAAGCTATTCCCTTTTGGATTCATTCACTTATTGAGAGCCCGCAGAAAGAGTAAAGATGTTGTTTTTTACCTTATCGGAGTTCATCCGGACTACCAAAACAAAGGCGTTACAGCAATTATCTTTGATGAGTATTTTAAAACTTTCTCTGAAAAAGGAATTCAAACTTGCATCAGAACTCCAGAATTAGCAGACAATACAGCGATTCATTTATTATGGAAAAACTTTGATCCAAAAGTTCATTGTCAGAGAAAAACATATTTGAAGTATCTTTAAGGGTATTTTTCGTATTATATAAAAAAATCCATTCGACGAATCGAATGGATTTTTTCTTTTTACATTTTTTTTATTTCTTTATTCCTGTACTACTGAGGACAATCTACTTTAGTCAAAGTATTTTTTGCATCAAATTTTAATTTCTTTTTATCCTTAAAAGTTACTTTATTATTTGCGTCTACCACATCTCCATATCCTTCGATAAGAGTTCCGTCTTTTTGTAAAAAAACTACTTCTCGAACAGAAGAAACACCTTCAGACACAAAAGTATAATCTGCAATTAGCGTATCACCTTTCATGTTTCCTATTAAGGTACCTTCATTTTTATCTTTTCCTGTTAAATTGTAACTTAATTTTCCGTTTACTTCCTGATGTGAATTTACATTAAAACTTAATGCCACGATATTTCCATTTAGTCTTGATGCAAAACACTGATCTCCTGCCGGTTCTGTAACCTCAGCTTCTTTTGGAGGATCTGGCGTAATTTCAGGTGCGGGTGTAGGCTCTGCCTTTTTACAAGAAACTAAAACAACTAAAATTATTGCTGTTATTGCTAATACTTTTTTCATAATGCTATTTTTTACTGTGGTTTAGAAATATAAATTTACACTAAATAAAAAAAAATCCATTCGCATAACGAATGGATTTTTTTACATAATTTCCATATTACAGGAATCTATTTTCTAGAAATTAAGCATCAAGATCAACAGTAGTTCTACTTGCAATTTCTTTGTACGTTCCGTTTTCTAATTTTTCACGAATTGCTTCAAATGCAGTAAGTGTTTCATCAATATCACCTAAAGTATGTGAAGTTGTTGGAATCATTCTCAATAGAATAATACCTTTTGGAATTACCGGATAAATTACAATCGATAAGAAAATGCCATAGTTTTCTCTTAAATCATTTACCATAACCATTGCTTCCGGAACACTTCCCTCTAAATAAACAGGTGTTACACAAGTATTTGTATCTCCAATATTGAAGTTTCTTGAACGTAATCCGTTTTGCAATGCATTAACATTTTCCCAAAGTTTATCTTTCAATTCCGGATGATTACGTAATAACTCTAAACGCTTCAAAGAACCAATTGTTTGAATCATTGGTAATGCTTTTGCAAACATTTGAGAACGTAAATTATATTTTAAATAATCAATGATGTCTTTATCCGCAGCAATAAAAGCTCCAATATTTGCCATTGATTTTGCAAAAGTCGAGAAATAAACATCAATACCATCCTGAACTCCTTGCTCTTCACCTGCTCCGGCTCCTGTTTTACCAAGTGTACCAAAACCATGTGCATCATCTACTAATAGACGGAAATTATATTTCTCTTTTAAAGCAACAATTTCTTTTAATTTACCTTGTTGTCCTCGCATTCCGAAAACGCCTTCGGTAATAAACAAAATTCCACCACCTGTTTCTGTAGCCATTTTAGTAGCACGTTGCAGATTTTTCTCCATACTCTCAAGATCATTGTGTTTGTAGGTAAAACGTTTACCCATATGCAAACGAACACCATCAATAATACAAGCATGAGAATCTACATCATAAACAATAATATCATTTTTAGTAACCAACGCATCAATAGTAGATACCATTCCCTGATAACCAAAATTCAATAAATAAGCTGCTGGTTTCATTACAAATTCAGCCAACTCATTTTCTAATTGTTCGTGGTATTTAGTATGTCCAGACATCATACGAGCTCCCATTGGATAAGCTGCTCCGTATTGAGTTGCAGCATCAATATCAGCCTGACGAACCTCTGGATGATTTGCAAGACCTAAATAGTCATTCAAACTCCAATTTAAAATATTTTTTCCACCAAATTGCATTCTTGGACCAAGTTCACCTTCTAATTTAGGGAAAACAAAATAACCCTCAGCTTGTGAAGCCCATTTTCCTAATGGCCCTTTGTTGTTCTGAATTCTTTCGAATAAATCTTTTACCATAAATATATTTTGAAGTAATAATTTTAATTTATACAGGGTGCAAAAATAATGATTATTATTCTAAAATAGAGTTTGGTAATTATTTTTATTAAAAAATATTGCCCATATCGAGTCCTTATCAGTAAAGCTTTCAGTCTACACATCTTTTCTTGTAAGATTATATCCTTCATAAAATCAAAAAATTTGAAATAACCGATCAAAAAGTACGAAATACATGACTTTTATCATAATAAAAGACAAAACAGTCTTTTATTTTTACTTCAGATTTAAAACTAAAATAGAACCAAATAATTATGAGAAAGAAGCACCTAACTTCCGGTAAAATGAAAATCTTTTTTTATGCAATATGCGTGGCAATGGTCGTATCATCATGCAAAAAAGACGAAACTCCAACCGATTACACCAAAATTAGTACTGACGGACAAATGGAAGCGGAACTTACAGCGCCGCCAAAAGTTCCGAAGCCTGTTGGTAATCGTCCCGCCATGAAACTAAAAGTAAACATGGAAATAAAAGAACAGGAAGGCACTATGGCCGATGGCGTGACATATACTTATTGGACATTTGGCGGTTCCGTTCCCGGAAGCTTCATTAGAACTCGTGTTGGAGACGAAGTTGAGTTTCACTTAAAGAATCATCCTGACAATAAATTACCGCACAACATTGACTTACATGCTGTAACTGGTCCTGGTGGAGGCGCATCATCCTCTTTAGTAGCTCCGGGTCATGAAAAAGTTTTTAGTTTTAAAGTAATAAATCCAGGTTTGTACGTGTATCATTGTGCGACTGCGCCTGTGGGAATGCATATTGCAAACGGAATGTATGGTTTGATTTTGGTTGAACCAGAAGGCGGACTTCCTCCAGTTGATAAGGAATACTACGTTATGCAAGGTGATTTTTATACACAAGGCGAATATGGAGCCAAAGGACTTCAGCCTTTTGACATGAATAAAGCAGTTAAAGAAACTCCGGATTATGTCGTTTTTAACGGAAAAGTAGGTTCGCTGACCAACGGAAATGAACTTACCGCAAAAGTAGGCGAAACGGTCCGATTATTTGTTGGAAACGGTGGTCCAAACTTAGTTTCGTCGTTTCACGTAATTGGAGAAATATTCGATAATGTTCATGTAGAAGGTGGCGCTCTTATCAATAAAAATGTTCAAACTACTTTGATTCCTGCAGGTGGATCTGCTATTGTTGATTTTAAAGTAGAAACTCCCGGAAATTTCATTTTGGTAGATCACTCTATTTTCAGAGCATTTAATAAAGGTGCTTTAGGAATTCTAAAAGTTGAAGGCAACGAAAATAAAAAGATTTATTCCGGAACAATTCAGGAAGGAATTTATTTGCCCGAAGGTGGAACTATCCAGAATATGCCAGCTAACACAGCAGTAAAAACAGCTCCGCCAAAAAGAACTGTAGCAGACAGAATAAAAATTGGAAAAGAAATTTTCGAGACAACCTGTTTTGCCTGCCATCAATCTGAAGGACAAGGAATTCCAAATGCTTTCCCTCCTCTTGCAAAATCAGATTATTTAAATGCAGATTCTAAACGTGCCATCAAAACAATTCTTCATGGTTTAAGCGGCGAAGTAACCGTAAATGGGAAGAAATTTAACAGCATTATGCCGGCACAAAACTTATCTGATGATGAAATTGCCAATGTTATGACTTATATCTATAACAGTTGGGGAAATAATAAAACCGAAGTTACTCCAGAAATGGTAAAAGCACAACGATAATCGCATCAATAATATGCAAAAGAGCATTTTAATTCTTATTCTTTTCTTAGTCCAAATTCCATCTATAAGTGGACAAGAATCGAAAATGGTTCCGATAAAAGAGGGCAATTTTGTCCCTCTTTACGGAGCTACAACAAAAAAACCTGTCAACGTCAAGTCATTTTATATCGATGTTTATCCCGTTACCAATAGTGAATATCTAAGTTTTGTCAAGAAGAATCCTGATTACGGTAAATCTAAAATAAAAGGGATTTTTGCCGATAAAAGCTATTTACAATATTGGAAAACTGATTTTGATTTTGGAAACGTAAATCCTAAATCTCCCGTTACAAATATTTCCTGGTTTGCCGCCAAAAAATATTGCGAGTGCCAAGGAAAACGTTTACCAACAATGGAAGAATGGGAATATGCAGCTATGGCCGATGAAAAAAAGATAGACGCGAGAACCAAAGCAGAATTCAACAAATACATTTTGTCGTGGTATGAAAAATCAAAAACATACGAGAATCCAATTGGCAAAACCTTCAAAAATTATTGGGGCGTTTACGACATGCACGGATTGGTATGGGAATGGACTTCTGATTTTAACAGCATTTTTTTATCCGGAGAATCCAGAAAAGACAAAAGCAATGATAAAAATCTCTTTTGTGGTGCTGCTTCTGTCAATGCAACAGATTTAATGGATTATGCCGCTTTTATGCGATACGCTTTTAGAGGAAGTCTTAAAGCACAATATTCAACACGAAATTTAGGATTTCGATGTGCCAGTACAACAAAACTATAATTACAAAATCATTTTAAAAATGAAAAAATCAATAATTGTGTTTTTTATGCTTCTTTTTACTTTACAAAGCTGTAAGGATTCTAAGAAAGAAGAAAACAAACCAAAAGTAGAAACTAAAGAAATAACAGATCTGTCCATTTATAATTTGCCTTCTCAATGGACTACGCAAGATGGGAAAAACATCGAACTAAAAAGCCTTAAAGGGAATGTCCTTGTTATGGTTATGATTTATACTTCCTGCAAAGCTGCGTGTCCCAGATTAGTGGCAGATATGAGAGATATCGAGAAAAAACTAGATCAAAAAACCAAAAAAAATGTCAAACTTATTTTGGTAAGTATAGATCCGAAAACTGATACACCTCAAAAATTAAAAGCTTTTGCAATAGTCAATAAAATGAATCAAAACCCTTGGATATTTCTTCGTTCTACAGAAGAAAACACACGTGAATTTGCTGCTGTTCTGGCAATAAATTACAAACAAATTTCTCCTATGGATTTTTCTCATTCTAATATTATAAGCGTTTTTAATCCTGATGGCGAATTGATATTTCAGCAAGAAGGCTTGGGCGTGAATAATGCAGAGACAGTGAAAACAATAAATAACGAAGCTCAAAAAATATAATTTTTAAGGTTGATTCGGAAGAAAGCAAGAGGCGATTTTAATTAATCGACTCTTGTTTTTTTTGTTTTTAGTATTGAAGTAATCATTAATATCAAACCGATGATTATAAAAATACTGGCTCCAAAAACACTTTCGTAATACCCAAAAAGTAATCCCTTATTTTGATAAAAAAAGATTCCTTGTAAAAACAAGAATATTTCAGTCAACGCATATCCCAGAAAAAAAGATTTTATTCCAATTTTAAACCAATAGGATTGACTTGATAAAAGTTTGTTCTGAAACAATATACCCAATAAAAATCCTGTTATGATTCCTAATGTTGTTAAGTGAATAAATCCAATAACCCAATTTCTAATTTGATGTGAAACTTCAGCAAGATCAGGTATAACAACCATTAATTGTATTCCAATTTTTAGAAATAAAGACCATAATGCCAAACTATAAGCCAATTTCGCTGTTGCATCTAAATTCGTTTTGAACTGCTTTATTTGAGGTTTCAGCATTCTGTAGAAATAAATAAAAGAAACCAATTGCAACAGAACTCCAACTGTATTGGTCGCATTCAAAATACTATTTTTAATATACCAGCTTACAGGAAATGCAACCGTAAGCAAAGTAGCTATTATAAGTAATGTCGAAAAAATTCTAAATTCGTTTACCGCTATTTTATTTTTAAACTGTTTAAGAAACAAAGCCAAAACAGCAAATAAAAACCAGCCATTAAATTGAAAATGCAGAAAAAACTGAATGGCTATTTGATAAAAAGAACTTTGTTTTCCCAACATATTTATTGTTGGTCCTAAACACCAAACTCCAAATGTAGAAAATACCATAAACAGAATTGCCATTTGCAAAAGTCTTTTATCACATATTCTGCCATTAGAACAATCTCTCCAAACTAGCCAGCAAAAAACATAACTCAATAAAATATGTAACGTCGAAAATACAATCGAAAACAAAGCATATCCTTGAATTGGAAATGAAATCATCATTCCGATAACACTAAATTCAGTAATCCAGAATAATTGATTATAAATTGGTTTCTGACTTTTATCTTTTGGAATAAAAAAATGAACTACCAAAACGTAAATCATCAAATAAACCCAGCCCAACATCGCAACATGAGAATGCGCATGAAGCGTATAAATATAGTTTATACTTTTTAAAGGAAACAAAAAAGAGAAACGCATTAACAATCCCATAACTGCCGCTATCAGAAAATTAAAAAAGCAACATATTATCCAACTTCTTTGTGAGTTCATTACAGATCTGGTTTTATTTTCTTTTAAATAAAAATGCACTAAGAACAATCCATTTTGATAGGATTCGCTTAGTGCATTTCTTTCTAACCTTATTATTCTAAGCGAACTCTTGTTCTAAAATTACAGCTTTAGGAAACAAAATATTATTCTCAAGATGAATATGCTTGTGCAAATCTTCTTCAAACTCTTTTAGCATTGCAAAAGTTACTTTATAAGTGGTACAGCCATCACTTGGCGCAGTATAATTATTAGTTAAAATTGCGATTTCTCTAAAGCGTTCTCCTTCATTATCATGTTCCTGCATCATCATTGCAATTGGATTTGATACCGTCCCAAAAGAAGGTTGAGATAAAACACCATTAGCTTCTTTGGTTTTAACCATTCTTTTGATAAAAGGGAATAACATCAATTCTTCTTTTTTCATATGTTGAGAAAGCTCGCCCGCACCTGCTGTAAACAATTCATTTATTTTAAACAATTCCGGATGACCTGCGCCATGAACACTGCATAATTTATCTAAAAACTGAATAAGAACCGTTGTTTTCTCTTCTACATAACGGTGATGCGTTTTCTCAATATAATCTACTAATAAATCTAAAGGCCAAGAATTAAAGTCAATTGTATTCCCTTTTTCAGACTGAAGAACATCATAAACATTTTGCAGTAAAACATCTGCGTCGATTTCTTGTTTTTCGCAAACTTCAGCAAGAGTTCTGTTGCCTTTACAGCAAAAATCGATTTGATATTTTGTAAATACCGCAGCTGTTCTAAAATCCTGTGCTACAAATGAACCAATTGTTTTATTTTTTAAATTTTCCATTTTACTTTTATTTAATTTATTATTTATTGAAATCACAATAAAAGACAAAACTATCTTTTATTGTGATATTAAAAAACTCCAGCACTTAAAAGCATTAGAGTTTATACTTTATTCTACTATTAAAACACCTTTCATCATTGCATAATGCCCCGGAAAAGTACATAAAAAGTTATAAGTTCCTTTTTTATCAATAGTAAATTCGATTGTATCCTCTTCTCCTCCACCAAGTAATTTAGTATGCGCTACAATTGATGCTTTTTCTGATGCAGGAATATAATCAGTGTCTTTTGCCGCCATTGCTTTTGTTGCAAAAGCAGCTTCATCTGTACCTTCTTGCAAAATCACTAAATTATGTCCCATTGCTTCTTTTGGCGTTTGACCAACATGTTTTAGCGTTAAGGTAATTGGTTTTCCGGCAACAGCATGCAATTCTGTTTCATTAAACTGCATTTGATCGTTTCCTTCAATAACCAAAACATTGCTTACAGCAGGAGTTTCTCCCTCACCAGTTGATTCGTTAGCTTCTGTTTGCTCATCAGTTGGTGCTGTTTCTTTTTTTCCGCAAGAAGTTACTGCTAAAAATCCCATTAGCATTATCATCGAAATTTTAATTCTTTTATTCATTATTAAGTATTTAAATTATAATATTTTATTCGTTTTTAATTAATGTTTTCAAATAAAAATCTCCGGAATTTACTCCCGAAGCCAACTGTTCTAATGTAGTATTGGAAAGCATTGCCAGTAATAATTCACGGATTTTTTTAAACTCATTATGAACCGGACAAGGATGCGTTTCTGAACATTCTTTAAGCCCAATACCGCAGCCTTTATAAATGGCATCGCCATCAATTGCATCTACAATTTGGATTAGTTTTATAGATTTTACAGCTTCATTTGAAACCTCAAAACCGCCACCAACTCCTTTTGCCGAAATAATAATACCATTCTTAGTCAGAATCTGCATTATTTTGGCCGTAAAAGGTTCCGGAGAATCTATTTCTTTTGCCACATCTTTTATCCCGACCCGAATTCCTTCTGACGATTTGGTAGCAATAAATATAGAAGCCCGAATGCCGTACTCACATGCTTTTGAAAACATAAAAAATGGATTAAATTGATTACAAATATATTCAAAGAAGCATTAAAAGACAAATTTATCCTTAATTAATTTTTATAAAAAATATCTTATTTATAATCAAAATAATTAATATCCGGAAAAAGACTTATTTAAGATCAAATTCCCATAAAACCAATTTTAGTTTTACCTTTGAATTTATCTAATTTTTTTAATACCTAAATAATGGCTTTAAGCAACTCTAAAGATCTAAAATTAGCCGTTCTTATTGATGCCGACAACGTTCCGTACAGCAACGTAAAAGGTATGATGGAAGAAATAACGAAATTTGGAACACCAACTACAAAACGTATTTATGCAGACTGGACCAAACCAAATTCTAATGGCTGGAAAGGTGTTTTACTCGAACATGCCATCACTCCTATTCAACAATACAGTTATACTGTTGGAAAAAACTCCTCAGATTCTGCCTTAATTATCGATGCAATGGATTTGCTTTATTCCGGTAAACTAGATGGATTTTGCATTGTTTCGAGCGATAGCGATTTTACCCGTTTGGCAATTCGCCTTCGTGAATCTGGCATGAAAGTTATTGGTATTGGCGAAAAGAAAACGCCAAACTCCTTTATAGTAGCCTGTGACAGATTTATTTATATTGAAGTTTTGGATGGAGCAATCCAGAAGAAAAAACCAAAAGTTACCGCTGCCGCTGATGCCAAAAAACCTGTAGAAAAACCCGCCGAAAAAGCTTTACATAAAATTGACAAGCAAACCATCGAACTTATTGAAGCCACTATTGAAGATATTGAAGACGACGATGGCTGGGCATTTTTGGGCGATGTAGGAAATTTAATCGTTAAGAAGAAACCTGAATTTGACCCAAGAAACTATGGTTTTTCTAAGCTTACGCCAATGTTAAAATCTTTGACTGAAATTCTTGAAATCGACGAAAGAGAATCAGACAAAAAAGGAATTAAACATGTTTACGTTCGATTACGTTTCAACTAATTATTAAATTATCATATATTAAAATTTTAAAAACATGAGAAAAAAATTCTTTATCTACGGATTCTTATTGTTTCTAATTGTTGCAGTAACTTATTACTATACTGACCGCGGTTTTTTACTCGTTATTCTTTTGCCAATACTATTAATTGTTGGTGTTTACAATACAACTCAAACTAAACATGCTATTCTAAGAAATTTCCCGGTTTTAGGCTATTTCAGATATTTATTTGAAATGATTGCTCCTGAAATTCAGCAATATTTTATCGAAAGATCGACTGATGGAAAACCATTCTCCAGAAATCAGCGTTCCTTAGTGTACCAAAGAGCCAAAAATATCGATTCAAGCACACCTTTTGGAACACAACAAAACTTAAATCATGATAGTTACGAAGGAATAAAACATTCTGTTTTTCCCGCAAAAGTTAACGAAGAATTACCTCGTGTATTAGTAGGCGGGAAAGATTGTAAACAACCCTATCTTGCTTCTTTATTTAATGTTTCGGCTATGAGTTTTGGTTCGCTAAGCGAAAATGCGGTTCGCGCCATAAACATTGGTGCTAAAAAAGGAAATTTCTATCAAAATACTGGAGAAGGTGGTTTAACCGAATTTCATCTTGCAGGCGGTGGCGATATTACGTGGCAAATTGGAACAGGATATTTTGGATGCCGAAATGCTGAAGGAAATTTTGATCCTGAAAAATTCTCAGAAAAAGCCAATCTTCCTAACGTAAAAATGATTGAGATTAAGCTTTCGCAAGGTGCAAAACCAGGTCATGGTGGTGTACTTCCTGCGGCTAAAAACACCGTACAAATTGCAAAAATAAGAGGCGTTGAACCACATACAATGATTCTTTCTCCTCCCGGGCATCATGCTTTTTCAGACAGCAAAGGACTTATTCATTTTATTGCGCGATTGCGTGAATTATCAAACGGAAAACCTATTGGATTTAAATTATGTATTGGTAACACCAACGAATTTGAAGCTATTTGTCACGAGATGATTGCCGAAGATATTTTTCCTGATTTCATAACCGTTGATGGTGCCGAAGGAGGTACCGGAGCTGCTCCGTTAGAATTTGCAGATGGCGTTGGAATGCCTTTTGAACCGGCTTTAATCTTTGTAAACAAAACATTGGTCAGACTGAATATTCGAGATAAAATACGCATTATTGGCAGCGGAAAAATTATTTCCGGATATTCTATTTTACATGCCGTTGCTTTGGGGGCAGACATGTGCAATAGTGCTCGTGGTTTCATGTTCTCCTTAGGTTGTATTCAGGCATTGCGTTGTCATAATAACGAATGTCCTACCGGAGTTGCAACTCAAAACAAAATGCTTATGAAAGGTCTTGTTGTAACCGATAAATCAGATCGTGTTTATCATTTCCATAAAAATACTTTGCACGCTGCAAATGAACTTTTGGCTGCAGCCGGCAAGAAAAATTTTGCTGATGTTGACATTAACATCTTTATGCGTGGCGACGAATTTGGAAACCTATCCGATTCTTATTTTCCGGATATTTTAACGAATGTAGCTAAACACATTAATGACAAAAAGTCTCTTTGAATTCACAAAGAAACTTTTCATTAGAAATATTTTCATCAAATGCTGTTTAAAACAACATTCTTGTTATTTTAATAATCCGGCTATTTCTTCCTTATTAATTATTTGCTTCATAAGAACGGTATTGTCATTCGCCAGATAATAAGCATCAAATTGCACTCCTTCTTCAACCAATTGCTTAGGAATCTGATCTTTATTTATCATTTGTTTCAACAAGTTTGGAAAGTCTTTATTAGCCGAAGCTTCATTCGATACATTTTTTTCTAAACTGGTTTCAAAACGCAATTCAATTTTATTGTCGTTTATATAGCCCCTTGCAGTTGTAAGTGTTACGTGATCACCTTTAAAACTTTTGGCAGCAGCATTATAGGAAACAACATATTCCTGAAGTTTTTGTTTGGTATTTTTACAGCTTACCAGCATTAAAACAACCATAATTGCAAACGAGATTTGACTTATTTTCCTGATCATAATTTTATAATTTTATTTTAATTTCTGAAGTCTTAAAAGTGCTTCAAGATAATAATAATCGGCGTAATTTATAGAACAATCTATTTCACTTCCGCCAGGTTTGTGTCCTGTTGAATGAAGTAAAAAAGCAAAGTTTACATCGTGACTTTGATAATGATCTGAAAGCGAAACAATCATTTTTTTAGATTTAGTCAGATATTCGTTTTTTAAAGTTTTATCTTTTGTATAAGAACTCAGCTCAATTAATGCCGAAGATACAATTGCAGCTGCAGAAGCATCTCTAGGCTCATTTGGAATTCCCGGCGCATTAAAATCCCAATACGGAATTAAATCATCAGTTGTTAATCTATCTAAATAAACACGCGCTACTTTATGAGCAAAATCTAGAAATTTAGAATCTTTTGTTTCTCTGTAAACCATTGTAAAACCATAAATCGCCCAAGCCTGACCTCTCGCCCACATACTGTCATCGCTGTAACCTTGTGCAGTTCTCCCTTTTATTTTTTTACCAGTTTCATAATCATAAATTATAACATGATAGGATGAATAATCAGGTCTGAAATGATTATTCATGGTAGTTTCGGCATGTTTTACTGCAATATCATACAACTTCTTATTTCCTCCGTTTTTAGAAGCCCAGAAAAGCAACTCTAAATTCATCATATTATCAATAATCGTATTGTGCCCACCCATTTTATTATGTGGCCAAGACTGAATCGTTCCAACTTTTGGATTAAAAAGTGTTGCCAAAGTATCGGCTGTTTTTAGGATAATATCTTTGTATGCCGGATTTTTAGTCAATCGATATCCGTTTCCAAAACTATTAAAAATCTGAAAACCTAAATCATGATCGTTTGCTTTACTTACCGATAGTGGTTTTAAAAATTGGCTAAATTTATCCGCTTCTTTTCCCCATTTTTTATCTCCCGTTGCTTCATATAAATACCATAATTCTCCCGGCCAGAAACCGCTTGTCCAATCTTTATAATCAACAAACTTCCATTCCTTGCTTCCTGTTGCAATACTTCTTGGAGATGTTCCATCATTCGGAATTACTTTTAAAGTCTGAGAAGCCTGATTTGCACAATATTCGAACTGCTTTTTAATATTAAATGAATTGTCTTTTTGAGAATAACCAATATTTCCTAAAAGAAACAAAGTTAAAATCAGTATGGTAAATCTTGTATTCATGTGGTTATTTTAATATGAGGTTTATAGAATTGATAAATTTATAAAATAAGAACAACCAATCCGAATCTTTGTATTTTTGTTTACCCAAAAAAGTACTAACGATACCAACCAAAGTTAAATTTTGAAGAAATCCAGAATCTATTATTCCATTTTATTTCTAATGACAATTTTTCTTGGAATTCTGTCAAGGAAAATTTCGCAAATCCCTTTAATTACTGGCGATTTTCTGTATGCCGTTATGATTTACTTATTGGTCCGAATTGTATTTACAGATAAAAAAGCCTTATATATTATAGTCGTCTCCTTATTAATATGTTATTCTATAGAATTTTTGCAGCTTTATCAGGGAAACTGGATGATCGAACTTAGAAAAACTCTTTTTGGCAGATATGTTCTCGGACAAGGTTTCCTGTGGAGTGATATTCTTGCCTATACTTTTGGGATTGCCAGTGCTTTTTGTATTGAACAAATTGTTTTGAAATACACTAATCGAGTGTCTGCGTGATTTTATCAATATTCAAACTATTTGCCATCGCTGTAAATATCTCATAATAGACAGATCTGTTATCATAAAGTTCATCATGCTCACCTTGTTCTATACATCTTCCTTTTTCTAAAACTATAATATGAGAAGCGTCGATGATTTGAGAAATACTATGCGAAATAATAATTACTGTTCTGTCTTTTTTTATAGCATCCAGCGATTTCTTTATTTGCTCTGTTGCAATGGCATCCAAACTTGCTGTGGGTTCGTCTAAAAAGATAATTGGCGGATTTTTCAGAAACAATCTCGCAATCGCAATTCGCTGTTGTTGACCTCCGGAAAGCAAATGCGCATCAGAATCATATCCTTTTGGCAATTGCATGACTTGCTCGTGAATATAAGCTTGTTTTGCCGCATCTATAACTTCGTCTTTTGTAGCTTCAGGATTTCCGTAGAGAATATTCTCCGCAATTGTTCCTTTAAAAATGTGATTCTTTTGCAAAACCAATCCAATATTCTTTCGGAGAAAGTCTGTATCATAATCATTCAAATCAATTCCGTCTAAGTAAATTTTTCCCGAAGAGGGCAAATAAAATTTATCCAGCAAATTAATAATCGTGCTTTTGCCGGCGCCGCTTAAACCAACCAAAGCTGTTGTTTCATTTGGTTTTATAGTGAAATTAATGTCCGAAAGTGCTTTGGTTCCATTTGGATAGGCGAAATCAACATCTTTAACTTCAATCAATCCTACTATTTTCTCCGGAATATAATCTCCGGTAGTTTCTTTTTCATTCTCCGATTCTAAAATATCAAAGAAACCTTCCGAATAAATTAAAGCATCATTTACTTCATCATAAATTCGGTGTAATTGCCTGATTGGAGAAGAAACGTTATTAAACAACATAATATGGAACATAATTGCACCAATAGTCATCTTATTATTCAAAACAAAATAAGCGGTAAGAATAATGATAATTACCACTCCTATTTGTTCAATAAAACCTTTGATACTTTCAAAAATGAAACTCGTTTTTCTGGTCGCTAGTTGATTTTCGGTCATTTCAAATTGAATTTTCTGATGCCGATCTGCTTCCATTGGTTCCCGAACAAAAGACTTAATAACCGTAATAGATTCAATTAAACTGATGACTCCGTTGTTCTTTGTTTCGCGATAATTGCGCATTCTTCTTCTAAAACCACTTAATTTACTGGCTTGTAATTGACTTACATAAAAATAAATCGGAATAATACACAAACTCACTAATCCAACATAAATATTAGCGTAAAACATAAGCACTAAAGCAACGAGGGAATTAGCAAATAAAGGCAGAATATCAATAAAAAAGTTCTGAACCAATTTTGTCAAACTACTGATTCCTAAATCTATTCTGGTTTGAAGTTTTCCGCTTTCATTTTCACCTGAAGTGTAAAACTCCATTCTATAACTTAAAATTTTCTCTACAATAGTTTGAGAAATATCGCGGGTTATAAAGATGCGTAGTTTTTCTCCATAAAATTTCTGTCCAAATTGCACTACTGAATAAATCAGTTCTTTAGAAAGCAAAACGATGCTTATTATACCTAATAAATGAAAACCCTTTGACAACGGTTCGTGCGCTACCATTAAATTACTAATTTTATCAACGGTATACTTTATTATTAAAGCATTTACCTGTGCGGCAAACGAACCCAAAAAAGTAAGCAGTAAAGTTGCAATTACCATTTTTCGGTATGGTTTTACAAATGGGGTTATTTTTTTGTATAATGCGGATATCTCCATTTATTTTTTATTTTTTGGGCAACTATCAAATATAAGAATTCTAAATTTGTGTTTCAAAAATAGTCGTACCTTTAAATCAATATTTATGAAACTCGTTTTCGCATCAAACAATCAAAATAAAATCAAAGAAATTCAAAGTATCCTAAACGGATCTATACAATTATTAAGTCTTGAAGAAATTGGTTGTTTTGAAGAAATAGAAGAAACTGCTGATACAATTGAAGGAAATGCAATTTTGAAAGCCAATTACGTGACCGAAAAATATGGTTACGATTGTTTTGCAGATGATTCAGGTTTGGAAGTTACCGCTTTGAATGGAGAACCAGGCGTATATTCGGCCAGATACGCAGGTAAACAACGCAATGCTGATGATAATATGAATAAACTTTTGGATGCTTTAAAAGATAAATCAGATCGCAGCGCACAGTTCAAGACCGTTATTATATTAAATATAAAAGGAGAACAACATTTATTTACCGGAATCGTTAAAGGAAATATTACTTTTGAAAAAACAGGAAATCAAGGTTTTGGATATGATCCGATTTTTCAACCGGAAAATTATTCAGAAACTTTTGCCCAATTGCCTTTAGAAATCAAAAATAAAATTGGGCATCGGGGAAAAGCAACTCAGCAACTGATTGATTTTCTGAACTCCACAAAATAATTGTTTAAAATACAACATTTTAGAGTGCTAATTTTATATTTCACGACGTTTTTTCGCGGAAATTTCTTCAATATGTTATGAAAATGATTTTACACTAAACATAACTTTTTGATAATCAAATCATAACAAATATATAATTCTTAAAATAGCATTAGTTTATCTGAATAATTAACAGTAATTTTGCACCCTATTTTAAAAACACATATGAATAAATTTGAACAATTAGGATTGAATGAATCGTTACTGAAGGCGATTTTAGATCTAGGATTTGAAAATCCGTCAGAGGTACAGGAAAAGGCGATTCCCCTATTATTGGAAAAAGACACAGATATGGTTGCGTTGGCTCAGACAGGGACAGGGAAAACGGCAGCTTTCGGTTTTCCGCTAATTCAAAAAATTGATGCTGACAACAGGAATACACAAGCATTAGTTTTATCGCCAACACGAGAACTTTGTTTACAGATTACCAACGAACTTAAAAACTACTCAAAATACGAGAAAGGTATTAATGTGGTAGCAGTTTACGGCGGGGCTAGTATTACAGAGCAAGCTAGAGAGATTAAAAGAGGAGCACAAATTATTGTGGCTACTCCAGGAAGAATGCAAGACATGATTAACAGAGGTTTAGTAAACATTAAAAATATAGATTACTGTATTCTTGATGAGGCTGACGAAATGTTGAACATGGGATTCTATGAGGATATCGTATCTATTTTATCAGATACTCCAGATCAAAAAAACACATGGTTGTTCTCTGCAACTATGCCACAAGAGGTTGCCAGAATTGCTAAACAATTCATGAGCGAACCGGTTGAAATTACAGTTGGAGCTAAAAATTCAGGTTCTGCAACGGTTTCTCACGAATTTTACTTAGTAAATGCACGTGATCGTTATGAAGCTTTAAAACGTTTAGCCGATGCAAACCCAGACATTTTCTCTGTGGTTTTCTGTCGTACTAAAAGAGATACTCAGGCTGTAGCCGAAAAATTAGTTGAAGATGGATACAGCGCTGCTGCATTGCACGGAGATTTATCTCAGGCGCAACGTGATGGTGTAATGAAATCTTTCCGTGGAAGACAAATTCAGATGCTTGTTGCTACTGACGTTGCTGCACGTGGTATTGACGTTGATAATATTACTCACGTAGTAAATTACCAACTTCCTGACGAAATTGAAACATACAATCACCGTTCTGGACGTACTGGTAGAGCTGGAAAATTAGGAACTTCTATTGTAATTGTTACAAAAAGTGAGTTGCGTAAAATTTCTTCTATCGAAAGAATCATCAAACAAAAATTTGAAGAGAAAACTATTCCATCAGGAATCGAAATCTGCGAAATTCAATTATTGCACTTAGCAAACAAAATTAAAGATACTGAGGTTGATCACGAAATTGACAACTATTTACCAGCAATCAACAATGTTCTTGAAGGTTTATCTAAAGAAGAGTTGATTAAGAAAATGGTTTCAGTAGAATTTAACCGTTTTATTGCTTACTATAAAAAGAACAGAGATATTTCTAATCAGTCTTCAGGTTCTGAAAGACGCGAAAGAAGTGATTCTGAGCCAAGAGAATTCAACAACAACGGAGCAGTTCGTTATTTTGTAAACATTGGTTCAAGAGATAATTTCGATTGGATGTCACTTAAAGATTACTTGAAAGAAACATTAGACTTAGGTCGTGATGATGTTTTCAAAGTAGATGTAAAAGAAGGTTTCTCTTTCTTTAACACTGATCCTGAGCACACTGATAAAGTAATGGAAGTATTAAACAACGTACAATTAGAAGGACGTCGTATTAATGTTGAAATTTCTAAAAATGACGGTGGCGGAAGACGTGACCATAATGGACGTAGCGGCGGAGGTCGTAGTTCTGGTGGACCAAGAAGAGAAGGAAGCTTTGCTCCAAGACGTGAAGGTTCTGGTGGTGGAGGTTTTAGAAGCGACAGAAACTCTGCTCCTAGAGAAGGTGGTTTCAGAAGCGACAGAAACTCATCTGCTCCAAAAAGAGAAGGTGGTTTTAGAAGTTCAGCTCCAAGAAGCGAAGGTAGTTCTGACAGAGCTCCTAGACGTTCTGAAAGCTTTGGTGATTCACCAAGACCAAGAAGACCAAGAAGAGATTAATTATTTAATATCTTAAAATATAAAATCCCAAATTCCAGACATAATTGGAATTTGGGATTTTTTCTTATATAGAGAACCTTACACTCTATGAATGAGTTTTGCAATTCAAAACAATGTAATCTAATCTTTCTTATCACTTTTTATTTAAATACCAAAAGCAACACTGCTTCCTTTGTTAATTTTCTGATAATTATATTCAAAGACTGCAAAATATTTAATCCTGATTTACTACTTTTAGTGCTTTAAATCAGGATATGAAATATTTCGCAGTTTTCTTTTTCACACTACTATCAGCCGTTGGTTTTGCACAAAATACAGAACCTACAGTCCCGCAAAGAGTCTCAGGCTATATTATTAATGATAATAGCAAACAACCTCTTGCCAATGTAAATGTTATCAATACAAATAAGGTACGGGGCGCTATGTCTGATGCTAAAGGGTATTTTGAAATTGATGTGCAGCCAAATGATACTATTCATTTTTCTATACTTGGATTTCAATCTTTACGCGTTAGAGTTACTAATGACTGGATAAAAAATAAAGTAACGCGAATTCAACTTACTGAAAAAGCTATTGCACTTGAAGAAGTAATCATTGCCCCTTTTAACCTGACCGGCTATCTTGAAGTCGATTCTAAATTAATTCCAACCAAAGAAAACTACCGTTATAGCATTTCTGGTCTTACACAAGGTTATGAAGCGGGTGAATATTCTCCAAATGCTTTTGGAAAAGTACTAGGATCTATCTTTAATCCTGCCGACGTATTGTATGGTTTCTTTGGAAAAAACGGAAAAGAACTCAAGAAGTTAAAAGAAATGAAGAAAGATGATACGATTCGAAACTTATTAGAATCAAAGTATGATCGTGAAACTATCTCAGTACTTTTAGGGATTAGCAAAGACGAAATTCCTGAAATTTTGCAGCGTTGCAATTATTCTGATTCTTTTATACAAACAGCTAACGATTTACAAATTATGGATGCAATTAGTGGCTGTTATGAGCAATATAAAATACTAAAAAAGAATTAAACTTTACTTTTAAATCAAAAATATACAAATCCTCATTTACAATAGTAATTGAGGATTTTTTGTTTTTTCGCTATATTTGATTACTAACTGAATAAAACACAAACTATGCCTTTAGTACCTTTTCAAAATATTGACTGGAGCTTAATTGCCAAAACAGAGCATTCCGGAGAAACTGGAACAGCATATTGGCAGACCTTACAATTAGAAGGTTTACGTATTCGAAAAGTTACCTATTCTGAAAATTATATTGCCGATCATTGGTGTCAAAAAGGACATATTGTACATTGTCTGGAAGGAGAATTAATTAGCGAACTGGAAACCGGAGAAAAGTTTAAACTTTCTAAAGGAATGACTTATGTCGTTTCAGATAATGCAAGCTCTCATCGTTCAATAACTACCAATAGAGTTGAGTTATTAATAATCGATGGAGATTTTTTAAAATAACATTGCAAACAAATCAAAATACACAAATCCTCAATCTCAAAGCTGAGGATTTTTTTATGCTTTTTAGAAATAATAAAACTTTAGTTCTTTATATATTGCAACACTTACCTTAATAAATGTAGGGCTTCACGTTTTTTTTGACTAAATTAGATTTTGCTACTTTTATCAAAATTCAGATTCCAAACATAACCATACCGAATACAATGACTGATATCACACAAAAAATTCTAAACTTTATTGATCTTCACAAAGGCGAAGAAAATAAAAAATTAGTAATCGAAAACATCACAAGTGCTGTATCTTTTAGAGGTTCTAATATCTGGATTTTAGCATGTGCTATTATCATTGCCTCTGTTGGATTAAATGTAAATTCGACCGCTGTGATTATTGGTGCCATGTTAATTTCGCCTTTAATGGGACCAATTGTAGGTGCGGGTTTTGGTTTAGGAATGTATGATTTTGAACTAGTAAAAAAATCAGTTAAAAATTTGCTGATAGCAACTGTTGTTAGTTTAACCACATCGGCAATTTATTTTTATATAAGCCCTTTTAAAGAAGCACAATCAGAATTATTGGCCAGAACTTCTCCAAACATTTACGATATTTTAATTGCCTTTTTTGGAGGTTTAGTGGGTGTGATTGCCGTAACTCGTGTCGAAAAAGGAAACCCTATTCCGGGTGTTGCCATTGCAACCGCCTTGATGCCTCCACTTTGTACGGCCGGATACGGACTGGCCTTAGGAAACTATCTTTACTTTTTTGGCGCACTATACCTTTACACGATCAATTGTGTTTTTATTTGCATCGCCACTTTTGTAATCGTAAAATATTTAAATTATCCTGTTACAAAACAACTCGATATAAAGCATCAAAAGCGAGTAAAATACGGTATTACAATTCTAATTTTACTTTTAATTATTCCGAGTATATATTTTGCGTATCAATTATACATTCAAAAGAGCTACACTTCGAGAACAGAAATTTTCATACAAAAAGAATTCCTGGATAACGATTATCCTATTATTTACAAAAAAATAAGATACAGCACAGATCCCAGAAGAATTGAGTTAGCCTTTTTAGCCAAAAAATTCAGTGATGCTGAAATTGTCGATCTTAATAAAAGACTAGCTTATTATGACTTACCAAACACAAAATTAATCATCAGGCAAGATACTGTCAATTTGAGAAAGGATATCATGAATCAGATTAATAGCAATCAAAATATTGTTGATCAAAAAGACATTATAATCAACAACCTTCGAACTCAATTATCACAATACCAATTTAATAACAATCAGATTAGTGCCGAAGCCAAAATATTATTTCCTACGGTAACTTCTCTTACAATTGGAAATTATACAAGTGAAAATGAAGCAAATAAGCCAAAAAATATTCCGGTAATTCTTTATCAAAGTAAAAAAGGTCTGGATTCGCAAACCCAACAAAAGATGAAATTGTGGCTAAAAGAAAGACTTGCGAAGGACTCAATCGAAGTTTATCAGCAAAATAATTAAACATAAACCAAAAATAGAACCTATATTTACTTTAAAATAAGTTAATTATCTAAATCAAAATATTATGGCAAAGAGTCAAGATGCTAAAAAAACAGCAAAAAAAGAACCGTTAAAAACGGCTAAAGAAAAAAAAGAGGAAAAGAGAGAAAAGAAAAATTCTCCTAAAAGAGATTAATTTTTAATTTTCAGTTGCAGTTTTCAGTCTCAAAAAAAAGAAACTGAAAACTGTGACTAAAAACTTATTACTTTATTTAACTGGTATATTCGAAAGAATCTCTAATACAAACTTCCAGTATTTTTGAGCCGATGAAATACTTGCTCTTTCGTCTGGAGAGTGCGCACCGTGAATAGTTGGTCCAAAAGAAATCATATCCATATCAGGATAATTTGTTCCCAAAATTCCACATTCTAAACCAGCGTGACAAGCTACAACTTTTGGCTTCTCATTATTTTGTTTCTCATAAATCCCAACCAAAGTATCCAGAATTTCAGAATTTACATTTGGCGTCCAACCTGGATAAGAACCTGCAAGCTCAACCTCACAACCTACTAATTCGAAAGCAGAACGAAGAGAATTAGCCAAATCAAATTTTGAAGTTTCTACAGAAGAACGTGTCAAACATCCAACAGATATTTCACCATCTTTTACAATAACTCTTGCAATGTTATTTGAAGTTTCAACTAAATTATCCATGTCAGCACTCATTCTGTAAACTCCATTATGAGCAGCATAAATAGCACGAATAATCCCTTCCTGAACACCTAAATCCATTACTTTTGCAGGCAAATCGCATTTTACAATTTCAATAGAAAGGTTTGGTTCAGTCGTTTTGTATTCTGTTTTAATATCATTGATGATTTCCTGCATATCAAAAATATATGCTTCATCAAACATTTCAGAAATAATAACTTTTGCTACACTTTCTCTTGGGATTGCATTACGCAAACTTCCACCGTTAATTTCTGACACTTGTAAACCAAAGTTTTCAAAAGCATCAAATAATAAACGATTCATAATTTTGTTAGCGTTTCCTAAACCTTTATGAATATCCATTCCTGAATGTCCGCCATTTAGACCTTTTACGGTAATAATATGACCAACTGATCCCTCCGGAACTTCTTCTTCATGATAGGTTCTTGTAGCCGTTACATCGATTCCACCAGCGCAACCTATATCAATTTCGTCATCTTCTTCTGTATCTAAATTCAAAAGAATCTGACCTTGAAGAATTCCTCCTTTTAAGTTTAAAGCTCCTGTCATTCCAGTTTCCTCATCGATTGTAAACAATGCTTCGATTGCTGGATGCGGAATATCTTTACTTTCTAAAATAGCCATAATTGTTGCTACTCCAAGTCCGTTATCAGCTCCAAGAGTTGTACCACGCGCACGAACCCAGTCACCATCTACATACATATCAATTCCTTGGGTATCGAAATCAAAAACAGTATCTGCATTTTTTTGGTGCACCATATCAAGGTGTCCCTGCATTACGATTGCTTTACGATTTTCCATTCCCGGAGTTGCAGGTTTACGGATAATTACATTTCGAATTTCGTCTTCAAAAGTTTCTAAACCTAAGCTATTTCCAAAGTTTTTCATGAACTCGATCACACGTTCTTCTTTCTTTGACGGACGCGGAACTGCGTTTAAATCCGCAAACTTATTCCATAGCGCTTTAGGCTCCAGATTTCTTATTTCCTGACTCATTATATTTTGTTTGAAGTTTAACAATTAAGAGTCCCAAAGTTACAAAGTTTAAAGGGAATGTGTTGTTGTTTTTGCCACGAATTGCACGAATTAGCACAAATTATAAGAATCAAAAAATTGGATTACTCGAATATTTTAAAATTTTGCGAACTATTAAAACAAATCAAATTAGTGAAAATTAGTGAAATTCGTGGCAAACTTTTTTCAATCATTTAATATTGTATCTATATTTACGTATCCAAAATTTATGCTGTGAAATCAAAATACATCTTACCTTTATTATTTCTCGTACAGATTATCATTTTAAAGATTCTTCGATTTTTCCCGGAATTCATTGAAAGTTTTTACAGCAACGGATTATACTTAAAAATATCTTACTTTTCGAGAACACTTTTAGGCAAAATCCCTTTTTCTGTTGGAGATTGTATCTACTCGATTTTGATTTTATTAGTTATCAGATGGTTTTGGAAAGTTAGAAAAACATGGAAACTGCAATGGAAAGATAATCTCCTGAAAGTTTTAAGTTGTCTCTCTGTATTTTATTTTTTCTTTCACTTGCTTTGGGCGTTGAATTATTACAGAGAACCTCTTTTCGAAAAAATGAAGATTCAAAGAGAATATACTGACACTGAATTATTAGCTTTTACTAAAAAGCTCATTGTTAAAACAAACGAAATTCAACTTCAAATCACTAAAAATGATAGTGCAAAAATTGTTTTTCCGTATTCGCAAAATGAAGCTTTCCAAATGAATTTGAATGGTTATAAAAATCTGGCGCAGGAACATTCTTTTTTTAAATATGAAGTCTTAAGTATCAAAAAATCTCTTTTTAGCCTTCCGTTGACATACATGGGTTTTGGAGGTTATCTGAATCCCTTTACAAATGAAGCTCAGGTAAATGATTTGCTGCCAATGTATAATTTCCCACTTACGAGTTGCCACGAAATGGCACATCAAATGGGTTTTGCCAGCGAAAGCGAATGTAATTTCATTGGAGTTTTGGCTTCTGTAAAAAATGATAATCTATATTACAAGTATTCAGGATATAGTTTTAGTTTGCATTATTGCCTGAGCATCTGGAAAGTCAAGGACGAAAAGATATTTCAGCAATTAAAAAAAACGGTTCATGGCGGAATTTTGAAAAACTATCAGGAAAGTTATGATTTCTGGAAAAAGTATCAAACTCCTATTGAAACCGGATTTGAGATCTTCTACGATAATTTCTTAAAATCAAACAATCAAAAAGATGGAATGGACAGTTACAGCAAATTTGTAGATTTAATGGTGAATTATTATAAAACCCGAGAATTATAAAAGTTTACCACGAATCAAGTAATGATGAATAGGCAAAAAAAAACAATACATTGTCAATGACTAAAAAAAATAACATGGAGGTATTGAAGGAATTTACTATTGAAACTTGCGAAAAGGAAAATATAAATAAAATAATTGATGGAATAAATGAATTTAATTGGAGTAAAGTTCCAGCAAATTCAAATATCTGGGAACCAATAGAATTAGTAGCGAAAACCAAAAACGGAATTGAAATTGGCGGAATACTGGGAGGTATTGGATATTGGAATGGACTTGAAATCAAAGTTTTGTGGATAGAGGGAAAATACAGAAATAAAGGTATCGGAACTTGGATTCTAAAACAGGCTGAAAAAATTGCTACAGAAAAAGGAGCAAAAATCTCTATGCTTGATACATTTGATTTCCAAGCAGAAAAATTTTACTTAAAAAATGGTTATGAACCAATCGGAGAAATAAAAGATTTTCCAAAGGGCCATAAGCGTATATATTTCTCTAAAAAGTTGACTTAATACAACCTAGTTCCCAAAACAAATAACTCTTATCTGTGCACCATTAAATTCAAAAAACAACAGTAATTTGTGAAAATTTGTGAAATTCGTGGCGAAAAAAAACATTTCACTGTAACAAAATTGTTTTCAGTACTACTAATACATTATGAGCGATAATCTAGAACAGTCATTTGTTGCGCAATTGCAGGCAAATCAGAATATAATCCACAAGATTTGTAGATTATATACTGCTGGCGAAGATGCTCATAAAGACTTATTTCAAGAGATTACCATACAATTATGGAAGGCGTATCCTAAATTTAGAGGCGATAGTAAGTTTTCGACCTGGACGTATCGCGTTGCCTTAAATACCGCCATAACCCTATATCGAAAAACCAAAAGAACCGTATCGACAGTAGAATATGAAAGTCATCAGCATTTTGTAAAGGATGTCGATTACAATTATGAAGAGGAAGAACAGATTAAATTGATGTATAAAGCCGTTTATCAGCTTAATGACATCGAAAAAGCATTAGTTTTTATGTATTTAGAAGACAAAGATTATCAAGAAATAGCCGAAACCTTAGGAATCAGCGAAGTGAATGCGCGCGTGAAAATGAACAGAATTAAAGGGAAACTTAAAAAAATACTAAATCCTTAAAAATTATTATGAAAGAACTGGATTTACTAAAAAAAGACTGGCAAAAGAACTCGGATTCTTTTCAACAAATTTCTGAAACAGAGATCTACAAAATGATTCACAAAAAATCGTCTTCGATCGTGAAGTGGATTTTGATTATTAGCATTTTGGAGGTTTCCTTTTGGACTTTTTCAAACTTTTTCATCAATACTGATGATGTTTTACAAAAAATAAATCATCCTGAAATCGTGATGGCGCTTGAGTTTTTGACTTATTTCAATTATGTTGTTGTATTAATTTTTGTTTTCATTTTCTACAAAAACTACAAAACAATTTCGACAACAGTTGCTACAAAATCTTTAATGAGCGCTATTCTAAGAACTCGAAAAACGGTTCAGTATTATGTGTGGTATAATCTGGGAATGATTGTTATAACCGCTATTTTGAGCTTCTTTATTGCATTTGTTTACAATCCGGACATGGCATTTTTAAGAGAAAAATTAGCCATAAACGGAAAAGCAATGTTTGTTACTATTGGAATCTTAATCCTGGTTATATTAGGTTTCTTTGGGCTGTTCTGGTGTTTTTACAGATTGCTTTACGGAACTCTATTACGCAGATTACACTCAAATTATAAGGAGTTGAAGAAGATAGATTTTTAGAGGTGAGATTCAAAGGTTCAGAGTGTCAAAGGGTCAAAGGTTTTTTTATCAAACCTGAAACTTGAAACCAATAAAACCTGAAACAAAAATTTAAAATTTAGTGTTCGTTTTCTGAAGCCTTGTAACTCCATCTTCTCATTTCGTTAAGTTCTTCCTCTACTTTGATTTCTTCGGCTGGAATTACTTTTAAGAATGATGGATGCTGCTCAATTGCGTACTCTACTTTTTCTACGATTTCTTCGATAGTATCATTTTCATAATCAATATCAAGAGGTTCTTTGATGATGAAAGATTGCAGAATCCCTTTTTTCTTCATTCGCAAACCCTTTTTGTCAAACGATCGGCGAAAGCCATCGATAACAATAGGAATTACAATTGGTTTGTGTTGTTTGATGATATGAGCAGTTCCTTTTCGAACAGGTTTAAATGATTTTGTGGTTCCTTGCGGAAACGTAATTACCCAGCCGTCTTCTAGCGCAATTCTGATATTTTCAGTATCATTTGGGTTAACCTCACGTTTTTCAGTAACATCTACACCTTTAGCACGCCAGGTTCTTTCGACAGTAATTGCACCAACATAAGCTAAAATTCTTGGCAATAAACCGGCCTGCATGGTCTCTTTGGCAGCAACGTAATAAATATTCATCTTTGGCTGCCACAAATAACCAATGTTCTTAATAGTATCTTGACGTCCGCTTAAACTTGCGTTAAAGACGTGAAACATAGCTACAACATCGGCAAAATAAGTTTGGTGATTTGAAATAAACAAAACATTTGTATCCGGAAGCGTTTTAATAATTTCAGATCCTTCGATTTGTAATTCATTAAAACCTCTATATCTTCTATGCGTCATGGCGCCCAAAACACGGATCAACCATTTTTTGATGAATAATATATGTCCAAAAGGATTTCGTTTAAACAATCCCATAGCTGTTTATTGTATTTTTTGTTAGGACGCAAACATACAAAAATTATTCTTTTAGCGACACTTCAAAACAATTTCGGAAATAAATTGTTATTATAATGAATATCAAATTGTTAATTTTATGTTTTA
The DNA here is from genome assembly GCF_900187965.1 of Flavobacterium sp. ov086. Taxonomy (GTDB): domain Bacteria; phylum Bacteroidota; class Bacteroidia; order Flavobacteriales; family Flavobacteriaceae; genus Flavobacterium. Next base: position 93,005 of record NZ_FZNL01000013.1, on the reverse strand, counting down.
CGTATTTTCTTCAAAAGTTAATTTCAAGACATCTCTAAGCTCACTTAAAATCATAGCGGTTGCTCCCCAAACAATATGGTTTTGGATATTAAATGCCGGAACTAAAGTATTATTGGCGTAAGAAGTTGACAATGTGGCTTCGATGATAATTTCGTCGTTCAAAAAAACAGATAATGGCAGCTCTATAATATCAGCAACTTCTCTGACATCTGGATAAAAGGAGAGTTCTTCTTTCGAAATTCCTAAAAACGGATGCACTAAAAAATTACTCGGCGGAATATACATTGGAGAAAAATGCTTAATTATTTCTATTTTATTCGGCATTACCCCTACTTCTTCGTGTGTTTCTCTTAAGGCTGTTTCTGCAAAATCTGCATCAGTAGCTTCATACTTTCCTCCGGGAAAAGCAATTTGCGACGAATGAACTCCATTATAAGCATTTCTGACAATTAAAACCAAATGAGTTTTTCCATTCTTTGGATAAAAAAGCATCATCACAGCAGCAATTCTAGGATTCTCGGCTTTGAAATCCATATTTTTTAAAGACTCTATTCTTTCTTTAGGAGCCATTTTTATATGTGCCGAAATTGCCGGAAGTTCAATCGGAATTAAATTAGGAACATATTGTAAAAAATATTGAAAATCCATGAGCAAAGTTTATTTTTGTACTTTCAAATAAAATATAAATATACTCTAGAAAACGCGGTTCCACAAGTTTTCTAAAAACCAAAGCCATAAAAATGTACAGTAAAGAAGAATCGCAGAAAATAAAAAGAGAATTTTGGGTGGCTTTCGCCGAAAAATATCCACGTAAATGGGTGCTTTATGATACCAAGATTAAAGATTTCTCTTTTAAATTTTATGTTGACAATAAAAAAGCACAGGTTTTAATTGACATCGAACACCGAAGCGACGAAAAACGAACAGCTTACTTTGAAAAAATAGAAGCTTTAAAAAACATTCTGGAAGAAGAATTTATCAAAGATTTGGTTTTCGAAAAAAACTACACTTTAGAAAGTGGTAAAACCATAAGCCGAATTTGGATCGAAAAACAAGGTGTTGGTTTTAGCAATCGCAATAATTGGGATGCTATTTTTGATTTCTTTTTCGAAAATATGAATGCTCTTGAAATGTTCTATTTAGAATATGATGAGTTTATAAAAGATATTTCTTAAAAAGTCGCTAAGATGCTGAGCCTCTAAGTTTCTAAGTTTTTTTATATAACAAACCCGACAGGTTTTTAAAACCTGTCGGGTTTGTTATATCATGACGATATGATTCTTATTTATTTCGAAACTTTAAACTGTAATTTTTCTAACACCTTTAATCAATAACCAAAAAACCATTGCAAATTCGGCTACAGAAGAGGTTAATCCAACAATTATTCCTGTTACTGAATAATGATAAGCGGGAAATAATACAAAAGTAAAAGCATCAAGTACATAAGCAGATCCTCCGATAATTAATAATATCCCTAAAATTTTAGGCATAAATCCGGATTTGTACACTAATTGCCCAAAAGGAATCAACCAAAGTCCCCAAAAGATTCCGATAACTACATTTCCGTAATTATACATTTTAATAAATGCCATTATCAATGACTGCAATTGAGCAGGCGGAAAACTCTTCATAAAATTTTCTTTCAATAACAATAGAGCAAACAACTGATTAAAAATAATAAGAAACGCAATTGGAACTCCAACAATTACTAACGCAAACATCGTTCTGGATAAATGTTTACTTACTTGCTGGAACAATTTATAAAGCTGTAGAACTAAAAACACAAATAAAGTCTGGCAAACCAAATTGCTCATAATCCCAGCCCGAAACAAAAACTCATGACGTAAAATAGTTCGCATTGTGAGGGGCAAATTACCGGAATCTATCAATTGCATAGGCATATACATAATACCAAAAACTCCCGTTATAACAATAAGCAAGTAGATTAATCCTGCAATTCTTGCTGTTCTTTTTAGATTGATTTGTTCCTGATTCATATCTTAAGTTATTGATTTACTGAAGACCTAAGATACTATTTTTATGTTTTGAAATTTAATATACTAATGATAGACATTTACAAACAAGTTTTATCTTTTTAACGCAAAGTGCCCTCTTTTATCAATTCCATTTTCGAAAACAATATGAAACCAATAATCTGAAGCCGGCAAGGGTTTTCCTAGATAACTTCCATCCCATCCTGAATTATTACTGAATGTTTTTAACAACATTCCATATCTATCGTAAATGTACAAAGTGTATTTTTTACTTTCTAAACCGTTAATCCCCCAAAGATCATTTACCCCGTCACCGTTTGGAGTAAAAAACTTAGGAATATCATAATCATCTATAATCTCACAAGCTACACCTACATTCGAAACATTTAAAACTATTTTTGTTTTGGCAGTACATGAGGTACTTTTCTCAGTAACATTCACAGTTATTTCTTCATGATTTTTAACAGTGTTTTTATAAGACTCATTTATAAAAATACTTATATCATTCTTATTATAATCATAGTATGAAAAATCATAAAGCGAAGCATTATCGACTAAAAGAGAATTAATTTTTGACAGATCAAATGTTGCATATCCTGTTCCACTATAATCACATTCTTTCAACTCTGGAATTGCATTTAAACTCACAGAAGAAATAGTGCTTAATTCAAGTTTGGTTTCTTCATAGCAGCTTGGATTATTTTTATTTCCAACTCGTACACTAATTTTTTCGTTATAAGGATATTTATTAGAATAATTAGTTGGTAAGGGAGATACAAGATTATTACCTAGTTGATCTTTATAAGAAAAAACAAAATCTTCCGGATTTTCTATCAAATCTTTTTCAATAGATGACATATCAAAATGAGAGGAAAATCCGTTTCCTAAATCAGCACAAGATATTAAAACGGGAATAGTATTTAATACAGGCTTTTTTGTACTTACGTAATTATATGTATTAAAAATATAAACTGTTCCCGCGTAACCTATGTAATTTTGGCCATTTGCATCTAAAGCATCCCAAAATGCTCCTATAAACAAATCATCTTTAAATAAAGAAATTGAACCTGCGAACCAATCGCTATTGCGTTTTACATTTGACTGTACAATTTGCGATTCTGTCCAATTACCATTGACTCCTTTTTGAAACATGTAAACACGGCCGAAAACTTTTGATAAATTTCCAGTCTTATCATACTCATATTCAGTCGCTCTAACAGCAATTCTGTCTTCATAAACATCCATTTGATTGCCAAAATTAAAAATCTTAGCAGAACCGTCAGAAGCTCTAATTTTTTGGTTTCCAACCCATTCGCCATCAACATTTTTATTAAAAATATAAACAGATCCTAACATAGTAAGAGGCCCTCCTCCATCTCCACTTAAATTGGAATCATAATCATCTTCACTTTGAGCTGAAACCATAATCCCATTTTCATTAACCTTTACAATTTCACCAAATCGATCCTGAAGTCCTCTAAAATCATACGCAATTAATTTTTTCGTTTCTTTCCATGTGTTAGAACCATTATTTTTTTCGAATACATAAGCTGCTCCTGCCCAATTAGTACCTTCATCTACTGCTCCAACTACTATTGTATTTTTATAAATAGCTACAGAATTACCGAAAGTATCTCGTCGTTCTCTATCACTGGCAACAATTTTTTGTACCAATGTCCAAACTCCATCAGTACCTTTAAAAAAAATATAAGCTGCTCCAGCATTCTCTAAATAATTATTTAGATTATTATCTGTACTATTATATGATGATCCTACAACCATGAAATTTTCTGATATGGCAATCTTAGAACCGTAATTATCCAACAAAGAATTTTCATCCCTAGTTATTTTCTGCGTAAATATGTATTGACCACTAGTATCCCTTTCGTACATATATACCGCATTTCCCTGGGAAACTGAAGGATCACAACCTACAATAGCAAGTATTTTTCCTTCCATAAATAATACCGAACCAAAACCACAATAATTTCTTGCATCAGGTTGCGAAAGTTCCTGATATATTGTCCAACCATCACAATCTTGCTTTGCGATATAGACTTTACCAGCATTTTCGACATCACCAATATCTACCTGATCAGCACCATAAGCAGCATAACCATCATAAGTTACAACAGAAAAACCAAAATCATTATCTGTTGCTCTGACAGGCTCAACAATTTTAAAATTTTGCTTCCATTCTTGAGAAAATACATTTAATACAGTTAGGAAAAAAAATGCAGTAAAATACTTAATTTTCATATTTAATTACTTGGGATCAATAAGTTTATATCTACACACTAAAAATATTATAAACAATAATATGATCGTCGTAATTGATATAAAGTTGTTTTCGATAATCTTGTTTTTTGCGGGTTATAATCGAGAGTTTACAATCTTTTCCGTCATTGTCTTTACACATAAAAGAGTAAACAATATCAGTATCGTTTTCTTCACGTTCGATATAATCTTCAATATTGAAAAGCTGAATTTCCATGGAATACACCACAATTCGGTGTTTGTTGGTATCTAAAATAACCGATAGATTTACCAAATCAAGATTGGACCATTCGCCCCATTTTCCTTTTTCATTTTTTTCTAAAACACTAAATCCCGATGTTTTAAATTGATAAGACTGAGCTTGAGCTTGTTGCAGACCAAATGACAAAAAAAGGATTAATATGGAGATGCGTATAGTATTCATAAAAATATTCTTGCAGGTAATTAAAACTCAAATTTAGCTTTTTCTTTCGAAGCAACTTCAAAATCAGCTATCATTTGTTTGATAATTTGTTCTACCGGCAAAATTTCATGAATAATTCCTGCTATTTGACCAATTTCAAGTTCGCCTTCTTCAAGATTGCCCTCAAACATTCCTTTTTTGGCTCTTGCTCTTCCTAAAAGTTCGATTAATTCTTCTTTCGAAGGGCATCTTTCATATAAAGCCTGAACATCCTGATAAAACTTATTTTTGATCAATCGCACCGGTGCCAATTCCTTTAGCGTTAATTGTGTATCGCCTTCTTTTACATTCACAATCGTTTGTTTGAAATTAGCATGCGAAGATGATTCTATTGATGCCGCAAAACGACTTCCAACCTGAACACCGTCAGCGCCCAAAATCATTACCGCCAACATTCCTCTTCCCGTAGCGATTCCGCCAGCAGCAATAATTGGAATCTGGATTTTTTCCTTAACCATTGGAATCAATGTTAACGTCGTTGTTTCATCGCGTCCGTTATGTCCACCCGCTTCAAAACCTTCTGCTACAATTGCATTAACTCCGGCTTCTTGTGCTTTTAAGGCAAAAATACTGCTGCTAACTACGTGAACAACCGTAATTCCTTTTTCTTTTAAAAAAGAAGTCCATGTTTTAGGATTTCCCGCCGAAGTAAAAACGATTTTAACGCCTTCTTCAACCACAATATTCATGATTTCTTCAATGTTTGGATATAACATCGGAATGTTAACCCCAAACGGTTTGTCAGTTGCTTTTTTACATTTCTGAATATGTTCTCTTAAAATTTCAGGATACATTGATCCTGCTCCAATAAGTCCTAAACCTCCTGCGTTGCTAACTGCTGATGCTAATTTGTAACCACTATTCCAAATCATTCCGCCTTGAATAATTGGATATTTAATATTGAAAAGTTGCGTAATTCTGTTCATTCAAAAATGCTGTTATTGTTTAATTATCTTTCCTGTTTTATGCAAACCCTCGGCATCAAAAGCATAAAAATAGAGTCCGCTTTGTAAAGATGCTACAGAAAGAATTGGATCTTGATTTGTTATTTGTTTTTCGATTACTTTTTGTCCTAAAACAGAATAAATTTTTACCGAAGCAGTATTATTTTGATCAGAAAACAAAAACGAAACTGTGGTTTGAGCTGGATTTGGATATATCGAAAAAGCAGAAAGTGCAGTTTGATAATCTTCAACACCTAAAGTTGATCCGAAATTTGGAATTCCGTAACCATAATTATTATTTGGTGCCGAATATCGATCAGAAGATTCAAGTACCATTTGTCGGATTTGTTTATTTGTTTTAGTCGGATAAGCCTGCCACAAACAAGCAATCATTCCTGCCATAATTGGGCACGAAAATGAAGTTCCGTTTACAGTATTAATATTTCCATTTGTGTCAGAAACAACAGCCGCCGTCCCTTGCGCCATAACATCCGGTTTTATTCGATTATCAAAACTTGGTCCAATAGAACTGAAACCAGATCTCACCTTGGCCGCTGTAACAGAACCAACCGTTATAACTGAAACTGCATCAGCCGGACTACCAATATGAGGTTCTGTCGTGTTTCCTTCATTTCCTGCCGAAGCTACTACCACAATTCCTTTGCTAAAAGCAATTTCGGCTCCACGAGAAATAAAATTTGTAGTCCCGTTCATATCGCTATAAGTATGGGTATAATTAGGATTATCAAATTCAAAATATCCTAGCGAAGTTGTAATAATATCTACTCCAAAATAATCAGCTTTTTCGGCTGCTTCAACCCAAAGTGATTCTTCTACAGGGTTTTCAGTAGCATCATTTTCAGTAATAAACAAATAAAATGACGCACTTGGAGCAGTTCCTACCAAAGCATTTACTTTGTAACCGCCAATCGTAGAAAGCACCATTGTACCATGATCATCACCTGTGTAAAAGTTATCGTTTCTGGTTACAAAATTATATCCGCCTAAAATCTGATTATTAGTAATAAGATTCTGAAACGGTTCAGCAGTATTTACGCCAGGAAAACCTGCATCTAAAACTGCAATTATTTTTCCTGTACCTGTAAAGTTTTGTTGGTGTAAAACCTGACCATTAAGCATCTGTATTTGATTTGCCGAGTTTCCGTAAGCATAATCAATTGTGGTTTTAAGTTTATCTTTTGTCTGCGAAATTTTATTCTCCGAAACCTTTTTACCGGTTGCATTCAAAGTTTTATCTGCAAAAACTACTTTATCAACAAATGAAAGTAATTTTAAAGCTGAAATATCAGTTTGAGTTCCACGAATATGAAGTGCATTCATCCATTTGGATTGTGCCATTACAACAATTCCTGTCGCACTTTTTACCTGATTGATATAAGTTTCTTCTAATGGAACATCTCTAAGATCTAACGGAATATTCTGATTGGTTCTGCGTTCTAAAGCGCGTGCCGAAAGCATCTCAGACGGATTATCTAAAAAATGCTGAGAATTTGGTTTATCTTTAAAATATACCCAAGCGTCTTCTTGCGAAAACATTACAGTCGAAAAAACCAATAAAAGAAATGTGTAGTAGTGCTTCATAGTTTACTTTTTTAGAAGGAAATCCTTTGTAAAAAAGTATAAAGCTAAGAAATTACTCCCGAACCAACTAATTCATTATCGAAATACCAAGCCACAAACTGACCTTCTGTAATTGCAGATTGTGGTTCTTCAAAACTAACGTACATTCCATCTTCGAATTGGTGTAAAGTTGCTTTTTGCAATGGTTGACGATAACGAATTCTCGCCATAACTTCCATTGTTTCTCCAACTTTTAAAGCCAAATCAGTACGAATCCAGTGTACTTCAGATTTTTCGATAAATAAAGCTTTTTTAAATAAACCAGGATGTTGACTTGTTAAACCTGTATAAATAGTATTAGTTTCAACATCAGTCGCAATGATGAATAACGGATCTGTTGTTCCGCCTACATTCAATCCTTTTCTTTGTCCAATTGTAAAATAATGAGCACCTTGGTGTTTTCCAACTACTTTTCCCATTGTTGGAAGATAATCTCGCTTTTTAGCTTCCAATTTCAATTCTTCTTCCACTGATAAACCAGATGATTTTTCGATGGTATAAATAGAATCATTTTTATCAATCTGAACAATTTTACCCTCTTTTGGCTGCAATTTTTGTTGCAGAAATTCCGGTAAACGAACTTTCCCGATGAAACATAATCCTTGAGAATCTTTCTTTTCAGCAGTTACCAAATCCATTTCAGCAGCGATTTCGCGAACTTCTGGTTTAGTCAAAGCACCAATTGGAAACAATGATTTAGCCAATTGCTCTTGTGATAACTGACATAAAAAATACGATTGATCTTTATTATTGTCTGCTCCGGCGATTAATTGGTAAACGGGCTTTCCATCAACTTCGATTTCATTTTTTTGACAGTAATGTCCAGTTGCAACATAATCAGCGCCAAGACTTAAAGCAATTTTCATGAAAACATCAAATTTGATCTCGCGATTACAAAGCACGTCAGGGTTTGGAGTTCTTCCTTTTTCGTATTCGTTGAACATATAATCAACGATTTTTTCTTTGTATTCTTCACTTAAATCGACAGTTTGAAACGGTATTCCAAGTTTTTCAGCTACTAATAAAGCATCATTACTATCTTCTAACCACGGACATTCATTAGAAATAGTAACGGAATCATCGTGCCAATTTTTCATAAAAAGCCCAATAACTTCGTACCCTTGTTGTTGCAATAAATAAGCAGCAACACTAGAATCTACTCCACCAGAAAGTCCAACAACTACACGTTTCATTCTAAATCGTTTATATTTTTACAAGGGTGCAAAGATAACTCAAATTATAGATTATTAAGATAGTTTTGATTAGTTTATATAATGCCACAGTAGATAAAACTTATTGTTTTTTTTAATTACTTTTAATTATCAATAAAAACATCATGCAAAAATACATTTACAGTCTGTTTTTTCTATTCATTGCAGTTACTTTAAGTGCTCAGAGATATTCTGCGTCATTATCAAATTATGAGGCTTATAAAGCATTTAGAGGCAAGCCTTTATCAGATAAATTTTCGAATATAGAATCTGTAAAAGTTATCTATGATCTAAAAAAACAAAAAATGTACTACTTCAATAGTAGTCTGATTCTTTTGCATTATGACTTTGTTACCAATTATTTAGGATATAGCCAAGACTTAGAAATTTTTAACAATGAAAATTATAGTGATACGATGAAAGACAGAGATTTCTTTCTTGGAAATCTTAATCATATCAAAGGAACCGAAAAATGGATTCTCGAATTAGCAGCTTCAGATCATATGCCACTTGAATCAATTGAACGATTTTATAATTTAATCGTAAAATCGACTTTTATTGGTTCAAATCTAAAATTCTACCTTAACAATCCTACTCAAATGGAATGGTTTCAACAACAAAAATTCAAGATTCCTTGTGTGAAATCAGATTATATTTTTAACGAAATCAAATATCAGGAAGTTGTTGCGGGAACAAATATTGGTATTCTGAAACAATATAAAATCAAAGACTTAGAGACCATAAAACCAAATCCAGATGAGATTATTGTTTTGGACGGAACGCCCGATATTTTGCCCAATGTAAGAGGAATTATCGTGAATGAATTGCAAACTCCATTAAGCCATTTAGTGCTTTTAGGCAAAAACAGAAAAATTCCGATAATGGCTTACACGACAGCTTTGCAGGATAATAATATCAAAAGATTACTTTCGAAAAAAGTAGAACTAAAAATCGAAATTGATACTTTTTACATCAAAGAAACCACTAAAAAGATTGAGCAAAAAGCTATTACCAAAAAGAAAAAATTAATCATTGACAATAGTGTTACGGACTTAGTAGATCTAGCTGTAATTCCAAAAAAGGGAATCAATTATATTGGCTCTAAAGCGCAAAACATGTCTTATTTAATCGCTATTTCAAAAGAAATTCCTTTTAAAACTCCCGAAGATGCGCATGCTATTCCGTTTTATTTTTATACCAAACACATTCAGAAAAAATCAATTTCACCTTTAATTTCAGAGCTTTTAGAAAATCCTCATAAAGATTCTACAGTTTGGATTAACAAACAATTAAAAAAGATTCGCGATGCAATAAAAAAAGAATCAGTAGATCCGGATTTAATTGCAAAACTGAATCAAACTTTTAAAAATGCCGCCTTTAAAAATTTCAGATTCAGATCATCGACTAATGCCGAAGATTTAGATGATTTTAATGGTGCCGGATTGTACGACTCAAAAACCGGAATTCTAGGCGACAGCATTAAGACATTTGAAAAAGCGATTAAACAAGTTTGGGCAAGTGTCTGGAATGAAGCCTCATATAACGAAAGAGAACTTTTTGGCATCGATCAGCATAATATCGCAATGGGAGTTTTGGTGCATCGTTCTTTTCCGGATGAACTGGCAAATGGCGTTGTAATTACAAAAAATATCTTCCGAGAGAATTTCCCGGGTATAACTGTTAATGTTCAAAAAGGAGAAAACTCAGTTGTAAAACCTGAAAAAGGAGAAATCTGTGAGCAATTTGTCGCTTATCATTTCAATTCAGGAAAAGACGATACAGATTTTGATGTAGATTATACTTCAAACTCGAACTTAAACAATAATGAACCCTTATTAAGCCGAAAAGAAATGAGCAGACTTTTTCTTGTCAGCTCAAAAATTGAAGAGAAAATGTATCGTTATTGGAGAAAAAACCGATATCATCCGGTTGATATCGAGTTCAAGATTGTTGGAGAAAACAGAGATTTATATATCAAACAAGTTCGTCCTTTTAATGAATAATCAATAAAATACCTGAACATCAATTTCGTTTGAAACAGTATTTATATTCACAATTTTAAAATCAAAATCATCAATATTTATTTTTTGTTGAACTGATTTTCGAATAGTTTCATTATCCAAAGAAAAACCATTTTCCAAGGCAATTTTCACATCAACTATATTCAGATATTTAGAAGCTTTTTTATTAACTATAACAGAAGCAATAATATAAAATCCAATAATTGTAAACTGAAAAAACAAAAGCACTTCTATCTTTTCATACGGATACATAATGTCTAAAATAGAAAGTGTAATTGTAGCAAAAAGAAAAATGATCGCGTTTACTGTGAACGATTGGGTTCTAAATCTTAAAATCGAGAAAATAGCAAACAATCCAAACCCAATTCCAACGCCAATCTCGATTTTTGTAAACAAATAACAAAGCGAAAAAGTACAAAGTCCAACAATAACCATCAGCGGATTTATGGTTTCATTATCTTTTCTATTGGAGAAAAAATACAAAATCAAAATTGAGAAAAACAATAATAAAAATCGTCCTGAAAGCTCGTTTAAATCCATTTAATTGAAATGTTAGGTCAATCAAATTTAGAAAAAAGTTTGTCACGAATTTTTCTTTTTTGATATTTAAAAAAAAGTTGCCACGAATTACACGAATTTTTACTAATTTTTCTTCGCATAGTCGAAGTAAAAAATAATTCGTGAAAATTCGTGTAATTCGTGGCAAAAAATAGTCCGCTTTAAGCGGACTTATATAGAGATCTATTCAGTTTTAGGCTTTGAATCTGCCTGATAATTGCTTTTTGGATCACTCATATTTACTTCTTTGGTTAATTTACCTTTTAAGTAAAATTGCCATCTTCCCACTTTTTTTCCATTCAAAAATTTCCCTTTAGAAGCAACAGCTCCTTCCGAATCATAAAAAATAGCATCACCATTATATTGGTCATTTACATATGTAGTTTGTTCTAAAAGAGTTCCATTTTGTCCGTATTTTTTATAAATACCTTCTTTTAGTCCATTCTTATACGTCATTTCTTCCGCAACTTTAGCATTTGGATAATAAACCGTTCTTGAACCTTCCAGTTTACCGTTTTTGTAATTCTCAAGCGTCATAAGCACTTTAGAAGCTTTATGATAATACTTCCATTCGCCTTCATTACTTCTGCCAATTACTTCACCTTCACTTACTTTGTTTTTATTCTGATCATAAAAAATATTATAAGCGCTTCCATCATTGGCACTAAAATCACGAGTAGCCACAACATCGCCTTTTTTAGTATCATCAAAATATTTAAATATACCCGTTTCTTTTCCGTGACTAAAAGTGCCTTCATATCGAGGACGTTTAGAAACTTCATAAGTTCCTTTCCAAACACCATCTTTCTTTCCGTTGGCGTCCAGTTTATTAAAATCTTGTGCCGATACTAAAACAGCATTTAAGAAAACTAAAGCAATTACTATTTTTTTATAAATCATATGATATTCGATTTTAAACTTTAACGAAAATGACTTTGATAAAGTATATTTCAGATATAAAAAAATCCCGATTACTCGAGATTTTTTTACTTATTATTTCTTTTTACCTTTTGCAGCTTCTTGTTGTTCCATCACTTCTTGAAGACGTTGTTGAAACTTACTTTGCTTTTTAGGCTCTTTTAATTTATTCTCTTGAATTTGAGCATGAATTTTGTCCGTATCAACAATATAGTTTTTGATTACAAACATAATTCCAATTGTAATTAAGTTTGAAATAAAGTTATACAAACTCAAACCTGCACCATAACTATTGAAGAAAATTAACATCATTAATGGTGAAACATAAATCATAATTTTCATCATTTTTGCCATATCCGGCATACCTTCTTGTTGAGGCGCAGCCATTTGCTGATCTCCAGAAGTCATTTTCATGTAGAAGAAAATCGCAATTGCCGCCATAATTGGAAACAAACTAATATGATCTCCATACAACGGAATGTGGAATGGTAATTTTACAACAGCATCAAATGATGATAAATCGTCTGCCCAAAGGAAACTTTTTTGTCTTAACTCAAAAGCTGATGGGAAAAACTGGAATGATGCATACATAAACGGAAGCTGAATCAATGCCGGGATACATCCTGCCATTGGGTTTACTCCTGCTTTATTGTACAGTTTCATTGTTTCTTGTTGTTTCTTCATTGGGTCTTTTTTGAATTTTTCTCCCAACTCTGTAATCTCCGGACGTAAAACTTTCATTTTAGCCTGTGACAAGAATGATTTATATGTAATTGGCGACATCGCCAATTTGATAATAATTGTAAAAATGATAATTGCAATTCCTAATGACAATCCAATTGTAGAACTTAAGAATCCAAATAATGGAATGAAAATCCATTGATTGATCCATCCGAAAATTCCCCAACCTAATGGAATAATTTTTTCGAAGTTTTTATCGTATGATTTTAATACTTTATAATCTGATGGTCCAAAATACCAGCTCATTTTATAGTCAACTTCTCCATTAGAAAAAGCTAAAGGAACTGTTGCTCTAAATTGCTTTACAAATGTTGTATCTAAACTTTCGTCTTTTACTAAATCATCAGATTGCAACTTTGATTTTTCGAATGGTTTATCAGTAGATAAAATTGCAGCAAAGAAATGTTGCTTAAAAGCAATATAACTTACTTTTTCAGGAGTATCTTCTTTTCCTACACCGTGACCTACTGAACTGTATTTTTCATCACCATATTCATATTCAATCTGAGCATATCTCTTTTCAATAGAAACGCTTTTCTCGTTTCTGTAACTTTTTAAATCCCATTGTAAATCTAATGGTTTAGCAGAATTTAAAACTTTATTCAATCCTTGAGAACGAACATCAAAACCAACTAAATAGTCGTTTGCTTTCAGGATATATTTATATTCTAAAAATTCGTTTGCACCAGCCTTCAAACGCATAGTCAGAATTTGATCTGCTCCGTTTTTAGTTAACGTTGGTTCAAAATATAAATCCTTAGTGTTTAAAGTTCTGTTATCAGTTGTTTGTAACTGAATATTTAGATTAGAATTATTATCTTTAATTAATTCTACTAATTGACCTGAATTTTTCTCAAACCTTTTGAACTCTTTCAACTTAGCTTCTACTATATAACCACCTTTGTTGGCGATTTTAAGTATCATTTTTTCGTTTTCAATAGTCGTGAAAGCTTCTTTTGCAGAAGGAAGTGTCGCTGAATAAGCAAAACCGCCTAATGTTTTTTGCAATTGTGCCAATTGAACTGTATCACCAGGAGTTGTAGCCGCAGCAACTGGTAAAACAGCTGTTTTAGTTTTATCCGCTTTAGCTTGTGCTTCTTGTTTAGCAACTAATTCTTTCTTGGCTTTTTCAGCAGCAATCTCTTTATCAGAAGGTTGATTTTGGTACATAATCCAAATCAAAATTCCAAATATCAATACAAAACCAATGATTGAATTAAGATCAAATTTTTTTTCTTCCATTATAATTTAAAAAAAGTTATTCGTTAAAGGCTATTAGTATGAGTTTAACTCAAAAGTTACATCCTTCAGAATATTAATTATTATTTTTTGTGCGCATTTACCGCAGCAGCCACAAAGTTTACAAAAATTGGATGTGGGTTTGCCACTGTACTTTTGTATTCTGGGTGGTATTGAACACCAATGAAAAACGGGTGATTTTCAAGCTCTACAATTTCTACTAATCCTGTATCAGGATTTACTCCAGAAGCTTTTAAACCTGCCTTTTGTAATTCATCAGCATATTTATTGTTGTACTCATAACGGTGACGGTGACGCTCTGAAATTGTCTTTTGACCGTAAATTTTATACGCTAAAGTGTTTGGTTTAATATCACATTTCCAAGCACCAAGACGCATTGTTCCACCTTTATCAGTAATTGTTTTTTGTTCTTCCATCAAATTCACAACCGGATGAGACGTTTTATCATTCATCTCAGTCGAATTCGCATCAGTATAACCTAAAATATTTCTTGAATATTCGATAACAGACATTTGCATTCCCAAACAAATTCCGAAGAATGGAATATTGTTTTCACGTGCATAACGAACTGCTTCAATTTTTCCTTCAATACCTCTTTCTCCAAAACCAGGGGCTACTAAAACTCCATCAAGACCACTTAATTTCTCAGCAATATTATCAATATTGATATGCTCAGAATGAATAGAAATTACATTTACTTTGGTTTCGTTTGCAGCACCTGCATGAATGAACGCCTCTAAAATAGATTTGTAACAATCCTGCATTTCTACATATTTCCCAATCAATCCGATATTTACAGTATGTTTTGGATTTTTTAATCTGCGTAAGAAAGTATTCCAGTTTTTTAAATCCGGAGATGCTTTTTTAGGTAAATCTAATTTTTTCAAAGCCACAACATCTAATCCTTCTTCAAGCATTAAATTTGGAACTTCGTATATTGTTGAAGCATCAATTGACTGAATAACTGCTTCTTTTTTAACATTGCAAAATAAAGCTAATTTTTGACGTAATTCCTGAGACAATTCATGCTCAGTTCTACATACCAAAATATCTGCTTTGATTCCACTTTCCATCAAAGTTTTTACAGAGTGCTGTGTAGGTTTTGTTTTTAACTCCCCTGCAGCAGCCAAATAAGGAACTAATGTTAAATGAATTACAATTCCGTTATTTTCACCTAATTCCCAAACTAATTGACGAACAGACTCTATATATGGTAGTGATTCAATATCACCAACCGTTCCACCAATTTCAGTAATAACAATATCATAATCGCCGGATTTACCCAACAATTGCATTCTGTCTTTGATTTCATTTGTAATATGAGGAACAACCTGAACTGTTTTTCCTAAAAACTCTCCTCTTCTTTCTTTTTCAATAACCGAAAGATAAACTCTTCCTGTAGTAACGTTATTTGCCTGAGAAGTAGGAACATTCAGGAAACGCTCATAGTGACCTAAATCTAAATCTGTTTCAGCACCATCATCTGTTACATAACATTCTCCGTGCTCATACGGATTTAACGTACCTGGATCTACATTTATGTAAGGATCAAATTTTTGAATAGTTGTACGATATCCTCTTCCTTGTAACAATTTTGCTAAAGATGCCGCGATAATTCCTTTTCCTAATGAAGAAGTCACACCGCCTGTAACAAAAATATATTTTGTTTGATTCATTCTGTTGTTGTTTGTATTGTAGTTGTGTAAAAAACTTGGCAAAAGTACAAATTTAATTAGATAATTTATCAATTAGAGAATGAGATAATTTGCAAATTTTTAATTAGATCAATTACTTGGTTTTGTAATCGATAATTTTAAGATTTTATTAGGATTATTTTTGAAGAATACTCTTATTTAGGTTTGGATATTGTTTTCCCGGTTTCATTTCTTTTATAAAGATATTATTTAGCGCTATGCCTTAAATTATCAAAGAAACGTTCGATTAATCTTCGGTCGGCAGTAATGATTTCAGCAGTTCCTTTTGCTTCAGCATGAAAATTCAATTCTACTCCATAATTGGTTTTTAAACCAGAAGGCAAATCTATATCTACCAGATACGAATTAACTTTATTTTGATTATCTGATAGTGTTTGTTGGTTTGTAACCAATGAGATTCTTTTAACTCTTCCTTTTATAGAACCATATTCATTAAAAGGATAATTGTTAAGTTTTATAATTACTCTTTGTCCTATTTTGACCTTCCCTGAACCATTTTCAGGTAAATTTACCTGACCAATAATTTCATTATTATTAGGTACAATTTTAAACAATTCCTGTCCTGATTGGATATAATCATTGCTTTTTATGAAACTTAAAAAATCAACTTTCCCATTTATCGGAGCAACAAAAACATAAGTACGCTCCCATTTTTTTATAGCATCAATCAAATCATAATAACTATTGAACATCGTTATAATCAGTTCTCTTTCTTTTGTAGATTTTTCTATGGCAATGGTCTGATCTCTGTTTTGAGCTTCTTTTATCTGATAACTTGTGTTATTAATTTCTTTATCAATTGCATTATAATCTAATTCACTATTAGCTTTTGCAATAATAGAACGTTCTATATCAGCTTTAGAAGTCACATCTTTTGTATATAAAGTGGAATCTTTTGTAAAAAGACTTTGAGAAGTTTTATATTTTACTTTTTGATTTTGATAATCATTTTTTAACTGATCAAATTTCTTTATCTGTAACTCTAATAACTTTTGATTTATTTGTTTCTGAATTTCATAAGGTTGTTGAACTGTATAATCTAAATATTGATACAAGGAATTTAAATAGCTAAAATATTTATTATTCATTTCTCCTAAAGATAAGTTTTCAGGAAATAAATGACGATAACTTTTGTAATCAATCTTATGAATATTGATCTTATGAAGCATTCCATCTAACAATTGAACATCCTTTAAATTGGCTTCATTCTTTATATAAGCAATATATTCGCCAGTTTTTACATTAGCTCCAGATGTGTTTTTTAGTAAAATAATATTTCCCGATGTTGAAGTAATTAATTTAATTGGTGCTTGTTGTGTATTTATAACTATTTGTCCTGCCAATACTGAAGGATATTTTATTAACCATCCAAATAACAATAACAACAAAACTAATCCTATAGCTACGGCACTAATTATTAAGCCAAATTTAGTTGGCATCCTTTCAATTATCGAGGCTACTTCTTCGGTTCTGTTTTCTTTAAGCGTTTTATGAAATCCTTTACTAGCCATTTATTGTATCTCCTATTTGCGTTTTTACTAACTGATAATAATGTCCTCCTTCTCTTGTCATCAAAGTATCATGATTTCCAATTTCAGATATAAAACCATTTTTAAGTACAATAATTTGATCTGCTTTTCGAATTGTACTTAATCGGTGTGCAACAATAATTACTGTTTTATTTTTAAAAATCTCTTCTAACGCTACTACAATCTTTTGCTCATTGATAACATCCAAGGAATTTGTTGCTTCATCAAAAAATAAATAATCCGGATTTTTATATAAAGCTCTGGCAATTAAAACACGTTGTTTTTGTCCGCCACTTAAACCTCTTCCGTTTTCTCCCATCATAGTTTGATAACCTTTTGGCATAGCTTCAATTTCTGCTGCTATATTTGCTACTGTCACTGCTTTTTTCAACCTTTCATAATCAATATTTTCATCATCTAAAACAATATTATTTTGTATTGTATCACTAAATATTTTTCCATCTTGCATTACAGCACCACAGCTTTCCCTCCATTGTTTTAAATTAATATTTTGGATATTTAAATTTCCCATAGCCAATTCTCCATGAGTAGGTTTATATAATCTCAAAATAAGTTTAAGCAAGGTTGTTTTCCCACTTCCACTATCTCCTACAATTGCTGTAACTTTTCCTTCCGGAATCATTAATGATATATTGCTTAAGATGTAATCGCTGTTTCTGCTATATTGAAAACTGACATTCCTTAAAAATAAACTTTTGTCTTCCGGAAGTTTGATACTATTATTAGCATCGTTTTCCTCTTCATTTTCGAGTTCATGAATTTCGTTAAGCCTCAAAAAACTGATTTTGGCATATTGTCCCGATTGTATAAAAGAAATAAACTGCATAATAGGACCATTTAACATTCCTATTATAAATTGAGTTGAGATCATTACTCCAAATGTGATATCTCCTTTGATTACTGATTTTGCACAATAAAAAGTAATAACCAGATTCGTTAATTGATTGATAAATTGCGCTCCCAAATTTTGAGCATTTGTAATTCGCAATATTTTTTGATCTATCTTAAATAACTGAACTTGCAAAGCTTCCCACTTCCATCTTTTTTGCTTTTCGTAATTGTTTATTTTAATATCCTGAATACTTCCTATTGTTTCTACCCAATAGCTTTGATTTTTAGTATGTATATCAAAATATTCCCAATCTAGCTTTTTTCTAAACTGAAGAAAAAATAGTACCCAACCAATAAATAATGTACTGCCAATTACATAAATCAAGCATAAAATTGGACTATAAATAAAAAGGATAATTCCAAATATGAAAAAAGTTAGAATTGAGAATACAAAATTCAAAGAGTTATTCATGATAAAATCACGAATACGCTCATGATCCTGTGCTCGCTGCAGAATATCTCCGATGAGTTTATTCTCAAAAAAAGTAATGGGTAATTTCATTAATTTAATGAGATAATCCGAAATTAAAGAAATATTAATTCTTGATGTAAGATGCAGCAATATCCAATCCCGGATCATATTGCTTAACAAGATGCTTACTATAATGGTAATATTGGCAATTAAAACAAGATCGATAAAATCTAAATCATTTGTTTGAATTCCAACATCTATAACTGCTTTTGAAATAAAAGGCAAAAAAGCCTGCAGAATTGTAACGATCAACATTACAACAAACAGGTTTATAAAACTCTTTTTGTATGGAGTGAAATAACCCAGGAAATTTTCGAATGTTTTACGACGTTCTAATTTATCGTTTATAGAACGCTGTTTAAAATCAGCCATAGGTTCCATGGCTAGAACCGCACCTATTTTAGATTCTTTTAACCAACCTGCTTTAAAATTTTCAAATGAATATTTCAATAAACCTTTTGCCGGATCAGAAACAAAAACTTGTTTGTTACTTATTTTATAAACTACGATAAAATGCCCGTCTTGCCAATGCACAATACAGGGCAACGGAATAGTTTGTAATGTATTAAAATCTATCTTGATACTTTTGGTACGCAAACTGATGGCTTCGCATGCGTCACTTAAATCCAAAAAACTAACACCTTCACGCGTTATACCACATAAATCGCGTAAAAAAGGCAGGCTATAAAACCTGCCGTAATATTTAGCTATTATTTTTATGCAAGAAGGACCACAATCTTTTGCATCGAGCTGGAACTCGTGGGGAAAATTGAACATTTTGATTTTTT
The DNA here is from genome assembly GCF_900187965.1 of Flavobacterium sp. ov086. Lineage (GTDB taxonomy): Bacteria > Bacteroidota > Bacteroidia > Flavobacteriales > Flavobacteriaceae > Flavobacterium. The sequence continues at coordinate 73,561 of NZ_FZNL01000013.1, read as the reverse complement.
ATTTATAAGGTACCATTAAGAAATTAAGCGTTAGCGACCATTTCTCCCACAAATCAACATTAACACCTTTGTTCTTAGCTGAAACATAAGTGACTAAATTTTTAAAAACAGATAGAATTTCTTTCTTTATTTTTTCTGCCTCTTTTTGATTTCCGCTAACTCTTAATATTTTCACATCCAAATCATTCAAATTGTTAATCTGTAATTGAACAGATGCTTGTCCTTTATATTTCGACATAATTGTAGAAAACTTAAGTCTTCCCATTAAGAGACTACTAAATTTAGGATTTAAACTATTGTCTATAATAAGCAGATATTCTTCTTTTTTATAAATAAACTTAGGTTTCTCGTCAACATCATTTATTGACATTATTGAACCGTTTCTAAAATCAGGACAATTATACTTTATTAACTTTAATGCCTCTCCATCATTTAATAAATAAGCTTGATAGAAATGCTCGCAAGCATTTTCGTTTTCTTCTAGTTTTAATTCTGATCCCGCAAGGTTATACCAACCATTTTTATTCTCAGAGTCAAGATTTGTTACCTTCGTGTAAATTTCTTTTGCCAATAAGAAATTATTATCTAAATATGCTTTTTCTCCTTCTATCATCAATCCATCTATTACATTAGTTTGTGAAATACCGATTTGGCAAAAAAGCAGAAACAATAAATTCAATTTAATATATTTCATAAAATCGTTAACATTTATTTTTTAATTAAATAATTCCTAGCTCGTTAAGATCAAGAAACTTTAAACTTAAGATATGACAGATTTAATATCTGCCATATCTTATTATTATTTCACATGAGAAACCATATTGATTTTAAACATTAAACTTGTGCAAAGACTTAAATCTAGCTTGCATCAATTAATTACAATTAAGCACAATAAATTCTAAAATAAAAGCAATGATATAGGCAATCGTTATAGGAACACTAACACAATAAAACTTAAAGTTTTACTATTAAAGAAAAGATCATCCTCAGAAAAATACTGTAATCTATTACTGAATTTATACATTACAATCCAAAAAATGATCATACTTATTAACCCTATAAAATGAATTATAAAATTTTGATACTTGCTTTCATTTATTAATATTTCCTTAAACACTTTATTCATTATATAATTTAATAAAATCTCGAACTAAAGCAAAGATCATACCCAGGATTATAAACAAGCTTAGATAAAATCTAAAACTCAAACTTTTCGAATAAATATCTTTTTTACAAAAATCTTTTGGATTATGAACCTTCTTAAAACGTATAACCCAAAAGGCAACAAGAAAAAGTATCCCGAAAAAAAAAATTATTAAATGCTCATATTTGTTCATAGTATTCTATTTACGCACTGTACCCATATAATCGAACCATCTATCAGAAGCAACAGAGTACATTTCTACCATCGCTTTATCAAAACCAACCGCACCTGCCCTTTTACTAAAAAGCTGGGTATAAACATCAGGAGCAAAATTTAAACCAGCTTTAATTCCCCATTTTGCATAATCAAAAGGCTCAGTACTTTTTAGATCTAAATACAATTCTGCAACGGTTCCAACTTTAGAAATCCCACCACCAATAGCCATCATTGGGGCTCCAACTATTGCACCAACACCCGTGGTAGATAATGCCGCTCCTCCAATTGTAAGAGAATCTCCGAAATTTTGAAAAATTCTAGAAAGACTTTCTATTGTTTTAAATTCTCCATAAGGATCATGTGTAATAGTCATACTCTGCGCAAGAATACTTCCATCACTAAGGATTCCTTTTCCACCAGTCAAATAATCCATGTTAACAAAATTATTAACTTGAGTAATTGTTGGTTCATTCTTTAAAATAACACGCTCCCAATCTAGATAATCGACTATTCGTTTAATAACATTTGGGTCACTTGTCACAATACCTCTTCCGGTATCAGTCCAGCCTGGAGTATAATATGATGAACTACCCCCTCCTCCTCCACTACTAGATGAAGAGCCTCCTGAACTTGGAACTGTAAATCCAGTAGCCCAGCCTTGTGTATTACCGTAATAACCTCCGGCGCCGCTATAAGCAGGAGGATTACTGCCTCCATACATCAATGATCCATTAGTATTATAACTTCCTCCTCCAACAGATCCGCCAGAGCCACTACCTCCCATTATACATTTCATTTCTTCTTTGCACATTGTATTTTCAATATCTGCAAAACTCATTTTCTTAATTTTCATACTGTCAAATTTTAAAAAGTGAATTTCAAATATAGTAAAAAAAGTATTACAAAAAATATTAAAAATATAACTATTTTCTTAAAAATAATAAATTACTGTCTTTTCATTATTGCCGTTTTAGTAAAATAAAATTTTGAAGGTATTGGTTTTAGTATTTTACGATTTGTGCAGGAAGCTTTAAATTCAATTAAATGATAAAACATGACTTCATACATTTCTTTATATACAAGTCTTCCAGTATTCCATTCTATATTTCCAGGCAAACCCTCCACAATTATGAAATCAAAAAAAGCTTTTAATCTAGACTCTTTTTCCTCTTTTTTAACGATATAAGTCATGCTTTCTATAGGATTGTTTATCTCCAGTATTGAAACTCCTGTTTTCAATTCTTCAAAAAGAAAATTACATTCATCAAAACAGAAGTGAGTTGAATTGCTAAAGACCATCTTATAGTCTTTGCTTTTCATAAATAATTGATTGACATAATCATTATTTCTAAATAAACAAAATGAACCTGTTATGTAATCATGGCGACTACTTATGATTTCATGATTATTTAAGATTTCTTCAGTGATGAAATTGCGGATAGATCCGTAAACAATATCGATATCAGTTATTCCCCAAAAATCATAAGCTTCAATGATCTCAGAAAATAAGAAACCATAAGCTGGTTTAAAATCGCATAATTTATATGGGTAATCAATATTTACTACGAAACCAAGTTTTTCGGATGCAGATTTTTTTATCTCATCAAGTGTTTTATGGATAATTTTTACATTTTCAGGTTTATTATCAACTTTATCCCTGTTATCTGTTATAATATAAAAATCAACAGTTGGGTTAAAAGAGCATGAATGTAAAAAGTAAGGTAGGTACCAAGGATATTTTCCGTACCAGCAAGTAAGACTTGCAATAGTGGTAAGTTTTACCATAAAAAAAAATATTATAATTTTAAAACATCGACTTGTACACATTTATGAATTCAGTCTTGAATTCTGTGGTATCAATTTGTTTTTAAAAATTATAATATTTTTTATATCAAATAAAAATATCATAATTTTAAAATATTGACTTGTACACATTTATAAATTCAGTCTTGAATTCTGTGGTATCAATTAGTTTTAAAAATTGTAATATTTTTATATATCAAACTTAAATAAAAAAAACGATATAGCAAAAGATTTTTCTTACTATTTTTAATTTGGTTTGGGATATTGTTTTTTAATGTTCCGAATTAATTCTTCCAAACCGTTTAATTTTAATTCGTAAACAAGCGCTAATTGCTGCCCTAATTCCCCTTTTGGAAAGCCTTTATTCTGATACCAAACAACATAATATTCAGGTAAATCGATTAAAAACCATCCTTCGTATTTCCCGAAAGGCATTTTGGTGTGAGCTAATTTTATGAGAAGTTTTTTGTCTGGTTCCATGTTGTGAAGAAAAAAGAAGCAAGAAGAAAGAATATAGACTCATTCTTTCTTCTTGCTTCTTGTTGGTACAAAGCTATTCTTATTTTTTATTTCTTTTGCTAAAGATTAAAAAAAATCGCCACGAATTCACGAATTATACTTAAAACTAATTCGTGAATTCGTGGTGAATATTAAAACTTAGTCCCGATAGCTATCGGGATAGCAACTAAGAACCTTAGGAGCTTTCTAGTAATGCCATCTCACGAAAGCTTCCATTGCCGCATATGTTGCCAAACCTAATTGTTGGTACAAAGCAGCTGTCTCAGCGTTTCTGTCTTCGGCTCTTTGCCAAAATTCTCTGGCATCGGTTCCTTGAAAAACAACACCGTCTTTTTGAGATTGGTGTTTGAAGATTCCGTGACGTTTAGCCAAAACCTGATCCGGGCTCATTGGCACGGCCATTTCAACTTCATCAATTCCCCATTCCTGCCAAGCTCCACGGTACAACCATAACCAGCAATCGTCCATAAATGATTTTGGTTTTAATGCTTTTACAGCTTCAAAAATAGCGTCCAGACAAACTTTATGCGTTCCGTGTGGATCTGCTAAATCTCCTGCCGCGTAGATCTGATGTGGTTTAATTTTTTCGATTAAATCCATTGTCAATTGAATATCTTCTTTCCCTATTGGTTTTTTCTCAATAGTTCCGGTTTCATAGAAAGGTAATTCCATAAAATGAATCTGATCGTCTGTCAATCCAACAAAGTGACTTGTAGCTCTCGCCTCCCCTTTTCTGATTAATCCTTTAATGTAACGTACTTCAGGAATGTCAATTTCGCTGTTCTTTTTATTGGTTAAAAAAGTAGCTGCTTTTTGGTAGATATTATCTGCCTCGACACTTTTAATTCCGAATTTCTCGTTGTAATCAATTACGAATCTTGCAAAACGCAACGCTTCATCATCCGCTACAGCAATATTTCCTGAAGTTTGATACGCAACATGTACTTCATGTCCTTGCTCTTGCAAACGCATAAAAGTTCCTCCCATACTAATAATATCATCATCAGGATGCGGGCTAAAAATCAATACACGTTTTCTTGCCGGCTCTGCTCTTTCAGGACGATTTGTATCATCTGAATTTGGTTTTCCACCTGGCCAACCTGTAATTGTATTTTGTAATTTATTGAATATTTTGATGTTGATATCGTAAGCCGGACCAGAATCAGCCAATAAATCGCTCATTCCGTGCTCGATATAATCTGCATCTGTAAGCATCAAAATTGGTTTCTTAAGCTGAAGTGCTAATCCTAAAACCGCTTTACGAGTTAACTTATCCGTCCAGATTACTTTCTCTACCAACCAAGGTTTATTGATTCTTGTTAGTTTTGAAGAAGCTTCTTTATCCAAAATAAAAACAGCATTATTATGCTCCTGTAAAAATGAAGCTGGAACGCGATTTGTAACTTCGTCTTCTACAGATTTCTTTACAATATTTGCTTTTCCTTCTCCCCAAGCCATTAAAATAACTTGTTTGGCTTCCATGATTTTCTTTACTCCAAGTGTGATTGCTGTTCTTGGCGTATTACTCAATCCGAAGAAATCTTTACTTGCAGCAACTCTCGTAATGTGATCTAAAGCTACTAAACGAGTTTTAGAGTTTTGTAACGATCCAGACTCATTAAAACCAATATGCCCGTTACCACCAATTCCAAGAATTTGAAGATCGATTCCGCCCAAAGCTTCAATTTTAGCTTCATAATCGTGGCAATAATCTGCAATTTGTTCTTTTGTTAAAAGTCCATCCGGAACATGAGCGTTTTCAGGTAAAATATCGACATGATCAAACAGTAATTCTTTCATAAAACGAACATAACTGTTGATAGAATTTGGCGCCATTGGATAATATTCATCCAGGTTAAAACTAATTACGTTCTTAAAACTTAAACCTTCTTCTTTATGCAAACGTACTAATTCTGCATATAATCCTTTTGGAGAAGAACCTGTTGCAAGACCTAAAATACAAGGCTTGTTTTCTTTTTGTTTGGATTGAATTAAAGCTGCAATTTCCTGAGCAACCGCTTTTGAAGCATCATTTGAATTTTCAAAAACAACTGTATTGATGTTTTCGAATCGTTTCTCGAACCCCGTTGCTTTGTCGATTTTACTTTTTAACATGATATAGTCTTTTTTTTAATTTCTCTCGTTAAATTTTCCAACTTCGGTATTTATGACCTTTTACAGCATAAAAAAGAATCATTAAATAAGATGGTAACAACATTAAATACGCAATCTGATTTCCGCTTTTTGAAACTGCTGCGGTTCCGTTTGCAATATTTGATGCGTTTATATTTTCTGTGATTATTCCGTAAAACAAAGGAAAAATAGCTCCTCCAATGATTCCCATGATCAAAATTGCGCTTCCAATTTTAGTATATCCTCCTAAATCTTCTAATGCCATTGGCCAAATTGCGGGCCAGCAAAGTGCATTTGCCAAACCTAATAATGCTACTAAAAGCAGTACAACTGGCAAGTTTGGAATTCCAGGCAACTGAATCATTATTTTTGGCGAAATCAAAACTATTACCAATACTAAAATCAAACCTAAAACTCCTGACGCTTTCAAGGCTGTAACTTGCGAAACATATTTAGGTATTAATGTGATTCCTAATATATACCCCACAACCATTGCCGACATTGTGAAAGAGGTTAATTTTAAATAAAAATTCCCTTCTGTTCCATATACTCCAAGTTCTTTTCCGAAACCTCCAATAGAATCTCCGGCTAAAACTTCGGCAGCCAAATACAACATTAAAGTGATTACGCCTAAAACCAATTGCGGACGTCTGAATGCATTTCTGATTTGCTTAAAAATACTCAAATGCGTTACATTTCCGTCTTCATCCAAATCAATTTCAGGAAGTGGCGACAGCTTTACCATCAACGCCAAAATCATAATAATCAATCCCATATAAAGATATGGTCTTTGCAATTGTAATGCAAGTGAATTTAAAGCATTTGTCTTTGAAACAGAATCCAATAATGCAATTTTATCTGCTGTAAACTCCTGCATATTAGACAAAACCAGAGCTGTCAATATAAGCGGTGCAACAAATCCGGCTAATTTATTGGCAATTCCTAAAACACTAATTCTCGCCGCAGCACTTTCTCTTGGACCAATAACGACTACATACGGATTTGATGCAGTCTGCAAAATTGCCAAACCTGTTCCCATTACAAATAATGCAATTAAAAACAATAAAAAAGTTCTGCTTTCGGCCGCTGGGTAAAACATAAATGCGCCCGCTGCAATGATTAATAATCCTAACGAAATACCATTTTTATACCCTACTTTTTCAATTACCCACGATGATGGAATTGCCATTACAAAATAGGCAATGTAAAAAGCAAAAGTTACAAAATAAGCCTGAGAAGAAGTCAACTCACATGCCAACTGAAAAAATGGAATTAAAGGCCCGTTTAACCAGGTCACAAAACCCAGAATAAAAAATAATGCAGTTAAGATTATCATCGGAATAATAGTACTCCTCTTGTCTATATGTAATGCACTTTCAATGTTTGACATAATACTTTTGGTTGATTGTTAATAGATTAGTGGTTTTCTCAATCTAAAATAGCATCAACTTTTTTTTTGCAAATATATCGCAATTAAAATACAGATTGATGCATTTTTTTTGCAATTTCAAAACAAAAATAGTCTAATAAGTTATACTTATCCGTAAATTAGATATCAATTTTTTGTTAATTCTTTTTAGTTGCCCCAGTCCAAAACGGGATAATATTGTTGCAAATAGGCTTTTACATCGGCAATATCTTCTTTTGCTGTTAGATCCGGAACATGCTCAGAAAACGGAATTCCCAAGGTTGTATTTGGGTTTTCTTTTACCGAATTTAATAGTACTGTTGGCAATTCTTTTTCGTCTCTTTCAGGATGAACAGGGCAATTTTTAAGATGTGTATATAAAGTGCTTCCGTTAAATTTAAAAGCATTCATACTCACTCTGATTTTCCCTTCAACATCTTTATAATCGTTTAAAACATCTGCCGAAGGTTTTTCTAAGATGTCTAATAACTGATTATTTTTATCCAATTTGGCAATAGCAAAACGCGAAATTCTTTCAGAAGGAAATTCCAATGCGTCACGATCATAAGCAATAAAAGCGTTTGGACTATTGGTTTCTCTTAAGGCTAATAAGGCTTTCGCCGAATATAAATTATCGCTGTTACAAACCGAATATTGTTGTGAATTCAACTCCGGAAATTGTTCTACGGCCTGAAACAAAGCGTCGGCAGTACCAAATGGTTTTACCCTACCTTCGGGAATATATTGTACGGCAAATGAAATAGTAAGTCCGTGAAAATCATTATTGATATTCTGGCTTCCGTAAAACTCCTTGAACAACTCCCCTTGTTCCCCAATAATAATGTAGATGTTTTTATATCCCGCTTTTTTAGCATTCAATAAAAGATAATCCAATAAAGGTCTTCCGCTTGCACCAACGCCTATTAAACCTTTGCTTCTTTCGTTTGCCTGAGCGATTTCTTCAGGAGATAAATTATCTAAAACTGCTTCTTTTTTCATGCGGGAAGATGCTCCACCCGCAAGAATAACTAAATTGTTGTGCATACTTATACTTTAAATTTCAATGTTTTCAATAACTCTCACACCCGGATCTACAGACACAGCATAAGCTTCCTGAGCTCCGGCTTTTAAAATAGCTTCGATTACCGAATCTTCTTTTTTAGGATCGGCAATTACAACAATACTTCCGCCGCCGCCTGAACCTACAATTTTAGCTCCGTAAGCACCAGCTCGCAAAGCTGCATTGATCATATCATCGATTCTTGGAACTGTAATTTTCAATAAATCACGCAAAACTTCATGATGCTGATTCATTAATTCTCCTATTTTTTTAAGATCTAAAACTGGCTTTTCGAACTCTTTTAAAGCTTCTTTGGTATAATGATAATTTTTTAAAGCGGCTTCAAAAAACGGAATCAATCGGTCTGGCAAACAGTTTCTGTAACGATCTATATCTTCTATTTTAGAAGAGTGTAAATCAAAATCAGGGAAATTTTGCTTGACAATTCCAATAGACATTAAAGCATTTCCTTTTACTTCACCAAGTAATCCAATTGTTTCTTTTGGAACTCCGGAAACTCCGGTAATTAAACCTTTTAATTCTGTTCCAATAATTTTATACGAGAAAGGATCTTTTGTATTTATAAACACAATATTCCCTGCTCCAATACTAAAATGATCCATCATCCCACCCGGTTCACCGTGTTCTAAAACTTCAGATTCATATCCAATTTTCGAAATAAACTCCGGTGTTACTTCATGATCAACTCCAAAAGCGGTAATTAAAAAACGAATCCACGCCATTAATAAAGCTGATGAACTTGATGTTCCTGAATTAATAGGAATATCTCCGGTTATTGTAATAGTATAACCTATATTGGGTACACAACCATATCTGCGCAATACCCGCAATGATGAAGCAAAATAATCTCTGGGTTTTAATTTATCGAAAGTTGCATCAATATCAATGATACGAACTTCACCAATATCAATCATATTCAGAACAAATGCGCGGATCTCATTTTGTTCAGCAGTTAGTTTTATATTTCTATCGATTGCACAGGCTATAACCGGCAATCCTAAATAATCCTGATGATCTCCAAAGAGACATGTCCGGCCTGGGGCTAATGAAGTAATTTTTTTCACTTGAAAATTATATAACAAAACACTGTAAAACAACAAGTTACAATGCTAATTGGTTAAGGATTTATTCTAGTTTTCTGGTTTTGATTCTACGAAACTATAGATTATATTTTTATAAAACAAGAAAAAAACAAAAAATGTGCTCGAACACACTAAATAAATGTTCTCGAGCACACTAAATAATTCTTACAGAATTTTTGAAATAATTAAATCAAAGTTTCTATATTTGCTTATATGGATAAAAAGTACACAATTAAGGATATAGCAAAAATGGCTGGAGTTTCTAAAGGAACTGTAGACCGGGTTTTGCACAATAGAGGAAAAGTATCTCCGGCAGCATTGGATAAAATAAACGAAGTTCTGAACGTTATTGACTATCAGCCGAACTTAATTGCCCGAAATTTAAAAAACACAAAAGTTTACAGAATCTGTGTTTTACTACCTGATCCGGAAATTGACTCTTACTGGCTTCCTTGTGTAAACGGAATTCAGGAAGCGATAACAGAGTTTAAAGCTTATAGTGTGGTTATTGAAACGCATTATTTTAATCCGGAAAGCACTAAATCGTTTTTAAATGCAAACGAAAATATTATAAAACAATCTCCGGATGCGGTTTTGATCGCTCCCTTTTTCTATAAAGAAACACTCGAAGTATTAAAACAATACGACGAATTGAATATTATAGTGAATACTTTTAACAATCAAATTGAAGGCAAATCTATCAAAAGTTTTGTTGGACAGGATTTGTTTAAAAGTGGTCGCGTAGCTGCAAGTTTAATGAACTTGATTTTAAGCGATGGTCAAATTGCAATTATACATATTGACGAAAGCCTTAAAAATGCCGTTCACATGCAGGAAAAAGAAAAAGGTTTTAGAAGTTACTTCAGCGAAAAAAACACTTCTAATTTTGCGCTGACAACTCTAAAATTAAAACATCCAAATGTTGAAACTAAGTTTTCGACTTTTCTGGAAGAAAACCCAAACTTGAAAGGAATTTTCATTACAACTTCAAAAGCCTATCAAATTGCTTCTATCCTATCTTCTTTAAAAGATAAAAAGATTGCTATTATTGGTTACGATTTGGTCGAAAAAAATGTAAACTTCTTAAATCAGGGATTGGTTCATTTTTTAATTCACCAAAATCAAAAAAGACAAGCTTATCTTGGCGTAAGTACTTTAGTAGAGCATTTTTTATTCCGAAAAGATATTCCGGAAACAATTTTACTTCCTATTGATATTATCAATGTAGAGAATGCTTCATTTTATATTTCTTAGTGTTGTTTGCCACGAAGTCACAAAGACGCTAAGTTTATAAATGGCACACGAATTTTGCGGATTAAACGGGTTTTCGCAGATTTATTTTTTACCTGTGTGATAAAAGCTTGCTCGCAGATTTAGCAGATTAAGCAGATTTTTTTCTATCAAACCTTAACTAAAAAAAAACAGCGAAAACCCGTTCAATCCAATTAATCCGCGGGCAAGACCTTTGCACCTTTGCCTCTTTGAACCTTTGCCTCTTTCCCAAAAACCTATTCCATCAAAATAAATTTCCCAAAAGAAGAAGCAATATGAAAATTAGGCGTTTCGGTATTTGGGTTTACCCACGAAATCCAGGTTGCGTCGTATTGCAGATTTTCGACCAGAGAAAATTTTGCCCTAAAAACTCCTGCTTCGATTGTATTGTTCTTAATTAAATTTAAATCTTCTAAGGACTGAATACTAATTCGGCCTTCGACACAAAATGAAGTTTCCTCTTTTGAAGCTTTTACTTCTATATCCTTTTTAGACCATTTCCAGTTAAAATCGAAATTCTTGTTCGGTCGCGCTTCAAAATCCATTATTCTTGCTGCGGTGTCCATTTCAAGGCAATAATAAGGGTTTAAGGAATCATTTGTACGAAAGAAAAGCTCTACTCTATCTGAATTTCCGATGCTATCAAAACTATCATCTTTTCGATCGATATAAATAGCAGTATCAAAAACCCTGAAATTAAAAAAGAGATTTTCAAGATCCCAAAGTGCTCTAAACTCTATTTTAGAGAAAGAATCATTTTTCCAGGGTGAAGAAAAATCAGTTAAACAATTTGCTTTTTCCCACAAAGCCAAATCTAAAATTTCACTCGATTTTTTCTGATTTTTATCTATTAAAGCTACCTGATATTCTTTCACAATTTTAACTCTTAAATTTTGTTAATTTTTTGTTTTCCTAAAAATTGAAAAAGCCCTAAAATGTAGTACCATTTTTGACATTTTTAAGAAGGACTAATATAGTTTAAAGTTCTTAAAAAAAGTAGCTTCTTTTTTAATAAAATAAAATCAGTAAAAATCATTTTTTCTGTTAAATAAATCCATAAGAAAAGCCTGTTTAATTATTATAAATTAGATCTGGTAATTACGAATTTCATAAGATTTTACAAAATCTATATTTATAATGTATATAAATATAGATTTTAACTAAAATAACCTCAAATATAGAAGGGCTTTTATTTCCAAAACATTTTATAATAATCACATCATTTTATGTCAAAAAAAACGTTTTGCATAATTTTATGTGCTCGAGAACATAAATTTTGTGTGTTCGAGCACATTTTTTGTGCTTTTTCTTGTTTTATAAAAATATAATCTATAGTTTCGTCAAGTATTAATCTTAAAACTAAGTTAATTAAGAAAAAAATTAAGCGTTTTTGGCACTCAAAAATGGAAGAAAAGTTGACAAAACAGCCTTCAATTAAAGCGAAAATGAGCGACTGTTTTTAAGAAGAAAATAATTCCATTTAAAACCGAATAAAATGAGACGATAAATTTTCGATCAAAAAAGAAATCTAAAACCTACAAACAAGAAAAAACAAATTAATCATTAACCAAAACCAATTTTAGTATGAAATTATTAACCCAAAAAAAGCCAAGGGATTTTCGGATTAAGAATGTATCCAATAAAGAAATCAAACTCACGATTCTTTCCTTATTAGCTTTAACGTTTCAGGCTACTACAGCTTCATCAATACATACATCAACTAGAAACAATGTAGCTGTGTTTTTTGAAAAAACGGTAAAAGGTAAAGTAACAGATCAAAACGGACTTCCATTACCTGGTGCAAACGTAGTTGTGAAAGGAACCTCTAAAGGTATTCAAACTGATGTTGACGGAAGTTTTGTAATTACAGTTCCTGATAATGCGACCAAACTTATTGTAACTTATATTGGTATGGAGGATCAGGAAATAACAATAGGAAGTGCACCTTTAAAAATTGTCATGAAAGAGGCAGGACAAAAATTAGAGGAAATCGTAATTGGATACGGAAAAGCGAAGAAAAAAGACCTTACGGGTTCTGTTGCTTCGGTTGGAAAAGACAACTTGAACTTAGGCGGAACGGTTTCGAATGTTGGACAAGCTTTACAAGGACGCGCGTCCGGAGTTCAGGTACAGCAAAACAGTTACGCTCCTGGAACTAGTCCAACTATCGTAATTAGAGGAGGAAACTCTATTACGAGTTCAAATGCTCCTTTGTATGTAGTCGATGGTTTTATTACCAGCACAGGGGGATCTATTAGCCCAAATGATATCGAGAGTATTCAAATCCTTAAAGATGCTGCTTCTACGGCAATTTATGGTTCACGTGGTGGAAATGGAGTTATCATGATTACTACCAAAAAAGGAAAATCTGGTAAAATGCAGATTGAAGGCGAAATTTCAGATGGTTTTCAAAACATTATTCAGGAGCCATCCTTATTAAACGGACAACAATACGCTTCTATTCAAAATGCAATTGCTGCTGAAAACGGCAGACCGGCAGTTTTTCCAGCGAGTTTTCCTATTGCCAATACCAATTGGTTTGAGGCTGCTACTCGTCCGGGTGAAGTATTAAACAGAACGCTTACTTTTAGCGGAAGCGATAAAACATCCAAATTTTTCTTATCCGGAAATTATCTAAAACAAACCGGAGCAATAGAAAATACTGATTTCAAAAGATATACTGTACGTATTGGAGCTGAGAAAAAATTTACTGACAAAGTAACCGTAGGAACCAATGTTTATGGTGCTGCGAGCGATGGAAATAATAGTGATTTTGGTGACAATATATTATCACCAATGTTTTCTATCCAAACTGCTCCTCCGGCAATCCCAATTTACAATGCCGACGGTTCTTACTACAAGTATCAAGGAAAAGATAATGCTTTGGCTCTTTTATTAGAACCAACAGATCATATCATTAACCGCCTTGTAAACGGAAATATGTTTATGGATTATGAAATCATCAAAGGTTTAACCTACCACTTTGGAGCTGGTGCTGAATGGCAGGAAAACATTGAGGGTAAATATACACCACGAACTCTTGTTGCCGGTGCTGCGTTAAACGGTACAGGATCTGAAGAAAACAAAACTTATTTTAGATGGACTACAGAACAATATTTAACCTATAAATTTAATATAAAAGAGAGAAATTCTTTCACAGCAATGCTTGGAACATCAAATCAAAAAGATACCTATGAAAGAATGAAAGCTTCGGGATCTGGTTTTGCGAATGATGTATTAACTTATTACAATCTTGAAAGTGCTTCTGTTTATCTAAAACCTGAAACTCAAAAACAAGAAACAAAACTGGGCTCCTATTTTGGAAGGTTAAGTTATTCTTTTGATGACAGATATCTAGCTTCCTTTACCTATAGATTAGATGGATCTTCTCGTTTTGGTCCAAATAACAGATACGGTCAATTCCCTTCAGGAGCTGTTGCATGGAGAATCTCAAAAGAGGCGTTTATGCAAAATTTAGAGGCTCTTTCAGAACTAAAACTAAGAGTAAGTTATGGTGTTACAGGAAGTGATGGAATATTAGATTATTTATACTACGCTAATCTTGCTCCTTGGAATGTCACTATTGGTGATGGCTCTTTTGTAGGCGGTAATGAACCAAAAAATTTATCGAATCCTGATTTAAAATGGGAACAACAAGCTCAAACCAACATTGGTTTAGATATGGGGTTCTTTAACGACAGACTTACTGCTACAATTGATGTTTACAAAAAGAGAACTACAGATGCTCTTTTGGATGTGCCTATTGGAGGATGGTGGGGATTCAATACTCAAACACTTAACTCGGGTACAGTTGATAATAAAGGAATTGAATTGGGTATAAGCAGTGAAAATTTCAAAAATGATAAATTCTACTGGAGAACCTCCTTAAACGTTGCGTACAATAAACAAGAGGTTGTTTCACTTGCAGACAATGTTAAAATAATCAGTGTTAATACTTCTAACCCAAGCGGCACCGTTTCTGGTCGTGAATTTACAAGATTGGAACCAGGAAAAGAAATGGGATTATTATACGGATTTAAATATGCCGGAGTAGTAAAAACGGGAGAAGTTTATGCTCCACAGCCATTATCTAAACCTGGAGATCCTAAATATGAGGATTTAGATGGTGATGGATTAATTACAGCAGCAGACAGAACTTATTTAGGAAATTCAACTCCACATTACATTGTTGGTTTTAATAATGATTTTAGATTCGGGAATTTTGATGTGAATATCTTTTTCCAAGGTGCTCTAGATTACTCTGTTTACAATATGACTAAAATGGTTGGAGAATCAAGCACCAGTACAGATGCTTTGAATCGCTGGGTTGCCGGAACAAATGAAAACACAGATATTCCGAGAGACGGTTACTACAAAAGTACCTACGGAAGTTATGTAAATTCAAGATTTGTTGAGGATGCATCTTATTTGCGTCTGAAAAACTTATCTATCGGATATTCTATTCCGGAAAGCATCTTAAAACCAACAAAATTCATTGATAACATAAGATTATATGCTATAGGCCAAAATTTATTGACAATTACAAATTATTCCGGAAATGATCCTGAAATAAATGGACACGTAGGTAGTGCCAGAGCACAAAATCTTGGTGGAGGAATTGATTTTAACTCTTTCCCGGCTTCGAGAACATTTATATTAGGAATCAAAATAGCAATTCATTAATAGCTTTTTCAATAACATTAAATTCATCACAATGAAAAAATATACAATATTATTGCTTTTACTTGCTGCAGGTTTACAATATTCCTGCAACGAGGACCTGGATCCTAAAGTATACAGCAGTTTGAACACTACAAATGGGTATCAAACCAAATCAGATGCTATTGCCGCCGTTAATTCTATTTACGGCAGATTAAAAGGACCTTCTGTAGGAGATAACTTTTCGTACTGGGCAACCCGACATTTTGCTCTAACAGATATTGCAACAGATTTAGGTCATTGCCAATTTGGTGGAGATCCGGGACAACTATCATTAGGAACATGGAATTCAGCAAATGGCTTACTCCTGGAAGACTGGAATGCCATGTATAAACTGATTGCAAATGCTAATACTGCGATTTATTATATAGGAAGGATGTCTTCAATCTCAGAAATTGAAAAAGCACAGTTTATTGCTGAGGCTAAATTTCTAAGAGCATCTTCTTATATGGATTTAACAGATTCTTGGGGGCCGGTTATTTTA
The DNA here is from genome assembly GCF_900187965.1 of Flavobacterium sp. ov086. GTDB lineage: Bacteria > Bacteroidota > Bacteroidia > Flavobacteriales > Flavobacteriaceae > Flavobacterium. Next base: position 57,700 of record NZ_FZNL01000013.1, on the reverse strand, counting down.
ATGACTGAAGATAACGTGGCAAATCCAAAATATCTGGAACAAACAGCGCCAACATCTGTCGAAAAAATTGATGAATTTATTATCAAAGACCTTACGGAAATTGCTCTTGTTTTACCTGCTAATTATAAGGAAAACATAATCTATGGATCTAATGATGTTGGTCGTGCTACAAAAGGTGCAGCGCTTACTTTATTAGCAAAATTATACCTACGCAGCCACGATTGGCAAAAAGTAGCAACGCTTACACAACAAGTAATGAATCTTGGAGAATACAGCCTTTATCCTTCTTACTTAGGTCTATTTAAAGAAAGTAACAAATGGTGCAGCGAAAATATTTTCTCTTCATTAAGTGATGCCAACACAAACGGAACGGAATTACTGAACCACTTTGGACCAACTGATCATCCCGTTGTTCAAAACAGATGGCAATATTATACGGTGAACTGGGATTTTTACAACACTTTTGGTAACGAAGATGATCGTAAACAATGTTTCTTTCCGGAATTTATGGGTTCAGATGGTTTACTACACAAACAAGCTCCAACATTAGGCGCAGAACCACCAGCAGGACAATTGTATATGCCGGATGTATCAACCAGAAAATATGCTGATGATGAAACTACAACTTATTATGATGGACATAGTGTGAACATTCTTCGTTATGCTGATGTATTATTAAGCAGAGCTGAAGCCTTAAACGAAATTAGCGGTCCAACAACTGAAGCTATTGGCCTTATCAATCAGGTTAAAGCAAGATCACATGCCAAACAATTGATTTTAGGCGATTACAATCAGAGTTCGCTGAGAGATGCTATTTTGCAAGAAAGAGGATGGGAACTTTTCTACGAAGGAAAACGCCGTGCAGATTTAATCAGAATGAACAAATATGATGTTCTTGTAAATGCCTATCATCTAAGAGTTGGTGAAGCAGCATTAGTTAAAATGCCACAAAATAAATATTATACTTATCCACAAAGTCAGGTTGATCTTAACCCTAATTTAAGCAATGCCGACAGACAATAAGTAAAATTTTAATCAAGAATAGACAGTTAAAATGGTCTGTCTATTCTTGATTTTTTAAACAAAATAAGTACTTTTCTGTTTCACTAAAGAAACCTTTCAGATGATCAAAAAATTAGTATTAAAATGGAGTTTTGTTTTGGCACTTCTTGCAATGGCAAGCTGTTCTCAAAATCAGGGTAATATTATCTCAAATATCAACATTGGGACTCATAGCAACAACGAATTGAAGATTCAGATCGATGTTACTACGAAGGACGATGCTCAGGTATATGCAGAATATTGGTCTGATAAAAAAGGAATAAAAAGCAAAATAACATCTCCCGTTTCAAAAAATGGTCTCAAACATTCCTTAATACTTTGTAATATTACTCCAGAAACTGACTATAGTTTTCAGTTGATTACAATTCAGGGAGAAAACAAAAACACAAGTAAACTTTATACTTTCAAATCAAGAAGATTACCAGAATGGCTGCAAAAACAATTCAAGGCAAATTGCCCAAAACCGGAACTTTTACCTAAAAACTTCAAAAGTGGTTTTATGCTTTTGGCAAAAAGAGAAACACCGGGAGTTGCCTATATTGTTGATTATAAAGGAAATTTAAGATGGTATCATACCGTTGAAGGAACAGGATTTAAAGTGACTCATTTTACCAAAGAGCAAACGATACTTTCTATTTTAGGAAAAAATGATGAACCAACAAGTTACGGAAGTGAGATTCTGGAAATCAACTTACAAGGCGATACTTTAACACACATTAAAAAAGGACAAGGCGATTTTAAACAAGTGATTCATCACGAAATCATTAAAAAATCGGCTAACGAAATTGTGACTTTATTTGTTGATGCCAGAATAACCGATTTAACTAAAATTGGTGGAAAACAAAAAGACACGATCAACGGTGACGGAATTCTTATTTTGGATAAAAAAGGAAAACAAATCTGGAAATGGAGCGTTTTTGATGACTTGGATCCAATGAAAGACAAAGCATTATTAAAAACCAAAAAAGACTGGATGCACGCCAACAGTCTGAATTATGATAAAGATGGAAACTTTTTGATTTCATTCTACAATAACGGTCAGATTTGGAAAGTTGATTCAAAAACCGGAAAAGTAATCTGGAAATTAGGAAAAGGCGGAAACCTGAAAATGTCTACCGATAGTAATTTTTCACAAGCTCATGCCGCACACATAAATGCCGAAGGAAGTTTGATGTTTTTTGATAATGGTGTAGACAAAAAACAATCCTCAGTTTATGCTCTTAAAGTAGATGAAAAAGTAAAATCTGCAAAACTGGATTTCCATATAAACCTTCCAAAAGATATTTACAATGACCGAATGGGAAGTGCTTATATGATTGACAAAGATGCCATATTGGTTTGTTGTTCAAAAAGACACATCACGGTTTTAACCAATAAAAAAGGAGTTTTACTTTGGGCTTTAGAGTCTGAGATACCTCCTTATCGCGTACAATTTATTCCAGAAGAGAACCTAAAACCTTTTCTTCTCAATTAATTTTTCTCCTAACAGGTTTTTAAAACCTGTTAGGTATAAATAGACAACAGAAAAACCTAACAGGTTTTAAAAACCTGTTAGGTTAATGATATAGATTAAAAATTTTACAACATGAAAAAAATAATTCTTATTGGTATATTTTCAGCATTGCCAATTGTTGTTTTCAATTCTTGCAATACTTCAAATTCTCAAACATTGGCATCAAAAACTGCCGATGATGATTCGTACATTACAATCGATACGTCTAAAATTCCGGACGATCAATTTGGTGAATCCGTTCGTTATGGAAGAGAATTAATGATGAAAACGGCTTATTATATTGGTCCAAACGGAATTAAAGGAAAATATTTAGGCAATAAAATGAATTGTACCAATTGCCATCAGGACGCCGGAACAAAACCTCATGCTTTCAATTTAATGTCTTCACATGACAATTATCCGCAATATCGCGGACGTGAAAATAAAGTTTTAACACTTGCTGAACGTGTTAATAATTGCATTATGAGACCTCATTCCGGAAAACCACTTCCGCTTGACAGTAAAGAAATGGTGGCTTTTTTATCGTACTTTAAATGGATCAGTAAATTTGTTCCTAAAGACGGAGATTTTAAAGGTGCTAAAAACTTAGAAATAGAATTTCCAGATGTAGCCGCAAGTCCGGAAAGAGGAAAAGAGCTATTTGTTGAAAATTGTGCCCGTTGCCACGGAAATAATGGCGAAGGAGTTTACAATGCTGATAAATCTGGTTATACTTACCCTCCGCTTTGGGGAGAATATGGATATCAGCCGGGTTCAAGCATGCACAGAGTTATCAAACAAGCGCAATGGCTAAAAAGCAATATGCCGTATGACAAAGTAACTTTAGGAAAACCTTACCTTACAGATATGCAGGCACTTGATATTGCCGCATTTGTAAATGATGATGCAATACACGAAAGACCAAACCCAAAAACATTTGATTATCCTAACAAAATGGGCAAACCAATCGATTATTCACATAGTCCTTTTCAGGATAACTTTACAGAAGAACAACATAAATATGGCCCTTACAAACCCATCATTGCCTACTGGAAAAAGAATGGATGGAAAGCCGTTTACTAACTTATTAACTACGCATACTTTTTAAACCTGAACAATAAAACAATGAAACCAAACCTAAAAAACAGACAGATTTTAAGTAGAATATTGATCCTGTGTCTTTGCATTTTCAGTATTCCATTGGCTGCACAACAAATAAAATATACAGATGGCAATGACAGCTGGAATCCTAATTTGTTAGGGAATCACCGTGTTGTAGTCGAATTTACCGGCAAAGATAATGTTGCAAAAACAACAATCGAATGGCGCAGAAGAGACGAAAAACCGGAATTAAAAAGAATCATTGTTCAAGATGCTTCAGGAAAAGAAATTCAGAACATAAAAACCGCTGATATCAACAGAGAAAAAGGTACGATTTACTTTGAGCCTCTTTCAGGAAAAGGAATTTATTATGTGTATTACATGCCTTATATTGATGAAGGCGACGCTAATTATCCAAAAGGAGTATATGCAAAACCAGAAGACAAAGCTGATGCACAATGGCTGGGAAAAATCAAATCTAATTTAGCTGATAATTGTACCGTTAAAGAAATTCAGAGTGTAAATGCTTTCAATAGTTTTTACCCAATGGAAGTTATTGCAACTGCCGCAGAAACAAATGATATTGTTGCAAAAAACAGCGGAAGTTCTTTCTTAGTTTTCCCGGAAGACAGATTGTATTCTATTAGAATGAGAAATGATTTGCCACAAAGATGGATTCAAAAAGGAGTTCAAAGCACTTTTGCAGATACCGCTTTAAAAGGAGAATATTTGGCATTTCAATTGGGCGTTTATGCACTACAAGATTTAGGAAATGTAAAAGTTACTTTTTCAAATTTAATCAGTACTAACGGAGCTCTAATTGAAGCAAAAGATATAAGCTGTATCAATACAGATGGAGTTCGTTATGACGGATCTCCTTTTACTGCAAATGTTTCTGTATTAAAAGGAAAAGTACAGGCAATGTGGTGCGGAATCGATGTTCCTCAAACCGTAGCGGCAGGAAATTATACCGGAAAAGCTACTGTAACTGCTGACGGAAAATCTACCGTAATCAACCTTCAAATAAAAGTGACTGATGAAGTGACTAAAAACGGAGGAATTGATTCTCCTGAGAAAATGACACGCCTTAAATGGTTAAACTCAACATTAGCACAAGAAAATACCGTAATTGCGCCTTATACGCCACTTGTTGTAAAAGATTCTGAAATTTCATTGTTAGGAAGAAAATTAGTTTTAGGTTCAAACGGATTTCCTTCACAAGTTCAGACTTATTTTACGCCCGAGATGACATCGGTTGGTACAAAAGCCAATGATATTTTGAGCGCTCCTTTAGCCTTTCATTTTGTAGATGCTTCAGGAAAAGAATCCTTACAATGGAAAAACACAGGAATTAAATTCCTGAAAAAAGAAGCCGGAACTGTTTCCTGGGAAAGTGTTTCTACTTCTCAATCTGTTCAAATGGATGTAAATGCTTCAATTGAATTTGATGGTTTTTTACATTACACTGTAAAAATTACAGCTCTTGAAGATGTTACTTTTAATGATATTAATTTCCAATTGCCTTTTCAGCCAACATCTGCAAAATACATGATGGGATTAGGTCAAAAAGGTGGAGATCGTCCTGCTACTTTCGACTGGAAATGGGATGTTGCGCATAAAAACCAAGATGGCGCATGGATTGGAAACGTAAATTCAGGATTGCAATTTTCATTGAGAGATGAAAAATACAGTCGTCCGTTGAATACTAATTTCTATCTTCAAAAACCATTATTATTACCAACTTCCTGGGGTAACGAAAGTAAAGGTGGAATCACAATTGCATCAAACCCAAAATCAGTTTTAGTAAATGCGTACAGCGGAGCTCGCAGCATGAAAAAAGGCGATGTTTTATACTATAATTTTAATTTATTGATTACACCTTTCCATAAAATCGACACTGATTTTCAATGGAATACTAAATTCTATCACAAATACTCTCCAATTGATACCATTGCAAAAACTGGCGCAACGGTAATCAATATTCACCATGCAAATGCCATAAATCCTTATATCAATTATCCTTTTATCGAATTTAAAAAGATGAAAAGTTATATCGATGAAGCACATGAAAAAGGATTAAAAGTTAAGATTTACAACACCGTTAGAGAAGTTTCGAACAAAGCTTATGAAACTTTTGCATTAAGAAGTTTAGGTCACGAAATCTATTCTCCAGGAAAAGGCGGTGGATTCTCATGGTTGCAGGAACATGTTGGTGACGATTATATCGCAGCTTGGTTTGTACCTGAAATTAAAGATGCTGCAATCGTAAACAGCGGTATGAACCGTTGGCATAATTATTATGTCGAAGGAATGAATTGGTTAACACAAAACGTTGGTATCGACGGAATTTATCTTGATGATGTTGCTTTTGACAGAATCACGATGAAACGTGTAAAAAGAGTTCTTACCAAAGATGGTCACCCGGGAATTATCGATTTACACAGTGCAAATCAATACAATAAAAGCGACGGATTTAACAATAGTGCCAACTTATATATGGAACACTTTCCGTACATCAATAAACTTTGGTTTGGAGAATATTTTGATTACGAAAAAAATCAACCTGACTTTTTCTTAACAGAAGTAAGCGGAATCCCTTTTGGATTAATGGGCGAAATGTTGCAAGACGGAGGAAATCCATGGAGAGGAATGGTATTTGGAATGACGAACAGAATGCCTTGGAGCCACAATGCAGACCCAAGACCAATCTGGAAATTATGGGATACTTTTGGAATCAAAGGTTCTGAAATGATTGGATACTGGAGCGAAAACTGTCCGGTAAAAACAAACAACGATAAAGTTTTGGCAACCGTTTACAAAAAGAACGGTTCGACATTAATTTCGATTGCAAGCTGGGCAGATTCTGATGTAAAAGTAAAACTAACAATCGACTGGAAAAAACTAGGAATCAATCCTGCAAAAGCAACAATAACAGCTCCGGAAGTTGCTAATTTCCAACCGGCACAGACTTTTACTGCAAAAGACGAATTGCCTGTAACAAAAGGAAAAGGATGGTTGTTGATTGTTAAATAATATGAAATAATTGCCCGTATTATTTGTCATTTCGAGGAACGAGAAATCACATCCAGAGAGCAACGAACCGTGAATACGTAATGCGATTTCTCGTTCGAAATAACAAGATTGGGTTTTGATTGCGAATGATGGATTGAAATGCATCCCTACAATATATCTTGTTCCTGCAGAACTCCTCGAACGAAGATTTCATTAATACAAAAACTAAATTTGGTTGCTTTTAAATTCAAAAAAAGCAACCAAATTAACTAACCAAATAACCACAAAATAGCTCCAGTATGAAACTTAAACCTTTCTTATCAATTCTACTCTTTGGAAGCCTGTTTGCCAACGCACAAAATAAACCCACTATAAAAGAATACAAAAAAGTATTCACGACCTATCCGTTTTCAGACCCTGACCCTATTCCTAAACCGGATACAAAAGTCTATCCGTATTTTCGTTTTGATGGTTTTACAGATAAACCTGTGCAGAAAGAATGGAAAGTTATCGAACTTGAAAACGATTATATCAAATTAATGATTCTGCCTGAAATTGGCGGAAAAGTTTGGTCGGCTATAGAAAAATCAACCGGAAAAGATTTTGTTTACAACAATCACGTCATCAAATTTAGAGATATTGCGATGCGCGGTCCGTGGACAAGCGGCGGTGTTGAAGGGAATTACGGAATTATTGGGCATACGCCAAATTGTGCTACCCCAGTAGATTATACAACTATTACAAGACCTGACGGAAGTGTAAGTTGCGTTATTGGAGTTTTGGATTTATTGACGCGCACATCTTGGAAATTGGACATCAATTTGCCAAAAGACAAAGCTTATTTTACCACAAATTCATTTTGGTTTAACGCAACCGAAACAGAGCAGCCTTATTATACGTGGATGAATACCGGTATAAAAGCTTCAGAAAACTTACAATTTATATATCCCGGACAAAGTTATATTGGTCATAATGGCGAACACAATCCGTGGCCAATTGATAAAAAAACCGGCAAAGATTTATCATTCTATAAAAACAATAATTTTGGTGGTTATAAATCGTATCACGTTTTTGGTAAATACGATGATTTCTTTGGCGGATATTACCATGACGAAGATTTCGGGATGGGACGATACGGTAATCACGATGACAAACCCGGCAAGAAAATATGGATCTGGGGATTGTCTCAACAAGGTATGATTTGGGAAAAATTATTGACCGACACTGACGGACAATATGTAGAAGTTCAAAGCGGAAGATTATTCAATCAGGCGAGCGAAGGCAGTAATTTAACGCCTTTTAAACAACGCTCTTTTGCGCCTTATCAAACTGATTCGTGGACAGAATACTGGTTTCCGGTAAAACAAACTAAAGGTTTTGTAAAAGCTAATAATTATGGAGCTGTAAATGTCAAAAACGAAAACGGCTGGTTGAAAATCTACTTTTCGCCGCTTCAAAAACTAAACGAAAAATTAGAAGTTTTTGATAACGATAAGAAAATCTATTCTAAAGATATTTCGGTAAACACCTTACAAGTTTTCAAAGATTCAATTCAGATTTCGGTTAACGAAAACAAATTAAGATTGACACTTGGCGGAAATAAATTGGTTTGGAATTCGGCTCTGGAAGATGGTAATTTGGCTCGACCATTAGAAGTTCCAAAAGATTTCGATAATAATTCGGTTTATGGATTATATCTGCAAGGAAAAAATTATATCAGTTTTAAAGATTATGTAAAAGCAGAAGAAAATCTGAATGCCTGTCTTAAAAAAGATCCAAACTACGCTCCTGCTCTATCTGCTTTGGCCTCTTTACAAATTAGAAAATTGCAATACAAAGAAGCTGTAATTTCAGCAAGTAAAGCGCTGTCAATAGACACTTACGATCCTGCTGCCAATTATTATTACGGACTTGCAAATCTGCATTTAGGAAATATAACGGATGCTAAAGACGGTTTTGATATTGCTGCGGCTAGTGTTGAATTCCGCAGTCCCGCCTACACCGCTTTGAGCAAAATTTACTTTAGTGAAAACGATCAGGCAAAAGCGATTGAATATGCCGAGAAAAGTTTGCTAAACAATCAATACAATCTCGAAGGTTTACAGGTGTTGGCAGTACTTTATCGTCTGCAAAACAATGCTAATAAAGCAACCGAAACCTTAAGTAAAATTAATACCGTTGACCCTTTAAATCATTTTGCCGGTTTTGAACAATTCCTTTGGGAAAATTCAGAAGCGACAAAACTGCATTTCACATCACTTATACAAAACGAAATGCCAGAACAAACCTATCTAGAACTAGGAATTTGGTATCAGCATCTGGGCCGCAAGGATGAAGCACTTAAAGTCTTTTCGCTAGCGGCTCCAAGTGCCGAAATTATATACTGGAAAGCATTTTTAGAAAACAAAGCTGTTGATTTATCTAAAATTCAACCGGGAACTAGCTTTCCATTCCGTGGAGAAACGGCAATTATTCTCGAAAAATTAATCCCGACAAATGATCAATGGCAATTGAAATATCATTTAGGGTTAATTGAATGGAATCGTGATAATCTTTCGAAAGCAAAAGAATTATTCACGCAATGTGGCGCAAAACCAAACGATCCGGCTTTTTATGCGGCTAAAGCTTCTTTGTTCAAAGACGATTCGCAATTGGTAATTGCAAGCCTTCAACAAGCAATTAAACTGGACAATCAAAGTTGGAGATATCCTAAATTACTGGCAGAGCATTATATCGTTTTAAAACAAAACGACAAAGCGCTGGCAATTGCTGAACCTTTTTATAAAAAACATCCCGAAAATTATTTAATGGGAATGTTGTATGCCAAAACATTATTGCTAAATAAAAAATACACTGCCGCAGATGCTTTTTTAACAAAGTTGGAAATTCTTCCGTTTGAAGGCGCAACAATTGGACGTCAATTGTATCATGAAGCTAAATTAATGCAGGCTGTAGCCGAAATGAAAAACAAGCAATACAAAAAAGCATTGCAATTTATTGCCGACGCAAAATTATGGCCACAAAATCTGGGCGTAGGAAAACCGTATGATGTTGATATTGACGAAAGATTAGAAAATTGGTTGGATTATCAATGTTACACAAACCTTGATGATACTGAAAAAGCAAAACAATCATTACAAAAAATTACTGCTTTTAATCCGAAAATTGACAATACGGTTATGAATTTCTTACCGGCAAATCAATTGATTTCGGCTTGGGCGATCGAGAAAACTTCTTCGGCAAAAGAGGCGGAAAAATGGTTAAAAAGTCAGGCAGATTTATATCCGACAAACAAGATTGTTCAATGGTCATTAGAAGTTTACACCAAAAAACAATCGGATATTTTAACTGCAGATGAAAAAGATGGTGAGGTTAGAATTATAGAAAAATTATAAGAAACAACTGAGTATATAATCAATTACGAACCAAATTAACTACCGTTAATAAAAACCTACACAAATGAAACACCTGGTTTTACTTTGCACTCTATTTTTCCTTTCTAATAGTTATGCTCAAAGTGCTATAGACTCAGTTTCCTTAAAAGAAGATTTAGCTTTTTTTAAAGATAATTTAGCTACGAAATTAAAAAATAACATAAAACATGAACAATTAGATAAGATTAAGAATAAAAAAATTCATGATGCAGCCATACAAATGCTTAAGGGTGAATATGATTTCAATTATAGATTAGCTACTTACAACGCTTATTTATCGCCAACAACTTTAGGAAAAAAGTTATCTATTGGTGATGGTTACAGTAAATATGAAAACATTACAGGCATTTATTTACCCGTAGGTAAACACGTAGTTCTGGTAGAGAATATTGCAAAAAATAAAACTGTCGATTTAGTTATACCTAATTGGAACAGACAGCCGCCTGCAGGAATTGCGCCCGATCAGGATCCTAATTGGGGAATTGAAAAAAAAGCATATCCTTTAAAAAATGGCATAAACATTATAGAGGTTAAAGACTACGATGGTTTGGCCTACATTAATTATTATTCTGAAGAACCTAAAAAGGAAAACGCAATTAAAATTCATTTTATCGATGCCAAAATAAATGGATTTTTTGATTCGGGAAAACAAAAAAATGAAGATTGGAATAAACTTCTGGACAACACTATTTATCCTATGATAGATGCCAGAGGAAAGTATATTCAAACCATTCATCCTAAAGCTGATTTAAAAAAATATGCTTACAACAAAGGAGTAGAATTACTAAATTGTTATGACACTTTGATCCATCGTCAACATCGACTTATGGGCTTAATTAAATACAATCTTGTGCCAAACAATAGAATATTGGCTCGTGTAAACTACAATTACTATATGTTTAGAGACGAAGACGGGATAGCTTATATGGGTGGCAAATCAGGTTATGCATTAGGAATGGTACTTGATCCGGCAAAAGTAATCGCTGGTGATCCGGCATGGGGATTTAGCCACGAAACCGGTCATGTACATCAGCTGCAGCCCTATTTTAATTGGGGAGGACTTTGTGAAGTAAGCAATAATGTTTTCACCATGTATGTTATCAAATCATTGGGAATTAAATCTCGTCTTATAGAAGGTAACTACTATGATTCTGCAAGAAAAAAAGTTATCGAAAAAAAAGAAAGTTATTTAAAAGTGGGTGGAAGTTTTGAACCGCTTGTCCCTTTTTGGCAACTGCAATTATACTTCGAAAAAGCAGGCAAAAATCCTGATTTCTACCCTGACCTTTTCGAAGCGTTTAGAAAACAAGCTAACAATGCTAATAAACTAAAAGTAAAAGCCGATGAAAATCCAGCTGTTTACCAACTTAATTTTATAAAAACAGCATGTGAAGTCAGTAAAGTTGATTTAACCGACTTTTTTGATTCGTATGGATTCTTTTATGTGGGTAATTTCGATGGAGATTGTTATGGAGCCTATCACTACAATATGACCGAAAAAATGGCAATGGATTGTAAAAAAGAAATAAAATCGAAAAATTATCCTAAACCAGTTTTAGATATAACTACCTTAACTGATTAATTTTTAAATTTAAAGTTTTAAAATATACTAAACCCGATAACCATAAATACAAAAAATGAATAAACAATTGCTAAAATATACCCTTTTAAGTCTTGTTGCCATAATGGGACAAAATATTGAAGCGCAAAATGCGGATCAAAATAAGGAAGACATCACTACTTACAGAGTTACACCATTAAAAGTTCACGACGTAGTACATACAAAACTTGAAGTATCATTTGATTATGGAAAACGTTATTTGTACGGAAAAGAATGGCTGACTTTAAAACCGCATTTTTATGAAACTGATGCTCTTACGCTTGACGCCAAAGGAATGGATTTTAAAGAAATTGCCATAATTCAGGGAACTAAAAAGGTGCCTTTAAAATACACGTATGACAACGAACAGGTTTTTATTACGCTGGACAGAAAGTATAAAGGTTCTGAGAAGTATATCATTTACATCGATTATACTGCAAAACCTGATGAATTAAGAGCAAAAGGAAGTGTTGCTATTACAGATGCAAAAGGATTGTATTTTATAAATCCTGACGGAAAAGACGACAAGCCAATCCAGATTTGGACTCAAGGTGAGACAGAAGCTTCTTCTGCATGGTTCCCTACGATTGACAAACCAAATCAGAAAACAACTTCTGAAATTGCAATGACAGTTGATGCAAAATACGTTTCCCTATCAAATGGAAAATTAGTTTCGCAAAAAGCTAACAAAAATGGAACTCGTACCGATACCTGGAAAATGGATGTACCACATTCGCCATATTTGTTTATGATGGCGGTTGGAGATTTTAAAATCTTTAAAGATACTTATAACGGAAAAGAAGTTAATTACTATCTGGAGCCAAAATACGCACCGTATGCCAAACAAATCTTTGGAAAAACTCCGGATATGATGAAGTTTTACGGCAAAATATTGGGTGTAGAATATCCTTGGGTAAAGTACTCTCAAGTTGTAGCCAGAGATTACGTTTCTGGTGCAATGGAAAATACATCGGCAACTTTGCATGGTGAATATGTGCAAAAAACGGCCAGAGAATTATTAGATGATAATCAGGAAAGTACTATTGCCCACGAACTTTTTCACCAATGGTTTGGAGATTATGTAACGGCTGAATCATGGTCTAACTTAACAATGAACGAATCTTTTGCCACTTTTGGTGAGGTACTTTGGCACGGTCACGATGCCGGACAAGATGCTGAAGACAGATCTCGTTATGAAAAATTACAAAACTGTTTACGTTCTTCAAAAGATGGTGTAAGCCCGCCATTAGCACGTTTTTATTACAGAGACAAAGAAGATATGTTTGACAATATCAGTTACTCAAAAGGTTCTATCATATTGTATGCAGCAAAAAATCAAATGGGTGACGAAGCGTTTTTCAAATCGTTAAACCGTTACTTAACTACAAATGCATACAAATCAGGTGAATCTCACCAATTGCGTTTGGCAATGGAAGAAGTTACCGGAAAAGACTGGAGCCCGTATTTTAACCAATGGTATTATCAGGGAGGAAATCCTATTTTGAATGTCGAATACGGATATGCAAACGGAAAAGCTACAATTGCTGTAAAACAAACTCAGGCAAGCTCAATTCAGACTTTTAGCTTACCATTAAAAGTTGATTTTTATGTAAACGGAACCAAAATCAGAAAAGACATTTTGATCGATCAAAGAGAACAAAATTTCAGTTTTGATATACCGGCACAACCTACTTTTATTGATCTCGATCCTGATAAAATTTTAGTTGGTCAGGTGATTGACAATAAAAAAGTATCAGATTATTTGTTCCAATATAAAAATGTTCCGTCTTATTATAACAGAATCGAAGCTATAAAATTTGCAACAAAAGAGAAAAATCATGATGCACAATTGATACTTTTGGCAGGTCTTGAAGATCAACAAGATGATTTAAGAATTCTGAGTATCAAAGGAATTGATTTAAATGATAATCAAATCAAAGATACTGCAATTAAGACTTTGCTTAATATTGCCAAAAATGATAAAAAGACAGCTGCCAGAGCCACAGCAATTGTAAAATTAGCCGGAACTGGTGATGCTTCTTATAAAGGATTAATGGAAGAAAGTATTAAAAACCAATCTTATAATGTAATTGCTGCGGGAATTTCAGGATTGTCAAAATACTCTGCGGGTGAAGCAGACAAAGCATTATCTTCATTAGATGAGGACACGAAAAAACACGTAACGCCTTTAATTAAAAAATTTAGTAAATAATATAATTTTAAAAAAGCAAGATTTTATAATTAGTAACTATTAAATATTTTGTCTTTTTAAAGACCTCTCTAATTTACTTTATTAGAGAGGTTTTTTTTTAAAATTATTGTAAAAAAAAACTATCATATTTAAGATACATATTTTTATGTTTTTTGTTCCATCGGAACATCTCATCGGTAGTCAAATAAATACGGCATTTTTTACGTTCCGTAGGAACGTTTGATTTTATAATAATAACGGCAAAAATACATACAGATTAGACATACAATTTGTCAAACGTCCTTACAGGACGGTATTTCTCCCTAACTTTTTTTTTCTACCAATGAGATGTTCCGATGGAACAAATTGTGGTTTACAATATCTTATCAGGTTGTTTTTGGATAACTATTTTTGATTTTAAAAGCCTGAAACCATGAAAAATTGATGTCTTATATTTTAAATGAAAAATCATAAATATTAAATCTTTGCCCGAGCCTGAAAGTGCGAACAGGCGAAGTAATCTTCAAACTAAAATATCTTAACATAATTACATTCCCTGTCGGGTTTCCTATTTAGTATGGTTTTGTCATTATCTAAAAATAACGAATTTTACTTAAAATTATGTGCGATCTTAAAAAATGTGCTCGAGAACATGAATTTAGTGTGTTCGAGCACATTTTTTATGTTTTTTCTTGGTTAATCAAAATATATTCGATAGTTTCGTTAAACAATAAAAATTCAGCATGAATTTATTCCTGCCTTTTTATCATTTTAAGTTGCTCATTAATAGATTAAAACACAAAAAAAATCAAGTCTTTAAAATAAAAACAACCAGACTCAAACCCATAATTTTTTAGGTTTTTGTTTTTGAAGCCTCTCTAATTTGGTTCATTAGAGAGGTCATTCAAAAAAAACTAATCAACCATAAAATGAAAAACTTATTTTACTTATTTCTCGCTTCAGTATTAGTGCCATTTTCTGCTGTAGCTAAAGCCGATTCTTCGATTAAAAAGACAACTATCGGAAATCCGAAAAACGAAATTTCGCTGCCACTTGGCGGTAACGCTTACAGCTCTAAACATATTGACGGAAGCAATACAATTACAGAGAATGGCATTGAAAACTGGACAGATTCTAAAGAAGTTTTTACCGCTTATTTTAGAATTGCTAAAGCAGGAACTTTTCAAATTACCGTTGAAGAATCTGTTGAAGTTTTCGGAAAATCAGAATTAGAATTTTCGATTAACGGAACTTCTAAAAAAGTAAAATTCGACACTACAAAAAAAGCAATAACTATTGGAAACTGGAAAATCGACAAAGCAGGTTATGTTGCTATTAAAATAAAAGGAATCAGTAAAACCGGAAATCAGTTTCCGTCTATTAATCGCCTAACGATTTCAAGTGAAGATTATGATGGTAAAATTGCTTATGTCCCAAATGACGAAGGAATTTTTTACCATTGGGGACGCCGCGGACCATCTGTACACTTAAACTATCAGGTTCCTGAAACTACAAATATCGAATGGTATTATAACGAAGTTACCATTCCTGTAAATGAGGATAAAATTGGTTCTTATTTTATGGCAAATGGTTTTGGAGAAGGTTATTTTGGAATTCAGGTAAACTCCGCAACCGAAAGAAGAATTTTATTTTCGGTTTGGAGTCCATTTAATACTGATGATCCCAAAAGTATTCCGGAAACGCATAAAATCAAAATGCTTAAAAAAGGCGAAAATGTTCATACTGGCGAATTCGGAAGCGAAGGTTCGGGCGGACAAAGTTATCTTCGATACAATTGGAAAGCAGGAACAACCTATAAATTCTTGCTTCACGGAATTCCGCAAAATAACAACAGCACCAATTATACCGCTTATTTTTTTGCCCCAGAATTGAACAAATGGCTTTTAATTGCCAGTTTTAACCGTCCGCAAATCAATACGTATTTAAAAAGATTTCATTCGTTTTTAGAAAATTTTGTTCCGGAACAAGGCGATTTATCACGCAAAGTTTTATTTAACAATCAATGGATTTGTGACGATAAAGGAATCTGGACAGAAATTAATGCTGCACGTTTTACAACAGATAATACCGGCGTAAAAGAATACCGAATGGATTTTGCAGGCGGACTCGACAAAGGTTCTTTTTATTTAAAAGACGGAGGATTTTTTAACAATTACACAACACCAAAAACCATTATTACCAGACCATTAAACAATAAAAAACCAGAAATCAATTTTAGCAATTTACCTTGATAAATTGATTTCAAAAAAAACAAATTAACTATGAAAACCAAAATTTCAAAATTTATATTAATCACTTTTGTTTTGTTTGGAGGAGCAATAGCATCGGCACAAATGATAAAAACCAAGACACCTTCACGTCCAAAAGGACAACAAGATGTTTTGCGTTTGGCCACAGATCCCATTCCAACTGTTCGTGTTGCCTTTATCGGACTTGGAATGCGCGGTCCCGGAGCTGTTGAACGTATGACGCATATTCCCGGAGTCGAAATCGTCGCACTTTGTGATATGTTAGAAAAAAACACACAATCGGCAAATGAGATTCTGACCAAAGCGGGACTTCCAAAAGCACAGGAATTTTTTGGAGACGAAAATGCCTGGAGAAAAGTCACAGCATTGCCAAATGTAGATTTAGTCTATATTGCCACAGATTGGAAACATCACGCCTTAATTGGTATTCAGGCTATGAAAGACGGAAAACATGTAGCAATAGAAGTTCCCGGAGCTTTAACAATGAAAGAAATTTGGGATCTTATCGATACCTCCGAAAAAACCAGAAAACACTGTATGCAGCTTGAAAATTGCGTTTACGATTTCTTCGAATTGACGACATTAAACATGGCGCAACAAGGTTTATTTGGCGAAATTCTGCATGCCGAAGGATCTTATATTCACGGACTTCAGCCTTTTTGGGGTGAATACTGGAACAACTGGAGAATGGATTACAACATCAAACATCGCGGTGATGTTTATGCCACACACGGAATGGGACCAGCTTGTCAGGCGTTGAATATTCACCGTGGTGACAAAATGAATTTCCTGGTTTCTATGGATACAAAAGCGGTTGGAAATCCGGCTTATATCAAAGAAAAATCAGGTCAGGAAATAAAAGATTTTAGAAACGGAGATCACACAATGACAATGATTCGTACCGAAAACGGAAAAACAATTCAGATTCAGCACGATGTTACTTCTCCTCGTCCTTATAGCAGAATGTATCAATTGAGCGGAACGAAAGGTTTTGCAAACAAATATCCGTTAGAGGGTTATGCTTTAGACGGCAAAGAATTAGGTGACGATGTAAAACCAAATCACGAAAAATTAAGCGCACATTCTTTTGTTCCTGAAGAAGTTAAAAAGGCTTTAATGGAAAAATACAAACATCCGATTGTAAAAAACATCGAAGAACAAGCCAAAAAAGTAGGTGGTCACGGCGGAATGGATTTCGTAATGGATTATCGTTTGATTCACTGCTTACAAAAAGGGCTTCCACTTGATATGGATGTTTACGATTTAGCCGAGTGGTCTTGTTTGGGACCTTTAACAGAAATATCATTAGATAAAGGTTCTGTTCCTGTAGAAATTCCTGATTTCACTCGTGGCGGATGGAACAAATTAGAAAAATTAGAGTTTTCAGAATAAATATTTATTGGTTAGTTGAAGGAAGCAAGAGGGCAAGTCATGGTGCCCTCTTACTTATTTAATGCCATTTCTGAACGAAAAATAAAAAAGTTCTGAGAATTTAAAATTTCAACCCCCAAATCAAAGACAATAAACTACCTCAAAAACAAAAGCCACCCGATGCGTCGGGTGGCTTTTGTTTGATGTATTATTTACAAAATTACTTCCAGTTAAAAGTAATTCGTTTTTCAATTTCTGAACTTAAACTCAAAAATACCGGACAAGTCATTCCTGCACGTTCCAGGATTGTTCTGCTTTTTTCGTCTTCAACACCTTGCATGTCAAAAACAATTTCTATCGCTCCAATTCTTCTTGGTTCAGCATTCATTATTTTAGTTACTTCAGCAGTAGATCCAATGAAATCTACGTTTAAATCGCGCGCTTTGATCCCCATAATCGTCATCATGCAGCTTGCTAAAGCATTGGCAACTGTATCTGTTGGAGAAAAAGCTTCGCCTTTTCCGTTATTATCTACTGGTGCGTCAGAGATGATTTCACTTCCTGATTGCACATGAATTGAACTTGTTCTTAAATCGCCTAAATAGGTTATTTTTGATGTCATTAATTTGCTACTTTTAAAGTTAAATCGGTGTCGTAGTATAAAATGTAAACACCTTTGTTTGCGTGTCCGCCGTCTTCTTTTTTATAATATTGGAATTTATTGTCAACTTGTTCCGTTGTCATTAAATCTGCCGTTTCCTGATATGTTTTTCCTTGTACCAAACGCATCATTGTATCAAAAGTTACATCAAATCCACGTGTTGCGTAAGTATTAGGATTTACTTTATTCTTCAATCGGTATTGTTTTTCGAAAATTAAAACAGGCTGTTCATCGCTTTCTCTCGTAACCGATGGATACATTAATTTCAATTTTACCAGATTATCAAAACTAATTTCGTCTGTATCAAGTGTGCTGTTTGGTTCTAAAATTACTAATTGCACCTGACACGTTTTTTGTGCATCAAGCAAAGCTTTAATTGTAGTTTTAACCATTGCAGTATTACCGGTTTCCATCACCACATAATTCATTCGGTTTGGCAATAATGAACTTTTTAAGTTCGCTACGTCCAATCCTCCAGTTTCTGTTAAGGCTGCAAAAACAACTCCTTTTTGATTTTGTTTGATATAGTTAGTAACAGATTCTTTTTTCTTGTCTACTACAGCAACAATATTTCCGTTTTTAGAACGCATATAATCAAAAACTGCATTTCTAACTACATCATTCGATGGTATTGTTTGATACAAATTATCAATAGAATTCGCTGAATCTTTTGATAATGGTGAAATCACAGGTACATTGTATGAACGCAATGCATTAGCCGCAG
This sequence comes from Flavobacterium sp. ov086, assembly GCF_900187965.1. Classification (GTDB taxonomy): domain Bacteria; phylum Bacteroidota; class Bacteroidia; order Flavobacteriales; family Flavobacteriaceae; genus Flavobacterium. The sequence continues at coordinate 38,782 of NZ_FZNL01000013.1, read as the reverse complement.
TTTCAGCATTACTTTGATAAAATGGCCCGACAACTGCATCTGCATCCTGCAATTTATTCTGAGCAATTAAACTCGAAATGTTCGAAGAACTTTTAGTTTCCTGAGAGTCATAAATCGCAACATCAATTGGCAATTTTAAAGTTTTAGCCGAATCTATAGCCATCATCGCTCCTGAATAAAAATCAAGCGTCATATTCAAAAACTTATCACTTTTGATTCTATTGCCTGTGCTTGTAGTATCGGTTTGCATTTTTGCCAAATTAAACGGTAATAATAAAACCACTTTTTTACGTTCGGTCTGACCTCTTTTTTTAGTCAATTCTACCACTTCAGGATTAACCGAAACCGTTTCAGATTTTACTTTGTCCACCACTTTTATACCTGCTGTATTTTCTGTCGATCTGTCAATTGCTTGTTCAGTTGCTTTTTCAACAGGTTGTGCCTGAGGAATAATTGGTTGTGGTGCCAAATATCCAGCCGGAACTTTTAAAACCATTCCCTCTTTTACTCCTTCAGAAAGTGCCGGATTAAGTTCCGTCAAATCTTCCTGTGAGATATGAAAAGTTCTTCCTAAACTATAAAAAGTCTCTTTCGGTTTTACCTGATACTCCATATACGAAGTTGCTTTTTTTGTAGTTTCAGCTGCTTTTTTAACTTCAGCCGGTTTAGCAACATTCGTTACCGTTTGTGCCGGAGCTTCTGTTTTAGGAGCATGTCCTTTTATTGTCAATCGGTATCCAACTGGCAAACTCGAAACAATTTCAGGATTACGTTTTTCCAGATCTTCAATAGTAGTATCGTACTTTTTTGCTATCGAAAATTTAGTTTCTTTTGCTACAACATCATGATATACATACTTTTCCTGCGCAACAGATTTTACTGTTTTGCTAGCAGTAGCCGTTGTTTTTGCTGTTGATCCTTTTGCAGGAATAACCAAAGTTTGTCCAATTTGCAAACCATCTTTTACTAAAAAAGGATTTGCTGCTTTTAAAGCTTCATCGGTTATATCATACTTTTTTTCAATTCCAAATAATGTTTCTTTAGGCTGAACCTCATGCGTACCTGGATTCTTACCTGAAGTTTTTTTAACTGCTTTTTCTTCTGTTTTAGCAACAGCTTTAGCACCATTTGTCGGGATCAATAAAACCGTATTTGGTTTTACTCCATTTCTGGCATCAGGATTTAGTGCATAAATATCATAAGGCGTAACCTTAAATTTTACGGCAATCTGGTTTATCGTTTCTCCACTTGAAACCGTGTATTTGACTACTTTCTCTTGGGAAAAAGCATTACAGGTTACAAAAAAAACTAGAGACAATAATGTTGAATAATATTTCATAATAGGGCTTAAAACAATTTAATTTCTAATTCAAAAAAACAAGTTACTAATTTCTCTTCAAAACAAGATTCTTGCCACTTGTTAATTTTGCGCTAATTATTCTCTAAGATCAATTTCTAACTTAGCAATAACGATCTCTTTATATAACTCCTCTTCTTCTTTTTTCTTGCATTGATACAGCACTTCTTCCATATTTTCGAACTTATCCGAATACACATAATACGAAAGACTGTTGATATTAAAGAAGAAACTAGCGTTAAAATCGCCAGAATCAATGAGTTTCATAATGAGCTTATCTCTTAGCGTCGCGTCTGTAAATATACCTAAAACTAAGTAATAGCCGTTTGAAACTTCTTTAAGATTATCAAAAACTTCAACCTTTATCGTCTTATCATTTTTAAGAGGATTTTCCTTTAATTCGCGTTTCATTTCTTCCAGCGAAATTGTTTTTGAAGCTTCCGCCGATGTTGTTTTACTTTGATTTTTAACTGCTTCATCCTGATATTTTTTCAATTTTACCAAAGCCAGTTTATCATCAAATTTTCGGGCTTCCATACTATAAAACGAAGCTTTACTGATATGACGCTTTACTTCAATTTTTTTCTGAGTATCTAAGGAATCAATTTTGGCAATCAAAAGCTGATTTTGTGCATCGCCTTGCTCCTGCTCTATTTTGTAACGTTTAATTTCTTCTAATGAAAGACGTTGTTGTAACGAAGTCGGGGCTGTATTTTTCTCGCTTTCGCGGATTTTTTTCTTGTATACCTGATTTTCTTCAACAGCAATTTGCTCTACTTTATTCATTAATCCGGCATAAGCTTTTCGGTTTTCGGCTAATTCCTTCTTTAATTGAGAAGATAACTCACTGGTTTTTCCGATGCTTTCATACGATTGTTTTTCCAGACGTTTCGATTCGTTCACATTCAAAACATCCATTCTTTTCAAATCGACCAAATCATTGTTCATCGTATTTACTAATGAATCTAATTTTGCCATTAAAACATCCTGAACATTTTTATTGGCTTCCAGAACCAAACGCAATTTCTCTACCGAATTTTCTTTGGAACCATTCATGTCATTCAGATTGACCTTCAGATCATTAATTTTTATAATTTTCTGGTTCATTTCTTTCTGAACAACCAATCTGTCTTTTAAATCATCAATTTCAACCGTTTTTGCTTTTGTTTTCTCGACCACAACTTGTTTTTCGGCAAGAGCCAACATCAATTCTTCGCTTTCGTTTGTTGGTTTAACCTCTTTGGTATTAATGGCTAATTTATTGCCAACAACCAAACCGTTTACAATTTCAGGATTTTGAGATTCTAACTGATCTATCGAAATTCCGTATTTTTTGGCAATCGAAAATTTGGTTTCCTTTGGTTCAACCACATGAAAAACAGTTTCCTGATTAATCACGCGAACACGTCCGTCCAGCGTTTTTCTTTTGTTTGGAATTGCAATCGTCTGACCAATCTGCAATCCGTTGACTAAAATTTCTTTGTTGATAATTTCTAAATCCTGAACTGACACATTATATTGTCTCGCAATACTAAACAAAGATTCTTTAGCAACGACCTGATGCATAACTTTTGAAGAAGTTGTAATTCCAGTTTTAGGAAGATTTGCAGGATTCTGCGGAATAATTAATTCCTGACCAATTTGAAGTCCGTTGGCAAGAATTGGGTTTGCATTTTGAAGCGCTTCAACAGAAACATTATATTGTTTTGATAAGCCAAAAAGGGTTTCTTTTGCACCAACAACATGAGTAATTTGTTGATTTTGTTTTTCTGTCGAATGGACTGGGATTTTAAGAACTTGATTGTCTTGGATTCCGCTTTGTGATTCAGGGTTGAGTTTGTAAATTTCATCAACAGAAACCTTGTACTTTTGGGCAATAAAATAGGCGGTTTCTCCTTTTTGAATTTTGTGTTCAATAATTGAATCTTGTGCAATTATTTTGTTAAAAGACAAAATAAAGACAAGAGAAATCGTTAAAAGTTCTCTCATAAATAGTAGGTTTAAAAATTTAAGGCGTTACAAATGTAACGCCTTAAATTGAAAAATATTACTATTCCCACTCAATTGTTGCAGGTGGTTTTGAACTTATATCGTAAACAACGCGATTCACGCCTTTTACCTTATTAATAATGTCATTTGACACTTTCATCAAGAAATCATACGGTAAATGTACCCAGTCAGCAGTCATACCATCTGTAGATTCAACGGCTCTAAGCGCTACTACTTTTTCGTACGTACGCTCATCGCCCATCACACCAACAGAATTTACAGGAAGCAAAATTGCTCCAGCCTGCCAAACTTTATCATACAATCCCCAAGATTTTAATCCGTCGATAAAAACAGCGTCAACATCTTGCAAAATCTGAACTTTCTCAGGAGTAATATCTCCCAAAATTCTGATTGATAATCCTGGTCCCGGGAAAGGGTGTCTTCCTAATAATTCAGGATCTATTCCTAAAGTAGCACCAACTCTACGAACCTCGTCTTTAAACAACATTCTAAGTGGTTCTACAATTTTTAATTTCATATAATCCGGCAATCCACCTACATTATGGTGCGATTTAATAGTTGCGGATGGTCCTTTTACTGAAACAGATTCGATTACGTCAGGATAAATTGTTCCTTGCGCCAACCATTTTACGTCTTCGATTAAGTGTGATTCATCATCAAAAACTTCGATAAATACACGACCAATAGTTTTACGCTTGGTTTCAGGATCACTGATTCCGGCTAACTCGCCTAAGAAACGATCTCCTGCATCTACTCCTTTTACGTTCAATCCCATTCCTTTGTATTGATCTAATACGTTTTGGAATTCGTTTTTACGAAGTAAACCGTTATTTACGAAAATACAGTATAGGTTTTTACCAATTGCCTGGTGTAATAAAACTGCCGCTACGGTAGAATCTACTCCGCCTGACAATCCTAAAACTACTTTGTCATTTCCTAATTTCTCTTTTAATTCTGCCACCATTTCTTCTACGAAAGCATTTGGTGTAAAATTTTGAGGAACTTCGGCAATGTCTACTAAAAAGTTTTTCAGCATTTTTGATCCATCTGTAGAATGAAAAACTTCCGGGTGATACTGAATTGCATAAGTTGTTTCACCTTCAATTTTGTAAGCAGCATATTCTACGTCATGCGTGCTTGCCAATTTTACAGCATTTGTTGGTAAAGCCTTGATACTATCGCTGTGACTCATCCAAACCTGACTGTTTTCTGAAACTCCATTAAAGAAAACTTCGTTCTCCTTAATATAAGATAAATTAGCTCTACCATATTCTCTGGTGTTCGAAGCTGCTACTTCACCTCCACTAAAATGTGCTAAGTATTGTGCTCCGTAACAAACTGCCAACATTGGAAGCTTGCCTCGAATTTGAGATAAATCAGGATGTGGAGCATCTTCTGCACGAACAGAAAATGGGCTTCCTCCTAAAATTACGGCTTTATAAGGTGATAAATCACTAGGAAAGTGATTGTAAGGGAAAATTTCGCAGAATATATTTAATTCGCGAACTCTACGCGCAATAAGCTGAGTATATTGCGATCCGAAATCTAAAATAAGTACGTTGTGTTGCATGCGCAAAAATACTTTTTATATTCCAAAATGAAAAATCGGACAATGAAAAAATGATATTTTTTTTCATTGTCCGATTTTCTAGGTACAAAGTTGTAAAGTTGCAAAGGTTCAGAGGTCTTAAAATTTGTAATTTTATTACTCCTTTTCTTTTTTGTTTTATTAAAAAATTCAAAAGAACAAAAATAGACCAAGCGCAAAAAACCTGAACGTTTTTCATTAAAACGCAAAAAAATTACCACATTTATAGAAATTTAATTAATTCTCTTTTAACTAATGAATATTAAGAAACCCCTTAAAAAAATAGCATTTCACGTTTTAATTATTTTTATTGTAATAATAATTCCTCCAATTGTATATGACTATATGGCTAGTTATCAATATTATGATTTTGCATTAATCGGAGGAATATCTTATTTTATTTATGCTTTCTATCTTGTCTTCGAAATTAAAAACCAACGTGTAAAAATTATTCTTTTAGGTATATTATATTCAATAATGACACTATGCATTGGAACATCACTCATGTTCATCAATGATTATTCAATTTTAATACTATTAACAATCAATCTAATAATTCAATACTTCCTATTAGCCAAGAACCCAAAATCTATAGATCCTACAATAGGGAAATCCTATTTAATTAGCTTTGTAATTACTATAATTTTATCTCTTTTTGGTGTCTGTTTTTGGAGTCTTATGCTAGCTGCAGGGGGAATGCCATCAAATCATTATTGATTATTAATAGCGATTTCAATTTAGAGTAATAGAATTATTCGCTTTTATTAACCCTTTTTTTGTTCCTTTGTACCTTTGTACCTTTGAACCTTTGTACCTAAAAAAAATTTATGAAATCAAAATCAATTGCCCTTATTCTTTTCTTATCCTTATTTTTAAACTCTTGTAATACAGTTGATGATTTATTGACTTTTACTATTTCGAACGAAACTTCGATTCAGATAAAAAGCACTTTACCTATCAATTTACCATCAGAAATTGTTACACCAGAGGTTACGACAAATTCATCAGCTGAATTTGCAAACAACAAAACCAAGGCTACTTTGGTGAAAGATGTAAAATTGAAATCGCTTAAATTAACGATTACAGATCCTACAGACAAAACATTTACATTTTTGAAATCGATTCATTTATATATCTCGACCACAGATTCTGACGAGATAGAATTAGCTTATCAGGATAATATCAATTCAACTACAAATATGATTGATTTAATTTGTACAGATAAAAGACTAGATCAATACATTAAAGCCGATAAATACAAGATTAGAACTCAGGTTACTCTAAAAGAATCGCTTACAAAGGATGTAACCGTTAAGGCTGATATGAAGTTTAAAATTACTGCAGATCCGTTCTAAAAAAGGTACAAAGGTTCAAAGCTGCAAAGGCTCAGAGGTTTTAAAAAATTCCAGAAGCTTTGTTCCTTTGAACCTTTGCAACTTAGAACCTTAAAAAATCACTCTTTCGTAACAATAATAGAAGCTTTAAATCCAGCGGCAAGATTGTCCCAATAATCATTGGTGACTAATTGTCCTTTGTCATCAAAAACCTGAATTTCGGCAGTATTTCCTCCCAGAGAGCCAATATTTAAGGCTTCAAAATCTAATTTATTAAAACCATCTGCGAGAACGATTTTTACCTCTTTAAAATTAGAATCTAAGAATATCTGATCTCTTATAACCTGATCGTTTGAAGATACTTTTACCAAATCGCCATCGATGGCCCCAAAATCTCTGAGTTTTACAATAAAGTATTGTGATTTGGTTTTAAATTCTCCTAACGAAATATTTTTCTTCACCAATTGTCCGCGGCCTTCACGCAATCCCGCATCTCTTAAGGTTTTGTCTAAATCTTTTTCCATTTTAGCAACATAACGATCGCCGGGATTAGCAAAATCAGTTTCTGTAGACATAGTAAATTTACTTTTTTCCTGTCCAACCTGTAATTGAGATTTTGGTGTAATACTCGTATTATCAAAAACATTTGGCGTTTTAATACTCGGAATATCGCTATTATCAGCTTGAGGATCTTTTATTTGAGGAATAGGTGTTTTCTTAGGTTTTGCGCCAAATTTTGGCGCTGCAATAGGCCTGAATTTAGTACCAAATTCAGTTTGCGCTGATACTGTTACAGCTGTAAAAAGTAGTATGAAAAATAAAATGTGCTTCATTGAAAAAGTATTATCGAATCGGCTTTAATAATTTTTATAAAATGGGAGTATAGCTTCACAAAAATAACATAATTTAGTTAGGCGCTACAACTTTAAGACTATTATAACAATATATTAGGCTAATTTTTGGAATCAAAAAACCTGCCAAAAAGAGTACTTCTTAAATTTTCCCTGACTATAATTAGATCAAAAAACAAAAAAATCCGACTTACCTTGATAAGCCGGACTACCGAAAAAAACCAGAAATCAAATAAAAAAATACCTATCTTTTATTCTAATGAATATTAAATTAATCTTTAACAATAACTGCAGTCATTGTAGTAAGATCTAATGTTTTTCCTACTGTATAATAAAGATGGACACCATCTGTATAAGTAACCCCACCCTCAACATACTGTACATATTGGATTCTCTGAAACACCGTACCATCAGTAGTTTTAATAGTAAACTTTACAGAGAAATTTCCCTGCTCATACACACTATAAGATGTTTTAGAGGTATTTTTTACATCAAAATCAATTGCCAAATAATCCCCGTATAATTTCTTGTTTGTTACTGTTAATGCAAAATCAGCTATATTAAATGCAGTATTATTTGTGGGTTTACGATCATCGTCGTTACTTGAACTGCAATTTGTCAACAAAAGTGACATGCTTAACAAAAGAACAAGACTAAATGTTGATTTTAAAAAAGATAATTTTTTCATAATTATAAAATATTACTGTTACTGTATTTCTTTATCATTTTTTTTAACTGCCTTAAATGATAAACAATAGTTTACTTATTATTTTACAAATGTAGACAATTTTCTATATTTAAAAAATATTTTGTAAGATTTATATTAAAAATAAACAATTAGCTATTTTCTTTAGAATCCCTATTCAGAAAATATAAAATTTTGATTATTACCAACTTATTCCTAACTTCAATACCTTAATTCACTTTTATTAAAACTCAGGCATTATGGATTATATAGACTATTATAAAGTATTAGAAATCACAAAATCAGCCACAGAAGCCGAAATCAAAAAAGCTTACCGAAAAATGGCTCGAAAATATCATCCGGATTTGAATCCGAATGATAAAGAGGCAGAGAAAAAATTCAAAGAAATAAATGAAGCAAATGAAGTTTTAAGTAATCCGGAAAATCGTAAAAAATACGATAAATACGGAAAAGACTGGAAACATGCCGATGAATTTGAAAAAGCAGGTTACGATCCTAACCAACAACAACAATATTCAAGACAACAACAAAGCGGCGGTCAAAGTTATTCCGGTTTTGAAGGAGGGGATTTTTCAGGAAGTGACTTTTCTGAATTTTTCAATTCTATGTATGGTTCTGCAGGAAGAAGTTCCAGAGGTCAGGCCAAATATAGAGGTCAGGATTTTAATGCCGAATTGCAATTAGATCTCGCATCAGCCTATACAACTCATAAACAGAATTTAAGTGTGAACGGCAAAAACATCCGAATTACAATTCCGGCCGGAGTCGAAAACGGACAAATTATAAAGATTCCGAATCATGGTGCTCCCGGAGCAAACGGTGGTCCGAATGGTGATTTGTACATTACTTTTCTGGTTGATAATAATTCTGATTTTAAACGTGAAGGCAATAATTTATATGCCGATGTTGATCTGGATTTATACACCGCAATTTTGGGTGGTGAAATTTTCGTAAATACTTTTGACGGAAAAGTAAAAATCAAAGTTCCTGCCGAGACTCAGCCCGGAACTAAGGTTAAATTAAAAGGAAAAGGTTTTCCGGTGTATAAAAAAGAGAATCAGTTTGGGGATTTGTACATTACTTATACTATAAAAATTCCGACCAAATTATCAACAAAAGAAAAAGAATTATTCGAAGAACTAGCTAAATTAAGAAATCATGAATAGTAAAAACTTAATTCAAATAAAACAATTTTGCGTATATCATGAAATTGAAAACACCTTTATAACAGAGCTGCACAATTATGGCTTGGTGAAAATTATTTTTCTCGAAGAAGATGAATATTTACAACCGGAACAACTGCCAGCTGTCGAAAAAATGATTCGCCTTCATTATGATCTAAAAATCAATCTGGAAGGTATTGATGTTATCGCAAACCTATTAGATAAAATCGAAGCTTTGCAACAAAATCTAACTACAACTCAAAATAAACTTCGTCTTTACGAACATCATCAAATAGAGTGATGAAGATTTTGTTTCACGCAGATTTAAAAAGATTTGGGCAGATTTATTTTAATTATAATCTGTGTAGATCTGCTTAAATCTTTTTAAATCTGCGTGAAAGACTTTTGGCTATTTTGCGTCTCTGCGAGAAAAAGATTAAAACGTAATTTGCTAAATTAATAACATTAACCAATAACTATCGGGAGTGGCAAAAAATTAAATCTGTTACTCAAAATATCACAAAAAAGAATGATTTTTGAAATGATTTTGCCCAAATTTGGTTCTTTTTCATCTCCATATTTTATAAATTGCAACACAATTAACGAACCGGAATTTGTTTTTAAAAAATGCTAAGAACAATTCAAAAAACATACAAAATGAAAAGAGAAAACATCTTAACAGGATCACCGTGGGAGGACAAAATGGGATATTGCCGCGCAGTAAGAATTGGCAATATTATTGAAGTTTCAGGAACTGTGGCTATTGTTGATGGTGAAAAAGTAAAAGCCGACGACGCTTATGCTCAAACCTATAACATCCTGGAACGTGTTGAAAAAGTATTAGAAGATTTGAGTGTTGGAATGAAAGATGTCATTAGAACAAGAATCTTTACAACCAATATTGCAACTTTTGAAGATGTAGCAAGAGCGCATTCAGCGTTTTTTAAAGATGTAAAACCAACTACAGGTTTCTATGAAATCAGTAAATTGGTTGCTCCTGAATATTTAGTTGAAATTGAATTTACAGCTGTTATACAATAAATATTTTTTTCGCCACGAATTCCACAAATTTTCGCGAATTATTTTTCTACTAATCTAGAGAATTAGAAAAGATTTCTTTTTTAATTTCTTCAATTAAAAAGTAATAAATTAGTAAAAATTCGTGAAATTCGTAGCTAAAAACTTTTCTCCAAATAATTAATGACTTCTCAAACCTTAAAAGAAACACTCCTGACAACTTTCAAATGGATTTTGATCTGTGTTTTGACAGGTATTTTGTCCGGATCTGTATCGGCTTTTTTTTTAGTTTCTCTGGAATGGGTTACGCAATTTAGAATTCACCATGACTGGATTGTCTGGCTTTTGCCTTTCGGCGGATTATTGGTGGGATTGAGTTATTATTATTGGGGAGAATCTATTGTAAAAGGCAATAATCTATTGCTTGAAGAATATGAAAATCCTCAGAAAGTAATTCCGTTTAAAATGGCTCCTTTAGTGCTTTTAGGAACTTTACTTACACATTTATTTGGAGGTTCAGCAGGTCGCGAAGGTACAGCAGTACAAATGGGCGGCGCAATTGCAGATCAATTTACCAAACTCTTTAAACTGGATAATTCCGAAAGAAAAATTCTGATTATTCTGGGAATCAGTGCCGGTTTTGCATCGGTTTTTGGAACTCCGCTGGCGGGCGCAATTTTTGCTTTAGAAGTTTTATATTTCAGTAAAATCAACCTTAAAAGTATTGTTTTATCCTTTTTAGTCGCTTATGCTGCTTACTTTACGGTAGAATTATGGCAAGTAAAACATACCCATTATAGTATTCCGGTTGTTCCCGAAATTAATATTTCGACGCTAGCTTATGTCATTATAATTGGTATTCTATCAGGTTTTGCTGCTTTATTATTTTCAAGAAGTACTCATTTCTGGGGTTCGCTTTTCTCAAAAAACATAAAATATCCTCCGTTACGTCCTTTTATTGGCGGAATCATTCTTGCTATTGCCATTGCAGGTTTTGGGCTTTCAAAATTCTCCGGATTAGGCGTTCCGGTAATTGTAGATTCATTTTCGAATGCAAATCCCTGGTATGACTTTTTACTTAAAATTCTGTTTACAGGTTTTACTTTAGGAGCAGGTTTTAAAGGTGGCGAAGTGACTCCGTTATTCTTTGTTGGCGCTACTTTAGGAAGTGCTTTATCAGTAATAATTCCGTTACCAATTGCCTTTTTAGCCGGATTGGGTTTTGTTGCTGTATTTTCGGGCGCGACCCACACTCCTATCGCCTGTACCGTTATGGGTATGGAATTATTTGGAATCCAGCCCGGCCTTTTTATTGCAATTGCTTGCACAGTAGCTTATTTTTCATCAGGTTCTATCGGAATTTATAAAGCGCAAATTGTTAAAGGAGCTAAATTTAAGTTGTATCAGAAATTTCAGAAAGAAGAATTGGAACATCTATAATTAAATTCCAAATCTTTAAATTCCAAATCTTGACGTTTCGTGTAAATTCTAAAAATCAAAAATATTTAGCCAAAAATAACCTGATGAGATATTGTAAACAACAATTTATTCCATCGGAACATCTCATGGTACAAAAAAAGATATTACGAGGGATATCGTCCCGTAGGGACGTTTGGCAAATTGTGTACATAATCTGTATATGTTTTAACCATTATTTATAAAATCAAACGTTCCTACGGAACGTAAAAAAAAACGCCTCATTTATTTGGCTACCGATGAGATGTTCCGATGAAACATCGGGAAGTTGCTATAAAACAGATAGTTCCTTTGGAGCTTTACAATGCCATTCAGTATTAATAAAATCTGTTTAAATCAGCGTTTTCCCTTTAGCGAATCCGTTTTATCCGTGTACAAATTCTGCGTCAGGAGAAACTTCAAATATAAACTCCACCACAACAACTTATAACTCATAATTCATAACTCAAAATCTCCATTCGCTAAAAGTGTGTTAATCTGTAAAATGATTTCAACATTACATTAAAAAAATGTAAATTCGCACACTATGAAAATACAAGATATTCAAGCGATACAATTATTACTCGCTACCCCAAAGAAAATCGCTATAATACCACATAGAGGTCCTGATGGAGACGCTATGGGCTCGACTTTAGGTTTATACCATTTTTTATTAAAAAATAATCATCAGCCAACGGTGATTGCTCCCAATGATTTTCCTGATTTCTTAGCTTGGTTACCAGGTTCTGAAACCGTAAAAATCTTTGAAAAAGATACTGAAAACTGTACCAAAATATTAGAAGAAGCTGAGCTTATTTTTACACTCGACTTTAATGCTTTTCATCGTACGGGCGAAATGGAACATACTTTAGCCAGACTAACAGCTCCATTTGTCATGATTGATCACCATCAAAAGCCGGATGATTATGCGACTTATATGTATTCTGATACTACATTTGGGTCGACTTGCGAAATGGTTTACAACTTCATCTCTTTTTTAGGCAAAAAAGAAGATCTGGACAAAACAATTGCAACGTGCATTTATACAGGAATTTTAACAGATTCAGGTTCATTTCGTTTTCCGGGAACAACAGGAAATACACACCGTATCATTGCCGAATTAATTGATTTGGGAGTTGAAAATACTCAAATTCCGGTTTTATTATTTGATAATAGCTCTTACAGCCGTTTGCAATTATTGGGTCGTGCTTTACAAAACATGAAAGTTTTTGCAGAACATAAAACTTCTTATACTTCGCTTACTCAGGACGAACTGGATTCTTTTAATTATGTAAAAGGTGATACTGAAGGAATTGTAAATTATGGATTAAGTATAAAAGGTATTCTTTTTACTGCTATTTTTATCGAAAATAAAGACGAGAAAATTATCAAGATTTCTTTCCGATCGCAAGGAGGATTTGATGTGAATCAATTTGCGAGAGATCATTTTAACGGAGGCGGACATAGTAATGCTGCCGGCGGAAGATCTGATGTTTCGATGGAAGAAACTTTGGCAAAATTTGAAGATTTAGTAACCAAACTAAAAATATAACCCCATGAACTACCTAAAACTAAGCATTTACACCCTACTTTTTGCTGTGTTACTGGTTAGCTGCAAACAACATGAAGATGCCAGAAGACCTATTTCAAGAACTTCAGGAACTTTCATGAAAAAATCAGTTGATCGCAACAAGAAAATAATTGCTAACGAAGAAGAGGTTATCAAAAAAATAATCAAAAGCAATCCTAAAACTAAATATTTTGCCACTAGAAAAGGATATTGGTTTTCTTATGACGAAAGAAATCAAACAGATCTTTCTACACCTAAAAAAGGAGATATCGCCTATTTTAACTTAGAAGTAAAAGACATCGAAGGCAAAATCATTTACTCAGAAGCAGATCTTGGTCCACAGACTTATTATGTAGACAAACAAGATATTATGATGGGATTGCGTGATGGTATTAAATTAATGCACAAAAATGAAACGGTAACTTTCTTATTTCCGTCTCATATTGCTTACGGATATCATGGAGACAATAAAAAAATTGGAACTAACCAGTCTTTAATTTGTACTGTTACACTTCGAAATTTTGAACCGGATCCTTCAGTTGCAAAAACGGGAACTCCTACGGGACAACCTGCAGCTACACAAACAGCAGGCGGACAAGCTCCAAAAACTGCAACACCAAAACCGACAGCTGTAAAACCAGCAACTCAAGCTAAAAAAGATACAATAAACCCATAAAAAAGCATTTTAAAAATGAAAAAAAGTATTTTATTATTACTACTGGCCGTTACCTCATTTTATTCTTGTAAAGATGAACACAGCAATTTACCTGATGGTTTATATGCTGACATTGAAACTAATAAAGGACATATTATCGTTGAATTAGATTATAAAAAAGCACCGGTTACAGTGGCCAATTTTGTAACATTAGCCGAAGGTAAAAGTGAATTCGTAACAAAGGATTATCTAAAAAATAAACCTTTTTATAATGGATTAAAATTTCATAGAGTTATTGAAAATTTCATGATTCAAACTGGAGATCCAGAAGGAACTGGTTCTGGAGATGCAGGTTACAAATTTAAAGATGAAATCACAGATTTAAAATTTGACAAAGCCGGTGTTTTGGCCATGGCAAACAACGGTCCCGGAACAAACAGCAGCCAATTTTTCATTACACATGTTGAAACGCCTTGGTTAGAAGGAAAGCATACTATTTTTGGGCATGTTGTAGAAAAAGGACAAGAAGTTGTAAATCAAATTAAACAAGACGATAAAATCGTTGCTGTAACTATTATTAGAAATGGTGAAGCTGCAAAGAAGTTTGATGCCGTAAAAGTATTCCACGATTATTTCTCTGAAATAGCAAAAGAAAAAAGCAAATTTGCAGGGGTTCAACAAGAAAAAGTAGCTTACTACGCTTCTGTTAGACCAAAAGCTACAAAAACAAGTACTGGTTTAGAGTATTTAATTACTGAAAAAGGAACTGGTAAAAAACCAGCTGCAGGAGCTCAAATCTACATTCACTATTCTGGTTTCTTAGAAGACGGAACTTTATTTGATTCAAGCGTAGAAGAGGTTAATAAAACTTTTGGAAAGTTTGATCCTGCAAGAGCAGAGCAACACGGTTACCAGCCAATCCCATTCCAGGCAGGTCGTAAAGATGGTATGATTCCTGGATTTATTGAAGGAATTGAGCAACTTTCTTTTGGAGATAAAGCAATTCTTTTTATTCCGTCACACTTAGCTTACGGAGCAACTGGAGCAGGAGGAGTTATTCCGCCAAATGCAAATATTATTTTCGAAGTTCAATTATTAGAGAAACCGTAATAATATTCCTATCTTTAAACCGTTATTACAGACTTAAACTCGAAACACGATGAAATTTAAATTTCTATTTTTATTTTGCCTTGCAATAGTTAATATTCAGGCGCAAACAACAAAAAAACCGGTTACAAAACCAAAACCGGCTGCAACAACAAAAGCTGCTCCGGCAACAAATCCTAGTGAAGGTATTTTTGCAACAATTTCAACTACAAAAGGAGACATTGTTGTTTCATTAGAGTATGTAAAAGCACCTGTTACAGTTGCAAACTTCATTACTTTGGCAGAAGGTAAAAATCCTTATGTAAAAGTTGAAGCACTAAAAGGAAAACCTTTTTATGATGGATTAAAATTTCACAGAGTAATCAATGATTTCATGATTCAGGGTGGAGATCCTCAAGGAAATGGTTCTGGAGATCCTGGATACTCCTTTAAAGATGAATTTGTTCCTGAATTAAAATTTGACAAAGGCGGAGTTTTAGCGATGGCTAACTCTGGACCGGCAACAAACGGAAGTCAATTTTTTATCACACATAAAGACACACAATGGCTTAATGGAAAACATACTATTTTTGGTCATGTAGTGTCTGGAATGAGCGTTGTAAATAAAATTGTTCAGGACGATGTGATTACAAAAATCATTATTACTCGCAAAGGTGCTGCAGCGAAAAAATTTGACGCTGTAAAAGTTTTCTCTGACGATGTAAAAAAACAAGAAGCCAAAAAAGGAGAAAGTCAAAAAGTGGTTGCACAAAAAGCAGCTTCTTTTGCA
The DNA here is from genome assembly GCF_900187965.1 of Flavobacterium sp. ov086. Classification (GTDB taxonomy): domain Bacteria; phylum Bacteroidota; class Bacteroidia; order Flavobacteriales; family Flavobacteriaceae; genus Flavobacterium. Next base: position 23,200 of record NZ_FZNL01000013.1, on the reverse strand, counting down.
AGTGCAAAGGCAACTGCCACAACAACTGCATCTGGTTTAAAATATATAGTTACTAAACCAGGAAATGGCGTAAAACCTACTGAAGGATCTACAATTTATTTTCATTATGCTGGATACTTTGAAGATGGAAATCTTTTTGACAGCAGCATCGCAAGTGTAGCAAAAGATTATGGCAAATATGATGCTAATAGAGATGCTCAAGGCGGTTACAAAGCTTTTCCTTTTACAGCAGGTAAAAAAGACGGAATGATTCCTGGTTTTATCGAAGCTTTAGCTATGATGACTGATGGAGAGAAAGCAACCTTTATTCTTCCTTCAAATTTAGCTTATGGAGCAAATGGTGCCGGAGGTGTTATTCCGCCAAACGCTACTTTGATTTTCGAAATCGAAGTCTATCAAAATCAGCCAAATGTAAAATAAAAACATTTTTGTTTTTATCTGATATAAATCAAACCCATCAAAATCTAAATTTTGATGGGTTTCTTATTTTTACTTCTCTCCTAATTATATCAAATTCATAATTTTACGATACAAATCCCCTTCTAAACCAACGTGATAATAATGTTTATTCATATTTTCTATTAATTCCTAAACAAAATAGCTTACCTTTGCCGGCTTTATTTTTTTAATCTAAACAAGTTAAGATGTCACAAAACAATGTATTAAAGGGAGTATTTTTAGTAGCAATTGGAGCAACAACTTACGGAATGTTAGCTACTTTCGTAAAAATGGCCTATTCTGAAGGATATACAACTGCCGAAGTAACAACATCTCAATTTGTGCTGGGAATCATTGGTATTTTACTAATAAATGCCTTCCAAAAAATTAAACATAAAGATAATGTTGTGAAAGCAACTCCAAAAAACATTTTTAGCCTGATGCTTGCAGGAACTTCGTTAGGAATGACGAGTTTATTCTATTATTTGGCTGTAAAATACATTCCTGTTTCTATTGGTATTGTTTTATTGATGCAAACTGTTTGGATGGGTGTTTTACTTGAAATGTTTTTAGAAAAAAAATTACCCTCAAAACAGAAAGTTGTTGCGGTAATCATCGTACTTATTGGTACTGTTTTAGCAACTAATATTATCCATAATGATATACAATTAGATTGGAGAGGTATTGCCTGGGGAGTTTTAGCAGCTGCATCTTTTACTACAACTATGTTTACAGCAAATAGTGTCGCTACTGGTATTTCATCTGCTCAACGAAGCTTATACATGCTTTTGGGCGGGTCTATTATTGTATTTTCATTTGCATTTGCAACTCAAATAACACCTTTTAATTTTGAGATTTTCATGAAATGGGGAATTATCTTAGCACTGTTCGGAACTATTATTCCGCCAATGTTAATGACTGCCGGTTTCCCGTTAACCGGAATTGGATTAGGAAGTATTGTTTCAGCACTTGAACTTCCTGTTTCTGTTATGATGGCTTATGTTTTATTAAATGAAGAAGTGATCTTCACGCAATGGGTTGGAATTGTATTAATTATTCTTGCCATAATTATTATGAATGTAAATTTTAAGTCTAAAAAATAGCTTAATTTGCAAGACACGAAAAAAAAACGTCTTGTAATGTAATAATTGTTAATTTTTTTATAAATTCGTGATAAACAACAAGATATCATGAATCTACCCTGGCATTTATATTTAATGGCTTTTCTTTATATAGTTGCCGGGCTTAATCATTTTAGAAACCCCGGAATGTATATCAAAATCATTCCGCCAGTTTTTAAAAATCCTAAATTAATAAATACTTTAAGCGGAGCTGCCGAAGTAATTTTTGGTATTCTTCTGCTGTTTCATCCTACAACTAATTTAGCAGCCTGGGGTATCATTATACTCTTAATTGCTGTATTTCCTGCTAATTTATATATGTTTCAAAATAAAAAAGCGAGTTTCGGCTTGCCAAAATGGATTTTATTTGTACGTTTGTTCTTACAGATTATTTTAGTGTATTGGGCATACCAATATACCTTTTAACATTAACCATTAAATTATTTTATTATGAAAAAATTATTTGCAGAATTTTTCGGAACCTATTGGCTTGTTTTCGGAGGTTGCGGAAGTGCCCTTTTTGCCGCTGGTATTCCTAATCTAGGAATTGGATTTGCAGGTGTTGCTTTAGCATTTGGTTTAACCGTACTAACAATGGCCTACGCTGTTGGGCATATTTCTGGCGGACATTTTAATCCTGCTGTATCTTTTGGTTTATGGGCCGGAGGAAGATTCCCGGCAAAAGACTTATTACCTTACATTATTTCGCAATGCGTTGGTGCATTGGCTGCAGCCGGAACATTATTTATAATCTGGTCAGGCAAAGCAGGAAATGTAATTGATAATACTAAAGCCGGCGCTTTTGCTTCAAATGGTTTTGGCGCATTCTCACCTGACGGCTATTCTTTGCAATCTGCATTCATAGCTGAATTTGTTCTGACATTATTCTTCTTATTAGTAATTCTTGGAGCTACTGATAAATTTGCAAACGGAAGATTTGCCGGAATCGCTATTGGTTTAGCCCTGACATTAATTCACTTAATAAGTATCCCTATTACCAATACTTCAGTAAATCCTGCAAGATCATTATCACAAGCTATTTTTGTTGGAGGCGAGCCTTTATCTCAGGTTTGGTTGTTTTGGCTGGCACCAATTTTAGGAGCAATAGTCGCCGGATTTATTTACAAAACATTATTGCAAAATCACGCAGAAGCTTAATTTCCCTTATAAATCAAATCATAACTAAATAAACTTAACATTATGGAATTTTTATATTTCTTACTTATAGGAGCTATCTCAGGATGGTTGGCAGGACAGGTCTGGAAAGGTGCCGGCTTTGGATTACTAGGTAATATCGTCGTTGGAATCATTGGCGGAATCGTTGGCGGCTGGATCGCCGGAAAACTGGGTATTGGCGGTGGCGGACTTCTTTGGCAAATTATTATAGCCGTTGGAGGTGCCTGGGTTCTATTATTTATAATTAGTCTCGTAAAAAAAGCATAATTACTATTTAAGTAACCTCATTTTGAAAGAGAAAATCTGATATATTTATATTTGATTTTCTCTTTCTTATTTTTATTTTAAATCCAATTATGATGAATCAAGTAATTGCCTATTTCAGTACGATTCCGTCCTCGCACCGAAGCTTAATTTTGGTTGGAGGAATAACGTTCTTTTGGATCATAGAAAACACCTTTCCCCTATTCCGAATGCAATATAAAAAATGGCATCATGCAGGAATCAATTTTTTCCTGACATTGACAACCATTATTATCAACTTTTTATTGGCTTTTATCTTAATCAAAACAGCATTCTGGACAACTGAACATAATTTTGGAATTTTACAATGGCTTCCGGAAATCCCAATTTTGGTTTATACCTTAATAGGATTGCTTTTATTGGATTTAATCGGGGCTTATTTGCCACATTATATCCAACATAAAATAAAATTTTTGTGGCGTTTTCATATTGTTCATCATACTGATACCTGGATTGATACTACAACTGCCAACAGACATCATCCGGGCGAAAGTGTAATTCGGTTTGTATTTACTGCTCTGGGAGTTTTAATTGTTGGAACTCCAATGTGGATGGTCTTTTTGTACCAAACTTTATCTGTTGTAGCGACACAATTTAATCATGCCAATATTTCGCTGCCTAATAAACTGGATGTTTTTTTGAGTTATTTTATCGTTTCTCCTAATATGCACAAAGTCCATCATCATTATGTTGTTCCTTATACAGACAGCAATTATGGAAACATATTTTCGATTTGGGATCGTATTTTTGGCACCTTTACAACATTAGATAAAGACAAATTAGTTTATGGAGTTGATACTCATATGATGCCCGAAGAAAACAATAAACTGAAAAATTTATTGAAAATTCCGTTTCAAAAATCGAGATCCATAAAAAACAGTTAAAAACAGTAAAAAAAACGTACTTGAACCTACCAAGTAATTATTTTTTTTATTAATATTGATACTTAAATTGAAAATCAATCTATTAATCATTAACCTCTATTTTGAATTAATTTTCACGTGATGAAAAAGAGTAACCGCAAAGAATTGAATTGGGAACAAACGGAAAGACTTGTTTCGCTAGCTTTAGAAGAAAAAAATCCATTTGAAATCATAAAAAAAGAATTTGGATTGGCAGAAAAAGAAGTTCTGGAAATCATGAAGAAGAAAATGCCTCTTGAAAAATTTGAGATGTGGAAAAAGAAGGCCATTGCTAATAAACCAAAACCAAAACCAGTTAAAATAGATGATTTTGATGAAGATTTGGACGGTAAGTATTATATAAAAAATAAACTAGACTAAGACAAAACTCCTGTGCTTCAGGAGTTTTTTTTATATTTTTAATTTCTTGTAACTTTTTTGCCTTTTGCATGACAAATACAAATAACTAAACTTATTCAAATGAAAAAAATACTTTATACTTTAGCTCTTGCAGTAACGCTTTGGAGCTGTAAAACAGGGAGCTCTTCCGGCGCTGCAAAAAGCAATGTAGTAGAGGTCAATATTAATCTTGTCGATGTAAAAGACGATAAAGTACTGGTAACTGTTACGCCTCCACAAATAAAAACTGACGAGGTTATTTACAGCATTCCAAAAACAGTTCCTGGAACTTATTCTACGGATAATTACGGTAAATACTCCGATAGCTTCAAAGCTTTTGATGCTAAAGGAAATGCATTAACAGTAAAAAGAATTGACGATAACTCCTGGTCAATTTCAAATGCAAAATCATTAAAAAAAGTTACTTACTTAGTTGGTGATACTTTTGATACTGAAAAAGGAACAGGATTTGGTAACGATGACGTGTTTTCGCCAGCGGGAACAAATATCAATGCCGGAATCAATTTCATGATAAACACACATGGTTTTGTTGGTTATTTTCAAGACAAATTAGAAATTCCTTACAAAGTTACCATTACACATCCGGAAACACTTTGGGGAGCAACTTCAATGACTGACGAGGATGCAAGCAAAACAAGCGATGTTTTTACAACGTCTCGTTATGCAGTTTTGGTTGAAAATCCAATTATGTATTCTAAGCCGGATTACACTACATTTAACGTAAACGGAATGGATATTTTAATCGCTGTTTATTCTCCAACAGGAAAATTTACTGCTGAAAGTATCACTCCGGACATGAAAACAATGATGACGGCTCAGAAAAACTTTTTAGGGAAAGTAAATGCTAATAAGAAATATACCGTTTTATTGTACTTATCATCTATGGCAAAAGACGATGCACACGGTTTTGGAGCTTTAGAGCACCCAACTGCTACTACAGTAGTTTTACCGGAATCTATGCCAAAAGAAAAACTGGTAGAAACAATGAAAGATGTTGTTTCGCATGAGTTTTTTCATATTGTGACTCCACTAACAATTCACTCAAAAGAAATTCAGTTTTTTGATTATAATGCACCAAAAATGTCTGAGCATTTATGGATGTATGAAGGTGTAACAGAATATTTTGCTAATCTTTTTCAAATCAATCAGGGTTTAATTGGTGAAGCAGAATTCTATACTCGTATTGCTGACAAAATCGAGCAGGCAAAAGGATTAAATGATACGATGCCATTTACTGTAATGAGTAAAAATGTTCTAGAGCAGCCATACAAAGATCAATACTTAAATGTGTATCAAAAAGGCGCTTTGATTGGAATGTGTATTGACATTATCATCAGAGAAAAAAGCAACGGAGAAAGAGGAATTCTGGATTTAATGCATAAATTATCTAGCGAATATGGTATTGAAAAACCGTTTAACGATGATGAGCTTTTTGCAAAAATTACACAATTAACTTATCCTGAAGTTGGAGAATTTTTGAATAAATATGTAGCCGGGCCAACTCCAATTCCATATGATTTTTATCTAGCAAAAGTTGGTGTTACAAAAGCAACGGAGAAAAAACCGGGCCCAATTTTCTTAAAAGGACAAACTCCATATATTGGTGTTGACAAAGCAACTAAAGCAATAAATGTTCGTGCTGATATTGATTTAAATGTATTCTTCACTAATTTAAATCTTAAAGCTGGTGATATTATCACTGCTGTAAACGGAAAAACGTACAGTCTGGATAATATTTATGATTTGATCACAGAAAGTGAAAACTGGAAAGAAAATGATCCTATCACGCTTCAAATAAAACGTGCTGGTAAAGAAGAAACTATTAAAGGAACTGTGAAATTACCATACGAAGAAACAGAAACTTTTAAAGCAACTGACGCTTCAAAAGAGAAACTTAAAAATGCATGGTTAAAAGGATAATTTCTTTTTAAAGACACAAAAAAAACCGACAATTACTTGTCGGTTTTTTTTGTGTCTTGTCTTTGCGTATAAACCTTTGTCAAAGTTTAAAACTTTGACAAAGGTTTATCTACGTTATTACTTCTTAACCGGAAATTTCCAGTCAAATTCATCTTTATCATTGATAATTGCTCCAACTTCAAACTTTACAACTTCGTCAAATTCCGTTTGAAGAATAAACCAATTGTCTTCATTGAAATAGTTTTCGAAAGTATCAAAAGTTTCCTGAGTATATTTTGTAATTCCTTTTGTTGCTAAATCTTTCTTTACGTCAGCAATTTTTCTTCCGATAAGTTTGAATCCAAAAACTTCTAAATCATTGCTTGAAGCTACTGCATAACCCAATTTCAAGTCTTCTTCCTGATAAAATGTCAATCTGATTTTTTGTGCATTGTACACAAAAATCACGTTATCATCTTCATCTACATAATTTTTATCCGGTTTTCCTAAAGCAGCCGTTACATCATTTTGCTTCATTCCGAAAAGCAACTTATCAATTCCTGATTTTAGATTTATTTTCATATTTATTTTTATTTAAAGTGCAAATTTCGGGAAGTTTTTGCAAAGTCTGTTATGATTCTTTTTTATTATTTTTTTAGCCACAAATTTCACGAATTAGCACGAATTTAATTAGTGCAAATTCGTGAAATTCGTGGCCAAGAATAACTCTATTATAAATTAATAATAAAATCTGTGTAAACCCGTTTTATCCGCCTAATCCGCGGGCAATTTAATTCTGATAATTCTTCTTATTCGGCTTATTACTCATATAAAAAGTAATTTTTCCGCCATTAATAACATCTGAATGTTTCAGGAAAGGTTTATCTAATTGTTTTCCATTTAAAAGCACTTTACTCACAAAAACATTTTTATCCGATTGATTTATGGTTTCTACTTCGAAATTCCTTCCGTTTTCTAAATTAAAAATGGCTTTTTTAACCAACGGACTTCCTAATGCATATTCATCAGAACCCGGCGCAACTGGATAAAATCCTAAACTGCTAAAAATGTACCAGGCACTCATTTGTCCAAAGTCGTCATTTCCGCCTAAACCATCTGCACCGTTTCTATACATTTTTTTCAAAATCATTCTAATTTTATCCTGAGCTTTCCACGGCGAATTGGTCCAATCGTACAGATAAACCACATGATGTGAAGGTTCGTTTCCATGTACATAATTTCCGATGATTCCGTCTCTGGTAATATCTTCGGTATTTTCAAAATACTTGTCTGGCAAATGCATACTGAATAATGAATCCAAACGAACATTAAATTTGTCATTTCCGCCCATCATTTTAATCATTTCTGCCGGATCTTGGGGAACATACAAACTATAATTCCATGAATTCCCTTCAATAAAACCTTGTCCATGTGTATCAAGCGGATCAAATTCTTTTTTGAAAGTTCCGTCGTTTAATTTAGGACGCATGAAGCCTGTTTTAGCATCATAAACATTTTTATAATTTTTAGATCTTTCGATAAATTCATTATAAATACCTGTTTTACCAAGCTTTTTAGCCGCCTGAGCAATTGCCCAATCGTCATAAGCATATTCTAATGTTTTAGAAACCGAAGAACCGTTTTTGTCCTCAGGAACATAACCCATTTTCATATAATATTCCAATCCGTCATAATAGGAAACTTTAGCGGTGTTCACGCAAGCCTGAAGTGCTTTTTCTTTATCAAAATTTCCGTTGCCTTTTACAATAGCATCTGCAATAACAGATACAGAATGATAACCTATCATACACCAGTTTTCATTGGCATAATGTGACCAGATTGGCAGCATTTTATGCACGCTTTGATCTGAATGCGCCAACATTGAACTAATCATATCCGAGTTTCTTGCTGGTTGAACCAAATTAAAAAGTGGATGCAAAGCTCTGTAGGTATCCCACAAAGAATAACTGGTATAATTTTTAAAATTCTCGGCTTTATGAACATTCATATCCAGACCTTTGTAATTTCCATCTAAATCCATGTACTCTGTTGGACCTAAAAATGCATGGTACATTGAAGTGTAAAAATTCACTAAATCTTCTTTCTGGATAGTTTCAATCTGAATTTTATTCAGTTCGTTGTTCCAAACTTCCTGACTTTGTTTTTTTACTTTTTCGAAATCCCAACCCGGAATTTCTTTTTTCATGTTTTCAAGTGCTCCTGCAGAACTTACCGGAGAAAGTGCCATTTTGATTTTGATTTTTTCTCCTTCTTCCGTACTGAAATCAAAGAATAATTTCAGGTTTTGACCTGCCATTTCCGGAAAATTCTTGGTTTGATCAAATCTTCCCCAAAAACCTCTGTAAACACTTTTTTCCTGTGCTGCTTGTCCGTAGCTTTTAATGGGTTTACTAAAAGACATCGCAAAGTAGACCGTTCTGGTTCTCGCCCAACCATTCGTTTGACGGTATCCTGTAATTAAAGTATCGTTCTCTACACGAACAAATGTCCAGACATTCTTTTTATCGTAATTGTAAATTCCTGATGTTAAATCGAGAATAATATGAGCTTCATCAGATTTTGGAAATGTATATTGATGCATTCCCACGCGTGTTGTTGCCGTAAGTTCGGCTTTGATTTTATGATCTTCCAGAAAAACACTGTAATACGCTGGTTCTGCTTTTTCGGTCGTATGAGAAAATGCAGATCGATAACCGGATAATGGTTTCGAAGCGACTCCGGAATTTAATTGCAGTTTTCCCGTTGTTGGCATAATCAGAAAATCACCCAGATCAGAATGTCCTGTTCCGCTAAAATGGGTGTGACTGAAACCTACAATCGTTTTATCCTCATATTGATATCCTGCGCAATATTTGTAGACTTCTCCATTGTATTTTCCGTTTAAACCGTAAGCAATTGTATCGGTTTCAGGACTTAATTGTACACTCCCAAATGGAACTGTCGCTCCAGGATAAGTATGTCCCATTTTAGAAGTGCCAATCATTGGGTCTACATACTGAATTAGATTTTGTTTCTCTATTTTCTTTTGTGCTTTCGTTCCATAACCAAGCATTAAAACGGTTAAGCCAAAAAGAAAACTTTTACATTTCACTCTGTTCATCAGGTTATTTTTTATTATTATTTTGGTTTAAAACAATATTGATCATTCACTAAAACGATTTACCAATGCTTTTAGGGTAGAAAAATACAACAAAATATGCTTTTTAAAAAATCTAAAATTTTCTGCGCTAAAAAGGTTTTAAATATCTTTGAACTATTCATAACTCTCTTCATTATATGAAAAATTTAATTTTAGTTCTATTGCTTTCTTATTCGATATTTGGATTTGCTCAAAAAGTAAGCAGTTATAGACTGACAAAGGAAGAAATAATTCAAAGGGAACTTGACGGAGTTTCCGATATTCCTATCTACAAAGCTTTTGAATATCAGGACAAAGGCGGTGTTTATGAATTGCTTTTTTGCGAAAACCAAAAGACGATCTCCAAAAAAGATACTTTAAACACAAAGATTCAGGCGATTTCTACAATAAATGATCACGGTGGTTTTCTGGAAAAATGGAGAATCAATGATTTATTAGAATCTACTGAACCTAAGGAAACTAATATCTGGTTCTGGACAAAATATTGCAGTACCAAAGATCTTGATGCCGATGGTTATATTGAACCCATAATCGTTTACGGAACGAGAAATGAAAATGATGAAATAAAACGGGTTAAAATTATTGCAGTTTACAAAAACAAAAAATATGTAATTCGTGCCGTGGAATGTGACTTAGACTATTGCAGAAGTTTTAAAAAAGATCAAAATTGGAATACGCTTCCGCAGAAAGTAAAATCCTATGTTGATCAATTGGTGGTAAAAATTAGGAAGGAACAGGGTTTGTTGTTGAAGGATGGGTAGAATAAATTCCAATTTTAAAAATTCCAAATTCCAAATCTGAATTTAATCTAATTTAATTTAGAAATTTAAATCTTATTTTCATTTAACCGAAAAATAATTCGGTTTCAAAATTCCTAAACACGAACTGTCAGAACTAAATAAAGAATTAGAACAGATATCTTAAACTTCCCAAATTATGAAAAAGTTTGTATTATTAGCTTCAATAATTACGACATGCATTATAACTCAGTCTTGTTCTCAAAAAAAAGAAAATGCAAATAAGAATTTGCGAGATTATTGTACTATTATTTTTGAATCAAATCGGAAAAAAATTTGCGTAACTGATGATTTTTCTTCTTTAGACGAATGGATTAAGGAGAAAGATGGAAAATACAAACAAGTCCAAAAAAAACTAAACTTTACCAAAAACGAACGTGACAGTTTAGCAAAATATGCCTATCGAATCATAAATCAACCAACTCTTGCTACAAAAATGATGACATGTGGAGCTGGAGAAAATATAACAATTGAAATCAGTTATTGCACCACAAGTATTTTGTGTAAGTATTCGTCAATAGAAAGTTGGTCTTCATTGTCAAATGACAACAAAAAGTTGTACGAAATTTTAAATGCTAAAACTGCAATTCCAAAATAAGCGGTTGCTATACTATCTACTACAGAAAATAATTATAATTTTCTCTTCAAATTCTCTTTTACCGTATCAAACCATTCGTTTCTAAGAATACTTAAAACGATCGAATCACGACGTACTTCGCTGTCTCTGGTTGGCATGTGGTTACGAAAAACTCCTTCAACTTTACATCCGATGCTTTTCATGGCAGCGACACTGCGCTCGTTATTATTATCGGCGCGGAATTCTACACGCTCCATTCCAAGGGTTTCGAATGCAAATTGCAGTAATAAAAATTTGCAGTGTTTATTAAGTCCGGTTCCTCTAAAGGCTGATCCATACCAGGTATATCCTAATTGCAGCGTTTTGTATTCAAGCTGAATGTCGTAAAAACGTGTTGATCCTGCGTATTTTTGAGATTTTTTATCGAATACTATAAACGGAAATTCTCTTTTATCTTCTCTCGCTTTTACTGCTGATTGGATATATTTTACCAAATTTTCTTTTCCGTCCGCACCAACTAATGAATATTTCCAGGTTTCTGGCTCATTGATCGAAATTTCTAATAAATTTTCGATGTCTGATTCTTGGATAGGTCGTAATAAAACCAAATCGTCTTCGAGGATAACGTTGTCTGAGAAACTGAAATTAGATGTTGTATTCATTTTTAAATTCTGATGAGATTGCTATGAAATGTTTCTATTTCTTCAAAAGAAGCTTTGTAAAGATATTTGAAAAAAATAAAAAGAAGAACAAAAAAATAAACAAATAAGCCTCTATTAGTTAGAGGCTTATTTGTTTATTTTTAGTTGATTTTAAAATTACTCACTCATTTCATCATAGCGCTCCGGAACTTGCGGATCGTATAACGGGCATTTGAATTCTTCCATCAACGCAACTAGTTTATTCATGGTTTTGCCTTCGGTTCCGTAACAGTCGATTTTGACACTTTGTGGAGTTGTGATTACTTGAAAGGCACCTTTTCCTTTGGTATTTTGCCAACTGTTTTCATCTACTTTTTCCCATTCTGAAAAAACAGAAGCGATTCGGTTCATGATTACTTCAACAGGAAGTTTTTCTAAACCTTCAATTTCTTCTTTTTCGACAAGGGCTTCGTAAACCTCATGGTGGTTTAAGTAGACTTCTTCTAAGTATTTCCAAAAAAGTAATTCGTACATAGCCTGATGTTTTTAGCCCCGATAGTAGTGAAAATCCTTTTGTGTCCGCCGCGGCGGACACAAAAGATTGTAACGGATAGCGGGATTAGCTCCTAAAAAAGCTAATTATTAATAAAAAGGTCCTGTTGAAACTCCAGTATAAAAAACCTTTGCAACTCAGTCCCGAAGCTTCGGAATTGAACCTTTGTAACTTAAAAAAATTAATATTCGAATGTTCCGTATTCACTGGTAATAGTAAGCTTTTTAGCATCGGCCGCTTCTACTCTACCTACGATTTGTGCATCGACATTGAACGATTTTGAAATCGCAATAATATCTTGTGCAATGTTTTCAGGAACGTAAATTTCCATACGGTGACCGCAATTGAAAACCTGATACATTTCTTTCCAGTCTGTTTTTGATTGTTCCTGAATTAACTTGAACAATGGTGGAACCGGAAATAAATTGTCTTTTATAATGTGCAGGTTCTGAACAAAATGTAAAATTTTTGTCTGTGCTCCTCCACTGCAATGCACCATTCCGTGAATTTCGTTTGGTGTATAAGTGTCTAAAATTTTCTTGATAATTGGCGCGTAAGTTCTCGTTGGAGAAAGTACTAACTGACCTGCATTTATTGGGCTGTTCTCTACTTCATCAGTTAAATTTACCTGACCTGAATAGATTAATTCTTCGGGAACAAGGGCATCATAACTTTCAGGGTATTTTTTAGCTAAATATTTCCCAAAAACATCATGACGTGCAGATGTTAATCCATTACTTCCCATTCCGCCATTATAGCTTTTTTCGTAAGTTGCCTGACCAAAAGATGTCAAACCAACAATTACGTCGCCTGCTTTAATGTTTGCATTGTCTACTACATCGCTGCGTTTCATACGAGCGGTAACGGTAGAATCGACAATTATGGTACGAACTACATCTCCAACATCGGCAGTTTCTCCTCCTGTTGAATGAATCGTTACGCCAAAAGATTTTAATTCGTTGATTAATTCTTCGGTTCCGTTGATGATTGCTGAAATAACTTCGGCCGGAATTAAGTTTTTATTTCTTCCAATTGTAGAAGAAAGCAAGATATTATCTGTTGCACCAACGCATAATAAATCGTCGATGTTCATGATTAAAGCATCCTGAGCGATTCCTTTCCAAACTGAAATATCACCTGTTTCTTTCCAATACATATACGCTAATGACGATTTTGTACCTGCGCCGTCTGCGTGCATAATCAAGCAATATTCCTCATCCTGGGTAAGATAATCTGGAACAATTTTACAAAATGCTTGAGGAAATAAACCTTTATCAATATTTTTTATGGCGTTGTGTACGTCTTCTTTTGATGCCGAAACACCTCTTTGTGCGTACCTTTTGCTAGAATCTGAACTCATGAAACTTAGTTTGTGTTGATGTGGTGCAAAGATAATCCCTTTTTTTAATTCTTGGGACTATACGATTTAAAATTAGAACTTATTCTAATTAAAATCATATTTTCTTCAAATCTGTGATTCACAAAAAAAAGCGACAGTTTTTAAATACTGTCGCTTTTTTGTGCAACTAAATTGTTTTAAACATTTTCAAGGCTTATATTTAATTGGCTACTAATACAACTTGTGATGCAGGTTATACAATTTGGAGAAATTTATCATTCTAAAAAATAATTTGAAAAGTAGATTCGTTCTTGATTCCCTCCTTTTCATACTCAAATTTAGAAAACTTATCTCAAACCAAATTAGACATATTTACTTATTTTTCAACACATTAGCTTCTTTTCGATAAAATGTGAGACTATCTCGATGAACTGCCTTTATCTTATTTTACAATAAGAAGAAAAATACTACTTTATATGTTTTTTTATTTAAAGATAATCTCAAAAAAAAGCCTGTCTTTTTTCGAGACAGGCTTTAAAGTGCTATTTTGAGAATCTTATTTGGTAAACAACAATTCTCTGTATTTAGTTAAGGTCCAACTTTCGTCATCTACTAATAATTCTAATTTGTCGCAGTGATTTCGAATATCTTCAAAATATGGTTTTACTTTATTGCAATATGCTTCGGCCATTTTTTGAGCATCTGTCAAATGATTTGCTGTTTTTCTCTCATTTGTCATCGCTAATACTTTAGAATTTATTCCTTCTATATGACCTGAAATTTCTTTGATTAAAACAATTTGCTCTTTGGCAATGGTTTCAAACTCTTTCCCGAAAATTTCTTTTAGTCCTTTTACGTTCTCGATTAAAGTATTTTGGTAACGAATTGCTGTTGGAATTACGTGATTTCTTGAAATATCTCCTAAAATCCTTCCTTCAATCTGAATCTTCTTCGTGTATTCTTCCAATTCAATTTCGTAACGTGCCTCAACTTCAATATGATTCATAATCCCTAATTCTTCGAATAAGTCAAATGCTTGTTTAGAAACTTTGGCTTTAATCGCTTCGGGAGTAGTTTTAAAATTACTTAAACCTCTTTTAGCGGCTTCTTTTTCCCAGGCATCACTATATCCGTCTCCTTCAAAAAGTATTTTTTTAGATTGTTTGATGTATTCCCTTAAAACATTGAAGATTGCATCGTCTTTTTTCATGTCTTTCGACTCAATTAAAGCATCTACTTCTATTTTAAAATCTTTCAATTGTTTGGCCACAATGGCATTCAAAGTAGTCATTGAATTTGAACAGTTTGAATTTGAACCTACCGCTCTGAACTCAAATTTATTTCCTGTAAAGGCAAATGGCGAAGTTCTGTTTCTGTCTGTATTGTCTAAAAGTACATCCGGAATTTTTCCGACTACATTTAGTTTTAAATCTGTTTTTTCTTCCGGAGATAATTTTCCGGTTGTTACACTTTCTAATTCTGATAAAACTTTTGTTAGTTGTGCTCCAATAAAAACAGAGATAATTGCCGGTGGTGCTTCGTTTGCTCCTAACCTGTGATCGTTACTTGCTGTTGCGATAGAAGCTCTTAGTAAAGTTTCGTAATCGTTAACTGCTTTTATGGTATTAATAAAAAAGGTAAGAAATTGTAAATTGCTCATTGGCGTTTTACTCGGACTTAATAAGTTAACTCCTGTATCTGTTGCCAGTGACCAGTTGTTGTGTTTTCCGGAACCGTTTACTCCTTTAAATGGTTTTTCGTGAAATAACACTTTAAAATCATGACGCTCTGCAACTCTTTGCATCACATCCATTAATAAGGAGTTGTGATCTACAGCAAGATTGGTTTCTTCAAAAATTGGTGCTAACTCAAACTGATTTGGTGCAACCTCGTTATGACGCGTTTTTACCGGAATTCCCAATAACATACATTCTTGTTCCAGATCTCTCATATACGTTAAGGCACGCGTTGGGATAGATCCAAAATAATGATCATCAAGTTGTTGTCCTTTTGCAGATGTATGCCCTAATAATGTTCTTCCGGTCATCATTAAATCCGGACGTGAATTTGCCAAAGCTTTATCGATCAAAAAGTATTCTTGTTCCCAGCCTAAAGTAGCAGTAACTTTTTTTACATTTTTATCAAAATATTTACATACTTCTGTCGCAGCTTCATCCATTGCAGATAATGCTCTTAATAACGGAATTTTATTATCTAAAGCTTCTCCTGTATAAGCAATAAAAACTGTTGGGATACATAATGTTGTTCCATATATAAAGGCTGGCGAAGTTGGATCCCACGCTGTGTAACCTCTGGCTTCAAAAGTATTTCTGATTCCTCCATTCGGGAAACTTGATGCATCCGGCTCTTGTTGCACCAATTGTGCTCCGCCAAATTTTTCTACAGGGTCGCTTCCATCATACGATGTTTCAAAAAAAGCATCGTGTTTCTCTGCGGTTGTTCCCGTAAGAGGCTGAAACCAGTGTGTATAATGTGTAACTCCTTTAGAAAGAGCCCATTCTTTCATTCCCATGGCGATATAATCAGCCAGTTTTCTGTCTATTTTAGTTCCATGTTGAACCGCATCTCTTACCCCTTTTAAAGCATCTGAAGTTAAAAACTGCCTCATTGCTTTCTCATTGAACACATTTGAACCAAAAATATTAGATTTTCTGTCTATTTCTTCAAAATGTACCGGCTTTCTTGTAGAAGCTTCTTTTAAAGCTTGAAAACGTAATGTTGACATGTATATAAGTTTAAAAATTTGTAATAATTCCTATAAAAAAAGAAGAACAAATATAAAGAATAAACCCCCCGTTTGAAAGATAAATTTTAGAAAATTATGCGACGATTTTTCAATAGAAGATGCTTTTTACAAAGAATAATGAATCTTATCTGTAGAAATATAACAAAACACCTTAGTATTATTCATTAAATAAACATTTTTTCATAATTCCTTAACCCAGAAATTCAAAAATCTACCGTAATTATTACGAATTTATTTTTTTATGGTGTTAAAAATTGCTTTTTATAAAATATACCCCTGCCAAAATTGCGCTTCTCTAAAAAATAATACTCTGCTAAACAAAATAGCCCCCTAATTTTTAGGACTAAAAAAATAAATCTATATTTGACCCAACGAAAAAAACAAAAAAAATTAATTTATATTATTATGGCTAAAATTAAGTTAGAGTACATTTGGTTAGATGGATATGAACCAACTCAAAATCTTAGAAGTAAAACTAAAGTTGAAGAGCACGAAAATTTCAAAGGAACATTAGAAGAACTTGGAAACTGGTCATTTGATGGTTCGTCAACAAAACAAGCTGAAGGTGGATCTTCAGACTGTCTATTAGTTCCAGTTGCGATTTACCCGGATCCAACTCGTATAAATGGTTACATTGTAATGTCAGAAGTTATGTATGCTGACGGAACACCACACCCTTCTAACGGTAGAGCTACAATTGATGATGATAATGATGATTTTTGGTTTGGTTTCGAACAAGAGTATTTCATCATGGATACTAAAACTTTATTGCCATTAGGTTTCCCTGTTGGAGGATATCCTGCTCCACAAGGTATGTACTACTGCTCTGTAGGTGGAAAAAACACTCACGGAAGAAAATTAGTAGAAGAACATGCTGACTTATGTATCGCTGCCGGACTTAACTTCGAAGGTATTAACCAAGAGGTTGCTTGCGGACAATGGGAATTCCAATTATTTGCTAAAGGTGCTAAAAAAGCCGGAGACGAAATTTGGGTTGCTCGTTACTTATTAGATCGTTTGACTGAAAAATATGGTTACTATATAGAATATCACCCAAAACCACTTGGAGACACAGACTGGAATGGTTCAGGTATGCATGCTAACTTCTCTAACGAGATCTTAAGAACATGTGGTTCTAAAGAAACTTACGAAAAAATCTGTGAAGCCTTCCGTCCTGTTGTTGCAGAACACATTGCAGTTTACGGAGCTTACAACGACCAACGTTTAACTGGAAAACATGAAACTGCTTCTATTCACGATTTCTCTTATGGAGTATCTGATAGAGGAGCTTCAATTAGAATTCCTTTATATACTGTTCAAAAAGGATGGAAAGGATACCTTGAAGACAGAAGACCAGCTTCAAACGGTGATCCATACAAAATCGCTGCAAGAATTATCAAAACTGTAAAATCAGTGCTATAATTCAAAGCTTATAAATACTTAAAAGTGCCATCCTGATCAGATGGCACTTTTTTTTGCCTATAAACCCGACAGGTTTTTGAAATTTTACGGTTTTGGCTTCACGCAAAAATAACCACAATCATTGTCATTCCGAACGAGGAATGACAAGATTGGGTTTTGATTGCGAATGATGGATTGATCCCGAAGCTTCGGGACATCCCTACAATATATTTTGTTCCTATGGAACTGCTAGAAAAAATTCCGGAGGAATGATTTATGTTGTAGCAACGTCCCGATAGCAATCGGTATGACAAAAATGTGTGGGCAAACTTTGTGTAAGGATCTTTGTCAAAGTTTAAAACTTTGACAAAGATATTACGCGCATTCAAACCCGACAGGTTTTAAAAACCTGTCGGGTTTATAATACTAAATTTTAAGGTAATTTCTATTAATAAATTTTTAAGTTAAACTTCAAAAACTATCTTTGTAAATCATTTAAAAAATATCATAATGGTTTGGATTTTCTTTTTAGTAGCTGTTGTAATTATTCTTGCTTTAGATTTAGGCGTTTTCAACAAAACACCTCATATTATTAGTACCAAAGAAGCAAGTAAATGGACCTTGATTTGGGTAACACTTTCGTTTTTGTTTTCGGGAGTAATTTACTGGCTTTATACCACAGATTATATTGCAAATCCAGATCAGTTAAAACCTGCCGTTGCTTCAATGAAGTTTATTACGGGTTACTTAATCGAATTATCATTGAGTGTAGATAATATATTTGTAATCGCTATTATTTTTGCTTCTTTCAAAATACCTCAAAAATACCAACACCGTGTTTTATTCTGGGGAATCCTTGGTGCGATCATTTTCCGCGGATTAATGATTTTCTTTGGCGTAATGCTTATCAATAAATTTACGTGGACAACGTATTTGTTTGGTGCATTCTTAATTTTTACAGCTTTGAAAATGTTATTTTCAGGTGAAGAAGAAGATTTTCATCCAAAAGATTCCTTTGTTTACAAAACACTTGGAAAAATCATCCCGATTACTTCTGAAATGGATGGAGAGAAATTTTTCATTAGCACAAAAACGGCAAAAAAAGCAGCAACTCCTTTATTTGTTGCCTTGATTGTTATTGAGGTTATGGATGTTCTTTTTGCTGTAGACAGTGTTCCGGCAATTCTTGCGATTACATCAGATCCGTTTTTAGTATTTAGTTCTAATATTTTTGCCATTTTAGGTTTACGTTCTATGTATTTCTTCCTGGCGAATATGCTGGCAAAATTCAGTTTCTTAGAGTATAGTTTGGTAGCTATTTTAGCTTTTGTAGGATTAAAAATGATTCTTCACGATTTTATTCACGTTCCTGAATGGGCTTCTTTAGCTTTTATTGCTCTTTCTCTTTTAGTGGGGATTTTAGTTTCTCTAAAATTTGGAGAAGAAAAAACACTTACAGATTCAAACGAGGAATAATTTTCCTGTAATATATATGTATAAAAAAGGAGATCATTTAGATCTCCTTTTTTATGCCTTGATAAACTTGAAATCTTCAATAATAGTTAAATAACAAGATAAATACTATATTTTAACCATTAAAAATAAGATTATACATTATTTATAACTAGGTTTACTTATTATTATAAATAATTTAAAAGTCTTATCATGAGAAAAAATTACATCTATCTCTTTTTCCTCTTTTTGTTTACTACTATTTTGTTTGCGCAAAAAGTTACCATCACACCAACATCCGTAAACGGATCTAATGTTAGTGCAGGTCCAATTAACCTTGCCTCTGTTCCCTACTCTACTATTTCGTTAGGTGTTAAAGTAGAAATTCCTGCCGGTGCCGCAGTAGGAGATCAAGGAACTATAAAAGTTTATTACATGAATTCTGTAGCACTTGGAGCGAATGTCGCCAACGGAGGCGATGGTGGTACATTATACTTTGGCGGCGGAAAAACTGCTACCAAAAGTTTTACAATAAACTTAAACTGGGCAGATTTTCAAACCTCTGGAGGATTTGTTTATGCCGAATACAAAAACAGCAATAGCGCATCTGCAGTAGCATATAAAAGTCCTTATCTTTCTGTAGTTAAAAATGCAACAATGACTACAGGAACCAATTTAAACCCTCCTGCAGATGCTCCAAACCCAACAAAAATCCCTAATACATTATGTTGTGACCAAATAGTTAGAGTAGGAGAAAAACCAGCAATAATAACCGGAAGCACTTATCTAAACCCATATCAAGGAGAGCCTTATGGTATCACTTATACATGGATCGGAGCTGGACTTTCTGGAGGAGTGAACTTTTTAAGCAATAGCAGTAGCACTTTAGAGATTGATCATTTAACTGAAATTGGAAAACTTACCGTTACAAGAGGTTTAGGATATCGTTATGGTGGTCAATACCCAAATAAAAGTAACGCGATAACTATTACTGTTGTTCAAACTCCAATACTTAGAAATACAATTTCAGCCTCTGGATCTATAAACTCAGAAGGGTTTATTGAATTATCAAGTATAAAAAATTTGACTATTTTTGGTATGGGATCAGTAGTAAATTTAAAAGTTTTACAAGATCCTTTTTATACTATTCAACCAAGGGACCCTGGCGTTTCTGTTGATAGTTATAAATGGGAATATACAAAGACAAACACTAATCAATCAGGTCCCAAAACATGGACTACCATATCTAATGAAAATTCAGAAAACTTGGATTTTTATGATCCTTCAGAAAAATCTAATCTAGAAGACACTTACTATCTAGTAAGAAGAATTGCAATTTATCAAAATATAAGCAATGCAAGCGAGCCAATAAAAGTTGTCGTTAGAGGATTGCGTTATAATAATACCATTTGTTGTGACCAAATCTTAAAAATATCATCTCTTACTAACTACGAAACTCCTAGTACAATAATTGGCTCAACACCAACAGTTGATAATCCTAATATCGATGATAAGGATTTCAGTATATTAAGAATAGGTTATCAATGGCAAAGTCAAATACAAGAAAGAGGTCTTTCCGTATGGACAGATATACCCGGAGCAACGTCAAAAGACTATCTTCTAGCTCCATCTTCTTTAAAAGTTATTTCAGGTAATGGACGAAGATCTCCTGCATTTGTTTTTGAATCCTCATATAACTATAGAAGAATTGCCAGAATCAATTACCAAACTTTCTATCCAAAATGGATTAATACAACTGTTACTAGTTATAGTAATGAAGTATCTCTAACTGGTAGTTCAAATGAAGCATACATGAAAATTTACCCCAACCCTACATCATCTATTTTAAACATCGAAAGCACTTCAGACATATCCGATGCAAAAGTAACAATCTCTAACATTATTGGAAATATAGTTAATTCAAATAATTATTCAGTTGTAAATCCTAAGTTGATAAGTATAAATGTTACAGGTCTTACAGTAGGCACATATTTCATTACAATTGACAGCCAATCTTTTGGTACCACACAAAAAACATTTATTAAACAATAACTAATTGATAAAATAAAAAAAGGAAATCTTACGATTTCCTTTTTTATTATAATTGAATTAAAACTTAGTTTAATTTCTTAACATTACTGTCATCAATACCATATTTCTTAATAACTGCATAATAATCTGAATAGTCAGCTTTATTTATAGATTTAGCCGTAGTAACTATAGGATTGTTACCCGGAACAACTACAATACGAAATATTTGATTAGTCCTTAAATCAGCTGGTATTGGATTTGCAACTAAATCCAATCCCTCTGTATAAATTCTAACATCATCTTGAGTAAAATCAAATTTATAGCTAAAATAAAACCCTCCGTCTGTGTAATAGTGAGAATCAGGAAGAATTGTCCACACATTTAAATTAGTAGTAGGAGAGAATCCAGCATATCTATATACTAAAACGACATCACCTGGAAAAATTCGTGATTTAAAATTAAAATAAAAATCGGAATTAGCAGTCGCACTAAAATTTACTTTTTCAACTTCAAAAACGTCAGCAGCAACCGATTCACCTGGAGGCCCTTGTGGCCCTTCTGGTCCTTCACAACTAGAAAACGCCATTAATCCAACAATTGCGAAAAGTGTAAGTATCTTTTTCATAATATATATTTTTTTAAATTTTATATATAAAGGTATCCCAAAAATCAAACCAAAAAAAAGAAAAACATAATTTTTTTCCTAACTTTTTTTAATGTCATTTGCATTTCCCAAATTATTCCACACATAAAACACTAATAATCAAATAGGAGGCAAAAAAAAAAATAATTTTCAAAAAAAAAAGCATCCGCTTTTAACGGATGCTTTAAATAAGGTTTATAAATTAATCTAATTACCGGCAGAAATGATTTTTTTAGAACTGCTGCCTTTACTAGTTGTAACTTTTAGAATGTAAACTTGGAATTTACCTACGTAGAAATCAATATTAAAGTTATATTCTTTGTCCAAATAAGAATTTGTATCTGTTTTTGAAGATAACAAAGTTCCTGCTATGTCAAACAATTCAATTTTGACATCACTCGCATAATTAAAGTTATAACGAATTGTAATGTAGTTTTTAAATGGAACCGGATAAGCATCAAAACTAGCTTTTTTGCTTTCTTTTCCGCCACCGTCAACTACAGTTGTTTCTGGAGTTGTTGTAGGTGTCTCCGTAACTATAGGTTCTTGAGTTGCTACACAAGCAAGCGGCGGAATGTTGTATCCCATTGAAATTCTACATTCATCAAATGCATTGTTTATCAAATCTACCAAACTTGCTATATCAGAAAGAGAAGCTCCGTTGGTATTTCCTCCTCCTAACGCTTGGTTGGCTAAGTTGAATAAATCTCCAACTGTTTTATCTCCTCCCAGTTTACTAACAACAGTGTTTGGAATAGTGTAAAATTTATACTCATTACTTACTGTTCCGTCAGGATTACAAGAACGTACTTTTGGAGTTTTTGATCCGCAGCCACCATCAGGTTGAGCAACAGCTAATATACCTGCCTGTAGTTTAAATTTACTCAACTCACTATCAATACCTAAATTAAGCCCTAAAGTAATGGTTTGAGCTAATAAGGTATTATTGATTTTACCATTTTTAAGATAGGATGCAGTTAATGCACTGATATGCAGATTGCCGTTTGGCAATACTTTACTTCCTCCTCCTCCTGGCAAAAATGCAATTACACCATTGATATCTGCCGTATTATTAGATACTAAAACAGATTTTCCGGCTAAACCAATTGTCATTGTTCCACCTGGATAAGTACTTAATGATTTCGCAATAAGAGCTTTGGTTGTATAAGAAACTCCTCCCGCACATGACATACCTCCACTATTTCCATAAGCACCCTGAGTATAGGTACAAATTGGAGTTGTACATGGAGTGATTAAAAATGTTGACATTTTTTTAATCGTTTCGCAATTGTTTGAAACAACAAATTCAATAACTAATGGCACCCCAATTTGAGGTTTCACAAATTGAGACAAATCTGTAGCCTGAACATTTCCAGAACATCCTCCTGTGTATTTAAATCCTGCAATCCATGCGATGAATGCTGCATCTGCATTTTCACCACAAATAACTGTTTTATTTGGAGGACTTGAAACATTAAGTAAATCAGCTTTAGTAATGGTGAAGCTTTTAGTAATTGTAGTGGTGTAACATTTGTCTGTAATCACATAACTTACACTGGTGGTTCCGCCCTGACATAAGT
>NZ_FZNL01000036.1 GCF_900187965.1 Flavobacterium sp. ov086 | reverse complement strand
CTTTTGAAAAAATACCCGATCAAACTAATTTAATACTCCACTCAGACCAAGGATGGCAGTATCAAATGAAACAATATCAATATTTATTAAGACAAAAAGGAATCAGACAAAGTATGTCAAGAAAAGGAAATTGTCTTGACAACGCTGTAATAGAAAATTTCTTCGGAATAATAAAATCAGAACTTTTTTATCTTAAGAAATACAGTTCAGTTAGTGAATTAAAACAAGAAATAATTGAATATATAAATTACTATAATAACGATAGAATAAAACTAAATCTAAAAGGAATGAGCCCGATACAATATCGAGCTCATTATTATCAAACTTAATTATAAATTCGTCTAAACTTTTGGGTGCAGTCTAAATTTTGGGAGCTTTTTTGTTTTTATAAAGTTGTTATCGCTTTTTGAATTCTCGAAATAGTTTCTTCTTTTCCAATGATTTCAACAATATCAAATAGGTGAGGACCTTTAAGAGCTCCAACCAAACTCAAACGGAAGGGCTGCATAACTTTACCCATTCCAATTTCGTTTTTAGTTAACCAATCTTTCACGATAGTTTCAATATTTACTGATGTAAAATCTTCTATATTTTCAAGAACCGAAATTAATTCTTGCATTAATGTTGGAGTTTCTTCTTTCCAGTTTTTGCTTGCTTTTTCATCGTAAGATGTTGGAGCCTGGAAAAAGAAATCACTTAAATCCCAAAATTCAGAAACAAAATTTGCTCTTTCTTTAATTAATGAAACAATTCTTGTAACATCAAATTTAGAAATATCAACACCTTTTTCAATCAAAATAGGAGTGAAGTCCTTCGCTAAATCAGCATCATTTTGTTTGATTAAATGTTGGTGATTGAACCATTTGTTTTTCTCAGGATCAAATTTAGCTCCAGATTTATGAACTCTATTTAAGTCAAAAGATTCTACAAGTTCATCTAAAGAAAATAATTCTTTATCGGTTCCGTCATTCCAACCTAACAAAGCAAGGAAATTTATAACTGCTTCTGGGAAAAATCCATTTTCTCTGTAACCAGATGAAACACCTTCTTCGGTTTTCCATTCTAGTGGAAACACAGGAAATCCTAATTTATCACCATCTCTTTTTGATAATTTTCCGTTTCCAACGGGTTTTAAAATCAAAGGTAAATGTGCAAATTCAGGAGCATCCCAACCAAAAGCTCTGTATAATAAAACGTGAAGAGGCATAGATGGCAACCATTCTTCACCACGAATTACATGCGAAGTTTCCATCAAATGATCATCAACAATATTTGCTAAATGATATGTTGGCATTCCGTCACTTTTAAATAATACTTTATCGTCAAGAAGATTCGTTTCGAATTTTACATCACCACGAATGATATCTTTTAAGTGTAAAGTTTCATCAGTAGGAGTTTTAAAACGAATCACATAATGTTCTCCATTTGCAATTCTTTTAGAAACTTCGTCAGTAGAAATTACAAGAGAAGTGTCTAACTTTTCACGATTATGATGGTTATAAATAAATGTTTTTCCTTCGGCTTCATGTTGTTTTCTATGTGCATCTAAAGCTTCCGGAGTATCAAAAGCATAATATGCCCAACCGGAATTGATCAATTGATCAGCATATTGTTGGTACAATTCTTTACGATCACTTTGTCTGTATGGACCAAATTTTTCATTTTTTCCAACCGTTTCTTCGGGAGCAATTCCTAACCATTCGAGTGCTTCCATAATATAAGCTTCGGCACCGGGAACAAAACGAGTTTGATCAGTATCTTCAATTCTTAAATAAAAAACACCATTGTTTTTTTTGGCAAATAAATAATTAAATAAGGCAGTACGAACTCCGCCAATATGTAAAGGTCCTGTTGGACTTGGTGCAAAACGCACACGAACTTGCTTTGACATTTGTTTAAATTTTGATGCAAAGATACAATTCTAATTAGAGAATTAGAAAATGAGTTTTAATTAGATAATGTCTTGCTTTTAGCTTAATTGACTAATTTTCTCATTGATTATTATCTAATTAAAATTAGTACTTTTATGGGTTATAAATAAAAGAGATTCATTTTGAAAACAACATCTGGAATATATCAAAAATTAGAGGCATTTATAAAGAAATATTATATGAATGAATTGATAAAAGGAGGACTTCTTTTTATTGGTTTTGGATTATTGTATTTTCTGTTCACCCTTTTTGTTGAGTATTTTCTTTGGCTAAAACCGGTAGGAAGAACATTATTGTTTTGGATATTTATAGGAGTAGAGGTTTTCCTTTTGTTTCGATTTATTTTGTTTCCAATTTTTAAGTTATTCAAACTTCAAAAAGGGATTGATTATAATCAGGCTTCCAAAATTATTGGAGATCATTTTACAGAAGTTAGTGATAAACTAACTAACTTTTTACAATTGTCGGCTTCTGAGAATTCAGCAGAAAGTTCAGAGTTGATGTTGGCTTCAATAGAACAAAAAGCAAATTCATTGCAGCCAATTCCGTTTGGGAATGCGATCAATTTTAAAACTAATAAGAAGTATTTACCATTAGCAATAGTTCCGATTTTACTTTTTGTTGTGTTTTATATTTCAGGAAATAGCAATATAATATCTCAAAGTTTAAATAGAGTTGTACATTTTAATGCTACGTTTTTACCTCCGGCTCCTTTTAAATTTGTAGTTCTAAATCCTAATTTGCAAACAGAACAGAATAAAGATTTCCTTATCAAAATGGAATCTGTTGGAAATGTAGTTCCGGAGAATGTGATGATTCATATTGGTAATGAAAGTTATTTTATGGAATCTTCTCAACCAGGAAAGTTTGAATTTAAAATTGAAAAGCCAGTTGAGAATGTTGCTTTTTCTTTTGAAGGAAATTCAGTTTCATCTGATGAATATGAGTTGAAAGTTATCACAGTTCCGTCGATTGCAAACTTCGAAATGGTGTTGAATTTTCCATCTTATCTAAAGAAGAAATCTGAAACAATTCAAGGAACCGGAAATGCAATTGTGCCAGAAGGAACTTTAGTGACCTGGAAGATGAATACACAATCAACTCAAGAGATAGTTTGGAAGGATGAAAATGCTGCTTTTAAGTTCAATAAAGCCGAAAACGAGTTTAAATTGGCTAAGAATATCAGTCAAAATACAGAATATCAAATTCTTACCTCGAATAATAAGGTTAAAAATTACGAAAAACTGGATTATCAGCTCTCAGTTATCAAAGATCAGCACCCGACGATCATTGTTTCGCCAGCACCTGATAGTTTAAAGTTAGATAAAAATTATGTTTTAGGTAGGTTAGGTGACGACTATGGTTTGTCTAAACTTCAGGTAGTTTATTACGAACACAACAAACCAAACACTGCTAAGCGTGGAACGATTCCTGTGAAGTCTGGAGTATTTGATCAGTTTGTTTTTAATTTTCCAAGCAACCTTGCCGTTCAGGAAGGAGTGTCTTATGAATACTATTTTGAAGTTTTTGATAATGATGCACCTCATGGTTTTAAGAGTACAAAGTCTTCTGTTTTTTCTGATCGTGTTTCGACAACAGATGAAATTCATGATATAGAATTACAACAGCAAAATGACAATATCAATAGTTTAGAGAAGTCTTTGAAGAATCAAACAAAGCAGTTTTCTGAGATGGATAAGATTCAGAAAGCAGGAAAAGAGAAAGATAATTTAGAGTTTAAAGATCAGCAAAAAGTAAATGATTTTATCAAACGTCAGAAGCAACAAGACGAAATGATGAAACAATTTGCGGAGAAAATGAATAAGAACTTAGATAAATTTCAATCTGAAAAGAAAGATAAAACAGCTGATGATTTGCAAAAGCGTTTGGATAATGCTGAGAAAGATTTAGAGAAGAATCAGAAGTTGATGGACGAGTTAAAGAACTTAAATGATAAATTACAAAGCGAAGAATTGTTTGATAAAATGGAAAAGTTCAAACAAATCAGTAAGAACCAATCTCGCAACTTAGAGCAATTGGTTGAACTTACTAAACGTTTTTATGTATCTAAAAAAGCAGAACAAGTTGCTGAGAAATTAAATAAACTTGCGGATCAACAAGAGCAGCTTTCTAATAAAGAAAAAGAAAATACTCAGGAGAAACAGGAAGATATTAATAAAGCTTTTGATAAAATACAAGAAGATTTAAAAGACCTTAAAGAAGAAAATAAAACATTAAAAGCTCCTTTGGATATTCCGAATGATGCTTCAAAAGAAAAAGATGTAAAGAATGATTTAGAAAAAGCTTCTGAAGAATTGAGTAAAAAGAATTCTTCTTCGGCTAAACCAAAACAAAAAAGTGCTGCTAAGAAAATGAAAAGTATGGCAGAACAAATGCAGTCTGAAATGGAAGGTGGAGAACAAGATCAATTGGAAGAAGATGTTGCAATGCTTCGTCAGATTCTGGATAATCTTTTAGCGTTTTCTTTATCTGAAGAAGATGTGATGAAACAATTTAAATCTATGAAATTAGGTTCCTCGGCATATACAAAGAATATTAAAGTTCAACAGAATTTGAAACAACAGTTTAGATATGTTGATGATAGTTTGTTTGCAATGTCACTTCGTAATCCTAAAATTGCCGAAGATGTAACTAAAGAAATTGGTAACGTACAATATAATGTAGACAAAGCTATTGAAAGTCTAAGTGATGTTCAGGTTCCAAAAGGAGTTTCGCATCAGCAATATGCAGTTTCTTCTGCAAATAAATTAGCCGACTTTTTGAGTGATTTATTAAACAATATGCAGATGTCGATGTCTAAACCGGGATCGGGAAAACCAAAACCGGGTGATGGACAAGGAATGCAATTACCAGATATTATTCAAAAGCAAAAAGGTTTAGGAGAGAAAATGAAAGCTGGAATGAAACCTGGAGATAAACCCGGTGAAGGAAAAAGTGGAGAAGGAAAAGATAGTCAGGGAAAAGATGGAAAGGGAAAAAGCGGAGATGGTAAAGATGGAAAAGATGGACAGGGAAATAAAAGTGGGGGTAAGGGAAATGAAAATAAAGATGGTAATGACGGAGAAGGAGATGCAGAAGCAATCATGGAAATTTACAAAGAGCAAGTAAAACTTCGTGAAGCTTTACAAAAAGAATTAGCTAAGCAGGGATTAGACTCTCAGGGTAAATCTGTAATCGATCAAATGAAAGCTTCTGAAAAACAAATTTTAAATAAAGGTTTTAAGAATGAAAACTTGCAACGCATCCTTAATATTCAGCAGGAATTATTAAAATTAAATAATGCAGTTCAGCAACAAGGGCAAGATACCAAGCGTCAATCTGAAACTAATAAGGCTGAATTTTCTAATAGAACAAACGCTTTACCGAGTTCACTATTGGATTATTTAAACAGTGTAGAGATATTAAACAGACAATCACTACCTTTGCGCTCGAATTTTAATCAAAAAGTTCAAGAATATTTTAATACAAAATGATCAATTTTAATTACGAAACCGAATTTACTTTAGATAACGAACAAGTTTTTGCCGAATGGTTAAGCGCTGTAATTGTTTCTGAAAGTAAAAACGAAGGAGAGATAAATTACATTTTTTGTGATGATGAATATCTTCATAAGATAAATGTAGAATATCTAAATCACGATACTCTAACTGATATTATCAGTTTTGATTACACAGTTGGTAATGAACTAAACGGCGATATTTTTGTTTCTGTTGAAAGAGTAGCCGATAACGCAAAGGATTTTAATGTTTCTTTTGAAGAAGAATTGAAACGTGTTCTTGCTCACGGTATATTACATTACTGTGGTTATAAAGATAAAAGTGAAGCTGACGCAGAACTTATGCGTTCAAAAGAAGATGAGAAGATTGCAATGTTTCACGTGGAACAGTAATTAAACCACTTTTTAATTTTAAACTTATTTATGTTCCACGTGAAACATAAATAAGTTTTTTAAAGTAAAAATAAGTCAGTTGTTTCACGTGAAACATTTTTAAATTTAAATCTTTTCTTTGAGATTTCAAGAATTTAATTCGAGATGTTTCACGTGGAACGTTTAGAATTTTATCTCTTTAAATAGTTTTATGTGAAATAATTTTGCTGAATATAGGTAAAAGTGTTTCACGTGGAACATAAAGAAAACCGGTTTTTAAGTTTAAATTTGATTTTGAATTTTTAAAACGAAGCTTGGTTTTAGATCTGTTCCACGTGGAACAGATATGTTTTTTGAGATTAGAATGTGAAATTTTGACTGGTATTTTGTGAGTTTGCATCGTTCCACGTGGAACATGTTATTGCTTGCGAGATCAGAATTTAAGATTTGTAGATTGTAATTTGAATTTGAAAGATTTAAATTTTGCGCGTTAGCGCTGTTCCACGTGGAACAAAAATAGTAAAGAAGTTAATTCTGAGAATCGCCTTAAACGGTTTCCAGAGAATAATAAAACAAAATGTTTTTAGAAGAATACGATGTTATTGTAGTTGGTGCAGGTCATGCTGGATCTGAAGCCGCGGCAGCGGCCGCAAATTTAGGATCAAAAACTTTATTGGTTACGATGAGCCTGCAGAACATTGCACAGATGTCTTGCAACCCAGCGATGGGTGGAATAGCAAAAGGACAGATAGTGCGTGAAATTGATGCGTTGGGTGGATACTCAGGAATTGTTTCTGACCGAACTGCAATTCAATTCAAGATGTTGAACAAATCGAAAGGACCTGCAATGTGGTCGCCAAGAGTTCAAAGTGACCGAATGCGTTTTGCTGAAGAATGGAGAATGATGTTGGAGGGAACTCCAAATTTGGATTTCTACCAAGAGATGGTGAAAGGTTTGATTATTGAGGATGGAAAGTTAAAAGGAATCAAAACTTCATTGGGAGTTGAAATTCGATCTAAATCGGTTGTGTTGACAAACGGAACTTTCTTGAATGGTTTAATTCATATTGGAGAAAAACAATTCGGAGGAGGAAGAGCAGGCGAAAGTGCTGCAACCGGAATTACCGAAGATTTGGTTAAAGCAGGTTTTGAATCTGGAAGAATGAAAACTGGAACGCCACCACGAGTTGATGGACGTTCTTTGGATTATTCTAAAATGAACGAAGAAAAGGGAGATGCAAAACCGGATAAGTTTTCTTATTCGGATTTGACAACTCCTTTGACACATCAAAGATCTTGTCACATGACATACACGTCGTTGGACGTTCATGATATTTTGAGGGAGGGTTTTGATCGTTCTCCAATGTTCAACGGAAGAATCAAAAGTCTTGGGCCAAGATATTGCCCTTCGATAGAAGATAAGATAAATCGTTTTGCTGATAAAGAACGTCACCAATTATTTGTGGAGCCGGAAGGTTGGAATACTTGTGAGGTTTATGTGAACGGATTTTCGACTTCGCTTCCAGAGGATATTCAGTTTAAAGCTTTGCGTTCTGTTGTTGGTTTTGAGAATGTGAAATTCTTTCGTCCTGGTTATGCAATCGAATATGACTATTTTCCGCCAACGCAATTGAAACATACTTTGGAAACAAAGTTGGTTGAAGGTTTATATTTTGCCGGACAAATAAATGGGACAACAGGATATGAAGAAGCAGCTTCGCAAGGTTTGATGGCCGGTATAAATGCGCATTTGAAAGTGCATGAAAAAGCGCCGTTGATTTTGAAACGTGACGAAGCTTATATTGGAGTTTTGATTGACGACTTGATTACGAAAGGAACGGAAGAACCATATCGTATGTTTACGTCAAGAGCAGAGTATAGAACATTGTTGCGTCAAGATAATGCTGATTTCAGATTGACACCAATGTCTCACGAAATTGGTTTGGCTTCTGAAGCGCGTTTGCGTCGAATGGAAAAGAAATTGAACGAATCTGAAAAGATGGTTGCTTTCTTTAAAGAGACAAGTGTTTCGGTTGCTGAAACGAATCCTATTTTGGAAGCAAAAGAAACAGCTCCGATTACGCAAGGTGATAAAATGTTTAAAGTTTTTTCGCGTCCGCAAATTGATTTGGAGGATATGATGAAATTTGAAAAGGTAAAAGAGTATATTGAAACAAATGATGTTGATCAGGAAATTTTGGAACAAGCCGAAATTCAGGTCAAATATTCTGGTTATATCGAAAAGGAAAGAAATAACGCTGATAAACTTACTCGTTTAGAAGAAATGAAAATTCCGGAAAATTTCGATTACAATAAAATTAAATCAATGTCAATTGAAGCAAAACAAAAATTGAGCAAGATTCGTCCTGTTACAATTTCTCAAGCTTCAAGAATAAGCGGAGTATCACCAAGTGATATTTCCGTATTGTTGATTTATATGGGAAGGTAGAAAATTGTTTCAGGTTTCAAGTTTGTTGGAATGTGATATTTGAAATCATTGTTCCACGTGAAACTATTTTTAATTTGTTTTTATTTTTGTTTTTAAGACAAGATAAGATGTGTTTTGTTCCACGTGAAACAGATTTGTGTTTGATCTTTTTTGGTAATCTAAAATATGTTCCACGTGAAACGAATTTGAGATAGTTTGTCATTCCGAGGAACAAGGAATCTCCGTTGCAAGATCGACAAAGATTGGTTCTTTGATTGTGGAGTTTCTTGCGAAGATTCCTCGTTCCTCGGAACGACAAAAAGATAAAAGCTATAATGTTGCGATTATGAGAATTCTTAGAAAAGAAATTTTATCGGAAGAAGAAAAAGAAGTTTTACGCGAACTTTGGAATAATGAATATCCAGCAAGATTACATTTGAAAACAAGCGAAGATTTTGAATTGTATTTAAACGGACTTTCAAATACAAAACATTATTTGTTGCTTGATGAATCAAATGAAATAATTGGATGGACTTTTACTTTTTTGAGAGAAGGAGAAGATTGGTTTGCAATAATTATGAATAGTAAAATTCAGGGAAGGGGAAACGGATCACTTTTGATTAATGAAATAAAAAATAGAAATAATAGTTTGAATGGTTGGGTAGTTGATCATGAAAATGAAATAAAAGAAAATGGAGATTTTTATAAATCTCCAATGCCGTTTTATATTAAAAACGGTTTTACAATAATTACAGAGACAAGAATTGAAAATGAAAAAATGTCGGCTGTAAAAATAAATTGGAAGCGCTAAAAGAAAAAATAAATATTAAAAACAATAAGCCCTAAAAGTGGAAATTTCGCTTTTAGGGTTTGCTATGAAATTAAACCAAAATACCTATAATTAAAAAATGGACGTTTTAAACAAAAAACATTTTCTTACTGTAAAAGACCATTCTGTATCTAAAGAAATTTTCGAATTGTATTATGACGAAACTTTAGACATGTTGATTACATCTCCGCAACCAGATTTAGAAAATCTTGGAAGATATTATGAAAGCGAAGATTATATTTCTCACACAGACAACAAACGTTCGTTATTTGAAAAAGCATATCATTTTGTAAAAAATATTGCTTTAAAAAATAAATTGAATTTGATTAATTCAGAACAATCTCAAAAAGGCAGAATTTTAGATATTGGTGCCGGAACGGGAGATTTTTTATTGACAGCCAAAAATGACGGTTGGGAAACTGTTGGAGTAGAACCAAGCGAGCGAGCAAAAAATATTGCGATCCAAAAAGGAATTTCTTTTGTAGGTGAAATTAGCGTTCTCGAAAATAATTCTTTTGATGTCATTACAATGTGGCACGTTTTAGAACATGTTCCAAATTTGGAATTTCAAATTCAGGAATTGAAGCGTTTGCTTAAGCCAACTGGAACATTAATTGTTGCGGTTCCAAATTTCAAATCTTACGATGCAAAATATTATAATGAATTTTGGGCGGCTTATGATGTGCCAATTCATTTTTGGCATTTCTCAAAAAAAGCCATCAAATCACTTTTTGAAAAAGTAGATATGAAATTAGAAAAAGTGCTTCCAATGAAATTTGATTCTTTTTACGTGAGCTTATTATCGGAAAAATACAAAACTGGAAAAATGAATTACATCAGTGCTTTTTTTGTTGGATTAAAGTCAAATTTGAAAGCGGGCAGTACAAAAGAGTATTCATCGCACATTTATGTCCTAAAAAACAGCTAAAACGTAAAATAAGCGCATTTACGGCGCTTTTTTAGTTGTAGTGAGGAGAAATATCCTCTTTTTTGAGAAAACACCTCTAATTAAAGCTATAAAAGCCACTTTTGATAGTGGTTTTTTATGCTTTAATCGGGTTCCATAAATAAAAACAATACCATAAAAAACGAGTGTTTTTTGAAATTTTACGGCTGAATTTTTCTGATTTTAAATTTTGAAATCATAAAGATGAAAATTGTTAAAAATTTTGCTTTTATCAGAAATCGTATTTCTGATTTTCAAAAAAGCAGAATTTCAAAAATGCTGCTTCCCGAATTTTGTTTTAAAAATTCTAAGAACAGAAAAATGTTTTTTTGACCATTTTTTTTGCTTTGATCAATTTTAAAAAGATCACGTTAGAAAAAAGGATTCAACATGCATCTTACACTCTAAAAAACAGCTAAAACTTAAAATAAGCGCATTTACGGCATTTTCTCTGTAAAAACGAGGGTTTGTGTGGTCTTTTTTGAGAAAAAGGCTCTAATGAAAGCTATGAAAGCTGTTTTTAATAGTGATTTTTTATGGTAATATTTTGCCTTATAAATAAAACCAATATCATAAAATTGTAGCATTTTTTAAACTTTATGTTGATGCTATTTATTTTTTTATATTTTTGTCTTTCATACCAATAAAAAAATAGAAATTTAGAAATGAAAAAAGCATTAGTAATTATCGCACTTTCAATTTTAGTTGTTTCGTGTAATAAAGCAACAGAAGTTAAGGAAGTAAAAACAGCTTACGTAGATACTTCGGTTTTAATGAAAGAGTACACTGAAGCAAAAGATCTTGAAGCTAAATACAAAGCTCAAGCGGAAGAAAAAGGAAGACAGCTACAAGCGGAAATTACTCGTTTTAAACAAGACGCTGCTAGTTTTCAAAGTCAGGCACAAGCAAATGGACAAGCATGGGCACAACAAAAAGGTGCTGAATTGCAAAAAAGAGAACAACAATTGGGTTATGCTCAACAAGCGTTGTCTCAACAATTGCAACAAGAAAGTGGTGTTGAAATGGATTCTTTGGTAAGCGGAGTTAAAAAATTCATCAAAGATTACGGTAAGAAAAACGGTTATTCTTATATCTACGGGACAGGAGATGCTGCTTCTATTTTATATGCTGAAGAGAAATATGACATCACAAAAGATATCATTAAAGCTTTGAACGATAAATACAAAGCAGAGCCTAAAACAGACGAAAAACCGGCTGCTAAAGCAGGTGAAGAAGCTAAAAAATAATACCAAACTAACTAACTAAATTAAAAACCTAAATCTGTCAAGATTTAGGTTTTTTCTTTTATAAAAATGCGATACTTTTAGTTCTTCAATACACGCCCAATGCAAAACGTTTCAGAAGCTGCTGCTTACAC
Source organism: Flavobacterium sp. ov086 (assembly GCF_900187965.1). Classification (GTDB taxonomy): domain Bacteria; phylum Bacteroidota; class Bacteroidia; order Flavobacteriales; family Flavobacteriaceae; genus Flavobacterium. The sequence continues at coordinate 31,709 of NZ_FZNL01000036.1, read as the reverse complement.
CTTACAATTCATCAATCAAACGCAAAAATCTATTTTCCTGACCGGTAAAGCAGGAACAGGAAAAACTACGCTTTTACGCGAAATCATTGCTACGACGCACAAAAACACTGTTGTTGTCGCACCAACGGGTATTGCGGCGCTAAATGCCGGTGGAGTTACTATTCATTCCATGTTTCAATTGCCATTTTCGGCCTTTATTCCGTCTTATCAGGAGGCTTCTCAGTTTACAGAAACTGTGAAATTCGAGAATAAAGATACCCTTCGCAGACACTTCAAAATGAACAATGTCAAGCGAAATGTAATCAGAAATATGGAACTTTTGATTATTGATGAAGTCAGTATGTTGCGAGCTGATTTATTGGATGCTATTGATTTTATGATGCAGACAGTTCGTAGAAACACACAAGCTTTTGGTGGTGTTCAGGTGCTTTTTATTGGTGATTTATTGCAGCTTCCGCCCGTAATTAGGGATGAAGAATGGCGAACTTTACGGAATTATTACAAAGGAAAATTCTTTTTTCATTCGCATGTAATTCAGCAAAATCCGCCGTTGTACATTGAATTATCTAAGATTTATCGTCAAACCGATGACGCATTTATCTCGGTCTTGAACAATCTGAGAAACAATCAGATTACACCACAGGATATTCAGGTTTTAAATGAATATGTGAAGCCTGATTTCGACTTGAAAAACAATCCAGGATATATAACACTTACGACTCATAATGCTAAGGCTGATTCTATTAACGAGCAGGCAATAGGCGATTTAGCCGGAAATGAATATGCATATCAGCCTTTTATTGTTGGGGATTTTCCGGAAAAAATATTTCCTGTTGAAGAGAATTTGAAATTGAAAATTGGAGCACAAGTTATGTTTGTGAAGAACGATTTATCTTTTGAAAAACGATATTTCAACGGAAAAATGGGAGTTATAAAATCGCTTTCGCCCGAAGAAATTTTTGTGCATTTCCCTGAAGAAAATAAAACAATTGAAGTAGAGAAATACGAATGGAAAAACATTCGATACAAAGTAAACGATCTCACAAAAGAGGTTGAAGAAGAGGTTTTGGGCACATTTGCGCATTATCCAATCAAATTAGCGTGGGCAATTACGGTGCATAAAAGCCAGGGTTTAACTTTTGAGAAAGCAGCGCTCGATGTATCGCAAGTTTTTTTGCCCGGACAAGCATATGTTGCATTATCGCGTTTAACGTCCTTAAATGGGCTTATTTTGCTTTCTCCGCTACAGATGAATGGCATTTCGAACGATCAGGATGTGATGGATTATGCTTTGAATAAAGCAACTGAAGACGTTTTGAAACATTCGCTGCATTTTGAAACCAAGAATTTTATTCATAACTATTTGATCAACAGTTTTAACTGGGCAGATTTGGCACAAGAATGGCGAAATCATAGATTTAGTTACAACGAAAATGCTGCCGGATCTGAGAAATCGAAACATTCAGTTTGGGCACATAAACGTTTAGAAACTATTGACGGATTGATCGATCCTTCGCAAAAATTCGTTCATCAGCTTAATAAAATTTTCAATAAAGAAACCGTCGATTTGTTTTTCGTGCAGGAAAGGGTAGTGGCGGCGTATGATTATTTCTTTAAACCGATGGATAAGTTGGTTACTGATCTTTTACTAAAAATGGCCGAAATTCAGAAATTCAAAAAGGTAAAAGAGTTTTATGAAGAATTGACTTTTTTGGATGATTTGCAAACCAAAGCAGTTTTGCGTTTAATGAAGGCCAAATTGCTAATAGAAATTGTCGTTGCAGGTGAAACCATCTGTAAGGAAAAATTGTCGTCGACAGCGATTAAAAACTACAAATTAGACAAGGTTGCAAAGATCCGAGAGGAATTTAATATGGCTAACACCGATATTTTTAAAACTGAGGAGCCTGTAGTGCGTTATACTGCCCGTAGATCGGACAAGAATGAACCAAAGGCGGCAAAGAAAACTACCATAGAAGAAACGCATGATTTGTGGCTTGAAAAAAATTCGATACCCGATATTGCCAGAATCCGAAAGCTTACGGTGCAAACTGTTGAAATGCATTTTGTTAAACTAATTCAGGCGAAGAAAGTAGAGATTTCAGATGTTTTGTCCTATGATAAAATTCTGGCGTTACGTGAAGCTTTTCAGTTCTATCAGGAAGAATCCTTGAATCCATTAAAAGAAAAATATGGAGACGAATTTACCTGGGATGAACTTAAAATGTTCAAAGCCAGTATAAACTGATTTTGGTCCCGAGACTTCGGGATAGATTTTAGATTTTAGATTTTAGATTTTAGATTTTAGATTTTAGATTTTAGATTTTAGATTTTAGATTTTAGATTTTAGATTTTAGATTTTAGATTTTGTGTAAAAACATTATGTAAAATAGAGATTTTTTATTGAAAAGTGTTCCACGTTAAACATACAATCTTGATTTTAAATGATCGGGATATTTCTGCGGTAGGATTTTCGTTAATTCTGTCAATATTTAAGCCCTAATGTGGTAATAAAAAATTTTTCGAAGAGAGATTGCGTATTGGTAGAAATTAATTTATTTGTGTATTTTTTGTCCCGCAGGGCAATGTTATTAAATTAAGACTTAAACGCAATCTCTTTGCAATCTCAAAGCAAAGGGCAATTCACAAAACTTTGAGAACTTTATATAGTCCTTTGCGACCTTTGCGGTAAAATTTTCTTTGTCGAGTTACTTACGGGGCTTCGACTCCTCTCAGCATGATAAGATTGCATTTAAAAAAGATTAACTTAGTGACATTTCCCGTAGGGACAACACTTATTAACTAACACTTAAATTAATTAAAGATTTAGATATGAGAAAAAAAATAATATATTTTGGCGTTTTGATTTTTTGCAGTCAATTGGCTTTTAGCCAGGATTTAAAGGGAGAGTATCAAAAATTTGTCAAGAGTTTTATTGCCAATGTAAAAAGCAATAACAAAGAGGGAGTTGTGGCTTTTATTTCTTTTCCGTTAAGGCGGGATTATCCAATTCCGGAAGTTAAAAACAAAGTTGATTTTGTAAAAAGATACGATCAGATTTTTGACACTACTCTTAAAAATGAAATTATTAAATCTGATCCGGCAAAAGACTGGTCTGAAGTTGGTTGGCGAGGAATTATGCTTGGAAGCGGAGATATCTGGATGGATACAAACGGAAAATTAATCACAATTAATTACCAATCTCAGTATGAAATAGATCTTCAAAAGAAAATTATAGCAAATGAAAAAACAAAATTACATCCATCGATTGCAAAGTTTAAAACGCCAATGTATGTTTTAGAAACTTCTAAATTCAGAATAAGAATCGACGATTTAGGAAACGATAATTACCGTTACGCTTCCTGGTCGCTTAAGAATAGTATGGCAGATAAACCTGATTTACTGATTACTAACGGAAAATGGATTTCTGAAGGAACAGGTGGAAACAGTCATTTTGATTTTAAAAAAGGAGTTTATTTGTATGAATGTTATATCGTTCTTATGGGCACATCTGACTCTCCTCCGGCAACCCTGACGATTTATCAAAACGGAAAAACTATCCTTACTCAGAGCGCAAAAATAATTACTAAATAGAAGCAAACCTGTTCCACATGGAACGGGTTTTTTATTGGAGCAAAGACAATATTTAGCCCATATTTTATGTTTATCTATTTACTTGTGAGTAATTTAGTATGCTCAGATAAAATATAAATTTAGTATTTTTATAAAGAGTTTTGAGGATGAGATTAATAAGCGATTAAAAATATTTTAGAATGAAAACAAGAAATTTATTTTTAGCATTATTGATTTTTTGCAGTGGTATGGCTGGTGCGCAGGAATTAAAAGCAGAATATCAAAAGTTGGTTAAAAGCTTTATTGATAATATAAAAAATGACAATAAGGAAGCCCTTGGAGACTTGATTGTGTATCCGTTGGAGCGCGAGTATCCAATACCTGATATTGTCGATAAAACAGACTTTGTAAAACGTTATACAGAACTATTTGATTCAACTTTGAAAAATGAAATTACAAAGTCTAATCCTGAAAAAGACTGGTCTGATATGGGTTTACGCGGAATAATGTTAAATCACGGAAGTATTTGGATGGATATGGATGGCCGATTGACTGCAGTAAATTATCAATCTAAATTTGAAACCGATCTTAAGGATAAACTAATAGCTTCTCAAAAAAAAGAACTTGATTCAAGCATCGCTTTTTTTCAGAAACCTATATGTATTTTAGAAACCTCTAAATTTAAAATCAGAATTGATAATCTGGGACATAATAATTATCGTTTTGCTTCTTGGTCAATTGATAAAAAAATGAGTGAAAAGCCTGATTTAATTATATATAGAGGCGAACTTGTGGTAGAAGGAATAGGAGGGAATCATCAATATGAGTTCAAAAAAGACAATTACAAATATGAATGTGCATTCATCGTTTTGGGCGAAAAAAATTCTCCCCCGGCGAAACTTACAATTTATCAGGGAACTAAAGTAATACTGAAACAGGATGCTAAAATAATAGCAAAGTAAAAAAGTCCTATTAGCCATGGCTAATAGGACTTTTTTAGTCTAAAGTAAAGTTGCTTTAACTTTGTCTAAATCTTTTTGTTGATCGATTTGTTTTAGCTTAAGTTTTTGAATTTGAACTTCTTTTTGTTTTACCTTCAATTCTTGTTTTTGAGCTTCCTCTGCAGTAATCGAATTTGAATTAACTTTAGAATAAATCTTTTGATTATCAGATTCTAACTTGCTGATTTTCTGTTTTGTTTTGTCAAGATTCTTTTCTGAATTTTTCAGATCTTTTTGATGGCTTTCAACCTTTTTTTGTTCTTTTTTTAATCGGGATTGCTCGTCGTTAAGCTTTCTGTGAATTTCGTCAGATGATTTTTTGGCTTCCTGGTCGGCCTTTTTTGCCACAGCATCTTGCGCTTTTTGAGAGGTTACAATTTCCTGAGCGTAGAATTGCTGAGTAGAAATAAGAATAAAAAATGCGAAGAATAATTTTAGTTTATGATTCATGACTTTGTATTTATGTTCTTGTTAATGAAGAACAAAGGTAAAATCCAAAGCTGATTTACAGGATCATAAAAAGGTTTTTTATAGATAAAATAAGACAAAAAAAATCCTGTCCGAAGTGGCGGACAGGATTTTTTGTCTTATAGTGGTTGAACTAATATCCAGGCATCTGGATTTTCGCCTTTTTGTATTTCTTTTTGTGCTTTTTCAGCTTCTGCCATTGTAGCATAACTTCCATATAAAACAGGAAATAATCCATGTTTATTTTCACCAAGCATTCTTGCCTCATAGCCATCTTTTATCAGTTGATTATAAGCTTTTCTGGCGTTTTGTTCACTTCTGTAAGCACCGGCCATGATATGATATGGCATCACTTTGTTTTCAACCGTTTCAACTTTTGCAGAATCTACTGAAAGAGTCACAGCAGGAAGAGGATTTTGAATAAAAAAAGTAGCTTCTTGTATCTTGTTTTGTACTTTTTTCTGAACTGCACTTTCAACAATTAATGTTTTTGAAGCGATTTGGCTTTGGTACAAAGGATATCCAATACTACCGGTAATTCCAAGTCCTAAAACAAGAATTGCTGCATATTTTAATAACGGATTTGTTGCTCTGCTTTCTTCATCATTTTCATACAATGCTAGCGTTTCTCTTTCTGAAATTTTCTCGATTTTTTTCTCAAACATTTCTTTTTTAACTAACGGAGAAACAAATGGACTTAAACCAAAAGAGGTTGTTAGATAATTGGTTTGATCATTTGGTGTGAAAATTATATTTTTTTCAGAATTAAAGCGAATTTCACCAATTCCTTTTAGGTAAATAGTACCATTTTCTTCTAATGTTTTTTTCCAGCTAACAACTTCAAAAGCAATAGCACTTACAGCAAAACCGTAAGATGTTTTTTCTGCATTTGCGATGTGATTTGCCAGAAGTCCGTCATTGTTTTTTAGACGGCTGTTAAAAGAGATCATTTTTTTGGGTGGAAAAAACGAATTTGTGCTTTCATTAAGCTGCGCCGACTGAATTTCGGTCAAAAATGCTCCGAACCCGGGAACCGTTACACACTGATAACGATACAATAACTGTCCTATGTAAGTTTCGATTTTCATAGTAGCAAAGTTATGTAATGAATATAGTTATCAAAATTTTATTCACAATTTTTATTAACAATTCTTATTTTTTTATAGACAATTAGTTTTCAGTATTTTAATGAATATGTTATTAGTTTTCGAAAATTACACACAATGTAAATTATTGTTTTTATTAAGAAATTACTTTATTTTAACCATATTTGCAGTATTAATTTGTTATAGTTTTCTATTCTATTTTACATAATATTTTTGCAAGATGTCAGATCAGGAATTATTTTATTTATTAGCCTTATTAAAAGTCGATGGAGTGGGTGATATTATGGCCAAAAAACTGTTGACACATTGCGGAAATGCTGAGTCTGTTTTTAAAACTAAAATAAATCAAATTGCTGCTATTGATGGAGTTGGAACAGTTTTGTTAAAGAATTTACATGATAAAACTATTTTTGAAAAAGCCAATCAGGAAATTGAATTTATTAAATCGAATACCGTAAATGTTTCGTTTTTTCAGGATCAAAATTACCCTGATCGACTCAAATATTGTATCGATTCTCCGGTTTTGATTTTTTCTTCGGGAAATATCAATTTGAAAAATAAAAAAATTATTAGTATTGTAGGAACCCGCCAGATTACTTCATATGGAATGGAATTCTGTAAAAAGCTAATTGAAGATCTGGCGCCACTCGATCCGGTAATTGTAAGCGGTTTTGCGTATGGAGTTGATATTGCGGCACATCAGTTGGCAGTCGAAAATAACCTGCAAACAATAGGAGTTATAGCGCATGGACTGAATCAGGTTTATCCGAAAATGCACAAAAAATACGTTGCAAAAATGGAAGAAAACGGTGGTTTTATTACCGAATTCTGGAGCTCTTCAAATCCCGATAAGGAGAATTTTGTACGCCGGAATCGGATTGTTGCCGGTATGTCTGAAGCTACTATTGTGATAGAATCTGCAGATAAAGGCGGTTCGCTTATTACAGCAAATCTTGCAAATGATTATAATAGGGATGTTTTTGCCGTTCCTGGGCGCGTCACGGACAAATATAGTCAAGGGTGTAATAACTTAATTAAGACTCAAAAAGCGAACGTACTAACCACTGCAGCCGATTTGATTTATATTTTAAACTGGGACGTTAAAAACACGGCTAAATCAGTTCAGAAACAATTGTTCGTGGAGTTGGAACCAGATGAACAAAAGGTGTATGATTTTCTCTTAAAAAACGGAAAAGAATTATTGGATTTTATTGCACTGCAATGTGATTTTCCGATCTATAAAATATCAGGAATCCTTTTGAATATGGAGCTTAAAGGAGTAATTAGACCTTTGCCTGGAAAGTTGTTCGAGGCGATTTAATAAAAAATCAAGCAGTTTTATTTATGAGATTTGAAAATATTTATTAAAAACAGGATGATCGAAAGCGCACCAAAAATTGCTGAAACGGTAAAATTTTTGAAAGAAATAGAATAAAATGCTATTATAATTATCTCAAAATGAGCTAGGGAAATATAATAATTTGTCTTTCGCTTAAGAAGGAATACTATTAAATAACCAAAAATGAAAAGAATCTGAGAGATTGCTAAAAATGCGTTTAGTATGGCTTCATTCGAAATAAAATAAGCTGAACCAACAGTTTTGTTTATGGCAAAAGACCGTTCATTTCCAAATATATACGCTAATAAAAACTCTAATAGAAAAAGAGATATTAGGAGAAGAAACATGTATTTAGTAAATATTTTCTTCATGTATAAATTTGGTGCAAAAGAATTTAAAAGTGTAATATTTCTCCTTGTTTAGAGGTTTTTATTTTTTCAATAATTTCTTGACCATGCTCATAAGAATCACATTGAACAATAATTTTGTTTGGAGCATTTTTTATGTCATTTACAACTGCCAGATTTCCAGCCATCATAACTTGTATTTTTAAAGTTCCAATGATTTTTGGTCGAGTGATTTTCACAGATATTATTTTGATTTTTTAACTTGAAATAAACCCGACAGGTTTTTAAAACCTGTCGGGTTTAGAATATTATTTACCAAATCCAAGTACTTCACGAACTCTTGCCAAAACACCATCAGCAATAACAGAAGCTTTTGCGGCACCTTTTTTCAAGAGTGCATCAACTTCATCAAGGTTGTTGATGTAGTAATTGTATTTTTCTCTTTCTGTTTTAAATTTTTCTGTAATCAGTTCAAACAAAGCTTGTTTGGCGTGACCATAACCGTAATTTCCACCAAGATAATTCGCTCTCATTTCGGCGATTTGTTCTTCAGTTCCTAGTAAAGAATAAATTGCAAAAGCGTTACAAGTATCCGGATTTTTTGGTTCTTCAAGCGGAGTACTATCCGTTTCAATACTCATAACCTGCTTGCGAAGCGTTTTATCGTCAAGGAAAATATTGATAATATTATTGGCAGATTTACTCATTTTTCCACCATTTGTTCCCGGAATCAACATACTGTCTTCTTGAATTTTAGCTTCAGGAAGTACAAAAGTTTCACCCATTTGACTGTTAAAGCGAGAAGCTACAGAACGAGTGATTTCTATATGCTGCAATTGGTCTTTTCCAACCGGAACAAATTCGGCATCGTAAAGTAAAATATCAGCCGCCATTAACATCGGATAAGTAAAAAGTCCCGCGTTAACATCATCTAAACGATCAGCTTTATCTTTGAATGAATGTGCCAAAGTCAGCCTTTGAAACGGAAAAAAGCAACTCAAGTACCAGGTTAATTCAGCAGTTTGAGTTACATCAGATTGTCTGTAAAATGTAACTTTATCAGGATTCAGACCGCAAGCAAGCCAAGCCGCAGCGGTGCTGTATGTGTTTTCTCTTAATGTTTTACCGTCTTTAATTTGAGTAATCGAGTGTAAATCAGCTATAAAGAAATAAGATTCATTTGCAGGATCATTCGATAATTCAATTGCAGGAATAATTGCTCCTAATAAATTTCCCAAATGTGGCGTTCCAGTACTCTGAACGCCAGTAAGTATTTTTCTCATTCTAGTTTTTTCTTATTACTAATTGCAAAGTTCGTTTTTTTACTGCAAAGTGTACTAATTTTTTTTGCTGTTGTTTTCTAGATATGCTATTGCTTTTAAATAAATTGAGTTTTTAACCTCTGCGGTTTTTGTTGGGATGTTTTTTACCACGGAGTTTACAGAGTTTTCGCAGAGGTCTTAAAAGTATTTGTTGAGATGAGGCTCTGATTGTGATGAGCTCACAGAGGAATTGTGTATTATTTGGGATCATTTATGACTCTTCTTATACCATTTTTTAGAAGAATTTCGTTAAAGTTTATTAGCAATCCTAGTTTGTATTTCCCCAGTTTTAAGTAGGTTAGTGTTTGGGCGAGGTGTATTGTTGTTAATGATTCTACGCTTTTAATTTCGATTACAAATTTGTTTTCGACCAATAGATCAACGCGATAGCCACATTCTAGTTTTACTTGTTCAAAAATTAACGGCATTACTTTTTCTTTTTCTACAATAAGTCCGCGTTGTGTGATTTTATAATACAAGTATTCTTGATAAGCATTCTCTAATAAACCAGGTCCAAGTGCCTTATGAACTTCAATAGCTAAACCAATTACTATTGTTGATATTTCGTTTTCAGTCATTTATGTATTATTTTAACGCAGAATTTCATATAAAAATACTAATTTTTATAAACGTGTTAATCATATATTTCATATAAGTTGCTCAAAAACGAATAAAATTCAATTTATTATCGACATAAAGCTTTAAAGCCAGCTTAGAGAACTTATAAATTCAACTTAGACTTCTTTTCCTTTGCGAAAACCTTTGTGAACTCTGCGGTTAAAGAATAACATTGTAATAAACTTCCAGGAACGTAAATTCTTTTTGTAAAGTTCCTTTCCGTTTTCTTACATTTGAAACCATGAAAGGAATTAAAATTATTTTTTGGGTTTTGTGGCGCATTTGGTTCTATGTTTTAATGGCCATTCCGATATTGATTATGCTGCCGTTTTTGCTGATTTCTATTATATCAGAGAGTGGTTATCCCTATTTCTTTAAAATGGCCCGCATTTGGGCTAAATTCATCCTTTTTGGTATGGGTTTCTATTATAAAGTCGAGCGCGAACAGGAGCTAATAAAAAATAAAAGCTACATGATTGTGGCAAATCATACTTCAATAACAGATATTATGCTGATGTTGGCGATTGTTAAAAATCCATTTGTTTTTGTTGGGAAAAAAGAACTTTCGAAGATTCCGTTGTTTGGATTTTTCTATAAAAGAACCTGTATTTTGGTCGACAGAAATTCTTCGAAAAGTAAAAATGAAGTTTTTAAAAAGGCTCAAGACCGACTAAATCAAGGACTTAGTATTTGTATTTTTCCCGAAGGTGGAGTTCCTGATGATGAATCTATTTTTCTGGATGAGTTTAAAGATGGTGCTTTTCGATTGGCATTAGAACATCAAATTCCAATTGTTCCTATTGTTTTTGCCGATAATAAAGAACGTTTTTCGTATACTTTTTTAAGCGGAAGCCCCGGAAAAATGCGTGCAAAAATATTCCCTTTTGTGGAAACAGAAGGACTTGCAAGTGAAAACAGAAAAGAGCTTCGTGATAAAGTAAGACAGTTGATTTATAAAGGTTTACTAGAATTTAAAAAGTAAAATCTAAAAACGTAATAAAACGATAAAACCCGACAAACCGTAAGATTTGTCGGGTTTTCTTTTGAATTAAAAACCCCCGTCTTCTATTCAAAGATTATCGATGAATGATCTTTTCTGAAATAAAACGCAATACTTTTCTAATTTTTAATTTGGTTATTCGGCGGTTTTTATTGTACAACATTTCTATTTTCTCTCTCATGGTCAAAAATATTATATAGTTGATAATAAAGAGCTTGGTTAGAACTCAAGTTAACGTCATATAATACAGACCGAAATAAAGGAAAAAGGTTGCGTGAAAATTTAAAAAAATGAAATAAAAAATGGATAAAAACCCGTTAGCACCAAATAAACTAACGGATTTTTAGGGAACAAACCAACCAAATTTATTCTAAAAAAGGACCTATGATAGAGCGGTATTTATGGCCAAATACCAATTCAATCTTACGTCTAATTGTATAGATGGAAGAATTGTAAAAAGGTTGCGTCATTTTTTTTATTTTTTTTTGAAATAAAAAACCCGACAAGTTTTTGACCTGTCGGGTTTGAAATAAATGTATCAATAATTAGTTGATTTATAAAGTATTAAGCGTTTGCCAATTCTTTGATATACGCTTTAATTTTTAATTCTAATTCATCTGCTAATTCCGGATTGTCTTTGATTAAAGATTTTACAGCATCACGACCTTGTCCTAATTTTGTATCTCCGTAGCTAAACCAAGATCCTGCTTTTTTAACGATCTCGAATTCAACTGCTAAGTCAAGAATTTCTCCGGTTTTAGAAACTCCTTCACCGTACATAATGTCGAATTCGGCAGTTTTAAATGGCGGAGCCACTTTGTTTTTAACGATTTTTACTTTAGTTCTGTTACCAATAACGTTTTCACCGTCTTTAATTTGAGATGAACGACGGATATCGATACGTACAGAAGCATAGAATTTTAACGCGTTACCACCCGTTGTAGTTTCCGGGTTACCAAACATAACTCCAATTTTCTCTCTCAACTGGTTGATGAAGAAAACAGTACAGTTTGTTTTGCTGATAGTTCCCGTTAATTTTCTTAAAGCTTGTGACATCAAACGTGCGTGAAGACCCATTTTAGAATCTCCCATTTCACCTTCGATTTCGCTTTTTGGAGTTAAGGCAGCAACAGAGTCAATTACCACAATATCAATTGCTCCTGAACGAATTAAGTTCTCAGCAATTTCTAACGCTTGTTCTCCGTTATCTGGTTGAGAGATGATCAGGTTTTCGATATCTACGCCTAATTTCTCTGCATAATTTCTATCAAAAGCATGCTCAGCATCTATAAAAGCAGCAATTCCACCCGCTTTTTGAGCTTCTGCAATTGCGTGTAATGTTAATGTGGTTTTACCAGAAGATTCCGGACCATATATTTCAATGATTCTACCTCTAGGGTAACCGTTTACTCCAAGTGCTAAATCGACACCAAGAGAACCTGAAGAAATAGTTTCAACTTCTACAATGGCTTTGTCGCCCATTTTCATTACAGTTCCTTTACCGTAAGTTTTATCTAGTTTATCAAGCGTAAGTTGGAGCGCTTTTAATTTGGCTTCTTTTTCTGAACTCATCTCTTTTTTTTCTTTTACTTCTTTTACTTTTTCTTTCATCTAAAATTTTATAATTCTTTCATTTTCAAAAACAAACCAGAAATTAAATAACTTACTGATTTAGAATTTGTATCAGGCTTGTAATGGTGTAAAAATACTTCTTTTTTTGAAGTTTGATTGTTCCAAATTGTATCAAATTTTCACAAAATTGTACTACAAAAACAAAGCCTTTAATTCCGTTGCTTCTTCCGGTTTTATTTTTCCGGCAAGTAACAAACTCAATTGTTTACGACGCAAAGCAGCCTCAAAACGTTGAATTTCAAGATCCGTTTCCGGAGCAATTGCGGGCACTTCAACAGGTCTTCCGGTATCATCTACGGCAACAAATGTATAGATTGCCTCGTTAGCTTTAGTTCTGTTTCCTGATTCGCGGTCTTCAACCCAAACGTCGATAAAAACTTCCATTGAACTTTTGAAAGATCTTGAAACCTTTGCTTCAACCGTTACCACACTTCCTAAAGAAATTGCTCTGTTGAAAGCAACGTGATTTACAGATGCCGTAACCACAATTCGGCGTGAATGTCTGCGGGCTGCAATACTTGCTGCACGATCCATACGGGCTAATAGTTCGCCGCCAAAAAGGTTGTTTAAAGGATTTGTTTCGCTCGGTAAAACTAAATCGGTTAAGATTGTAAGGGATTCTGAAGGGTGTTTTGGATTCATTTTTTTAAATGTAAAATTTTATTTGTAGTCCGCATAAGCGAACAAATTTCTAATCTTTATTAATCAGTAAAATCTGAGACATGTTTTTTAGTTCAACCAATAAACAGCCATAACTGCTGGTATAAAATAAATAACGATGGTTCTCGCACCATCATAATCTTTGGCTAATCGTTGTCCGAAAAGCATCATTAACAAACAGATGCAGGAGAAAATAGCACCATAAAAACCAAATTCACGACCGCTGTTAGTCAATAATTGGATGGCTCCAACAATACATAAAATTCCGGAAATTAATTCTAAAATTAAAAGATGAAGTAGAGCAAGTGGTACTTGATTTTTAAGGATCGTTTTGGCAAAATGACCTTTAAGCCATTCGACATTATCTTTCCAATAAAATATTTTTTCATATCCTGATTGCAAGAACGTTAAAGCTAAAAAAGCTAAGAGTAAAATAGAGGCAACATTATTCATTTGTAAACTATTTTTTATGAATTAAACGAGTCAATTTTATGGATAAATCGGTAAGGATTATTTTTGCATTTCCGTTTCTTTCAATGTGATACATCGCATCTGAAAGTTCTTTGAAAATTTCGTGAATGTTATTTCCGTTTACGAATGGGGCAAAGTTTTCTAATTTGAATTTATCAACTTTTGGTTCAATGTAAACTAAAGTTGGTGCCTGATAATTAAGTAAAAGCGCCTGACGGAACATTTCGATACAAAACTGAATAAATTTTTTCTGGCTTTCGCGGCCCAAACCGGCAATTTCTTCGCTCCAGGAAATAAGATCCTGAATTGCAGCGGCATTTCCTTTGGCTCTAAAAGCGGCACGAACCCAATTGACAAACCATTGCTCAAAAGGATATTCTGAGTCGTCTTCTTTTAATAAATGCAAGGCTTTATTAAGATTTCCCTGTGCCTGATGCGCAATTTTATAAGCTGATTTCTCGTCTATATTTTCTTTGGAAATTAAAGCTTCAGCAATTACTTTTTCGGGTAAACCATTAAAGTGAATTACCTGACAGCGAGAACGAATGGTTTGTATTATATCTTCTTCATTTTCAGAAATCAGAATAAAAATCGTTTTATCCGAAGGTTCTTCCAATAATTTCAAAAGCTTATTTGATGCTGCGATATTCATTTTATCGGCCATCCAGATGATCATGATTTTGTAGCCGCCTTCGTAAGATTTCAGCGAAAGCGATTTTAAAACTTCGGTAGCATCTTCAACACGAATTTCGCCTTGTTTGTTTTGAACGCCCAACATTTTGTACCAGTCAAACAAACCTCCGTAAGGCATTTCCTGAATAAAAGTTCTCCAGTCCTGAATGAAGTCTAAACTTTTTGGTTTGGTTTTTACGTCCTCGGTAGTTACGGTTGGATAGATAAAATGTAAATCAGGATGTGAGATGTTTTGAAACTTCAAATTGCAGGAATCATTTCCGTTTGAGTTTTCATTTCCTGTATTGTTACACAAAATATATTGCGCATAGGCAATTGCTGTTGATAATGTACCACTTCCTTCTGGTCCGATGAATAATTGAGCATGCGGAATTCGTCCGGAAGATGCACTTTTTATCAAGTGACTTTTGATGTAATCTTGACCTAAAATTTGAGAAAATTGCATGAAGCAAAGATAGAAGAAAATGATACAGGCAAAAATTTTCGATCAAAAGTTTAGTGGTTGCTTTTCATTTCTGACGTTATTGGAGTTTTGAACGTAATTTTTTGACGTTTGTTAACTAACTTTTGTTAATAAAGAGACGAATCTGAGGAGATATTAAGACTTTTTTGTTAATAGTTTTTTGAATAAAACGACTAACGTAAGGTTTTTTTGGTTATTAATTTTAAAGAATTAGAAAAATATATAGCGAATATCTTACGGTTTTTATTTTAACAATTTTAACAAAAAGCCCGTTAAAACGCACATTTTCTCGACATAAGGTTGGTTTTTAAGGTTTTTTTAAGCTTTTTTTTTGAAAAAAGAAATCAATAAAGTTGCAATTTAAGTTAATTTATATATTTTTGTTTTCATCAACAACCAATTATATTTAGAATTTATGAAAGGGAAAATTATTTTATTAAGTGCACTTTTTTTCTTGACAACCGGAGCCATTTCGGCACAGGCAAAAAATGCTCCAAGAAGTATTATTAGTACAACTGCTCTTATTCGAAAATACCATGATCAGAAAGAATTAAGTGGTATGCAAAAAGGAGAACTTTTGGAACTGTACATTGAGCGTATTAAAGTTTTAGTAAAAACTCTTCCTTACATTGCATTGGTGACTAAACCAGGTGTTACGATGGCAGACTTAGGTATTCCGGACGATTCTGAACACAAAAAAGTTTTGGATGCTCAGGCCGTTGGTACAACAACTTTCCTGGATACGACAGTAGAATTTCAAAGAAAAATGATGCCGTATTCTGATAAAGGAAACTTGATTGCAGCAATTTTATTTTACGAAAGTACATTGAAATCATTACACGAGTTCAACGAATTGAATGAAATGTAATATTTAAAATATTTTTTAAAACCTTTTTGAAGATGTTTAGGTAGAAAATTGAAATTTTCTGCCCGTTTTGAAGAAGAGATAAAAAACAACTCGTTCTCGAAGTGTTCTGATTTATTTCAGAAAATTCGAGAGGAGTTTTTTCATTTACGCATACGCATACCCAAATTTATTATTAACCCCAAATAATACCTATCATGAAAAAAATTACTCAAATGATCTGCGTTCTTTTGACAGTTACTGCTATGAGTGCTCAACAAGAGAAAGGAATTATGGGCTACAACAATTGGTTGAACAATTGGACTGAATTTAAGCCTAACAAAGTAGAGTATGGAGAAGCAAACCAAATTTTAGCAGGAAACATTTCTGTTAATACTAAATTGCTGAAAAGGAATATTTATGTTTTACAAGGCAATGTTTATGTTACCAACAATGCTGTTTTAACAATTGAGCCAGGAACTTTAATTATTGGTGATTTCGAAACAAAAGGAACATTGGTAGTTACCAAAGGTGCACAACTTATTGCAGACGGTTTAGAAACTGACCCGGTTGTATTTACTTCTAACCGCAGCCAGAAAAAAGCTGGAGACTGGGGTGGAATTGTAATCCTTGGAGATGCGCCAATCAATAAATTTGGAAACGTTGGTTCTTATAACTTAGATCTTGACCCTACGCTTACTACTTATGGTGGTGACAATGCTGCAGGAAACTCAGGAGTTTTGAGATTTGTGAGAATCGAATTTGCTGGAAAAAAAGTAAAAGGTGTTGATACTTTCAATGGTTTAACTATTGCTGGTGTTGGATCTAAAACAATACTTGAAAACATTATGGTAAGCTACTCTGGTGGTGATTCATTTGCCTTTTTTGGAGGTGATGTAAACGCTACTAAACTAGTTTCTTATAAATCTATCAACGACGATTACAAATTTACTCAAGGTGTTCAATGTCGTTTATACAACTCATTAGCCGTTAGATCTTCTTACTTATCAAGTAATAAAGACGGTTCTCGTTGCATGGAAGTAAAATCATTTGAAAAGAAAAATGAAACTGATTTTACTAAAAAACAAACTTTAGTTGTTGCAACAAACATCACTATGCTTAATGATAGTGACAATATCAAAGCTGATATTCAGTCAGGTTTAGTAAAAGAGGCTGTTTATGTGGCTGAAAGTGCTTCTCTTGAAATGAAAAGAAGCGTAATTTCCGGATTTAATCCAGCAGTTTTATTAGATAGTAAAACAGAGATTAATGATGCCAATCTTAAGAAAATCAAATTCGAAGAAATGTACTTCAACTTATGTAACGGAAACATCTTTACAGAGTACAATTCTAACAACGAAGATTTAGAAAACTGGTACGGAAACACTGTGTTTTTCAATGTTATGGCACAAAGTGATAACAAAGAGACATTCATCGATATTTTTAATCCTAAAAAGCCAGATTTCAGACTACAATTAGGAAAAATCACAGCATCTAGCGGAAACCGATAAATAGATTTCGATTTTTATTTCAAGGCGTAAATTTTATTAATAAAGTCCCCAGACACAATTTATGTATTCGTCTCGTCCCGGACCCAAATAAAGATCAACACATAATGGCACTATCTACAAAAAAATATTTTATATATATAATATTTTTGGTTTCACCTATTTCGTTAAGTCTGTATGCACAAAGTACACTAGAAAGACCTACAATTTCTACTGATTCTAACTGTAAATTGGCTGCGTTTAATGTATTAAACCAAAAGAATGACATAGCTGTAAATAACATCAGCAAATTAGATAATTCTAATCATTGTATAGTAGGGCTATCCATCCCCAAGGATAGCTCTGCTGCTGCAACTGAAGTGAATAATCCGTCATCTAACTGTGACGAAAACTCATCAATTACATATACATACTCAGTTCTAGCAAAAGATATTATTGAGAATTATAAGTATGATTTTTCAGAAACATTCATTGATATTTTGTTCTTTGAGCGTATAGATTTAGCAAGAACTCGCACTATATGATTCAAAGAATTACGCTATCAGCATTTCGTATTATCCTTTTTTTTAGTATTTTCTTAGGTACTGAAATGACTTCTTATGCTCAGACAAAAGCTATAAATCCGCAAGTTTTATCGTTCGATAGGATTTGTGCAGACGCTACTACGGAGTATAATGCAACTTTTACTTATTCAGGTTTTCCAGCCGGAACTGTTTTCGAAGTAGAGCTTTCAACTAATAATTTTACAACTATTATTAAAGCAGGAACGATATCAGTTTCAGATCCTGCAGTGAATCAAAAGACTATAAAATTTTCAATTCCATCTGATCTTCCGGGTTCAGATACTTATAGCCTTAGAGTTTCTACAACAGGTTTTTCAAGTAGTAAATTTGTTTCTTTTGGATTAAAGAATTCTTTTCCAATTTATTACAAAGCACACGACAGACAATATACTATAAACAACTTCGACGGCACAGCAACATTTTGTGCCGGTGGAAGTTATTTGTTAACTATCGATCCGGATTCTACAACTCCACCAAATGATTCTCCTCTTAAGTTTTCTTTTTTAACTTATAACTGGTACAGAGACAACGGTGTTTCTACACCACCAACACTTGTAGCAGGAGCTACCGGACCAAGTTATAACGTTACAACTGCCGGAGTATATTATGTAGAAACTAATTACGGAACATGTACCTCTGAGTCTTACTCAAATCGTGTTACCGTTTCTTCATCTTCAGGTGGATCTTCTGTTATTGTAGATTCAAGTTTAGGAAATCCATTTTGTGCAAATGGTGATGATACAATTTTAACGGCAACGTCGGGTAACAAATACCAGTGGAAAAAAGACGGTGCTGTTATTACTGGAGCTACAAATCGTACTTATGCCACAAAAGAAGCTGGTAAATATAGCGTTGATGTTGATTTTGGCGGATGTATTGCAACAGGATCAATTGACCTTAAAAGCAATGGTTTTAACGCAAGTATTGACGTTGCCGATGAGTATAAATTGAAAGACGGTGAAATACTAGATGTCAACATTACTACAGATGCAACCAATCCAACTATTCAGTGGTTTTTAAACGGTAATGTTATACCGGGAGCAACAGGAACTAATTATAAAGTAGCTTCAATAGGAAATTACAAAGCAGTAATTTCTCAAACTGCAGGATGCGTTGTTACTAAAGAGTTTCTTTTTAAAATTAAATCTGAGACAGCATTAGTTACAGCTGTTATCCCTAACATACTTAAATTAAGCGGAGCGAATCCGTATTGGAATATTCCGGATGTATATAAAAGTGATACTACAAAAGTTATTATCATAAGTTCAAACGGTGACAAGGTTCTGGACGTCGTAAATTACCAAGGTGATTGGCCCCAGACGGCAATAGATTTTAAAAATGTAAATCCAGTATATTACTATGTCATTCAATCCGACACAGGTGAAAAAAAAGGATCAATAACTGTGATAAAATAATATGAAGAAAATTTTACTATTCATAACTTTATTTTACGGTTTTTCAAATGCACTCTATTCTCAGGACAAAAATGAGAATGGAGTTGTTTCGTTTTCGTTACCTATCAGAAATTCTTTAAAGTTTAATAGATATTTAATCAACCCAACGTTCAGTTTTGTTAGAGAAACAAGTGCTTATGCAAGTTTCTATAATAAAAGACAATGGACACAATTTGATAATGCTCCCAATACTTATTTAGCCAATTATTCAGGACGTTTTAGAGAGAATGAAGCCTTTGCTTTTGGTTTATTTCAACAAAATTATGGTTTAATGACTGTGTTTGGAGGAATTGGAAACTTTGCTCATAACATCGTTTTACAAGAAGACAGCAACCTTACTTTTGGTATGAATGTTGGCTTTTATAAAAGCGGTTTGGATCAGGGGAAAATAATTTCAGACGATCCGACTATCTTAAACGGAGAGTATCCATCAAATATGTTGCTTACAGTTAATCCCGGGATTAACTACGGAACTGCATTTCTTGATTTTGGATTATCGATCAACAATTTAATACTATACAATTTTGGATCAGGAATCGTAAAAGATGATCCGGAAAGAGCTATCGAATTACATGCAATGTACACTGGATACATTGATAGTTATGGTTTTTTTGAAAGAAGTAAATTTTCGGGAATTCTAAAGACAGAAGTAAAAAAAGATAAAACAGTTATATCTGGACTTGCCATGCTTACACTTCAACAAGGAGTTTGGGCACAAGCCGGATACAATACATTATATGGAGTTTCAGCAGGATTAGGAGTTAATATTTCTCCTAGTATTGCGATCGAATACAACTACGAAAGAGGAATGGGTAATTTCTCTAATCTTGGTGGTTCTCATGAGTTTGCTATCGCATATAAATTCAAAAACAGAAATTACTATTACGGAGATGACGAAGAAGGTTCTCTTTTAGACCCTGCTAAGGCAAAACCAGTAGCAGCTAAAAAAACTTCGGCTACGCCAGTTACCAGAGTTGATGGTGCAACTAAGGCAAAATTAGCTGCTGATGCAAAAGCTCAGGCTGATGCTGAAGCAAAACAAGTAAGACTTGCAGCTGCTGAAAAAGCTAAGGCTGATGCCGAAGCTGCAGCAAAAGCAAAATTAGAAGCAGACAATAAAGCCAAAGCAGATGCTGAAGCTATTAAAATAAAATTAGCTGCTGACGCAAAAGCTAAAGCTGATGCCGCAGCCGCTTCAAGAGCACAAACAGCTACTACAAACAGAGCAGTAGGAGCACAACAAAAAACACAAGCACAATTAACAGCTGACAAAGCAAGAGCCGATGCAGAAGCTCGCAGAGTTCAACTAGCTGCTGATAATAAAGCAAGAGTAGATGCAGCTGCAGCAGCGAGAGCGCAAGCAATTGCAAATAAATCAGGAGCTGCTAGTAAAGCACCACAAAAAACACAAGCACAACTTGCTGCAGATAAATCAAGAGCAGATGCTGAAGCTTTAAAAATAAAATTAGCTGCAGATGCTAAGGCTAAAGCCGATGCTGAAAATACTGCTAAAGCAAAAGCAGGAGTTGCTAATAAACCGGCAGCACCAAAAACACAAGCACAACTTGCAGCAGACAAAGCCAAAGCGGATGCTGAAGCCTTAAAAGCGAAGTTAGCCGCAGATAAATCTAAAGCAGATGCTGAGAGTGCTGCAAAAGCAAAAGCCGCTACACCACAAAAAACACAAGCAGAATTGACCGCTGAAAAAGCTAAGGCTGATGCCGAAGCTGCAGCTAAAAAATTAGAAGCTGATAATAAAGCTAAAGCAGATGCAGAAGCTCTGAAAGTTAAATTGGCTGCAGATGCAAAAGCTAAGGCTGATGCTGCTGAAGCAAAACGTAAAGCTGATGCCAAAGCGAAAGCAGAAGCTGCAGATTTACAATCAATCTTAGCGGCAGATGCAAAAGCAAAAGCTGATTCTGATGCATACCAGGCAAGACTAGCTGCAGAAGCGAAAATAAAAGCTGCTGAAGCTGCAAAAACTAAAGTAAGTATAGATGCAGCAAATAAGGCAAAACTTGCTGCTGCTGCAAAAGCAAAAGCTGCTGAAGATGCTGCATTAAAAGAAAAACTTGCTGCAGATGCTAAAATTAAAGCAGACGCTGAAGCAAGACAAGCAAGACTAGCTACGGAAGCAAAAGCGAAAGCTGATGCAGAAGCTCTAAAAATAAAACAAGCTACAGATGCAAAAGCAAAAGCAGATGAAGAAGTATTACAAGCAAAATTAGCTGCAGATGCGAAAGCTAAAGCAGATGCAGAAGCATTGCAGGCTAAATTGGCGGCTGATGCAAAAGCAAAAGCCGATGCAGAAGCATTACAAGCTAAGTTAGTTGCAGATGCAAAAGCGAAAGCGGATGCAGAAGCTCTTAAAGCAAAACAAGCAGCTGACGCAAAAGTTAAGGCAGATGAAGATGCACTGCAGGCAAAATTAGCTGCAGATGCTAAAGCAAAAGCTGACGCAGAAGCATTACAAGCGAAGTTAGTTGCAGATGCAAAAGCTAAGGCCGATGCAGAAACGCTTAAAGTAAAACAAGCTGCAGATGCAAAAGTTAAGGCAGATGAAGAAGCACGTCAGGCAAAATTAGCTGCAGATGCTAAAGCAAAAGCTGACGCAGAAGCATTACAAGCGAAGTTAGTTGCAGATGCAAAAGCTAAGGCCGATGCAGAAACGCTTAAAGTAAAACAAGCTGCAGATGCAAAAGTTAAGGCAGATGAAGAAGCACGTCAGGCAAAATTAGCTGCAGATGCTAAAGCAAAAGCTGACGCAGAAGCATTACAAGCGAAGTTAGTTGCAGATGCAAAAGCTAAGGCCGATGCAGAAACGCTTAAAGTAAAACAAGCTGCAGATGCAAAAGTTAAGGCAGATGAAGAAGCACGTCAGGCAAAATTAGCTGCAGATGCTAAAGCAAAAGCTGACGCAGAAGCATTACAAGCAAATTTAGTTGCAGATGCAAAAGCTAAGGCCGATGCAGAAACGCTTAAAGTAAAACAAGCTGCAGATGCAAAAGTTAAGGCAGATGAAGAAGCACGTCAGGCAAAATTAGCTGCAGATGCTAAAGCAAAAGCTGACGCAGAAGCATTACAAGCAAAATTAGCTGCAGATGCTAAAGCTAAAGCCGATGCAGATGCATTACAAGTGAAATTAGCTGCAGATGCTAAAGCTAAAGCCGATGCAGATGCATTGCAAGCTAAGTTAGCAGCCGATGTTAAAGCTAAAGCTGATGCAGAAGCATTACAAGCAAAATTAGCTGCAGATGCAAAAGCAAAAGCTGATATGGAAGCTTTACAAGCAAAACTAATAGCTGATGCAAGAGTAAAAGCCGATGCAGAAGCAACTGCAAAAGCTAAAGCTGATGCTGAAGCAAAACAATTACAATTAGCAGAAGAAGCACGTCAGGCAAAATTAGCTGCAGACGCAAAAGCTAAAGCCGATGCAGAAGCTCTTCAAGCGAAGTTAGCAGCGGATGCAAAAGCCAAAGCAGATGCAGAGGCACTTCAAGCGAAGTTAGCAGCTGATGCAAAAGCTAAAGCAGACGCAGAAGCACTTCAAGCAAAATTAGCCGCAGATGCAAAAGCCAAAGCAGATGCAGAGGCACTTCAAGCGAAGTTAGCAGCAGACGCAAAAGCTAAAGCAGATGCAGAAGCATTACAAGCAAAACTAGCAGCAGACGCAAAAGCTAAAGCAGATGCTGAAGCATTACAAGCAAAACTAGCTGCAGACGCAAAAGCAAAAGCAGACGCTGAAGCCTTACAAGCAAAACTAGCTGCAGACGCAAAAGTAAAAGCAGACGCTGAAGCCTTACAAGCAAAATTAGCAGCAGACGCAAAAGCTAAAGCAGATGCAGAAGCACTTCAAGCAAGACAAGTTGCCGAAGAAAAAGCAAAAGTTGAAGAAGAAGCACGCCAGGCAAAATTAGCTGCCGATGCAAAAGCAAAAGCTGATGCAGAAGCACAAGAAGCTAAATTGGCAGCCGATGCTAAAGCTAAAGCAGATATGATAGCATTACAAGCAAAATTACTTGCTGATGCAAAAGTAAAAGCTGACGCAGAAGCAACTGCAAAAGCAAAAGCGGATGAAGAAGCAAAACAATTGCAACTAGCAGAAGACGCACGTCAGGCAAAATTAGCAGCTGATGCTAAAACAAAAGCCGATGCTGAAGCATTACAAGCAAAATTAGCTGCAGATGCTAAAGCTAAAGCTGACGCAGATGCATTAAAAGCAAAACAAGCAACTGATGCAAAAGCTAAAGCTGAAGAAGATGCTATCAGAGCGAGACAAGCTGCTGAAGAAAAAGCTAAAGCAGATGCAGAAGCATTACAGATAAAATTAGCAGCCGATGCAAAAGCTAAAGCAGATGCAGAAGCTTTACAAGCTAAACTGGCCGAAGAAGCAGAATTAAAAGCTAAGCTTGCTGCAGATGCAGCTGCTGCAAAAGCTGCTTCAGCTCCAAAAGATGAAACAGCAAAAGCAATTGATAATCTGGCTTTATCTATAGAAAATTCTGGAAAAGCGCAAAGCGATATATTGGCACAGTTTAATGCAACAGTGGCTAACAAACAAAAAGACCTGAACGACTTAAGAGAAGAAAATGATTTAAGTGATAAAGGAATTTATAAAGAGCCTAAACCATTCAAAAGTGTTGCTGCAGAAAACAGTCAGTTAGAAGCATTGAAAAGTCAACTTGCTGATGCTAACAGAATTCAAAAAGCAGAGATTGATAAGTTGACTAATTTATATAACGAAAGACTTAAAAAGGTTCCAAATAAAAACGATGCTTTAAACAGAGCTTATTTAGAAAAAATAAACCAATTAAAAGCAGCACAAATAAAAGCAGAACAAGATAGTGCAGCTTTACTGGCGGATTTAGAACGTATTAAGGCAGAAACTGAAATCGAGAAAAAACGTAGAATTAAACGTGCCGCTTACGAAAATGATCAGGGAAGATATGCGCAGGACGTGGCCGCTCTTAAACGTATAAAAGAGACAACAAAATTAAGTACAACACCATTGACTGCAAATGATTTTGATTTTGGTGAAGACCAGTCGAATATGCAGATCATCAAGAATATCAAAAATTCTGAAAGTGGTTATTATTTGATTATTGCTGTTCACAGCAGTGCAGAGAAAAGAGATGAATTCCTGGCCAAAGCGGTTGCCGCAGGACGTTCAGATGTTAATTTCTTTTATAATGTAACAACAAGTAAATACTATATCTATTACGAGAAATTTGATGGTTTATCTGAAGCAACTAAGGCATTGGAAGCAAAAGGAAACAAACCATATAATGGAAAAATGGCTATTGTAAAAGTTGAAAATTAATAAGAATAAAATTTTGAAGTTTAGCCTTCTTTGTGAGTTAAGAAGGTTCATAATTATAAATGTTTAAGAGTGCTGTAATTTATTTTTTGATGCCCCTTGAGGAATAAAGTAAAAGCCAAAAACAAAAGAAGACCATGAAAAAACCTACTATTTTTAAAACGTTAATTGCAGTTGTATTTTTATTGCTAAGTTTTTCTTCTCATGCCCAGTTAAGAAAAGGCTTTACGACTAGATATACAACAAGTTTGAATGGAGATATTTTAGTTATTGGAAACAATAGCTTAAATAGAGATACTGGAAAAAACGGAGGAAGGCCTCTTGACAATTATGATGATCAGGGTAGTACTAGTAAGGTAAACGACAATTTCGATATGAAATATATCGATGTTGACAGTGAGACTTCTTTTAACTCAAGTTATGCAACATTAAAAATTCCGGATGCAAGTAAAAGTTGTTTCGAGATTGTATACGCTGCTTTATACTGGTCTGGAACCTATCAGGGTACTGATAGAAGTAAGATCAATCAGGTAAGATTAAAAACTCCTACAGCTACAACTTACAAGGATCTTACCGGGAGTGTACTTTGGGATGAAGGAGGTACAGGTGTTGCGACACCTTACGGTTCATTGCCATATGCTTGTTTTGTAGATATTACAGATGATGTTAAAGCTGCAAAAGAAGGTATCTATACCGTAGCCGATGTGATGTGTTCTGAAGGTAAATTTTCTCCGGGAGGTAACTCAGCAGGTTGGTCAATTTTTGTAATTTATAAAGATCCCTTATTACCTAGTAAATACATTACCAGTTTTGATGGTTTTAGTATTATTAGAAGCAGTGATCCACCATTAGATATTCCTATTTCTGGATTTAGAACAAATCCTTTTGGAAACGTAAATGTAAAATTAGCATTTAGCGCATTAGAGGGTGATAATCAATTGGAAGGAGATGGTCTTCAAATAATTGGTGGAAAACCATCAAGTGTATGGGGTGCAATTTCTTCATTAGCAAGACCAATTACACCAGCGATACCAGCGGGAGGACCTATATGGAATCCTACGCCAGCTGTTCCGGCTAAACCCAACTTTTTTAATAGTACCATAACAGATGGTGATGTTATTATGGGCGGTCGTAAGCCAAGTAGTAAAAACACATTAGGGTTTGATGCGGGTGTTGTAACTCTTGATAATAATGTAGGCGGGGTACAAAATAGTGTCATGCAAAATGATGAAACTAGTGCCACACTTAGAATCAATACATCTCAGGATTCATATTTCATGTTTTTTAATGCAATGTCGGTCGAGATTATTGCACCAAAAATTGTACTTAAAAAGAATGTTCTTAGTGATAAAGATGTAAATATTGGTTCGCAGCCAGTAACACTTAATCAGGAACTTAGATATGAGATTAAGTTTAAAAATGAGGGTAATGATGATGCCAAAAATTTCACAATTACAGACGTTATTCCTGACAATGTAATTTTTAATGGGGTTAGCGATATCTTAGTAATGGACCCAAGAATTACTGCTACCTATACTGCTGCAACAAGAACACTTGTGTTTTCAATTCCTGATGCTTTAGTTATTGCAAAAGGAGCAGAGTTTACACTTAAATTTAAGGTTAAAGTTGTAGACGATTGTAATGAGTTAATCGATGCATGTTCTAATGAAATTAAGAATACCGCCGTTTCTAAATACTATGGAGTAAAAAATACTACACCTGAAGGTTTTGGAGAAGGTAGTTATTCTACTATATCTTCTTGTAATGTTGGAGAACCTACATCTACAAATTTCTTGGTTGGTATAAAAGATTGCTTATTTAGTAGAAATGTTTCTTTATGCGGTACCGTAGTTTTAACAGCAGCAAATGGTTATTCAACCTATGTATGGAGAGATCCAAATGGTGTTATTTTTGGAGGTAACAATAGACAAGTAACTATTGATAAACCGGGAACTTATACTGTTAATAATAGTGGTGCTGCAAATTGTGAAGATATCCAACAGACATTTATAGTTACAGATTATCTGGCAAGCGCAAATAAAAACCCAATTAAAGGAGACAATATTGATCCTGCAACAGGAGTAGCTTATGGTTGCGTTAGAGATAACAAGCCGTTCCCTAAAATATTCTTGTGTGGCCTAAACGATAAGAGATTTATAGATACTCAGATTACGGGAGCTACAAGTATTACGTGGCAAGAAACAAAAGATGTAACCCCAAGCACTAATCCGGATAGCTGTCCTTATGAAGGAGCTACAAACTGGACTACAGTTGCAAACGGACCAACATTTACAGCAGACAGAGCTGGTGTATTCAGACTTGTCGTAAATTATGGTAATAATACATGTGTTGTTACGCATTACTTTAATGTTTACCAAAACTTACTTGATGCTACTGCTAAGAAACAAGATATTGTTTGTAATACAAAAGGATCAATTACGGTAACAAATCCGCTACCAAATACTGGATATGTTTACAGTTTGGACGGAACAAACTATCAGGCATCAAACATTTTTAATAATGTTGCAAAAGGTTCTTATACTGTAAGTATAAAACAAACAGTATTAGAAGTTGGACAAGTTTTTCCTTGTATATTCAAAGTAGATGTAAATGTTGAGCAGCTTGATTTTACAACAAAGCTTGACGCAACACATCCACTTTGTAATGGTGAACATGGAACTATTACGGCAACTATTAATAATGTTCCTGGTCAATATCAATTTATTCTTAGAAAGAAAGGCAGTACTGTCGAAATTCAAAACTCAGGTTTAATAAATAATAATATTATTACATTCAACGGTGTTGATCCGGGTGTTTATGAGGTTTTAATGTCTACAGCCAATAACGGATGTAGTGTTATTAAAGAAATAGAAGTTTTCGATTATCGTTTAACGGCTGTTGCTAATATTACTAAGGCACTTACAGCATGTAGTAATGGTGAAATTACAGTTTCTGTTACAGGTGGAACTCCAAGACCAGGTCCACCACCTTACTATTTATATTATGTAAATGGTAATACAAACTTTGTTACAGATCCTAAAATCCCTGTGACTGCAAGCGGTGATTATAATATCGTGGTTGTAGATGCAAATGGTTGTACAGTAAAAATACCAACGATAAAAGTTACTGATTTACCAAAACCAAAAGTAACATTCAAAGCAGATGATGTTAATTGTTATGGAGGTAATAGTGGTGTAATTAATGTAGATATTACTCCTGCAGATTCTGGTTATGCTGTTTCATATAGTGTAAATGGCGGAGCTTTTAGTTCAGTTGCTCCAATTACAAATTTGACACCAGATACTTATTCTATAGTAGTTAAGTACACTTATAATGGTGTTGAGTGTCTTGATCCTGCGGTAAACGTTACTATTAAAGGGCCTGATGCTGCTTTATCAGCTTCGGCAGGTGTATCTGAATTGGCAGGTTGTGGACCAACTGGATCGGAATTTCAAGGAAAAGTTAGAATTACAAATCCACAAGGAGGAACTCCGGGTTACACTTATAGTTTTGATGATCAAAAAACATGGTCACCAATAAACGAAGCTTTTGTTGATCCGGGTACTTATACTCTTTATATTAAAGATAGTAAAGGGTGTATTTTTGCAATGTCTGGTGTTGTTTTAGATGGTAAACCGGCTGACCCTACAATTGCACTTGATCCTACAGTTTATAATTGTGATGGAACAGGAAAAACTACTGCAACAGTTACAAATAGTGGTGGTAAAAATTATAGCTATGAATACTATATTGATGGTAAACCAAATACACCACTTACAAATAATATATTTAATAATGTTCTAACAGGTCCACATACAATTTCTGTAAAATATAAGTTATTAGATGCTGCAACTTATAGCAACTTATTACATGAAGATTTTGGAAAAGATACTTTTACCTACACAGACACTGCATCTCCAGATGGATCTTCTCCAGGGATTAATCCCGCGTTTTGTTGGGAAAGACAAATAGAAGCTACGAAGTGTAATGGTAATAGATTATTTGCTAATGGTGAATATACCGTTACAAGTAGTTTACGAAATGATCCTTACAGTGGATGGCAGAATCCAATAGATCATACTAGTGGTAGTAGAACAGGTGGTAGATATTTAGCAGTTGATGCTGGTACTGCAATTCCAAATAATGCTGTTCTTTATAGAAAAACAATTAAAGACATTATTCCAGGTCAGCCTATTCAGGTTAGATTCTTTGCTACTAATTTGTTGAAAATAGGAAATACACAACCAGATGCTTCACTTACGGTTGAATTGCAAAATGCTGCAGGAACTCCATTATCATCACAATCTACGGGAAAGATACCTAAGACTAATGGCTGGGTAGAATACAACAGATCAATTGACCCGGGAAGTAACACAACTTTAGATTTTGTATTACGATTGGAAATTTCTCAAGTCAACGGAATTGATTTTGCAGTTGATGATATAGAGGTATATCAATTGCCTAAGTCATGTATTACAGAGAAAAAATTCGATTTTAATATCGATAGCAATAAAGCATTTACTGTTCTGGAACCTGCAATTGAAAGTGTAGATTGTAGCGGAGGAAATACAGGTAAAATAACAATTACAGCTCAAAACTTTAATGGCAGCTTCCTTTATTCTATAGATGGAGGATCTAATTGGACTACTTCAACAACTTCACCTGTTATTATAGACAAGTTAGTTGCAAAAAGTTATTCAGTTATTGTAAAAAGTGATGCAGCAGGAACTTGTTCTAAATCATTCACAAAAGTAATTACAGAAAATCAACCAGTTACAGTAACTGCAAGTGTTACTACACTACCAACTTGTACTTCAGGAGCAACAATAACTGCTGAGGCCAAAGGCGGTGTAGGACCTTATACATATGCATTAAAATTAGCAGATGGTGTAACGGATGTAGCAGGATATGGATTCCCACATTCAGCAACTTTTGCTGGAGTGTCCAATGGAACTTACACAGTTGTAGCTCACGATTCAAAAGGTTGTACTTCGGCAGTTTCAACAGTGGTAATTGTTGACAAACCAGCTCCGCCGGTTGCAAGTTTAGATGCTACATCTGATTTATGTTATGATACTACCAATAAAGCAACCTTAGTTGTTACAGCTACTGGTACAGGAATATTAAATTACAGTTTAGATGGTGGGGCTTTTGATACCAATAATACTTTTACAAACGTTGGTGTTGGAACTCACAATATTGTGGTTAGAGACGGAAACAATTGTACCACACCAATAAACGGTATTATAATTAATGGTGAGCTGACGGCAAAAGGAAATGTTACCAAAACATTAGATTGTAACACTGTAGGTGCGACTATTAAAGTAGATATTAATGGTGGTAAAGCACCTTTTACATATAAATATAAACTTGGAGTAGGAGGAACTTATTCTGCAAGTGTAAACGTTACAGGAAACACATTTAATTATGCGGCTCCTGGTACAGGAACATATTATTTTGAAATTACAGATTCAAATACACCAAAAGCATGTGTAACAACAACATCTGTAACAGTTGATGCTATTACAAAACCAATTGCAAGTGCTGCACCTACAAATGTTACTTGTTTTGGAGGATCAACAGGAGAGGTTACATTAGGAGCTTCTGGTGGTTCAGGTAGTGGTTATTCATATAGTTTTAATGGTAGTGGTTTTACATCTACTATAAAATATACCAGTTTAAAAGCTGGAATTCCTTATAAATATCAGGTAAAAGATGATAAAGGGTGTATCTCTGATGAAGGATCAATTACTCTAACAGAGCCAGGCGCTGTTACAGGTTCTATAAAAGCTACCGATATTCAGTGTGGTACAACAGGAACTGTTGCTGCAATAGTTACGTTAACTGCTGGCGGAGGAACAGCACCATATAAATATAGTTTTACAGGACCTTCAAATTATGGAGACGGTAATACTTATTCAACGACAGTTTCAGGAGTAGTAAAAGGGTATATAATAGATAAAAATGGTTGTCAGTTGGGACCATTAAGCATTACCATTGATGCATTAGATCAAATTACAGATATTACAATTACAGATAATGGTTATGATTGTTCGACTACTCCTCCTGGAGGACATGTTAATATTGCAGCTGTAAAAGGTGGAGTTTCTGCACCAATTCGTTATCAGATTATTTCTGGACCGGCTGGATATAATAGTGCTGTTAATTCAGATGGAGAGTTTAAATCATTAACTCCTGGAGATTATATTTTTCAGGCAACAGATATTAAAACAGGTTGTACATTTCAAAAACCATATACTGTAAAAGGAGCTCCGGATATTGTAGCAGGAGGATCAGTACTTACTGCAATTAAATGTTTTGGAGGTACAGGAACAATTCAATTCACAGTAAACGGAGTAAAAGGAAAATACGATTATGTTATTACTGATAGTGCTTTAAATAGTATTCAAAACGGAAATAACATTGCCGGAACAACTACAACAATTACAGTTAGTTCAGCTTTAACTGCAGGTGACTATACTATTACAGCTACAGATAGAACAACAAAATGTCAGGCAATATATGTTGTAAAATTGACACAGCCTACTATAGGTGTTTCGGTTACAGCTACAGCTTCAAATATCACATGTAGCAAATTTACATCGACAATTACAGCAGTTGGACTAGGTGGAACCCCAGCTTACAAATATGCGGTTGTTAAACAAACTGCTTTAGATCCTGCAGTAACAGATTATGATCCAAGTGCAACTTTATCAGTAAATACTAATAATGGACTTGATGTAAACTGGGTTGTATTTGTAATGGATGCTAACGGATGTACAGCTAAATATCCGGTAAAAATCGATAAAGATCCAACACCAACAGTTACAGCAAAAGTAGACAACCAATGTGGAGGATCTGGAAACAGCTTCACTATCACGGCTACAGCTACTACACTAGGAACAGGAACATTGACTTACGGAATCAACGGAGTAAATGGAGCCTTCTCTACAAACAATGTTTTCAATGTAGGTCCTGGAACTTATACTGTTTGGGTAAAAGACGGTAATTTATGTCCGGCTTCTGCACCAGCAGTTACGGTTTATGATCAATTAACAGCTGGTACAGTTATAAAAGAACTGGATTGTTCACTAACGCCTAATGCGACAATTACGGTTACTCCTTCAGGAGGATTAGCGCCATATAAATATGAAGTTTCAACAAACGGAGGAACTAGTTATTCAGCAATGGCATCAAATGTTTATTCAACAGCAGTTGCAGGAACATTTAAAATAAAAGTAACCGATGCTAATTTATGTACGGTTATAGTAACTGAAACGATACTTTCTATTTCAAATCCAACAGCTTCAATTGTTACACAAAGTAATGT
>NZ_FZNL01000050.1 GCF_900187965.1 Flavobacterium sp. ov086 | reverse complement strand
ACAAAATAGCTATTCTGGAATCACTAGTCACACCCATAGATTTTAGATAATGAACTAATTGATTCGAACGCTCATCTAATTCTTTATAAGTCATGGAGTTACTTTCATTAACCAAAGCAACAGCATTCGGAGTACGCTTAGCCTGCTCTTCGAATAAATCTACTACAGTTTTATCTTTTGGATACGCTGTATCAGTATCGTTGAAGATACTTAGTAATTGATGTGATTCTTCTTGGGTGAGCATCGACAGATTGCTTATTGGCTGCGTGATATTGTCTGCAATACTAACCAACAGCTCCTGATAATGCAATAGCATACGGTCAATCGTAGCCTTATCAAATAAAGCCGTGCAATAATTTATTCCTAACGAAATACCACTTCTGCTTTCGGATACACTAAGTATTATATCAAATTGAGCTGTAACAATATCAAAAGCGTAATTTGATAATGCAACTCCTTGTATACCGGCTCCTTGTTCCAGAGCTTCCTCAGAGTTTGATTCCACGTTTTGAAAATCAAACATTACCTGAAACAATGGTGTCATGTTCGTATCGCGGGTAGTAATTACTCGATCTACAACCTTCTCAAAAGGTGTCAGCTGATTGTCATAACCCTCTAAAGTTGTTTGTTTTACCATTGCTAATAGATCCTTGAAACTAGGATCGCCACTTAAATCACTGCGAAGCGCTAAAGTATTGACAAAAAAGCCTATCATTCCTTCTAAATCTGATTGCGTTCTATTCGCAATTGGTGTTCCTACACAAATATCGTCCTGTCCGCTATATCGGGATAATAAAATCTTAAAAGCAGATAACAATAACATAAACAGCGTAACACCTTCTTCCTGACATATAGCACTTAAAGAAGTTGCCAATTTCTGGTCTAACTCTAAAGAAATACCTGCTCCTGCGTTGCTCTGCACAGAAGGGCGAACATAATCTGTAGGTAATGATAACGTACTTACACCGCTTAATTTTGATTTCCAATAGGATAACTGACTCTCTAAAACAGCGCCTTCTAAATACTTGCGCTGCCAAATAGCATAATCTGCGTATTGTAAGCTAAGCTCCGGTAATACTGCCGGACGACCAGACTGCAAAGCACTGTACAATTCCATAAACTCATTGGTCAGGATTCCCCCTGACCAGCCATCACTGGCAATATGGTGAAAAACACAAGCCAAAACATACTTCTCATTCTCTAATGTATACAAACACGCTCGCAGCTTGTAATCTTTCGATAAATTAAAAGGTTTATTCAGGTAGCCTGCTATATTATTTTCTAATAATAACTCATTTGAGACAATTCCTTTATCCAATGACCAGCCCTCGGCGCTGATAATTTTCTGATAACCGATTCCATCTTCCGAAAGAAGCATACTGCGTAAAACCTCATGACGCGAGACGATCTCATATAAGGTTTGTTCCAGTATCGATATATCTAATGCTCCTTCTAAACTAAGAACTATAGGAATGTGATATTCGGTACTGCCTTGCAATGCATCCAAAAACCATAATCGTTCCTGACTAAATGATAAAGGAATACGATCCGGACGCTCCTCTGCAACAATACCAGGCAATAAAACCCCTTCTGTCTGTTTTGATATTTGAGTTCCTAATTCAGAAATCGTGGTATACTCAAAAACATCTCTAATAGAAATCTCTATTGATAACTCTCTACGAATCATAGATACCAAACGAGTCGCCAATAAACTATGACCACCCAATTCAAAAAAGTTATCATGAATTCCTACCTTATCAATCCCTAATAATTCTTGCCAGATTTCTGCTAACTGAGTTTCGGTTTCGTTACGCGGTGCAACATATTCCTTACTGGATAAATCTGAACTATCAGGATCCGGTAATGACTTCTTATCGAGCTTTCCATTACTGGTTAATGGCATCACTTCTAAAGTTACCCATAATTGGGGAACCATATACTCAGGTAAACTTAGTTTTAATTGGTTTTGTAATACTTCTTTATCGAAATCACCTTCAGGTACAACATAACCTACCAAACGTTTAGTTCCATGTGTATCTTCCTTAGCCAATACACAACATTGTGTTACTTCTGGTAAAGAAGATAATACATTCTCAATCTCTCCCAACTCGATTCGATAACCACGGATTTTAACCTGATCGTCTTTTCTGCCGATATATTCTATATTTCCATCTGGTAACCAACGCGCTAAATCGCCTGTCTTATAAATTCGTTCGCCTTCTTTAAATGGATTTACTATAAACTTATCATTAGTTAATTCTTCTTGGTTTAAATAGCCTCTGGCTACGCCCAATCCACCAATACACAATTCTCCAACAACTCCAATAGGTAAAAGATTCTGTCCTTCATTCATAATGTAAACCTGAGTATTATCAATAGGCTTACCAATAGGAATCTTAACCATTGGGGTTGGAGTATTTAATACTTTATAATTAGTAGCAACTACTGTAGTTTCTGTTGGTCCGTAATTATTATAAATAGTAATATCACTTGATTTATTTAAGTGTAACACATCTCCTCCTGTTAAAACAGTAATGTTTGGTAAAGAGATTTCTTTATCTATAAAACTCTCACACAATAATGTGGGCATGTAAGTATGTGTAATAGCATGCTCAATTAAAAAATTTGAAAATTTATCCAAATCGTAATGGAATTTTTCAGAAATAGGATATAAACTAGCTCCAAAAAGCAAGTATGGATAAATTTCCCAAACACTAGCATCAAAACCAACCCCGGAGAATAGAGTACCTCTACTTTGAGAAGTTACTGAATATGCTGATTGATGCCAAAAACATAAATGAACCAAGTTTCTATGCTCAATCATAACCCCTTTAGGTTTGCCCGTGCTACCTGAAGTGTAAATAACGTATGCCAAATTATCAGGACTTGTATGTATTTCAGGTAAATCATCAGAATACGAAGAGCTATCCTTTTTGAATGTTTCCAGTAATAGAATATCTACAATAATGCTACAATTACTATCTTCCTTTATATATGTTTTTCTTTCTTCTGGAAAATTTGGATCTATTGGCACATAAGCTGCACTTGTTTTCAATATAGCAAGAAACGAAATAATTAACCATTCACTGCGATCCAGAACTACTCCTATTAGACTATCTGCGCTAATATTATTATTAGACAATAAATAATGAGCTAACTGATTGGAACGTTGATCTAATTCTTTATAGGTTAGCTCTTCTTGTTCATAAACAACTGCGATAGCATTTGGTGTTCGTTTAACCTGTTCGGTGAACAAATCTACTACTGTCTTTTCTTTTGGATAGACAACATCAGTGTTATTGAAAACATTCAATAATTGATGTGATTCTTCTTTGGTAAGCATCGCTAAACTGCTTATCGGCTGCGTGATATTACTTGCAATACTAACCAACAATTCTTGATAATGCAACAGCATACAATCTATTGTTGCTTTATCAAATAAAGCTGTGCAATAATTTATTCCTAATGAAATGCCATTGTTATTCTCTGATACACTAAAAGCTAAATCAAACTTGGAAGTAACGGTATCCAACTCGTATCCTGAAATTGTAATATCATTTAAACCTCTGTCTTTTTCTTCAAAATTATCACCCTCATTTTGTAATGAAAATAAAACCTGAAATAATGGAGTTACATTCATATCTCGGGTCGTAATCACCCGATCTACAACCTTTTCAAAAGGTGTCAGCTGATGGTCATAACCTTCCAGAGTTGTCTGTTTTACTTTTGACAATAATTCTTTGAAACTAGGGTCACCGCTTAAATCAGTGCGAAGTGCCAGCATGTTTACAAAAAAGCCAATCATTCCTTCTAACTCTGATTGCGTTCGATTCGCAATTGGTGTTCCTACGCAAATATCGTCCTGTCCGCTATAGCGGGATAACAATACCTTAAAGGCTGATAGCAATAACATAAACAGCGTCACACCTTCTTCTTTGCATATAGAATTTAATGAATTTCTCAAGTTATGGTCTAATTCTAAAGAAACATCAGCTCCTTCATTGCTTTGCACAGAAGAACGAACATAATCCGTAGGTAAAGACAAGGTAGTTACGCCGCTTAGTTTTGCTTCCCAATAGGATAATTGATTCTCCAAAACCTCGCCTTCTAAATACTTGCGCTGCCAGATGGCATAATCTGCATATTGTAAACTAAGCTCCGGCAAATCAGGAGTTTTGTTGGATTGGAAGGCACTGTACAATTCCATAAACTCATGGGTCAGGATTCCTTCTGACCAGCCGTCACTGGCAATATGATGAAAAACACAAGCCAGAACATACTTCTCATTCCCTAATGTATACAAACACGCTCGCAGCTTATAATCTTTCGATAAATCAAAAGGTATATTCACATAGTCTGCTATATTGTTTTCTAATAATAATTCATCTGATACAATTGCTTTATCCAATGACCAGTCCTCGGCGCTTATAATTTCCTGAAAACCGATTCCATCTTCTGATAAAAGCATACTGCGTAAAACCTCATGTCGCGAAACAATCTCATATAAGGTTTGTTCCAATATCGATACCTCTAATGTTCCTTCTAAACTAAGAACTATAGGAATGTGATATTCGGTACTGCCTTGCAATGCATCCAAAAACCATAGTCGTTCCTGACTAAACGATAAAGGGATACGAGCAGGACGCTCCTCTACAGTAATACTTGGCAATAAAACCCCTTCTGACTGTTTTGATATTTGAGTCCCTAATTCAGAGATCGTGGTATGTTCAAATACTTCCCGAATAGAAACTTCTATCCTCAAATCCTTACGAATCATAGAAACCAAACGTGTAGCCAGTAGACTATGACCACCCAATTCGAAGAAATTATCGTGAATTCCTACTCGTTCTACTCCTAACAGATTCTGCCAGATTTCAGCTAACTGCGCTTCTGTTTCGTTACGTGGTGCTACATATTCTTTGCTCGATAATTCTGAACTATCCGGATCTGGCAATGACTTCTTATCCAGCTTTCCATTACTTGTTAATGGCATTTCTTCTAAAGTCACCCATAATTGAGGAACCATATACTCCGGCAAGCTTAGCTTTAATTGGTTTTGTAATACTTCTTTATCGAAATCACCCTCAAATACAATATAACCAACCAGACGCTTGCTGCCGCTTGTATCTTCTTTAGCCAGTACACAACATTGTGTTACTCCCGGTAAAGAAGATAATATATTTTCGATCTCGCCAAGCTCAATTCGATAGCCACGGATTTTAACCTGATCATCTTTTCTACCGATATATTCTATAATACCATCTGGTAACCAACGGGCTAAATCGCCTGTCTTATATACTCGTTCACCTTCTTTAAATGGATTCTTTATAAATTTTTCAGATGTAAGTTCAGGTTGGTTTAAATAACCACGACCTACACCTACTCCACTAACCCATAACTCTCCTACTATACCTATTGGACACAAATTATCAAAGACATCCACTACATACAAAGACATATTGGCTACTGGTTTCCCAACAGGAACAACAACACTTTTTGGAGATTCTTTCATGATATGAAGACTCACATCATCGGATGCTTCTGCCGGACCATAGGCGTTTACTACAGGAATAGAAGGGTATAAAGAAAACCACGATCGTAATAACGATGCCGTAGCTGCCTCTCCGGTAATTAAAAAATAATGTAAATCTTCTAAGCCTTTCCTTGAACCTGTTTCTAATAAACTTAACAAATACGAAGGAACCAATTGAAGATGTGTAACTTGATATGTCGATAAAGCTTCTTGAAAATCATAGGTATCCAAAATCATGCGTTCATTATAAATAGCTATACGAGCTCCACATAACAAACCACTTAATAATTGCCATACTGAAATATCAAAGGTGAATGGTGCTGTAAAAGCTACAACACTATTATTATCCATATCTAACTCATCTATCATTACTAAAAGGTGATTTAATAAACCACAATGATCAATCATTGCTCCTTTAGGAACGCCAGTACTACCCGAGGTATAAATTACATAACTCAAAGAATTAGGTGAGTAAGATAAATCTAATGAACCAACTGAATAGTTATTATATACAGCAGAAGAGCCTTCTAATACTATCGTAGTGACATCTAATAATAAAGGATTCAAAACATCCTTTGCAGAGCTATCAGTAAGCAACAAACTACATCCAATATCCCGAACAATATAAGAGATACGAGTGGTTGGATAATCTGGCTTGATTGGAACATAAGCTCCTCCTGATTTTAATATCCCCAGTATACCAATTAGCATCTCTAAACTTC
This sequence comes from Flavobacterium sp. ov086, assembly GCF_900187965.1. Lineage (GTDB taxonomy): Bacteria > Bacteroidota > Bacteroidia > Flavobacteriales > Flavobacteriaceae > Flavobacterium. The sequence continues at coordinate 1,092 of NZ_FZNL01000050.1, read as the reverse complement.
GCTCCAGACAAATAGCCACAAGATCATCCGGCTGTACGCCTTGTTCACGTAAATAATGCCCCAGCTGATTCGAGCGCTGATCTAATTCTTTATATGTTAATTCTTCATTTTCATAAACAACTGCGATAGCATTTGGTGTTCGTTTAACCTGTTCTTCAAATAAATCTACTACGGTTTTATCTAATGGATAAGTAACATCAGTGTTATTGAAAACATTCAATAATTGATGTGATTCTTCTTTGGTAAGCATCGCTAAACTGCTTATAGGTTGCGTGATATTGCTTGCAATACTAACCAACAGTTCCTGATAATGCAGCAGCATTCGGTCTATTGTTGCTTTATCAAATAAAGCTGTGCAATAATTTATTCCTAATGAAATACCATGGTTGCTCTCTGATACACTAAATGTTAAATCAAATTGAGCCGTAACCATATCTAAAGCGTAATTTGACAGGGTAACTCCTTTTATAGCGACTTCTTGTTCTACAACTTCTCCAGAGTTTGATTCTATATTATGAAAATCAAACATCACTTGAAACAATGGCGTCATACTCATATCACGGGTCGTAATCACCCGATCTACAACCTTTTCAAATGGTGTTAACTGATGGTCATAACCTTCCAGAGTTGTCTGTTTTACTCGTGACAATAAATCTCTAAAACTCAGGTCACCGCTTAAATCACTGCGAAGTGCTAAAGTATTGACAAAAAAGCCTATCATTCCTTCTAATTCTGATTGCGTTCGATTCGCAATTGGTGTTCCTACACAAATATCATCCTGTCTACTATATCGGGATAACAATACTTTAAAAGCTGATAACAATAACATAAAAAGTGTAACGCCTTCTTCTTTGCATATAGAGTTTAATGAATCTCTCAGCTCTTTTCCTAATTCTAAAGAAACACTGGCGCCTTCATTGCTCTGCACAGAAGGACGAACATAATCCGTAGGTAAAGACAAGGTATTTACACCTCTTAATTTTTCTTCCCAATACGATAACTGATTCTCTAAAACCTCGCCTTCTAAATACTTACGCTGCCAAATGGCATAATCTGCATATTGTAAACTAAGCTTCGGTAAAACTGCCTCGC
>NZ_FZNL01000006.1 GCF_900187965.1 Flavobacterium sp. ov086 | reverse complement strand
ATCTAAATCAACAACTTCGAGGGATTTATAATAACAATAATGATAAACATATTGCTATGACCAAACTGGCACATTGGTACAGGAATGTAGAAGAATCAGGCTTTAAAAATTTTAATATTCTACTCAATACCATAACTTTTAATTACCAGTCAATCTTAAACTATTTTAATAATAGGAGTACAAATGCTTCAGCAGAATCTTTCAATGCCAAAATAAAAGCATTTAGATCTCAGTTCAGAGGTGTGAGAAATATAGATTTTTTCTTATTCAGATTATCTAATCTTTTTGCCTAATCCCCAACTTTTGCACCTGATCCGTTTTCGGGTTGATCCTTGATCCTTCGTAAATTTACGGGTTTTTGAAAATAAAAAAAGTCCTAATTTTCATTAGGACTTTTAGTGGGGAGAGCAGGATTCGAACCTGCGAAGTTTTCACAGCAGATTTACAGTCTGCCCTCGTTGGCCGCTTGAGTATCTCCCCGATCTCAGCGTTAGTGCGCTTTGTTGTTCTAAGCGGTTGCAAATATAGGAACGTTTTTCATGTTTACAAACAAAAAATGAACTTAATTTTAAGTTATTTTTAAATTAATTTTTAATTCGTTGGAATTGAATAAAATAAAAAATACCCAATTGAAATATTTTTTCGATTTATTTTAAAATATAGGATTATTCTTGGGTAATATATTCGGTTTTTGTTTTCTGTTTTTAGCCTTTTGCGTCTTGAAGAGCCAATTTTACTGATGTATTTCGTATAAATTTTACTTGATATATTTTAAGGTTGTTTTAAAACATATAGGTTTCCTATAAAAAATAATGGATCAGCGCTAAATGTTGTGGAGAAACATAAAATATAATCACTAGTTATTTTTTACCACAGAGTTCACAAAGCTAAATCAATACAAAGCTTTGCGAACTTTGCCTTTGATAAAAACATAAGAGAAAAAAAACTTAGCGTTCTCTGCGGTAATTTTTTTTCTCTCTACAGGCTTTGGGATTGATCCAAAATAATTTAGAAGCTTGTATTCAGAATGTATGTTATGGTGTAAAGCAAAAAAAATCTCCACTAGGGAGATTTTTTTGTTTTATTCTGAAAATTGGTCTTATTTGGCCAAAAGTTCTAATATTTTTGCTCTTAATTCAGGCCCTCTTAAGTCTTGTGCAACTACTTTTCCTGTAGCGTCAAGAATAAAGGTTGCTGGAATAGATTGAACACCGTATTGAGCCGCAATTGGCTCATCCCAAAATTTTAGGTTTGAAACTTGCGTCCAGGTTAAACCATCTTTAGCGATAGCTTCTTTCCAGGCTGCTGCTTCTTTATCTAAAGAAACACCAACAATATTCAATCCTTTTGAGTGTAGTTCTTTATAAATAGCTACAACATTAGGATTTTCCTTTCTGCATGGTCCACACCATGAAGCCCAAAAGTCAACAATAGTTACTTTGCCTAAGCTTTCTTTAAGCGAAACTACTTTTCCTTGTGGATTAGGAGCTGAAAAATCTGATCTTCATTTAGCACTACCAACAGGAGGAGCTGACGCACCAACTGCAGGCATTTTTGCTTGACCTATTTTAGTCTTAATATCTTTTCCAGGAGTAGTGTTTTTTACAGACTCATCTAAAGCATTGTATAAAGTCTCTGTTTTTTTGATATCAGCGCTTGGATCAGCAGTCATACTTTGAATAATCAAAGCAGAGATAAATGATTTTGGGTGAGTTTCAGCATAAGTAATATATTTCTTTTTAGAATTTGCTTGTACTTCAGTTTGAATTTCCATGTACTGTTTCATCAAACCATTGATAGTTGCAGTATCTTGAGCTTGTTGAGCAGCTTGCATTTTTTGAGTGTTTTTTTTCTGAAAATCAACTAAACTTTTTTGAGTTTTGTTTAGATCATCATTAAATTTTACGTACTCATCATTATTGTAAGTTCCGGAAATTTTAGATTTATGGATACTGTCTTTATCAATAGCGATAGTAATTTCTCCAGTTTCTAAGATAAAAGGTAGAGGAGCAGGAGAACCTTGTACAATTAATGCATGGAAAGCTGGTTCAGTTACTTTTCCTTTTATTTCGAATTTTCCGTTTTCAACTTTTACTGTATCAAGAGCAACTGTCATTTTTGTTGTTGGATCCTGACCTTGAAGAATGATAGTTTTTCCGTTTTCGATTCCTTTAGCTGTTCCGGTAATTAGATATTCCCCGTCTTTAACTTTACTGCATGACATAATCGCTACAGAAGCGGTAAGTAAAAAAAGTATTTTTTTCATTTATAAAATAATTAGTTAATTGATTTGTGCAACAAAAGTATCTAAAAATCTAAAACTTAAAGAATTTTGCAACCTAAAATTTTGTTATAGTTTTTTTTGCTCTAATCAGCCTGTAGTCAGCATGTTTACTGGTTTATTTTGATGTAAAACTCTTGGGACTAATATTATTTTGAATCTAAATTATCATTTTTTTAATTTTTGAGCATAAAAAAAGCACTCTGTTGCCAGAATGCTTGTAAGTATATTATAATAGAAAAACTATTCTTGATTAGTTTTCTTTCTCCATGTAAAAGAGTTCAAAATATGTCTTTTTGCGAATCTTCCAGGAGAATCAGCATTTACCATTTTCACGTAAGTAGCTTTAGGAACACTAATGTATTCGTAAACACTTCCGTTAGAGAAATCGATAATTAAACGACCTTCAACAAATTTATAATCAGTAATTGTTGCAGTTGCAATAGTCTCAGTATATTCAGGTAAATTAGCTTTAATCGTTTCAGGATTAATACTTACCAAAAAGTGATAAGCTTCAATGATAGCTTTACTTTTTTCTTCTGCAGCTTTTAAACCAGCATCATCACCTTGAAATTTATCAGGATGAGCTTCTTTCATCGCATTACGATAAATGGTTTTTAAATCTTTTAACTCTGCAGTTTTCTCTACGTTTAGTAACTTACGGTATTCAACTATTTTTTTCATAAATAAGGTAACTACTTGTCTATTAGTTTGAAATTGAAATTAATTGTTCAAAAAGACAAATTTTTTGCAAAGGTACACTTTTTTTTAACTTTTTACTTTTGATAGAAAAAATATTCGAAAAATTTGTAAAATGTTAAAAGTTAGATGTTAAAGGTTTAAAAATTCTATCTGGATTGTAGTGAACTAATTTAATCGCAAAGGACACAAAGTCTTTCACCTACTTAATAATCAATAAAAACGCAAAGTTCGCAAAGCTAAGTTTTGAACTAGCTTTGCGAACTTTGGGAACTTTGCGGTTAATTTTTTTTTCTCATTTCAAACTTGAAACCTGAAACAAAGAAAACCTGAAACAGAAAATCTGAAACAATTTTTTATTTATCCTCAGGTTTCTGATTTGCTTTATGAAAGTTTTTTGATTTTTTTGGATATTTATCGTAGCTAATATCGCTTGGATTCTCAATTACAGATTTAATCGTAATCAATTCGCCTACAGTATGGTTTGTATGTGCGATTTTATAATCTAAAAGATACTCACCACAGAAATAATTGTTGTTTTCATCCTTCTCCATGATCCCGGTATAAACTCCTTTTTGCAGCATTTTTTCTTGTGAACCTTTAGACATGACTTTATTTATTTAAAATTGAAGGTACAAAGTTAATCAATTTATCTTTGTTTTAGGGAGTTCGGGACAATCTCAGTATATTTGCACATGCAAAAAAACTTCAAGCCACATCCTAATTCGTTCAAAAATACTTTTTGTGTATTTCATGAAGTACTCTCAAATGAGATTGAAGGTTTAAAGAAACAGTTTGAAAGCAAAGCCGGAAGTACCTATTATTATACTGAAGCCGGAATGTACAGAGTTTCGAATCATTGGGGAAGATTAGCCAATAGCAAATGGCGTTTGATTGCAATGGAACCGGAGACTCCATCAAAAACAAAAATAGGTTTTGCGGCCTGGAATGAATTTTATCAGGATAATGCCGAAGAAAAATTATATTATATAGAAGCCAATTTTGAAAAAAATATGGTAACGTATCAGCACAAAAAAAATCCTAACTACGATCAGAAAGCAATTCTAAGAACTAGTTTTGAAACCACAAAACGAATTAAACAAATCAGAAATTTGCAACAATTAACTTCTTGGGCAAAACATTTTGATTACGAAGATATCGATGATTTACGAAAGCAAATTATCACCGAATTGATTTACACCGAGAAAACTTTAGACGAAATTAAAAGACAAATATAATGGGACGCAACAACGAAAGGAATATCAAAAAGCACAATGACAAATTGCACAAAGCCCAAAATAAAGTAAAACAGGCTGAAATTGCACGTAAAGAAAAGCTAAAAGAAATTATCAAAAAGTTCAACGAAGACAAAGCGCAGGAATAAAAAGGTTTCAAGTTTTTCTTGTTTCAAGTTTCAGGTTTTTGCAACGAGTAACTTGGAATCTGAAATTTACCGCAAAGTGCACTAAGAATTTATTATTGATTATGTATAGAAAATGCAAAGTTCGCAAAGCTTTGTATAGATCAAGCTTTGCGAACTTTGTGTTTTTTATAAAACCTTAGATATTAAAAAGAAACTTTGCGGACTTTGCGGTAAATTCTCATTTCAGCTTGAAACCTGACACGAGGCTTTAGCCGAACTGGCGAAGCAAACAAAAAATAACAATACAATAGATATGAAATTCGAAGATTTAAAAGTAAGTGTACAGGAAATTATTGATCTAATTGCTGCAAAAAATGACAGAGAAGCAAATAATAAATTGCTTGAAGTAAATGAAACATTAGACGAGATGCTGGATCACGCCGAAGAAGACGAAGATTTAAGAGAAATTAGCCGTTATCAGGTGTTATTGAATCAATTGCATGTTAAGATTAATGGCGAAGAGCAAGTAGATGGAGAGTAAAAAATGCTTTTGCGATACGGGTTTATTGTTTGAAAATTGCTGTGGATTGTATCTTAAAAACAATCAAAAAGCACCAACAGCATTGGCTTTGATGCGTTCGAGATATTCGGCATACGCCACTTATAATGCTGATTATCTTTTGGAAACTACTTATGTTTCTGAAAGACAATATTATTCAGAAGCCGAAATCCTGAAATGGGCAACAAGCAATAAATGGCAAAAATTGGAGATTTTAAGTTTTACTGAAAATACAGTAGAATTTAAAGCCTATTTTTTAGATGCAAATCAAAAACCGCAAACGGATTACGAATTTTCTACTTTTAAATTCGAAGATAACACGTGGTACTATCTTGATGGAAAGTTTGAATAATTGATAGGTTTTTTCGCTAATTCAACTCTTTTTGTTTCAATATTTTAACTAAAAATTAATAAACGTTTCTTTTTTCATAATTCTAAAATAGCGTAATTTTAGAATTATGAAAAACGAATTTAAAAAAGGTTTTTATTTTAAGTCGTACGAAGCCCCATTTCAGTCTCCGTTTGAAAAACTTTTTGGCATTTTCAAAGAGCTAATCACCCATACTTCGGGCGATTTTGATGAAGCTATAGACTGGCTTCGGGAGTTAGATAAAGAATATAAACTTACGGATGAGAACTACACAATCGATGATTTTATCGAAGATTTAAAAAAGAAAGGTTACATAAAAGACGAAGTGAAACCCGATGGAAGCGGAGGCTTTGGAATCACTGCTAAAACAGAACGAGCCATCAGGCAGCAAGCTTTAGATCAAATTTTTGGTAATTTGAAGCGTTCCGGGAACGGAAATCACAAAACCAAACATGCCGGAAATGGCGATGAACACACAGGAGAATTCCGCGAATTTAATTTTGGAGACGGTTTAGAACGAATCTCGCTGACAGAAAGCTTACGAAATGCACAAATCAATAATGGTGTAGAAAGTTTCATGCTGACTGAAAATGATTTGGTTGTCGAAGAGACACAATACAAAGCTCAAATGAGTACCGTTTTGATGATCGACATCAGCCATAGTATGATTTTATACGGTGAAGACCGAATCACTCCCGCCAAAAAAGTTGCAATGGCTTTGGCAGAATTAATTACAACGCGTTATCCAAAAGACACACTGGATATTTTAGTTTTCGGAAATGATGCGTGGACGATTCCAATTAAGGATTTGCCGTATTTGCAAGTTGGACCTTATCACACAAACACCGTTGCCGGACTTCAATTAGCAATGGATATTTTGCGAAGAAAGCGAAACACCAACAAACAAATTTTCATGATTACCGACGGAAAACCGAGTTGCGTTCGCGAGCGTGACGGTTCCTATTATATGAATAGTAACGGTCTTGATGAATATATCGTTGATAAATGTTATACACAAGCACAACAAGCCAGAAAATTACACATTCCGATAACGACATTTATGATTGCAAATGACCCTTATTTGCAACGTTTTGTCAATCATTTTACAGAAGCAAATCAAGGAAAAGCATTTTATACCGGACTTAAAGGTTTGGGCGAAATGATTTTTGAAGATTATGAGACAAATAGGAAGAAGAGAGTTCGTTAATTTAGGTTCAAAGTTGCAAAGGTTCATAGGGACAAAGGTTTTTACGGTATGTCCCGTGGATGAATTTTATACATAATGTATATTGTAGAGACACACAGCAGTGCGTCTCCCGCAAAGAAATGACACAATCATTGTCATTAAAAACAAATAAAATAACAAAACAGCTATTTCAATAAAAATGGAAATAAATACTATAAAAACATTAGGTCAGTTAAAAGCCTCGGGATATAAAAGCATCAGTATCAAAGACGAATTACGAAATAACCTTCGTGAGAAAATCAAATCAGGAAAACCTGTTTTTGAAGGTGTTCATGGTTTCGAAAATACCGTAATTCCAGAATTGGAGCGTGCTATTTTATCGCGTCATAACATCAATTTATTAGGACTTCGTGGTCAGGCAAAAACACGTTTGGCACGCAAAATGGTCGAATTATTAGACGAATATATTCCGTTTGTAACGGATTCTGAAATTAATGACGATCCGTTAAATCCGATTTCGCGTTTTGCAAAAGATATCATTGCCGAAAAAGGTGATGAAACCCCAATTTCATGGTTACACAGAAACGAACGTTTCTTCGAAAAACTGGCAACACCAGATGTAACCGTTGCCGATTTAATTGGAGATATTGACCCTATAAAAGCCGCAAATCTAAAATTATCTTATGCTGATGATCGCGTAATTCATTTTGGAATGATTCCAAGAGCGAATCGTTCGATTTTTGTAATCAACGAATTGCCGGATTTGCAAGCCAGAATTCAAGTAGCATTATTTAATATTTTACAAGAAGGCGATATTCAAATTAGAGGATTTAAATTGAGAATGCCGCTAGATATGCAATTTATATTTACAGCAAATCCTGAAGATTATACCAATAGAGGAAGTATTGTAACGCCTCTTAAAGATAGAATAGGTTCTCAAATCCTGACACATTATCCGGAAAGTGTTGCCATTGCCAGAACAATTACAGAGCAAGAAGCAAAACTGGATGAAACACAGCACAAACTTGTTCATGTGCCAAGTTTGGCTAAAGATATCTTAGAGCAAATAAGTTTTGAAGCCCGTGAGAGCGAATACATTGATAATAAAAGCGGTGTGAGTGCGAGAATGAGTATCACCGCTTTTGAAAATTTAATGAGTACAGCAGAACGCCGTGCTTTGAAAGCCGGAGTTGATAAAACTACTTTGCGTTTGTCTGATTTTATCGGAATCATTCCTGCCATTACCGGAAAAGTAGAATTAGTTTATGAAGGAGAGCAGGAGGGAGCCGCTGCAGTGGCGCAGAACTTAATTGGTTCAGCAATCAGAACTTTATTTCCAACACTTTTGCCTAAGATTGAAAAGTTGGAAAAACCGGGAGAAAAAACACCATATTCAGATTTGATTGAATGGTTTTTTGCCGAAAGCGGTTTCGAATTATTAGACGACGCTTCAGACGCTGAATACAAAAGCATTCTGGACGAAGTAACTCCACTAGATGTTTTGTTAAAGAAATACCAGCCACAATTGGATAAAAATGATCAATATTTCTTCAAAGAATTTGTTTTATGGGGATTGGTTGAATATAAAAAATTAAGCAAAGATCGCTTTGCACAAGGACACCAGTTTAAAGATATGTACGGAAGTTATATTAGTAAGCTTTAATTGTTAATTATAAGTTGTAAATTATTAATTCAACGCCTTCTATAGCAAACCCGACAGGTTTTTAAAACCTGTCGGGTTTTTTATGCGCGATTATCTTTGTCAAAGTTTTAAACTTTGACAAAGATTGTACGATTCCAATTCTGTTAGTTTTTTATTTATTGAGAATAAACCCATTACCATTTTAATTTCATCTACCTTGCTCCGTTGGCTGTATTTGCAGTTTTCCCAAACAAAAAATGGAAGATGGTTTCGAAGATTTGATTGCAAGTTATATTGAGAACAAAGTAGGAATATCAGAGTATTTTTTAACCCCCGAATTAGCCAATCATTTAAAGCAGAATTTACTCGATTTAAATCAGAAAAGTTTGTTGATGGCTGCCGGAATTGGTAATTCGGAGAAATTGAGTTATGATGGCGCGATTAGAAGCGATTCTATCTATTGGTTGGATAAAAAGCACAACAATGTCTTTGAAAATGAGTTTTTCGATAAAATCGATGCTTTCATTTTGTATTTGAATGAAAGTTGCTACACGGGAATTACTGGTTATGAATTTCATTATTCCTTATACGAAACAGGCGATTTTTATTTGAAACATTTAGATCAGTTTAAAAATAATCCAAGCCGAAAATATTCAATGATTAGTTACCTTAATAGTAACTGGAAAGAATCTGATGGCGGAGAACTTATGATTCATCAGGAAAATAACAATCAAAAAATCTCTCCCACTCAAGGGAAAACGGTATTCTTTAAAAGTAATGAATTAGTTCATGAGGTTTTGGTTACACAAAATACCCGAATGAGTATTACTGGTTGGTTAAAGAGTGATTAAAAAGTTTCCTTACGATATAAAAGTTAAACACGAATTTCACGAATTTGCACTAATTAAAATGAGCTAGCCTTGTTTGTGAAATTATTTCACAAACAAATTAGTGACAATTAGTGCAATTCGTGTTTAAATTGTTTTATACTATTTATGTCTGTAACCTTAGATTAAAATGTTTTTTTTTGAAAGTGTAAAACGGATAAAGCTTATTTTTGCATTCAAAATTTAAACCTATGCTGTTTCTTGTTTTAAGTATTTTATGTAGTGTAATTGTTGGCGTAATTTTCAAAATAACCCGAAAATATAACGGGAATCCAACTCAAATAGTCACCTTCAATTATGTATTTGCACTAGCACTTTGCTATTTTACTTTTAGTCCGGATTTAACCCAAGTTAACCAGAAAGCACCTTGGAATTTATATATTGCAATTGGCGTTTTATTGCCTATAGTTTTTCTGTTTTTAGTAGCTTCTATAAAACATATGGGAATCGTAAAAACTGATGCAGCACAACGATTGTCGTTATTTATCCCAATTTTGGCCGCTTGGTTCATCTTCAAAGAAGAATTCAACTCTTATAAAGTAATCGGGCTTGTAATTGGCTTTCTGGCGCTTTTATTCATCTTAAGAAAACAATCTGAAAACGTTGAGAACAAATGGATTTATCCTGCAGTAGTTTTATTTGGTTTTGGAGTTATTGATATACTTTTCAAGCAAATTGCATTATATACTACATTGCCTTATACGACATCTTTGTGTGTAGTTTTTTGTATTTCTTTGGGAGTTGCAAGCCTGATAAGTATTTATGAAATTGGAATTAAAAACGTCAAATTAGAATCTAAAAATATTCTTTTTGGAGGTTTAGTTGGAATCTTTAATTTCGGAAATATCCTGTTTTACCTAAAAGCTCATAAGGCTTTCGCCGAAAATCCATCGACAGTTTTTGCCGGAATGAACATGGGAGTTATTATTTTGGGAAGTCTCGTTGGATTGCTTTTCTTCAAAGAAAAATTATCCAAAATCAACTTTGCAGGTATCTTTTTAGCCTTAATTTCTATTATTTTGATTGTTATTTCACAATTTAACTAATTTTTTTCAGAAGCTTAAATCCTTAATTTACAGTTCTTTTTAGGATATGTTTGTATTCTTTGTAAAATAAACTCGACTAATTCTATAGAATTTATAAATATATTTATAAATTTGCAATAACAATGGAAAACTGTAGTCGATATATCATCCCGTTTATGTGCAGCACAAAGATGTGCTGCATGATGAATCATGTGATGAAATGGCGTTAATAGAGAAAGTACACTTGTTAGTTATTTTTTTTTTTTAGCCTTTCATGCACCATGAAAGGCTTTTTTTAGAATTAGTAAAAAATTGAGGATATGAGATCAAATAGAAATACCAATATAATGATGCAATGTTGTCTTATTAAAATTCCATGTTGGCGAATGCAATAATTATGGATAAATAAATACTTTTTGAATGCGATTCTAAAAGTGTTTTAAATAGACAAAATTCTTAATCACACAAACCAAAATTAAAAGATATATATTATGAGTGCAGAAATTATAAAACAGAATCCCTTTCAATCTATGATTGATCGTTTTAATATCGCGGCTGATATTTTGAATCTTGATGAATCCATCAGACAAAAATTACAACGTCCGGAAAAACAAATCGTTGTTAATTTTGCGATTACTTTAGATAATGGAACAATTCAAAACTTTGAAGGATATCGCGTGATTCACAATACAGCATTAGGACCATCAAAAGGTGGAATCCGTTATGATACCTCCGTAAATCTGGATGAAGTAAAAGCCTTAGCAGCCTGGATGACTTGGAAATCAGCGGTAACAGGAATCCCGTTTGGAGGAGCAAAAGGCGGAATTATTTGTGATCCGAGAAAGCTTTCTAAAACTGAATTAGAAAAAATTACAAGAGCTTACACCAAAGCTTTAGCTGATATTTTTGGACCTGAAAAAGATGTTCCAGCTCCGGATATGGGAACTGGTCCTGACGAAATGGGATGGTTAATGGATGAGTTTTCAATAGTTCACGGCAAAACAATTCATGCCGTAGTGACTGGAAAACATTTACATTCCGGAGGCTCTTTAGGCAGAGTAGAAGCAACAGGAAGAGGTGTAAGTATTATTACATTATTGGCACTTCAAAAATTAAGACTAAGACCTGCAAGATCCACAGTAGCTATTCAGGGATTTGGAAATGTTGGATTGCATTCGGCTTTATTTTTATTCGAAAAAGGATTAAAAGTTGTTGCCGTAAGTGATGTTTCGGAAGCTTTTTATAATCCGGAAGGACTTAATATTCCAGAGTTGATTTTGTATTATAATCTCAATAATAAAAGCATAAAAGGATATCCAAATTCGGTTGCTATAAAACACGAAGATTTATTGCTTTTGGATGTTGATGTATTAATTCCTGCTGCAAAAGAAGATGTAATTACGCAAAAGAACGCAAATGATATTCGTGCCAAAATTATAGTTGAAGGTGCAAACGGACCAGTTTCATCAGATGCTGATAAAATATTGCATGATAATAATGTTTTGGTTATTCCTGATATTTTAGCAAATGCCGGGGGTGTTACCGTTTCGTATTTCGAATGGCTTCAGAATTCACTTTTAGAATCGTGGAGAATTCACCAAATCAATACACGTTTGGAAGATATTCTGGAAAAAGGCTTCGAAACCGTTTTTAGAATTGCACTTAAACATAATGTGACACCACGAATTGCAGCTTATATTATTGCTTTACAAAAAGTAGCCGATACACAATCTGTTAAAGAAGTGGCATTGGAAGCTCCAAAATACAGACAGAATTAGAATTGGCTTTCTAAAAGGATGAAGATAATTTTCGTTGGTTATTATTCTGATAGAATAAACGATAATCAATGGAAATGTCTTTTTCTTAGTTTTAAAATGAATCGAATAAAAGTTTTTTAGAAATCAAAAAAAGTAATTTTTAAAAATGGAACATATTAATTTTCTTGCCTTTGCAATGCCCGCTTTTTTCTTGTTTTTATTTCTGGAATATAAATTGGCTCAACGAAAAGAAAGACCGGAAATTTTCAATTACGAAAGTTCTGTTTCAAATATTAGTATTGGTATTGCCGAAAGATTAATCAACTTATTTATTGCGGCCAGTTTTTATCAATTGTATTATTTGATATATAACAATTATCGAATTTTTGACATTCCAAGTAATGCTTTTGTGTGGATTGGATTAATTCTCGCAACAGATTTTGTTTGGTATTGGTACCACAGATTGGGGCATGAAGTCAATTTTTTCTGGGCAGCGCATATTGTACATCATCATAGCGAAGAATTTAATTTTACGGCAGCAGCCAGAATTACCACTTTTCAGGCGATTGTCAGAACGGGATTTTGGTGTGTTTTGCCTTTTGCTGGTTTTCATCCTACAATGGTAATCACTATGCTCATTGTTCATGGTGCGTATTCTTTTTTTACACATACTCAACTTATAGGAAAGATAAAATGGTTGGAATATGTTTTTGTAACGCCCTCGGTTCATGGAATTCATCATGCTTCTGACGAGAAATATTTAGATAAAAATTATGGTGATATGTTCACTTTTTGGGATCGTATTTTTGGAACTTTCCAGGAAGAAGAAGAAAGACCCAAATATGGATTAACGCATCCGCTAAAGAGTTATAGTTTTTTGTGGCAACACTTTCATTATTACTTTGAAATTTATGAATTATGGAAACGATCGAAAGGTTTTAAAGCCAGATGGAAAGCCGTTTTTGGAAGTCCCGCACACATGGATCAGGATATTCGTCCAACATTAGAAAAACGCTTTTTGCAGGATAAAACCAATCCGCATCAAAGATTGAGATTCCGGAATTATCTTTATATACAATTAGGAATCGCTACTTTGGTATTAACTATTTTTACCTATTATTTTGACCTTTTAAGTGTTTTGGATAAGGTTTTTGTTCTTTCTATAATCTTGATAACGCTTATTAATTGTGGCGCCTTATTAGAACAGCGAAAATGGATGTATTATCTGGAGTATGCCCGTATTTTTATGATCACAACTTATTTTTTATACGAAGAAAATATGATTGCGTTTTTCTTTGTTCCGTTGGCAATTATGATTTTTGTTGAGCAATTATTTTCTCTTGGAAAAAGATATCAAAACGTAATACTTCAATTAGAAACATCGGAATGAAAAAAGTTTGCCACGAATTTCACAAATTTCCACTAATTATTCTACATGGTAATTTTTTGGTAGCATTTAATTTATAAAAATTAATTCGTGCTAATTTGTGAAATTCGTGGCAAAAAATTAAATAGTTTTAATTGCCATAATCTTCTCTTCAAAAGTATCTTTAAAATCTGATTTGCTTTTGATTCTGGTTTTGTACGTGTAGATTGTAGCTACAGAAAGTTCCAGAAATTCCGCCATTTGACTGCTGTCCTGAATTCCTAATCGGTATAAAGCAAAAATGCGGAGTTCAGTATTTAAAAGTTCTCCTTTTTTGACAATACATTTGTGGTCATTCGGGAATAAATGGTTAAAATCATTCACAAAAGTGGGGAATAACTTCAGGAAGATTTCATCAAATTGATGGAAAAGATTCTCGCGTTCTTCCTTTACATTATAGCGTTTCAAACTTGCAATAACTTCATCTGTTTTCTTGGTGATGATTTTATGCAGCGTACTTTTCTGAATGTGATCTATTTTATTAATGAAAGCCGAAGTTGCCTTGATAAAATACGTAATATATTCTTCTTTAATCGCATTTGCTTCACTCAAACTGATGTTCATTTCCTGAAGTTGTGCATAAGACGAAGCCATTATTTTTCGGGCTTTATTTCTTTCCTTTAATTGTTTGAAAATGATAATCGAAAACAAAACGATAATTAATGTCAGGATTGTCAATAGAATAATGATCTTCTCGAGTTTATCATTTTTGTCTTTTACATTGTTCAGCTGTGCCTTTTCGATAATAGGTAATATGGACGAAATTTCAATTTTACGATGTCTTGCATTATAAAATGTCGCATCATCCATAGCAATATTAATATACTCATTTGCCTTGTCGAGATACCCCATTTTAAAGAGTTCGTTAGCCAGATTTCTAAGGGCAACGGTTTCTTTTGTCGCATTTTTAACATCGGCAATAGCGGCAAGTGCGAGATATTGAATGGCTTTTTTAGTATATCCTCTTTCCGAATAAATATAACCTAAGCTAGAAGTTGCAATACCGTAATAATCCGGCGGTAAATCATAATTATTGATCCAATAGCTAAACGCAAATTCGGCGCCACGCCAATCCTGCTGTTTTAAGCGCTTTAAACTTTCGGCTGCCCAATATTCATTGGTATTGGTACCTATGAGTTCCAGTGCTTTTTTTAGGAAATGATTTCCTTGCTGTACATAATGGATATTAAAACGCTTATCACCATTATAATCGGACAGATCATAATAGGCGCGGGCTTTGATGGAATAATATTCGAATTTGTGCTTTTGATCGAGTTTTTTGTCGTCAATGATATTTAAGGTATCTATAGCTTCTTTAAAAAGGCCCGAAGAAAGCAGTACAAAACCTTCTTTAATTCGGCTTTTGGCCAAATATTGTGGGTTTTTTAAAACGATGGCTTTTATTTTGGCTTCTTCAAGATAGTAATAAGCAGAGTCATATTTAAAGGATTTATACTCTTCAAATAATGCCATATAGGTATTGTACAACTGTTCGTTGTTTTGACTTACCGTAAATTTTGAAACATTTCTTTTTAATGCTTCAATTTTATGATATTTCTGTTTTAAGTACACCTCTTTTTTGAGTAGTACTTTATCTAATTCTTCTAGAACAGGATTTGTCTCTTTGGCTGTTAGAGAAAAACCCGCAATGAAAAAATATAGAATTAATATTCTTTGCATGGTTTGGGTTGGTTTAGGGGAATTTTTGGGTTCTTTTTGAGCTAGTTCGTTTTTAATTCAAATTTAGTTTAAGAGTTGATGATTAGCAACTTTTAAAATGAGCAACTTCTTCTTAAAATACATCTAAAAAGGAAGTTAAGCCCGAGAAAATGGTTTTGAAATGTTAAAAGTGGTTTAATAACTTGCAATTATACAATAAAAAGCTAATAAATATATGTATAGTTGAAAAAATATATAATTTAATTTCCATATTGTCATTTTTACCATTGATTTTATGCTTTTTCATCTATACAACATCTTGATTTTTGTAAATCTATTAAAAATACAATCTGTTGATTTTTAATAATTTAGTATTTGTTTTCTCTGAATTTCATCTTGATTTTTCGCAGATTTTTTTTTTTAGATTTATTTAACATCTAGTTTCGTGCTGTCCTTTTAAAGGGATAAAAAACTAACAAAAACCACAATTGTATGAGATGTAAAAGTATTTATTGGTTAGCTGTTATTATGTGTTTGTTTGCCATTGGCTGTGACAATACAGATGACGGAAGCTACGTTGACCCGATTACCATTTATGAGAAAGTAAATGGAAACTGGGGATTAACAAATTTGAAAATGGTTGATGAATTTGCGAAGGCAAATAAGATCGAACCAAACGAACAAAACTTGAGTACCTGGTTTAACTACGAAGATTTTAAAATCAAATTTAACGTAGATGAAAATGAAAATCCTACAAGTTATGAAGTTACAGGCAATGTTCCTCCATTATTTGCTGCAAAAGGATTTTGGCAATTAAGCACAGCCTTTCAACAAACAACTGGAAACGGTCCTGCAAAAATCTATTTGTATAGTGATGCTGGAAAAACTCAAAAAACAGATGAACTTATATTGACTTCTGTTCCGGGTAAAAATGGAGAAATGGAGTTTCAATTGATACACTCTTCAGGAGGTAGTCCGTTCGTGTCTTATGTATTCAAATTAAATGCTATTAATTAAAAGTAATATGAAAAAATTTATATATACAATTTTACTTGCCCTTTTGATGGCTCCTAATTTTATGAAAGCGCAAGAAGCTGCGGGATCTGTAGGTGCAATGTCATCGTTTCCGGTAGTGTACAAATATGATGAAAAAGTTACCTGGTATTTTGATCTTTCAGGAACCACATTTGCAGAAACTGAGGATCTTTATATCTGGATTTGGTCACCGTCTGAACCAGATGCAGGAAACTGGGAAAACTCTTCAGATTTTGCAAAACTGCATTATGAAGGCAACAAAGTTTGGAGTTTTACTTTAACTCCAACAACCTATTTCTCTAAAACCCCAGATGAAATTGCAGCAAGCGCAGGATTTTGGTTTCGTTTAAAAAATAAAAACGGATCGAAACAAAGCGAAGTGGCAAATGTGCCATATACTGATTTTTCATCATTTTACACTGCAAATGAGCTGATCAGAGCTTATCCAACAAAACCAACTATTGATAAAGGAGTAAGTATTTTGTTTAATGCTAATCTAATTCCTGGATTTGCAGGTGCTTCAAGTGTACACATTCATAGCGGATTGAACGATTGGGATCTTAAACAAGAATACCAATCATGGTTACCGGAGATTGTTGAGAAAACAAAACTGAAAGATTTAGGAAACGGTTTTTATAAAATGGATTTAGTTCCAAAAGATTACTACAATGCGCCGGATGGTTACGAGATGAAAAATTTAGTTTTTCTGATGGTAAAAGACAATTGGGCAGCAACAACTCCGGATCAGGTTTTATACGCAGGAGCTTATGTACCGCCACCAGCGCCGGTTTTTGGATTTTTCCCATTGCAAATCAGTCAAAAAGATTTTCTTGGTATGTCAAGAAAAAACAATGAATCTGGTGTAAACAAATTGATCTACACGATTACTGCGGGAAGTAAAATTATTACCGGAGAATTTACAGGTGGAACGGCTGAGATAAAGGGATTTGTCAATTTGGTTTCAGAACTTAATGGTATTCCGAATTTAACTGAGATTCATGTTTTGGTAAAAGACAATAAAGACAAAACGATTTCGGATACGACGATGCCTCTTAAAACCTTAGACAAATAATTCACTATCAAATTAAAACATCAATTCTAATGAAGAATAGTAAAAATAAAAAAATAGTCCTACAGCAAATGTGGACTACTAAATCGCTGGTATTCATGATTTTCATGCTTTTTCTTTCGGCAGGAATGTTTGCTCAGGGAAAAAAACATGTGTCAGGAACCGTTTATGACAATACAGGAAATGTATTGCCTGGAGCTTCAGTTTTAGAAACTGGAACCAGAAATGCCACTACAACAGATTTTGACGGAAAATTTGTGCTGGATGTAGCCGTAGGAGGTTCAATTGAAGTTTCTTTTATTGGATCAACAACTCAAAAAGTTCAAATTACTGCAGATACAAAAGCAAATATCGATGTTCGTTTACAAAATGACGGTTATCAGCTTGCAGAAGTTCAGGTAGTTTCTGTTGGATATGGAACTCAAAAGAAATCAGATTTAACGGGTGCTATTTCTTCGCTTAAAGCGGATGATTTAGTAAAAGGAACAATCTCTTCTACAGAACAGGTTTTACAGGGAAAAGTTGCGGGATTGGCTATAATTCGTCCTTCGGGAGATCCTGCTGCGGGTTCTACAATACGATTGCGTGGAGGAACTTCGCTTACAGCAAGCAACAGCCCGCTTATTGTTGTTGATGGTATTGCAGGTGTAGATATCAACGTGGTTCAGCCATCAGATATTAAATCTATAGACGTATTAAAAGATGCTTCGGCGACAGCCATTTACGGATCAAGAGGAGCAAATGGAGTTATTATCATTACAACAAAATCAGGAACAAAAGGTGTTTCTGTAGTTTACAGCGGTTTATCAAGCATTGGGTATGTGGCAGACAATTTAGATCTTTTATCAGCAAATCAATGGAGAGGATATGTTCGCAGCACCGGAAACACGGACGCAATTGATTATGGCGGAAACACAAACTGGCAAAAAGCACTTGAGCAAACAGCTATTTCGCAATCACATACTTTGAGTATTAATTCAGGAAAAGCAGATAGTGGTTTTAGAACTTCACTTTCTTACCTGAATAATGAAGGAGTTATCAAAACTACAGGATTGGAAAGATTGAGCGGAAACGTAAGTGCTTACCAATATCTTGGAGATAATAAAGATGTGAAATTTGACATGGGTTTATTTGCAAATGTTGACAAATGGCATCCTCTGGATTATAGAATTTTTGAACGCTCTTATAATTTAAATCCAACAATTCCCGTATATGATTCTAACGGAAAGTTTTCATCTGTAGCGGGAACTATCTACGAGAATCCTGTTGAGATTTTAACCAATAGAACAGTAGATAATGAAAGACACAGATTATTAGGGTATTTTAAAACAGAAGTTAAATTCTTAAATGATTTTACGGCTGTAGGAAATATTTCGTACGAACATAATGCGGTAAAAGGAAGTACTTATAAACCAAGCTACGCCGTTATGGAAGGTATAACTGAAGATGGTTATGCTCAAAAAACGTATGCTGAATATGCAAATGCACAAGGAGAACTTTACGTGAATTACAATAAAGTAATTGACAAACACACCATTGGAGCTCTTGCAGGATATTCGTATTTAGAGAATATTTATGAAGGTTTTGGAGCGCAACGCAGCGGTTTTGTTACTGATGCTTTTAGCTACAACAATTTAGGTGCAGGTTACAATTATCGTTTAGGAGATGTTTATTCTTATAAAGGAAAATCAAATTTAGTTTCGTTTTACGCTCGTGCAAATTATTCTTATGATAGCAAATATTTGTTGACTGCAACAGTAAGACGTGATGGTTCAAGCCGTTTTGGAGAAAACAATAAATGGGGAACTTTCCCATCTGCATCTGTGGCATGGAAAATTTCGAGCGAAGAGTTTATGAGTTCTACAAAAGGCTGGTTAGACAATTTGAAACTAAGAGTTGGTTATGGAGTTACCGGTAATCAGGACGGAATTGGTGAATACAAATCGCTTTCGATTTTAGGAGTTGGAAACGATAGTTACTACGATCCTGCAACAGGAACATGGAGTTTGGCTTATTCGCCAAAACAAAATCCAAATCCTGATTTGAAATGGGAATCTACAAGACAATTGAATATTGGTATAGACTTTAGTTTATTTAATAGAATTACAGGTTCATTCGAATATTATTCTAAAAACACAGACGATTTATTATACACTTACGAAGTGCCACAACCTCCTTATTTAGTAGGAACAATGTTGGCAAACGTTGGAGAAATGTCAAATAAAGGAGTGGAACTTACCTTGAATGCAGACATCATAAAAGGAGATAAATTTTCCTGGAATGCTAATTTAACATTAGGACACAACGTTCAGAAAATTGAAAAATTATCAAATCCAACCTATAAAACAGATGTTATCTACAGCGGATCATTACACGGATTAGCAGGTATGTCAGGACAATATTCTCAAATTATTGCCGAAGGATATCCTGTTGGAACTTTCTGGGGATTCAGAAATGCGGGACTTGATGAAAATGGTAAAATTCAGTACTATAATGCAGCGGGAACTGTAGTTCCTGAAAGTGCATTAGTAGATGCTGACAAAACAGATTTAGGAAATATTCAGCCGGATTTGACTATGGGTATCGGAATGAATTTTACGTACGGAAACTTTGATCTTGGTATTTCAGGATACGGAATGTTTGGTCAAAAAGCATTAAACGCTACAAACATGATGTTGAATGATCCTAACAGATTACCAACTTTCAATGTTCCGGATAGTTTCTTAAACACAGGAATTACATCGGCTCCAAAATATTCAGATTACTGGATCGAAGATGCTTCATTCTTTAGACTTCAGACACTTTCAGTAGGTTATACTATGCCGTTAAGATCTAAATCTTCAAAATTGAGAGTGTATCTTATGGGAGAAAATCTATTTGTAATTACAGGTTACAAAGGTGTAGATCCGGAGATTGGTTTAAATGCTCAGGATGGTGCTGATCAAACAGGTTTAGCAGCGCCGGGAATCGATAAGTATAACAACTATCCTCGACCAACGACGATTTCTGTAGGATTAAATTTCACGTTTAATAATTAAGCGAATTAACTCAAAAATATAAAAAATGAAAATCAAAATAACAGCAGCACTATTCATTAGCATGCTTTTTACGATATCATGTACCAATTTAAATGAGGATTTATATGATAAGGTAGAAGATGGGAATTTTGGAAATACTCCAAAAGAGGTAGATGCATTAGTTGGTGGAGCCTATTCTTCATTGAGAGGATTTGCCGATGGAATATCTAATAACTATCCAACTTCTGAGTATGTATTCTTTTTGGAAGAAACAGTTTCAGATGAAGCTACGATTCCAACCAGAGGTACAAACTGGTACGATGGCGGACAATATCAGGAAGCTCAAAAACATACCTGGAAACCGGACAATCGTTTGATTCTTTCGGCTTGGCGTTACAATTACACCGGAATAGCTAAAATCAATTCGATTATTTATCAGGTTGATAAATCGGCATTGACAGCTGCGGCGAAAGCTCCAATTTATGCTGAATTAAAAGCATTGAGAGCCTATTACTATTATAATCTTTTGGATTTATTTGGAAATGTGCCAATTGTGACGGATTTTCAGGATACTTCTTTGCCATCAAATTCTACAAGGAAACAAGTATATGATTTTGTTGAGAAAGAATTGACAGATGCACTTCCGCATTTAACCGGAAATGTAGTGTATTCTAAAATGACAAAAAATGTAGCTTATTCTATATTGGCGAGATTGTATCTTAACTCTGAAGCTTTTATTGGAACAGCACGTTGGCAAGATTGTATCAGCATGTGTCAAAAGATTACAGGTTATACATTAACACCTGATTTCTTTGCCAATTTTGCTACAGAAAATCAAAAATCAACAGAAATTATTTTTGCTATTCCTTACGATTCAAAAGCAGGAACAGTAGGAAATTATATGAACTCAATGTCTTGTCATTACTTGCATAAATTGACAATCTCAGCATCAGGAAATGATTATCCATGGAGCGCAAACGGAATGTGTGCACAACCGGGAGTTTATTCCGTCTTTGCAGATACAGACAAAAGAAAGAAATGTATGGTTGCCGGTGATCAGATTAGTGTAGCAACAGGACAAGTTATTTTGATGGATAACGGAGAGCCATTAACCTACACAGAAGAAGTTACAAGTGTAGCCGACGCTAAAGAAAATCAAGGAGTCCGTTTAGGAAAATACGAGATGAAAGCTGGAGAACAATGGGAGCGCGATCATGATTTTGTTTTAATTCGTTATGCCGAAATCTTAATGATGCAAGCCGAATGTTACGTTCGTTTAGGATCTCCGGATTTAGCAAAACCATTTTTACAACAGGTAACAGCGCGTGCCGGAGAAGAAATGCCTGCAACGATAGATCTTCATTTTATTGATCAGGAATTGCTTAAGGAATTTACATTTGAAGGAAGAAGAAGAACAGACAACATCCGTTTTGGAACATTCTTCGATTCATGGTGGGAAAAAGGGCCAACGGAGAAATACAGAGCAATATTCCCAATTCCGAGTACGGTTATGACAACAAATAAAAACTTGGTACAGAATCCTGGTTATCCTGTAAATTAGGTTCTGGAATGTCAGTCTTCCATGTTGGTTAGTCGTGGAAGGCTGACATATTCATATTTTTTGAGCCAAAGATTAAAAAGATTAAAAGGATTTTTGTTTCACGCAGATTCGGCAGATTTGAGCAGATTTAATTTTGATTTTTATTAAAAGCATCTGCAGAATCAGCTTAAATCATTTTAAATCTGCGTGAAATAATTCCGATGAAAATTTCAAAATTAATGGCAAAGAATTTTTGTTTCACGCAGATTCGGCAGATTAAGGCAGATTTAATTTTGATTTTTATTAAAAGCATCTGCAAAATCTGCTTAAATCAATTAAAATCTGCGTGAAATAAATTACTCACAGATAGTGAGCAAAAAAATCAGCTAAATCAGCCAAATCTGCGAGAGAAAATTTCAGCCACAGATTAAAGGATTAAAAAGCTCAAAAGGATTTTTTGTTTCACGCAGATTCGGCAGATTAAGGCAGATTTAATTTGATTTTTATTAAAAGCATCTGCAAAATCAGCTTAAATCATTTTAAATCTGCGTGAAATAATTTATTCACAAATAGTGAGCAAAAAAAAAAACAGCTAAATCAGCCAAATCTGCGAGAGAAAATTTCAGCCACAGATTAAAGGATTAAAAAGCTTAAAAGGATTTTTGTTTCACGCAGATTCGGCAGATTAAAGCAGATTTAATTTAAATATAAGTTATAATAAATCTGCAGAATCAGCTTAAATCAATTTAAATCTGCGTGAAATAATTTTAGCCAAAGACTTCAAAATCAAAGGCAAAAAAAAATAACCACAACAATCATAAAACAAATATTATCTCAATATGAAAAGATATATCACAT
Organism: Flavobacterium sp. ov086; assembly: GCF_900187965.1. Taxonomy (GTDB): domain Bacteria; phylum Bacteroidota; class Bacteroidia; order Flavobacteriales; family Flavobacteriaceae; genus Flavobacterium. The sequence goes on along the minus strand of NZ_FZNL01000006.1, from coordinate 237,346 downwards.
TATTGTTTTTTTGGATCATGAACATTTTGTTCATCAGTTGCAGCGGCAGCGATGACAAAGGTTCAGATAAACCTACAGAACCAGAAACACTTGCACCTGTTGCCATTGAAAAAACAAATAGCACCAAAATTTACGTGCACTATATGCCTTGGTTTGAAACCAATGAAAGTAGTGCCGATAAAAAATGGGGATATCACTGGACAATGGCAAACAAAAATCCAAACATAGTAGGAGTAAACGGCCGCAGAGAAATCGCATCCTATTATTATCCACTAATTGGTCCATACCATTCCGGTGATAAAAATGTGATTGAAAATCATTTATTATTGATGAAATATTCTGGAATTGACGGAGTTTTGATCGATTGGTATGGTACTTATGATGTCAATGATTATCGAATGGTAAAAGAAAATACAGAACAATTAATTGCAATGCTAGACAAAGTTGGTCTGGAATACGCCATTGTTTATGAAGACAGAGTGACGAAAAATGTGGTTGATGCCGGAAAAGCAATCTCTGTAACCGCTGCCGCAAAAACCGACTTGGCGTACATGCAAAACAATTATTTTGACGATAAAAATTACATCAAAATAAACGGAAAACCATTGTTGCTAAATTTTGGACCAATAATATTGCAAACTCCCGCAGAATGGACAAACGTTTTTAATACCTTAACTACAAAACCTACTTTTTTAACCCTTTGGGATCAATCTGTAGAAGCTGGAGACAATGCTTCCGGCGAATATGCGTGGGTATTTAAAAACAGTACCTATTTGACCAATTTTTATACCAATACAAAACCAAAACTTTCTGTTGCAATGGGAAGTGCTTATCCAGGTTTTAAAGATTTTTATGCCGAAGGTGGTGGTGGTTCCGCCATTGGATGGACAATAGAACCAAACAATGGAGCCACACTTGATGAAACACTTTCTTTGGCTAAAAATGCAAACTTAAACTACCTGCAACTCATTACGTGGAATGACTTTGGCGAAGGAACAATGTTCGAACCAACAGTAGAATTTGGTTATAGTTATATCGAAAAAGTAAAAACATTTGCCGGTGTAAAAAATACCGAAACGGTTTTTCCCGATATCAGTAAACTTTACAACCTGCGAGTAGAAAAAAAGGGTAGTGCCGATGCCCAGAAAAAATTAGATCAGGCTTTTAATTACTTTGTTTCGATGCAGCCCGCAAAAGCAAAACAGTTAATAAATGAAATTAAATAAGAGTTGTAATTAATACAATTAAATAATGAAAAACATAAAATATAGATACTGTCTAATTGCTTTAGCGTCAATATTAATTTACGCTTGCAGTGCTGGTACTAAAAAAACATACAGAATAAGTTCTCCGGGAAAAAACACCGAATTAGTTTTTGGATTAACCGCTTCAGGTCAGCCTGAATATAGTTTTACCTCTGGCGGAAAATCCGTAATAGAACCTTCTTTGATGGGATTTGAATTTCAGGGAATTCCAAAAATGACCGAAGGTTTTGAAGTGGTTTCCACCGAAGAAAAAACGTCAGATGAAACTTGGGAACAACCTTGGGGAGAATTCAGAAAAGTGAGAGATCACCACAACGAGTTAATTGTTCATTTGAAAGAATCAAAAGGCGAAGAGCGTTTGGTAGATATCATTTTCAGAGTTTTTGACGATGGCGTTGGTTTTAGATACTTTTTCCCAAAACAGTCCCATTTAGGAAAAGTGAAAATCACTAACGAAATTACGCAATTCACTTTCAAATCTGAGAATGATGTTTGGTGGATTCCGGTGCACCGCGAAAACAGCTATTACGAAAGCACGTATCGCAAAACAGCAGTGAGTAAAACCGATACCATAAATACTCCTGCAACTTTTGAAACCAAAGAGAAATTGTATGTAGCCATTCACGAAGCCAATTTGACTGATTTTGCCTCAATGACACTTTTAAAAACAAATAATAAACAATACAAAAGCGAATTGGTGCCTTGGGCAGATGGTGTAAAAGTATATGCCCAAACTCCTTTTAATACCCCTTGGAGAACCATTGTTGTGGGGAAAACTCCGGGAGAAGTGGCGACTTCGACCATTATGCTGAATTTGAATGATCCTTCGAAAATTGAAGATCTTTCGTGGATTACACCTTCAAAATATATTGGAATCTGGTGGGGAATGCACTTAGAAAAATATACTTGGGGACAGGGGCCAAAACATGGGGCGACAACTAAGAATACTAAAGAATACATTGATTTTGCTGCGAAAAACAATTTTGACGGCGTTCTGGTAGAAGGCTGGAACGAGGGCTGGGACGGCGACTGGACTGCCGATGGATCTGCGTTTAGTTATACTAAAGCATATCCTGATTTTAATTTAGAAGAAATAACGAAGTATGCCGCTATTAAAAATGTTCGTTTAATAGGACATCATGAAACGGCAGGTGCCACAAAAAATTATGAAAGCCAGTTAGAAGATGCTTTTAAACTGTATCACAAAATGGGTGTGAATACCGTAAAAACGGGCTATGTAAATAAATATTTAGACAAAAAAGAATGGCACGACAGCCAGTACGGAGCGCGTCATTACAGAAAAGTAATGGAAACGGCTGCGAAATATCATATCATGATCGACAATCACGAACCTATAAAAGGAACGGGATTACAGCGTACATACCCGAACTTTATGTCTCAGGAAGGCGGACGTGGACAGGAATACAACGCTTGGTCTGTTGATGGCGGAAATACTCCGGAACATTTAACAACTTTACCTTTTACAAGAATGCTTTCTGGACCCTTTGATTACACACCAGGTAATTTCAATTTTGATTATAAAACGCCTTCAGGAGCGAGAGTTTTAACAACTTTGGCAAACCAATTAGCTTTATATGTAATCATTTACAGTCCGTTGCAAATGGCGTCTGACTTGCCTGAAAACTACGAAGGAAAACCAGAATTTGAATTTGTAAAAGAAGTGCCTTGCAATTGGTCAGATACTAAAGTTCTGGATTCTAAAATTGGAGAATACACTACAATTGTCCGTAAAGACTGGGACGGAAAAAATTGGTATTTGGGATCTATCACAAATAGCAATTCCAGAGATCTTAAAGTAGGTTTATCTTTCCTTGATGCAGGAAAAGATTACGAAGCCGAAATTTATGCCGATGGAGCAGGAGCAAACTACAAAACGAATCCTTATCCGGTTGCAATTTCAAAACAAAAAGTAAATAGTAAAACAATACTGAATATTAAATTGGCAGCTGGCGGAGGAACAGCTATAAAATTCTCTTTAATCGAGAAATAAGTTAGTGACGTTTATTTTGAATTAAGTTTGGTTTGAGCAATGAACCCGATATCTCTTTTGAAGGTATCGGGTTTGTTATTTTGTTATTTTACCATGTAAGTTCATGGAAGAGATTATAAGTTTTAGCACAATTTTTGTTGAGTTACAATTCTTCGTTCCTCGAAATGAACAAATCGTGGGCAGTCCCGAAGGGACAAAATATATTGTAGGGATGGATTTTAATCCATCATTCGCAATCAAAACCCAATCTTGTCAATTTCGACGTAAGGAGAAATCACACCATCCCTTAGCCTTGGGACGCGTGCAGAATCGCCAATCTTTGTCGAGCTACGATTGTGATTTACTTCGTCTGTACGCTATTGGAATTTGGAATTTCAGAATTTGGAATTTCAAAAATCAAATCCTAATGTTTATAAAACTTAACATGATTACCAAAAGCATAAACAGCGTTGATAGTTGGTCCGTTGTAGCCCCATTTCAGGTATCCGTTTAGTCTTTCTCTTACGGTATCTACTTTAAAGTTCAGGCCGGTATATCCGGCTGTAAGACTAAAGTTTTTATGAACATTATAAGAAAGCGCTAAATTATAACTTACAATTCGGCCATCGATATTATCAATTTGTACTGCCAGATAATTAGCATTTACATACAAGCCAAAACGTTTTCCTAAAACAAATTCCCCCCAAATTCCGATATCTGGTAGCGGAGCAGTGAAATTGAAACTATCTTTATATTCTAAAACGGCCTGATTGGCATCAACTCTCATACTTAAATCAGCAAAAAGTACGTGTGCACCAATTAATAAACCTGCTTCGTATTTTGGCTTAGACAGAAAAGCATAACCATAAGCAATTCTTGCAATTTGAACATCAAAAACAGCACTTACTCTTGTATTGATCTCATAAGTATGTTCACCAAAATCAATTTCTTTTTCTAAGGTTTTACTAGAATTTCTATTCAAAGCGAAAAATTCAAGACCTAATCTGGATCTTCTTGAAATACGCCATTCAAATGTTCCCATAAAAGAAGAACTTGATTTTGAGAAACCTAAATCATCTTCGAGATCTATTTCTGTTCCGTGATTTCCGTTATTGGTTCCAACCTGAATTTGTGTATTATTAACAGGAAAAAAGGCTCCTGCAGTTACTTTAAAACGTCTACCGTGCCAAGGTAAATCTTCGGCATCAGAGTTCTGGAGTTCATATGAATTATCGTTTTGTAAAACAGGCAAAGTGGTCTCCGCAGAGATTTCAGCAGTATTTTGAGCATGAGCTGAAAACCAAAAAAGGGAAATAATCAATAAAGAAAATATTTTTTTCATGAGATTTATTTTTAGATTTTGGTATAAAATTTTAACAATTAAAGTTAACAAAAAAAATCATTCATTTTATTATTTTGATTTTATTATTTTAAACAATTGATCTGATAGTCAGTGCAGTATGTGTTTTGTTAAAATTAGTTGACATGTCACTCTTTTTTGTAATTTTGTTTCATGGAAAAATTAACGACAGATTTTAATGCTTTTAGAGATGGAATTTCGGACAGTTTTTTCTTTCAGATTCATCGAATGAAGCGAACTATTTTTCGCCATACGAACGCTCTTATGAACGAGGCGGGAATTAATTTACAATTAGAGCAACTTCCGTTAATTATGATTTTGCAGCGAAAAAGTCTTTCGCAAAGAGAACTTTCGGATATGACGATGCGGGACAAATCATCCATTTTGAGAAGTATCAATGCTCTCGAGAAAAAGGCTTTGGTTGAAGTTCAAAAAGACAAAGATGATAAACGAAAGAATATTGTAAGTCTAACCGAAGAAGGAATTAGTTTAGCAAAAAGCATTCGTACTTTAATGAAAAGAGCCGAAGATGAGGTTCTTTCGGTTTTCTCTTCTCAGGAAAGAATAGAAGCTCTGGAAACCATAAGGGGTTATGCAGATAAATTAGACACACTTTAAATCGATAACAAAAGTTTGCCACGAATTCCACTAATTTTTACTAATTAGAATTATGTTTTAATCTAGCTTAATTTAAAAATTCGTGTTAATTCATGCAATTGCTTCGCCTGTTTGCTGTCGCTCGGGTCATGGTATAAAAAATAAATACTATAGATATAAAATGAACAAAAACGAATTATTAGAAGGTCCTATACTTTCTTCTTTATTAAAATTAGCGGTTCCAATTATGATTGCTAATTTATTACAAGCCGCTTACCAATTAGTAGATGCTTTTTGGGTAGGACGTTTGGGTGGAGATGCCGTTGCTGCAGTGTCAGTAAGTACGCCGGTTATTTTTTTAACGATTGCTTTGGGAACAGGTCTTGCCATTGCAGGATCGATTTTGATTGCGCAATATTTTGGTGCCGGACAACAGGAAATGGTTAATCATGTGGCGGCACAAACTTTAATGATGGTTATTTCAGCATCGATTATTTTATCCATTTTTGGGTATTGGCTGAGTCCGTATTTCTTGTATTTGCTTAAAGTTACGCCACAGGTTTATACAAATGCTTTGGGTTTTATGCGAATTGCATTTATTGGATTGGTTTTTAGTTTTAGTTTCATGATTTTTCAATCGGTTATGCGTGGTGTTGGCCGTGTTACTTTGCCGGTTTATATTGTATTGGGAACTGTTATTCTAAATTTTGCTCTTGATCCGTTGTTTATTTTTGGATGGAATTTTATCCCTGCAATGGGCGTAAAAGGGGCAGCTTTGGCAACATTATCTACACAAAGTCTGGCGATTATTATTGGTTTTGCCATTTTGTTCAGAGGGAAACACGGAATCCATTTGCAATTAAAAGATTTTAAACCGGATTATAAACATATTAAGAAAGCATTCAAAATTGGTTTTCCATCTTCGATTGAGCAATCTATGCGTGCTGTTGGTCTAACGGCAATCACATTTTTGATCGTACATTTTGGAACCACAACTGTGGCTTCTTACGGAGCAGGATCAAATTTGATTCAGCTGATTATGATTCCGGCTTTGGGACTTTCAATGGCAATCGCAACTCTGGTTGGACAAAATATTGGAGCAGGAAATATGCTTCGTGCCGGAAAAATTGCCAAACTGGGCGCTTATCTAGGTTTTGGATTATTAACCGGAATTGGATTAATAGCGTATGTTTTCGCTCCGCATTTTATTGCTTTTTTTGTACCAAACGAACCTGCTGTTATTGAAGGTGGAACAACTTTTTTAAGAATTACATGTCTTTCCTGGGGATTTCTAGGACTTCAAATGTGTTTATTAGGCGTTTTTAGAGCTGTTGGTAATACAACTTTGCCTATGATTCTGACGTTGGTTTCGCAATGGGTTTTGCAATTTCCGCTAGCTTATATTTTATCTCATAATACATCTCTTGGAAAAATTGGAATTTGGTGGGCTTTTCCAATTTCGACTGTTGTAACGGCTTTGGTTACTGTCGCAATTTATGCTAAAGGCGACTGGAAAAAAGAGCGATTAACCGGAAAAACCAATAAGCTGATTGATAAAGTGGAGAAAGAAATAACGAAAGAAGGGTTTGAGGTTAAATAGAAAAAAGGTTCTGAGGTTCCTTTTTTAGGGGCAAAGGTCTTTAGGTTCAAAGGGACAAAGGTTTTTGTTTGAAAGGTTCTAAGTTCCTAAGGTTCTAGTTTTTTTTAACGTAGAGATGCACAGCAGTGCATCTAATGTATGTGTTTAATCTATGTGTTTAATCTATGTGTAAATCTGAACCGAGACGCACTGCTGTGCGCCTCTACGAATATTCGTTGTCTTTTATTATTAGAAAATAAAGAGATTTTATTGTGATTATAAAAACACTTGTTTAATCTGTTTTTTGTTCCATCGGAACATCACATTGGTAGCTCAATAAATGCGATATTATTTTACGTTTCGTAGGAACGTTTGATTTTATAAATGATTGGCAAAAATATGTATGGATTGGATATATAATTATTCAAACGTCCCTACGGGGCGATATTTCTCACGATGCTTTTTTTTCTACCGATGAGATGTTCCGATGGAACAAATTATTTTTTGAGAATATCTCATTAGGTTGTTTTTAACTAACTAGTTTTGATTTTAGAAGTTGAAGCCTTGAAAAAATGGATACCCTTATATAAACGCAAAATCATAAATATTCAATCGCTGATATTCAATCTAAAATATCTTAATTTAGCCGCATGAGGGATAGGAGGAAGCTACCGAAGTAGCGCGGATAGCCCGACAGCATTTAAGAAAAGACCCAATGAACGCAATGCTCATTGGGTCTTTTTTTAAATGGTGGCATGCCCAGATTATTATACTGTTTCTAATTATTTGGATTCCTGAGATACTGAGTGATTGTTATGTAAATTTGATTCTCTATATTTGAAAGTATAATCTGAAAAAAAATATGGATAAAAAATTAAAGCAATTCTTCGTAAAGTCTTTTGGAGTATTATTGGTAATACATTTGGCGTATTTTACATATGGTTATTTTAAGTTTGAAGGTATTGGGAATATCAATATTTACTTTGAGTTCTACAGGTTTAAGTTTTATGATGATGTCTCTATTTCGCACTTTTTTGTAAGTGGTTTGTTTTTGCTTTTCTTTCTGATTTTTTTAATTAAAAACCAATCCAGACAGGGATATCCATTTTCTAAACTATTTCAAATTGGCTTTTTGTTGCTGTTGATTTCTTTGTTGAGTTTTTCATTTTTTGTTAGTTATAGTTTTGGACTAAATGCAAAACTGAAAACAGAGTTGTCTGAAACCAGTTTTAATAAAGACAAAAATTTACTGAATGTTTTGAATCCGTTTTTGTATAATTATACTTCTTATAGTTCTGAGAAACTATTTAATCCGGTTAATATTTTGTATCCAAAACCGTATCCCGTTATTGAGGTTGTGGACAGTACTTTAATCTCGGATCAAAATTATATTACAGAAAGCACTTATTATAGTATTGATACGCTGAAGGTTCTTACGGCAGATTTTGATAAAGTTTCGGCTGCAACAAACACGATTTTCGATAAAATTGGTTTTGATAAAAACGAAATTTCTAAAAGAATTATAGCAAAAAAGATCATCAAAGACAGCACGGAAATCATTTTTAAAGGTGTAGAAGTAAATCCAAAATATGATCAGGATATTTGTATTTTTCTAGAAAATAAATCGCTGTATAAACCTGTAACCGGAATACCAATTGAGAAGCAACAATTTCAGGCAGCTGTTACAAGATATAAGTTAATTTATAAATATAAGCAAGATTCTTTACAATTGAATTTCCAGAAACTGGATACTTTGTTTAAAAAATATAAAATCGAAAGTCAGCTCGTTCCCAAAAATCTTGTCAAAGATGTTGAGTATTATAAAAATCATAATGACGAACCGCTGAATGCAATCAGAAATAATTTTGATCGAAAGGCTTTAGCAGAAAAATTTAGTACTCTTGAGCGATTATATTATGAACCAAAATACCTTCATCCATCAATTATTGCGATTTTCTTCGGTGTTATTGTGACGGTTTGGGTAATTCTTTTTTTGATTTATATCTTGTTTAATTCCAAAAAGAAAATCTCAGAACCTCAAAGCTAAACTCTATTATAATCTGCTTTCCAGTGGACGATTGCTTTTTTTATGGAGTCGCCTGAGAGATTGTTTTTTATAGCATCTTCAAGGAGTGGTAAAAACTCATCGTCGGGTGCAAATCTTAGGGCAAATATTTGATCGTCGGTTAATTTATATTCGATTTCTTCGAATCGTTTTCCGGTTAAGGTAAAATAGCGATAACGGATTTCTAGTCTAACGATTCGGTTTTGCAAAATGACTGCATAATGCTGACGTAACATAAATGCCAAGCAGAATAAAAACACAAAACCAACACTGATAAACGACCATATAAGAGTGTCGTTTGTTGTAATTGCAAAATAAATGCTGGCAATTAAAAACAAAATCAGGATAGGATAATAAACAAAATGATGTGGAGTGTAAAACCGTATATGATTGTAATAGGTTTGAATTTTCATAATTATTTGGTTTTTGGTTTGTATTAAAAAAACAAAGCTACCCTAAAATAGAATAGCTTTTTCCCAAAAATAAACTAACATAACCAATGTTTCCTTTATAATTAAACTTTTTACAGTTTTCTTAATAATATCTATATTTAGAAAAGCCTCAATTGCTCATAATTCCTTCTTACTGGCTTTTATTTCGTTATGGTAAAATTATTGCAGAAAGAGATGGTTGGTGTTATATTTTAAATGGGAAAAGTTATATGATTTCAACTTTGAGATTTAAAGTGACGAAATAATCTTCCATTCGTCCAGTTTAGATTGAAATGTTTTACTGGCGTTTGCAGGACTTGTTGAGGGAAGTGTAATAAGTTGGTAGGATTTTTCTAAGTGAACATATTTCTTGAAGAAAGCTGCCGCTTTTTGTCCGTTAAATAAAATGGTTTTTATATTGGGATGTTGCTTTAAAAAGGCTTCAAAATCATTAGCAATTTCGTTTTTTATTGCGCTGTCAAGACTTCCTACACGGTCACAATATTGAAGTACATCCCATAAAGCGATTTTGTTTTTATGTAAAAGTGCTTTCCTTGTTTCATAATCTGTCGATAAATCTTCCTTGAGAATTGTAAATATAAATTTCCAGAAATTATTCTGAGTGTGTCCATAATACTGATTAAGTTCTAAGGATTTTGTACCAGGCATTGTACCCAGAATCAGAATCTTAGCATCGTTATTACTTATGGGCCGGAAGGAGAAACTTTTCATTTTTTTGAATTAAGAAATATTTTGTTTGAGTTAAAGTAATCATTTATAAGTAATTATAAAACAAAAGCAGAAAATTATATAACATTTTTCGGCTGGGTAAAGACGAACTTTGAAGTATAATTTTCAAGTACAAGAATACTACTTCTTAAGTAAAATCTATCATGAGAATTTATAGAATTTTAAATCCCGACAAAATGAAAATAGTTACCATACATACAGAGAAAACTCAAAATATATTTGAAGAATTAAATAGGAACTTTGGCGGAATAGTGACTTATGACTTAGGGGAGTATGCGCTTGAGGTAGATAATAATTTTGGCAAAGGATCAATTATTGGTGCTTCTTTCAACGATACTATTTCGTATGTGCAATTTGATATGACTTTTTTGACAGATGTTCGTATGGATATTCTAAATGTCAAATCTTCGCCGGTTTATTTTGCGTATTGTTCTAAAGGAAGTTTGTCGCACAGTTTTGGGTTTACGGATGAAGAGCAAAAGTTTAAAACTTTTCAAACGGCAATTGTGACTTCAGAAGAAAATGAGGATAATATTCTGTTTTTTGAAAAGGATAAAAAAACAAAATTTACCTTAATTATAGTGGGAACCCGGGTTGAAGAACAAAACATAATGCATTCTTTGAATCAGAAAGTCAAAGAAACATTTTTTGAAAGTAATGCCGTTAAGAATTTCTTTTATATAGGTTCGTATAATGTGAAAATTGCCGAAAAAATCGAACAACTAAATGCTATTACACAAACGGGAATCGTTAGAAATTTATTGAAAGAAGGAATTTTAAGAATTATTCTGGCAATGGAAATTCAACAGCATACAGATGATTTAAACGCTTTGGGAAAAGAAACAAATTGTTTGACCCTGAAAGAAATGGAGGAAATAAAAGAACTTTCGGAAGCTATAAAAGCAAATCCCGAAGAAGCTTTTACAATTAAATCGCTGAGTAAAAAAGCGGGTTTGTCGCCAAATAAATTGCAAGAAGGTTTTAAAATGATTCATAATAGAACGGTAAATGATTACATCACACATATGCGAGTGCTTAAAGCCGAAATTCTAATCAGAACTTCTGACTTAAATATCTCCGAAATTGTCTATTGCATAGGTTTTACCAGCAGAAGTTATTTTTCTAAAATTTTCAAAGAAAAATTCAATTGCAGTCCAAAAGAATATAAATTCAATTTGAATCCGTTGGCTATTACAGCTTAGGACGAGGTTCAAAGGTGTAGAGGTTCAAAGGGACAAAGGTTTTATATACTTAGGGGGGGCTTAAAGGTTCAGTGGATCAAAGGGACAAAGGTTTTAATGTAGAGATGCACAGCAGTGCGTCTTGACGCAGATATGACGTACAGAAGTGCGTCTTTTTTTTGTTTTATTTTTTTTGGAGCTGTTTCCTGCTTTACACTTGTATCTTTTTATTTTGAAAAAAAATAAAAAGGATACCGCTTCTATCAGGGCTATGGCTCATGTTTTCATAATAAGTTTAGGATTTTTAGAAAAAAATCAAGACAAACCTGTGTCCCTTTGCAACTTTGTACCTAAAAAAATATTTGGTCACAAATAATTTTTGTATACATTTGTATAACTAGTTATGTAATTAATTATATATGGAATTTTTTGACAAAGTAGGTAAGGTAGCTTTAGGGAGCCGATTACGTTTAATGACAGCAATGATAACTGACGATGCTACGAAAATATATGAGTCGTACGGAATGAATTTTATGCCAAAATGGTTTCCGGTTTTTTATACGCTTATAGCAGAAAGAGAAATAACAATTACTGAGATTGCCAACGAAATTGGGCACTCACAACCATCGGTGAGCAAGATTGTTCAGGAAATGATTGCCGCTGGTTTGGTAGAAGAAAGTCTGAAAAGCAACGATAAACGCCGAAATATTGTTGGTTTGACAGCACAAGGAAGAGAATTTTCGAAAGAATTAAAATTGCAACTTAAAGATGTTGAGGCTGCAGTTGATGGTTTAATCATAGAATCAAGTCATAACCTTTGGGCTGCACTCGAAGAATGGGAATTTCTACTCAATCAAAAAAGTTTGTTTAAAAGGGTAAATGAACAAAAGAAGTTACGCGAAAGTCAGGATGTAAAAATTGTTTCGTATGCACCTCAATATCGTGATGCTTTTAGACAACTAAACGTTGAATGGATCTCTACTTATTTCGAGATGGAAGAGGCAGATTATAAAGCTTTGGACAATCCTGAGGAATATATTTTAAATAAAGGCGGTAAGATTTACGTGGCTTTGTATCGCAACGAGCCTGTGGGTGTTTGTGCCTTAATAAAAATGAAAGATTCAAATTATGATTTTGAAATGGCAAAAATGGCTGTTTCACCAAAAGCGCAAGGCAAAAATATTGGTTTCTTATTAGGTCAGGCAATCGTAAATGGTGCAAGAGAAGAAGGAGCAAAAAAAATATATCTGGAAAGTAATACAATCTTAAAACCAGCAATTAATTTATATTATAAACTGGGCTTTCAAAAAGTTTATGGTTTGGCAACACCTTATAAACGTTGTAATATTCAGATGGAGTTGAATCTTTAGGTTCAAAGGTTCATAGAGGCAAAGGTTCAAAGGTGCGCTTAATCCATGCGAATACGCACTGCTGTGCGTCTCTACAGAAGCCTCTGTACCTTTGAACCTTTGTTACTTTGCACCTTAAAAAAGCATGAGCTTTTTTACCTTCCAAACCTATAATACTCCAGATCCTGATTTTTTTTGCTATTTATAGAATCAAGGATAGAATTCATTCCCAGGACGCTAAAGGTGATTCCGTTGCCTCCGAAGCCCAGAACGTAATGTTCGTTTTTTCTCGGATCTGGTTTTCCAAAATAAGGCAAACCATCTTGAGTCTCTCCAAAAGTTCCGGCCCAGGAATAGTCCATTTTGAAATTAATCAGCGGAAATTTTCTATGAAATTGTTTTAGCAAATAGCGTTCTTTTTTTGGCAATAATTTATCGCGTTTATTGGCATCTTTAAAATCTTCATCACCACCGCCAATAATTATCCGGTTATCTGCCGTAGCTCTAAAATATAAGTATGGATTCGATGTATTCCAGAATATCGCATTTTTAAAAGCCGCTGGTAAATAAGGCAGATTTTCGGAAGCGATTACGTAAGTGCTTTTTAGATCGACTACTTTTTCCGTCAATGTTTCGGTACTTTCATAACCGCTGCAATGTATAATGTGATTTGCTGTAATGCTGAATTTATTTTCGGTGTGTGCAATGCATTTTTCCTTTTGATTTTGAATACTGGTAATATTGGTTCGGTCAAAAATCTGCATTCCGTTTTGATGACAGTAATACAATAAATCAATGGCAAGTTTATAAGGATCCATAATTGCGGCAGTTTTAGATTCGATTGCTGCGATTGCATTTAATCCCATTTCTTTCAAATTAAATCGGCTTAGCCAGGTAACATCAAACCCATGTTGTCTTCGAGTGTCAAATTCTTTTTTCAGAAACGGAATATCTTTTTTTAGAGAAGTAAAATAAATACTTTTTTTGAACTCAAATTGACAATCACTTTTTATGGTATCGATAATAGCTCTTAAGTCAAAAATGGCTTTTTTGCCATTTCTATAACTGTCAAGAGCACAGTCTAATCCTCTTAATTCTATGAGTTTATGTAATGCAACATCAATTTCATATTGAAGTAAAGCGGTACTTGCGGCGGTGCTTCCGTTGCAAATATCCCGACGATCAACGAGGACTACTTTTTTGCCTTCGGTTATTAATTTATATGCAATTAAAGCTCCTGTTATTCCTCCGCCAATAATTAAAATATCAGTATCAATATCTGAATTTATAGAGGGATAACTATGTAACATGGCATTTTTTAATGGCCAGAAAGTTTCGGTCGAGCGCAGTTTCATTTTTTGGTAATATTTTGGGTACGTGATTTAGTTCTGTTTTTATCCTTGCGTTCATGCTGTTCGTGAGCTTCGGCAATAGAATGTGAATTTCTGATGCTTTCGTCTTTTTTAGCAAGTTCACTTAGTCTGTGATAATATTTTTGAACAATAATCATTTCTTCTTCGGTCATGCTTTCAATATCGACCAGACTATTACTTGAATACTCGTTTGAGGCAACTAATTCATTTAGCTTTAGTTGAATCGCAAGAGAATCTTTATTTTGCGCTTTCTGAATCAAAAAAACCATCAAAAAAGTAATAATGGTAGTTCCTGTATTAATAACCAATTGCCAGGTTTCTGAGTAATCAAAGAAAGGACCGGAAATTGCCCAGACTACTACAATCAAAAAAGCGCCAATAAAAGCGGGGGTGCTTCCGGCGGCTTTAGAAACACTTGTAGCAAATTTTTCGAAAGCACTGCTTTTGGTTTGTTTTTTAGTTTTCATTTGAGTTTAACTTTTTCGTTTGCTTACTTTTTCCTCTTTAATAACTTTATTGTGCTTTTCGTCATAAACAGCGTCATCAATTTTTTGACCCGTTTTACTGAAAATTTTAATTTTTGGATCTTCATGTGTTCCCGTGATAACAATCGGGAAACCAATAATCCCAAATGGCGGCAATCCTAATCGCATTCGTAAATCCAGAAGTCCGTCAAAACTGGTTGTTCCTTTTATTGTTGGTTTAAAACTTGCAACACTAAACGTAAAAGGTTCTATATGAATTAAATTATTATCTACAGATGATTTAATTTCAATTCCTTTCAGGTTAGGATCGTCCAGACCTTTTTGTCCGGTTTTAGAGCTAATCCCGTCAAATAATTTCAATCCTTTTACTTTTACATCACGCAGGTTTATCGTTCCTTTGCCTTCCAGAGATTCGTAAATTGGTCCCATATTTCCGTTTAAATCACCTTTGACTTTATAATCTACAGAAATAATTCCCTGTGCTTTTTCAGCGACAGTAATCATGTCATGAAACATCGGAATTTCTTTGTAAGCTCTTTGAACGCTAAAATCTTTGGCTGTAAAATGTGCATCAAAATGTGCCGATGTTGGCGATTCATCTTTATAAGAAGCATTGATTCCTAAGAGACAATCGATGATATTAAAAGCGACATTTTCTAAATAAAAACCTTCTTTTGTAATACCAACTTTACCGTTAAGTTTATTTAAAACTAATCCGTTATATTCTACTTTATTTGCATTTGCAGTAAGTGCAACATTTAAGTTTTTAGGCACAATGACAACGCCGCTCATTTTTGGATGATCTTCTTTGGCGTATTCCACTTCCAGATTTCGATCTGTATTTTCGCCTTTTTTAAGCGCCATAAATTCATCAACATTAATCAGTTTAGATTTCATATTGAAATTCCCGCTTAAAGTTCCGTGTGATTCTAAGAAATAATTAATGGTATTTAGTAAATATCCGTTAATGGCAAAATCAGATTTTCCATAAGAAGCATCAAATTTTTCGAACCACATTTTCTCATTTTGAAAACGGAAATTTCCTTGTTTTATAAAGAAAGATTTCGGAAAAAGTTCGGAGGTTGCTTTAATGTTTTTTAATATAATTGTGCCTTTATTATCCAGTTTATTGTATTGTCCGTTAGTGGCGTAACTTTGTTTTCCTTTCAGTGAAAGATCTGCTTTTGCATAACCGGTTACATCAAGTCCTTTTCTGGAGAAAACCTGATAAATACGCCCAACATTCAGTTCACCTTTTATTTTTGCATTATAAGCCAAATCACTAAAATCTGATAAAGCAGCGTTTACATACATTGGATTTCCTTCAAAAACAAAAGAAGCGGGAGCAACGGCAACAATCAAATCCTTAAATGTTCCGGCTTTGTTTAACACATTGGCAACAAAAGTAATATCCGTAATTGGGTTAGGATAGGAGTCCGTTTTTAACCAGCCGTTATGTAGTGCAATTCCGCCAATCGTTTTAGGAAATAGTTTTTTTGAAGTACTAAAAATACCTTTTGCCTGAATATTCGTTTTCAGGATTCCTTTTAATTCAATAGTATTCAAACCCAGTGCTGCATCAACTGTTGCAAGATCTAATGCGCCTTTTACGCTGGCATCAACCGTCATTTCGTTAAAACCTTTACTATGTAAATAAGCGTTGAAATAATCTTTTTCACCCACTTTAAATTTAAAAGTTTTAAGATTAATTAAAAGTTTTTCAACGTCAAGGGAAGGTAAAATAGCATTTAGATCCATCTGAAAACCGGTTAATGGAGCAGGAGCATTTTGATAATTTATAGCACCGTTATCAATTTTTAGATTAAAAGCTAAATCGGGGTTTAGATTTTTTGCAACATTATAATCTCCTTTAAAACTAAAAAGCAAATCACTATTTCCAGAGATTTCAGTTTCGTCCATCCAGGTTAAATATTCAGGAGGCATTACAGATAATAAATCTTTTACAGTTGTATTTTCAGATGCCGCTTTAATGTCGATTTTATATCCGTCTCTTAAAATGGTAAATAAACCTGTAAATTTTAGAGGAAGTTTATTGATTCTTAATTCGTTTTTTTGAAGGATAAATGAAAGTGCATGTGTATTAATTCTGGTAATTAAATCAGCGTGAACTTCTTTTTTTCTAAGATAAGCTGTTCGATTATAATAAAAATCTACTTTATCGATTCGGGCATCTGTATTTAAATCAAAAATATCTTCGCTTAGATTTCCTTTCCCAACGTAATTAAAACCTTTTGCATCGATCAGAATTTTAGCCGAGCGATCATTGTATTTTACATGGCAATTTTCTAAGTCTATTCGTTCTAATCGAATCGCAGTTCCTTCATCAGGTTCATTTGGATCGTTTGGTTTTTTGTCGCGATCTTCGGGAGCAACATAAATATTGTAATTGGCTTCTCCTTTTTGACTGACCATTATATTGATTAAAGCTTTAGAAACATAGAGTTTATTAATTTTTACTTCGTTGTCAAAAATCAATCTTTTTAAGTTAATTCCAAAAGCAACTTGTTCTGCTTTTAGCAAAGTATCATTGCGAAATGGAGCCGAACCGGTAAGTGATAAATTGTCAAGTGAAACCGTTAGTGAAGGAAAATGTGTAAAAAAAGACAATCTTGATTTCGAAAAATCCATTTTGGTATCTAAACGTTCATTGGCGATTTTCTTTACTTCAGACGCAACTGTTCCCGGAAATAACAACGGAATCAAATACAGTAATAGCAAGATACTCGCCACTGTGATTCCAGTTATTTTTAGAGTTTTTAGGACCATATTTTTATACGATACTGGCATATAGAAATCTTTTTAATTTTCGAAGTAATTTGCTTGTTGAAAAGGATTTCGTCTAACAAATTTTACAGATTACAATTCACATTTCATGCATTATGATTTAGCTTTTTCAGCTTCTTTTTGGACATCTTCTTCTTTTTGTTTTTCCTGTTTCTGAGTTTCTTCTTTTGCTTTTTCTTCCTTAGCTTTTTGTTCTTTCTCGTCTTTGGCTTTTTGTTTTTCGTCCTTTTTCTCTTCTTTAGCTTTTTGCTTTTCTTCTTTTTTCTCCTCTTTTTTCTCTTTCGCTTCTTCTTTTTGTCTTTCTTTTTCTTTCTCTTTTTTCTTGAAATATCCTCTAAGCAAAAAGTTGTTTTTAGCGGCTTCCATATTATCGCTAAAACCTTTGGTTCCGGATTCTAGATTTGATAAGGTATTCGAAACGCTATTTGCCATTTTATCGTCACGAACTAATCTTGCTAAAGCGCCGTTTCCGTTATTCATAGAATGGCTAAAAATGGCAAGCTCATCAGAAATAACACCAACATTATCAACACTTTTTTTGACACTTTTCATAATGTCATTCATTTCGATTCCGTCAATAGAAGCGATTGCGCCGTTGTTTTCAATAATTTTTTTAGATTTTGTGCCAGGAGTAATAGTCAGAACTTTATCGCCCATTAATCCGTCAGAACCAATACTGGCGCGCGCATCTGTTTTAATAAATTCTCGGACTTCATCTTTTAATACCATCGAAACTACTACGGACGAATCGTTTATTAAGCGGATTTCTTCGATAGTTCCGACGTTAATTCCTGAAAACCGAACGTTATTTCCCACTTCTAATCCGCTGACGGTTTTAAATCGCGACGAGATGTGAAACGTTGACCCGAATAGATTTTTTTGTTTCCCGATGAAGTAAACCGCCATTATAAAAAGCAGTAATCCTACCGATACAAACATTCCTAATTTCCAAGTATATCCAGATTGCTTCTCCATGATTTCTAATATTTATTTTGCTTTATTCAAAAAATGAGCGTACCCATTCGTCTTCGTCTTTTTCCAGTTCTTCATAAGTTCCTTCGGCGTGTATTGCCCCATCTTTCAAGACCATGATTCGGTCTGCAGTCAATTTGGCGCAAGCCATATCATGCGTGATAATGATCGAAGTTGTTTTGCGTTTATGTTTGATATCCAGAATCAATTCACTTATTTCTCTGGATGTTATCGTGTCTAATCCCGTTGTTGGTTCATCGTACAAAATGATTTCCGGTTTAAGGATTAAAGTTCTGGCTAAGCCAATTCTTTTCTGCATTCCGCCTGATAATTCCGAAGGCATTTTATCAATTGCATCACTTAATCCAACATTGTGTAAAGCTTCGATAACTTCATTTTCAACTTCTTCGGCGGTTAAATCCCTTTTGTGTTTTCTTAAGGTAAATGCCAAATTTTCTCTAACGGACATCGAATCATACAAAGCACCACTTTGGAATAAAAAACCAATTCGGACTCTAATTTGATTGAGTTCCGGTTTGGTTAAATTCAATACATTTTCATTAAAAACTTTTATTTCACCTTTGTCCGGTTCAATTAAACCAACAATGCATTTTATCGTTACCGATTTTCCTGATCCGGAACGTCCTAAAATCACTAAATCCTCACCTTTATTCACTGTAAGATTTACACCTTTTAAAACTTCATTATCAACACCAAAAGTTTTATGCAAATCCTTGATCTCAATGATCGGAGTTTTACTTTTTTTCTTTGTTTTTGGTTCTATATTTTCTTTTTCTTTAATCATCTTAGAAAAATAAATCGGTTATTTGAACAGCGACCATATCCAGAATAAAAATGGTTAAAGAAGCAGTTACAACAGCAGAGTTTGCTGCTTTCCCTACACTTTCAGTTCCACTTGAAGCATTAAATCCTTTAAAACATCCAATCATTCCTATAAAAAATCCAAAGAAGAATGTTTTAATCGTTGCCGGAATCAGATCCAGAAACTCCAGCGATTGGAGAATTTGTGTTAGATAACGGTAAAAGTTTACATCACCATGAATGTTAATTCCTACATAACCGCCAATTATACCAACGGCATCTGCAAAAATCACTAAAATAGGAACCATTAATGTACAGGCTAAAATGCGCGTTACGACTAAATAGTTGTACGGATTTATTGCCGAAACTTCCATTGCATCAATTTGTTCCGTTACTTTCATAGAACCTAATTCGGCACCAATTCCTGACGAAATTTTTCCTGCGCAAATCAATGCTGTAATTACAGGGGCAATCTCTCTAATTAAAGAAAGTGCAACCATTCCTGGCAACCACGATTCGGCACCAAATTTTACTAAAGTGGGTCTTGATTGCAGCGTAAGTACCAAACCCATAATAAAACCGGTTATGGCAACAAGTGGCAACGATTTATAACCTATCACATAACATTGCTTCAAGAATTCTTTTGCCTCATAAGGAGGAATAAAAACTTCCTTAAAAAACTGCTTTGCAAACAAAGTTGCATTTCCAATTTCTGTGAATGTATTTTTTAGAGTGAAAGTCAAAATACTATGTTTTAAGTTAAATCTATTCGTTGAAAACCAGTTGTTTAATAGGTATTATATCTTCTGATTGTTAAGTATAAATTTACTTTAGAACTGCAGAAAAAATCTTACACAACTTTTTTTGAAGTTTATATAATTAACATAGTAAGTACACAATGATCAGGATATTGTAACGTTTAGCGGAAAATGTTAAAAGGAAGACTGTGATTGATGTTTAATTAAAGAGGTTTGCTAAGATGGCGATGGCGTACGGATGAAGCGGGTGTAAACAGGTTTGCGCTGTTTTTTCGTGATTTCTGTTTTCTGAAATTGATTAAAAAGGTAAAAACAAAAAATCCCTTCGTTAAAAGGGATTTTCTGGGTTTAATAGTTTTTTGGTCAGTCTATTATCGTTTAATTCATTATGAATTTATAGCGATACCGTTTCTGTTTTTTGTTAACGGAATGACTTTATATTCTGATAATTTGAAGTTTTCCATTAATAATCTTGCAGTTAAATAACATATTGTTGATTCGGCACCTTGATTTAAATTTACATTTTGTTTTTCGAGTCCGTCATAACCACCACCGCTTATCGGATTATACATAATTTGATTCAGGTGATTTTTACCTAAAAACCAGTTAAAAGCAATTTTCATTTTACTTTTGTATTCCAGTGTTCCAAATGCATTATAAAATGAATTCAGCGTTTGAATTGTGTATGCAACATCAATAGGTTGTTCGCCATATTCATTTGCTTCTGTTGAATCTTTGTGGAGCCATCCGTTGTTTGAGATTACTTTGAAATTTTTATCGATAAACATTTTCGACATTAAAAAATCCAGAGAATCCAGCGCTACTTTTTTATAGATAGGTTTATTCGTTGTTAAATAAGCATATAACATGGATTCCGGTAAGATACCATTTCCGTAAGTCATATAGTTTTCAAACCATTTCCAATCGCTTGACGCATGAATTTCATAATTAGAAAGCAATTTAGCATTCAGTTTATTAATAATCGCGGCAACATATAAGTTAGGCACTGCGGTATGATATAAATACAAGCCTTTTGTTGCAAAACCTATAGAACGTGGCGATTGAATGTTTTCGGCCCATTTTAAAGAATTTAAAAGGCATTTTGTAGCTTTTTTTGAAATAGTTTCAGGTAATATATCTGCATTTGAAACTACGGTTCCTAAAGCCCAAATTGCTCTCGCATTGGAATCTTCTAAATTTACTTCGGCATTTTGCTCGATATGCTCGCGATTTTCCTGATCGACATAATTGATAAAATCGCCTTTTGGTTTTTGACAGCGCTCAATAAAATCCAGATAAATTAAAATATAAGGAAGATCGTCTTTGTCTTTCGTCAATTTATAATGCATACAAAAAGCAATCAAAGCTCTCGCATTATCATCTAAGGTATAACCGGAAGTAATATCTGGCACTGAGATTTTACTGAATTGTATAATTCCTAAATCTGTTGTTAGTTTTTTGATGTGTTTTAATTGAATTGGAGGATAGCTGAATTTAATTTCGGCAGGATTTTCAATTAGTTTTTTATAGGTATTGATATGAGTGATAGCTACGTTTTCCCAAGATGAAGCTCTTGTTTTTCTAAAAGCGCTAATTCCCATTTCCCGTCTTAAATTTTCGTCAGAGATTAATTTGAGAGTTGCTTCGGCAAATTGATCAGCGTTTCCAATATCAACCAGAAAGCCACAATCAGGGGTTAAAACTTCTCGTGTATGCGGAATTTTTGAAGCGACCATCGGACAAGCACAACTCATTGCATACGAAAAAGTACCACTTACTGCCTGATTTGGGTCTTTGGATGTAAATAAATAAATATCAGTTGCTTTTAGATAATCCAAAAGTTCATTTGTATCCAGATATTCATTTATAAACTGAACGTTATCTTTTAAGTTTAAATCTTCAACTATACTTTCGAGTTTATTGCGATAAGCATCAACACCATCAATGATTAGATTTGGATGTGTTTTTCCGATAATTAAATACAGAACATTTGATTCTTTTTTGATGATTTTCGAAAGTGCCTGCAAACCGGTTTCGATATTTTTACCTTCGCCCAATAGTCCAAAGGTTGATAACACAAGACGGTCCTGAAAACCATATTTTTCTTTGGCTTGGGCAGGTGTCTCATAAATAACAATATGTGTCCCGTGGGGCACGCAGGTAATAATAGATTGCTGAATTTCGTAATCGTTTATCAAAATTTTTTTTGATTGATTGGTCATTACAAAAACAGAATTGCTATAGGACAAAAGTAATTTTACAAAAGTTCTCAATTCATTATTTGGATTGGGAATAACACTATGAAAAGTAAAGGTCACTGGTTTTTTTATTGCATTTAAAAAGTCTAATAAATGATCTCCATAATTTCCTTCAAATAAACCAAACTCGTGTTGAATGTGAACTAATTTTACAGCATTATCTTTATTGATTTCTTCAGCAACTCTTGCATATTCTTCTCTTTTTTTGGTGTTTAAAGTATAGGCTTGCGTTGGTTTTTCTTTTGGTTTATTAACCAGTTCACAAATTTCGCAAGTAATAGATTTACCGTAAACATCTGTAATTCCTTTGATTGTGTCCTGAGTATAAGTTGCTATTCCACATTGAGTTGGAGGAAATGTAGATAGAAAAATTATTTTCGATTTATTTGATATCGTTTTCATGGGGATGCTGTTTTTTTAGTTCGTTTAATAAGTCGTTAAAGTTCAATAAAGCCACCGCAATTTTTCTCCGGCAACACCACAATAATTATATAAGAGATTGTCAAAATTTTATGTTTTATTTTCAGGAAAAACATAAATTAACCATGCTGTTCATAATGTTCAGTTGGCTTATAAATAGGTTTGAATACGCTTTAAAAATTTTATCTAAAATTACTTTATCAATTAAGGGACGATTAATCCAATCGATCAAAAAGTTAACTCAAAAGGATTTATATGGAAATTTTGAAACGAAAAGGGGGAATTATAAAATTAGTCCAAAAAAATGATTTCTAGTTGATTGAGATGAAAGTTTAACGTTTTGATTTTGATTTTAAAATATTTCAGGTGTCAATTTTGCGGAATCTCTAAAATAAAAAAATTCCATGCGCAATACGAATGGAATTTTATATATGTAACCAGAAATCTGATAGGTTATTTTCGGAGGGAATAATATTTTTGAGTTATAAAAGCAATCGGAATTCCAATACAAAAAATCAGAATTAAGATCGAAAGAAGCAAAGGGAAGTCAAAATGTTTTTCAGGTAAAACCGGAAATACAACTGGTAAAACGACCAGATTCATTGTAATCCAAACAAAAATACCGTAAAAGACTCCGGATAGTAATGTATTTTTTTTTAAATAGGAGAAGTATGGATAAATTGTAAAATAAAACGAAGCAAAAACAAAAGCGATAAAGTAGTGCAACAACAATCCATATAAAGCCATTTGTGAACCGCCACTATAGGCTTCTTTTTTAAAAATTCCACTTGCAATAGATTGAAGAATTTTTACAGGTGTTGTTTTTTGAAATAGTAATGCATAGAAAAAAATTGCAGCAAGAATATCTAGCGTTCCCGCGATTAAACTTGATAAGAATATTGCTCCTGATTTTGACGCCATATAGTAGTTTTTATGATTTAGCAACTTGTTTAAAAATAGTATTGAGTTGTTTGGTATGTCTTTGAATATGAGTCAAAGCAAAACTAATCCACTCGAAGATAGTAAATTCACTAAAACCAGGAAGCTCAAAATCAAGACAGGTCAAAGTTAAATCTGAAGTTTGGGCTGCTAGTAATAAGTCAGATTCGATCTTTAAGAAAGAGGCTGTTATAGCATCTTTGTCGTAATCGATAAGTGCTGGTTTTAAGAAATCGGGTGAATCCATTTTTATATCGAAATTCAAAAATAAAGCTTCAATGTCTTTGATTTTTTCATCGTATCTTCTGTCTGTTTTTTCGGTTTTCCCCAAAAATAATTCAGGATATCCGGTGCAGGCAAGAACAAGATGCTGAGCAGTTTGTCCAGCGCTCCAACGATCTTTGCCAGGAACAATATTAAATTCTTCTTGCGAAAATAACAAGAGTATTGCATTCAGATTTTTAAAGGTTTGAATTATATCTTTTTGAATTGCTGCTTCCATTCTTTTTGATTTAGAAATTATAGTTGTTATTCGATGACGGATGTTATCCACCAAACATTTCCAAAAGGATCTGTTACACCACAAGTTCTGCCATAATCCTGATTGCTTAAACCCATTAAATTTGTAGCACCTTGATCTAATGCTTTCTGATATGTTTCATCGGCGTTAGGAACATAGACAAACAAGTTGGAGTTTTGTTTTGTCCAATCGGAGGTTTGGTCAGCAACCATAATTGTACTTCCGTTAAGGATAATTTCGGCATGCATAATAGTCCCGTCTTTGCGTAGGACTTCTGTGCTCGTTTTTTCTGAATTAAAGACTTTTTGAGTAAAATCAATAAATTCTGAAGCTCCATCTAAAATTAAATAGGGCATTATAGTTTGATGATTAGCCGGTAGATTCATTTTGTAAAATTTGAGATTGATAGTATTTCAAAAGTACAATAAATATTTAAAAATTTGGTAATCAATTGTTTGTGTTTTAGTTAAGAGATTATAAAAGCACTTCGCAATGGTAACCGTAAGAGTCAAGAAGTTCTATTATTTTTTGGTTTGAAATAGAAGAAGCATTGATTCGTAAAATTTTGTCACAATCTTCCAAATCAAAATTGATCGCACTATTAGGGAAATGTTCAAGAAGTTTTCCCACAATCATTTTGGATTGTTCGACCTCCTGAACATTTGTTTTAAAAACTTCTATCATCACTTCGAAAGTTTATAGAGCGATATTTTTATAGCGCTCAATTTTGTGATAATAGATATATGAAATCGCTAAGATCACTAAAAAGATTAATGGAAAAAACGATTGAAAGCCAGCTCCGTCAATTGCAAAATGACTAATTGATGCGAATATAAAATCAAAACCAAATCCGGCATAAGCCCATTCTTTTACGTTTTTTGGAATTGATGGAATCACCAAAACTAAAACTCCTAAAATTTTAAAAACAACTAGGGCATTTCCAAAATATTCAGGATATCCCAAATGCCTGATTCCTTCTTTTGCCTCCTGACTTTGAGAAAATAATGCTGGCATAACAGCCTCAAACAGGAAAATAATAATTGTAGTAATCCAAAAAATGATTTTTGCTTTTTTCATGATTTTGTTATTTTAAATAGTTATTAGTTAATGTATTACAAACTTAATAATCTTATTTTTCTGATGGAAGACTTATTTACGACTATTTTAGGGGCATTTTGGACAAGTTGGGTGTTTTAGATTTTAGATTGGAGATTATAGAATAAAGATTATAGAATAAAGATTATAGAGGAAAGATTGTAGAGGAAAGATTATAGAGGAAAGATTGTAGAGGAAAGATTGTAGAGGAAAGATTGTAGAGGAAAGATTATAGAGGAAAGATTATTGAGGAAAGATTATTGAGGAAAGATTATTGAGGAAAGATTATTGAGGAAAGATTATAGAGGAAAGATTGTAGAGGAAAGATTATAGAGGAAAGATTATAGAGGAAAGATTATAGAGGAAAGATTTTTGAGCTTAGACTTTGATTTTTTAGAATAAAGTAAATATACTAGCTGTCAGGCTGAGCGAAGTCGAAGTCCCACGCGCTGAGCAAATTCTGGAGAATCACTTTGCGGGACTTCAACTTCGCTCAGTCTGACAAAAAATGCGAGTATAAAAAATTTGTGTAAATCTGTGTTTTTGCGAAGTAAATCTGCGTCATCCGCGTGCCATAACTAAGCTTTTAAAACATAGTTTTTAATGGTAAATAAATCTTTAAAACCTAGTCTCGTATAAATGTCTTTTCCCATTGCGGAGGCTTGTAATAAAACATAATTAGCTTTTAAATCTATAGAAAGATTAAGTGCAAATTTCATGATTTCTTCGGCGAAGCCTTTTCTACGCATTTCCGGGATTACACCAACACCATGAATTCCAATAGTATTCTGAGTTTGAAAAAGCATAAAAGTTCCTAGTGGCTGATCATCTAAAGAAACCAAATAGAAATGAACGTCATTGTGATTGTGAATCAGGATTTCTTTACTAATTATGTAACCAAAAGCATTTGGATATAGATCTGCCCAAATTTTGGCATCTTGTTCTGCAGAAACTCTTTTGAAAGTAAGATTGTGTTCAAGCGTAAATTTTTGATCTAATTTCAGCGCCATTGCAACTTGTTCCGTTCTTATCTCAAAACCATAAGCGTCCAAAATTTCATAAGATTTTGTTCCGAAGATATCCCAATATGGTAAAACTAAACCTGAATTATTTTGCATGGTTTTTATAACATCTGGCAAATCTTTTTTAGAAATATCTTTACGAAGCCATAATTTATTGGGCCAACCTGAATTTTCGATTTTACAATATTCGAAAGTATTGTTTTTATGATAGGAGAGGAAAGGAGTTCCAACTGTTTTCCATAAACCGGTAAGATTGTTTATGTTGTCTTCGATTAAGTCTATATTTTTCATTTTGATTTTAATTATAAGAATGTAGCCTGTTAGGCGTCGTAATTACTAAAATTTCATTTGACACATAGAAACATAGATTTTGGTTCTGTAAAAAGGTATAAAAAGAAACATGTTTCTTACACATAGCCGAGCTATGCGCCTTTTAAAAAGTGAAATGCCTTTTTTTGAGCATGTAGAATCTATGTTACTATGTGTTAAAAATAATCACACCCAAGGGGTAGAATATAATGCAAAGGTAGTTTTCGCTTTCGCCCGAAACCTTTACATATGTTGATTTATAAATCTTTTTGGAGATCTTTTCTAATTCGGCTTAATTGCGTTGGAGTAATCCCTAAATGTGAAGCAATATGCAAAAGCGGAATTCTCTCTGAAATATCAGGATGTTTCGATAAAAGATGCAGATATCTTTCGGTCGCATTTTTCATCACTAATGAAATTTCGCGCTGTTCTTTCTCGATTACCCAGTTTTTCTCTAAATAGGCGATATAATAGTTTTTAAGATCATTGTTTTGATCAATGAGTGTTCTGTATTTTTTGTAGTTAAGATTAATTAAAATAGAATCTTCAAGTGCTTCAATTGTAAAATTAGAAGGAGTTTGTTGCAATAAAGAAGCTTTTGAGCCTGCAAAATCTCCATCGAGAAAGATATTTTTGTTATAAATATTTCCGGCAGCATCTGTGATAAAAGCTCGTAAAGCACCTTTGACAATAAAATGAATCTCTTTTGCAATTTGTCCGTTTCTCAAAAGAATTTCTCCTTTTTTGATCGATTGAAATTCAGCGATATTTTCGATTAATTGCCAGGATTGCTCAGAAACAGGAGCATAGCTTTCGAATTTTAGTTTTAGATTATTGAGATATTTGTCTTCTTTAGCTATCATCTTAAGAAATAATTAGATACTATCAAAAGTATCTAATTAGGAAAGAACTTTAATAAAAAACCGCTAAAAACTTAAAAGTTATATAGCGGTTTAATTGAGAATTTTTATTTCATCTTATAGTTTAATCAGCATAATGATAAATACTTTTCTTGATTGTATTTTCTACTTTTTCGAGTGTTACTTCTGTCACACCACCTTCATAATTCATTTCAATAGCAACTTTATCAGTAGTGATTTCATAATCAATAGAGATTAATCCATTTTTATTTATTTCAACAGATTTATTTTTGGTTGGAAGTGTACTTAAATAAAATTCGGATTCTTCGACTTCTTTATTTGCAATAATACTTTGATAGACGGTATTAATATCTGTGTTTTTTATGATGCATTCTTTTCCTGATCCCATTTCTACCTGAATGTCTTTACAATCTTCCTCTACTTTTTTTACTTTCTCTTCTTTTAGAGTTGAAGCTGTAGTTTCTGTTTTTTTTGCTGATTTTAATTCTTCATCCTGATTGCTTTTTTTACAGTTTGTAAAGAATAAAGCTAAAAGTGCTACACAAGCGATTTTTTTCATTGGTTTAATTATTTATTTTTTGGATTATTTTATAGAGATAGGTTAATCAAAAATATAAAAATAAACCGAAATATAAAGGATTTGGGGTAAATGGAACGCAGATGACACGGATTTGCTTTGCGAAAACACGGATTGGTGCGGATTTTTTATTTTTATAAAGCTTTGCAAAGATTGTTGATATGCTTTGCGGTCCTTCTCCCGAAGTCTTGGGACGCTCAGGTTGACAAAAATGAGAACAAAAGAAGTCTGTTTAAATCTGCGTCTTTGCAAAGCAAATCCGTCTCATCCGTGAGCTATTAAACTCAATGTTTCTTATGAGCCAGAATCCCTAGCCCTGATAGTAGCGGCATCCTTTTATGTCCGCCGCGGCGGACATAAAAGATACAGTGAATAGCAGGAAATAGCTCCAAATAAAAAAACGCCATGAAACTAAAAGTCTCACAGCGTTTTCATCTCAAAAAATAAATAATTAACGGGTATTATTTCCAACCACCGCCCAATGCGCGATATAACTCGGTATTGGCAGAAAGTTGGGCTCTTTTTATGTCTGCCAGTTCTAACTCGCTTTGCAATAAATTGGATTGCGCAGATAGTACTTCAAGGTATTCAGCCATACCATTTTTGAATAACAAATTGGCATTTTTAATGGCTTGTTGTAACGTTTTTACACGTTCTTTCAAGAATGATTCTTGTTGTTGTAATTTCTCTACTTTTACTAAAGCATCCGAAACTTCGCTAACGGCAACCAAAACAGATTGTCTGAAACTTAAAACTGCTTTTTCTCTTTCTGCAACTGCAATATTGTATTGTGTTCTTACTTTTTTATTGTTCAATAAAGGCTGAGTCAAACCTCCGGCAACGGTTCCAAACAATGAAGCCGGAATGTTGAACCAATTGCTGGTTTCGAATGAATTTACTCCACCTTGAGCGGTAATTCTAAGCGATGGATACAAATCAGCTTTTGTGATTCCTACGTTTGCGTTGGCTACTTTAAGGGCTAATTCGGCACTTTTTACATCTGGTCTGCGGCTTACTAATGAAGACGGAATCCCTATCGCACTGTTATTTTTAACTTCAAGTGTGCTTAAACGAACGCTTCTTGTTTTTGAATTTGGAAAAGATCCTGTCAAAACGCTCAAAGCATTTTCCTGAATAGCAATATTTTGTTCTAACAACGGAATCAATTGCGCCGCGTTTAATTTCTGTGCTTCAGATTGTTGAATTGCTAACGAAGTTACCTGACCTGCATCGTATTTTAATTTGATAATATTGGTTGTACTATCATTCAGTTTCAGGTTTTGTTTTGCAATTTCTAATTGTGCATCCAACATTAAAAGGTTGTAATAACCCTTTGAAACATTGGCTACAATAGTAGTTTGTAATGCTTTTTTAACTTCTTCTGATTGAAGATAACCTGCAAAAGCTCCTTTTTTCTGATTTTTGATTTTCCCCCAAATATCTGCTTCCCAAGAAAGTGTTGCTCCGGCAGAGTAATCGTCAATATGATTTTGACCTAATGCCTGACCTAAATTTTTTCCTGTAAAACTATTGTCTGACGGATTGCTGGTGCTTGCAGTTACAGATAAATTAACCTGAGGTACATTTCCCCATTTTGATTGTGTGAATCTGTATTGTGCAATTTCGATGTTTTTTTCAGCAATCTGCAAATCATTGTTTCTTGCAACGGCACTATCGATCAATTGAATAATATCTTTTTCGGTATAGAAGTTTTTCCACTCCACATCAGCAATACTTGTCGTATCTTTTGAAACCGATGCACTCCTGAAATTTTCAGGAAATGCATCTTTTGGAGTTTCAATATCCTTCGAAACCTTACAGGATATTATTGTGGTGATCAAAATAGCGACCATCACGATTTTGGTTATATAATTTTTCATTTTATGTTTTGTCATTAAATTTCTGTACAAGTATCTTTTCTATTATCAAGATCTTTTGAGATTTTATAGGATATGTATCCAATGCCAGCAATGATGGCTATGAGGATTGTCGTTATATAATTTTCCATTTTTATTTTTCTTCGTTATGAATTACGGCTACTGGTTTTCCAGAAACCTTTTCTTGTAAATATTGGAATACGATAAATAAAACCGGGATAATTAACAATCCTAGAATTACTCCCGAAACCATACCTCCGGCGGCACCAATACTAATGGAGTGGTTACCTTGTGCTGACGGTCCTGTGGCGCTCATCATCGGGATTAATCCCACAACAAAGGCTAGTGACGTCATAATAATTGGTCTTAGACGTAGTTTGGCTGCATCTATTGATGCTTTGGCTAACGCCTGACCTGATTTTCGTTTTTGGACGGCGAACTCGACAATCAAAATCGCGTTCTTGGCGAGCAGTCCAATAAGCATTACCAGTGCAACTTGAACGTAAATGTTGTTTTCGATTCCGGTCAAGCCGATGGCAACAAATACTCCAAAAATACCTGCAGGAATTGATAAGATTACGGCCAATGGCAAGATGTAACTTTCATACTGTGCAGCAAGTAAGAAATAGACGAATATCAAACACAGTAAGAAAATCGTTGCTGATTGACCTCCAGAAGAAATCTCTTCACGAGTTTGTCCTGAAAATTCAAAACTATAACCTGCAGGCAATTGTTGTGCAGCAACTTCTTCGATTGCTTTAATGGCATCTCCGGAACTAAATCCAGGTTTTGGGATTGCATTAATCGAAATCGAATTAAACAAGTTGTATCTCGAAGCGGTTTCTGAACCATAAATACGGCTTAGTTTTACCAGAGTATTTATTGGCACCATTTCGCCTGTTTTGTTTTTTACAAAAACTCTGTCAATTGATGACGGATCAGCTCTGTCAGCAATATCTGCCTGAACAACAACTCTGTAATATTTACCAAATCTATTAAAGTCTGAAGCTTGCGCACTACCAAAATAGGTTTGCATGGTTTGTAAAATGTCTTTTACGTTCACACCCAATTGGTTTGCT
Source organism: Flavobacterium sp. ov086 (assembly GCF_900187965.1). GTDB lineage: Bacteria > Bacteroidota > Bacteroidia > Flavobacteriales > Flavobacteriaceae > Flavobacterium. Next base: position 206,587 of record NZ_FZNL01000006.1, on the reverse strand, counting down.
TTTTCATCGTTGATATCCAATTGCAATTGAGGATAATCGGCTTTGAAAGAGGTAAATGCTACTGCAATCTCCGGACGTTTCATTAATTCTCCGATGAAGTTTTGTGAAATTCCACTAAATTTATCCAGTTTTCCTCCTGTTTTATCTTGTAAAACTAAATCTAAAGCTTCAACGTTACTAAATCCAGGAACGGTTGGGAAACTAAATACGAAGAAACTTCCTCCGGTAATTGCACCTAATTTTCCTTGAACATCAGCCATTATTTTGTTGATGTCTTTGATTTCTCCACGCTCTTCGTTTGGTTTAAGCAATACGAACACAACTGCAGAAGATGGACTTGTAGAGTTGGTCAATAAGTTGAAACCTGAAATTGCTGTTACAAATCGTGATGCATCTAAACCTCTTAAAGTATTTTCTGCCTGAGTCATTACTTTCTGAGTTCCGTCAAGAGATGTTCCTGATGGAGTGTTTACTGCAATTGCAATAAATCCTTGATCTTCAGTTGGGATAAATCCTGCTGGAGTTGTTTTAACCATCACAATTGTTGCGAAAGTAATTAAAGCCAATCCACCTAAACTAACCCATTTGTTACGGATTAAGAATTTTAAACCTCCAACGTAACGATTGGTTAAGGAATCGAAACTTTTATTGAATCCGTTGAAGAATTTTTCCTTAAATCCTTTTTTCTCATGAGAAGTATCTCCTTCGGCACCGTGATTATCTTTTAAGAATAAGGCGGCTAGGGCAGGGCTTAATGTTAAGGCATTTACTGCCGAAATTACAATTGCAATTGCCATTGTAAAGGCAAACTGACGATAGAAAACTCCCGTAGAGCCTTCCATAAAACCAACCGGCAGGAATACAGCAGCCATTACCAGCGTAATCGAGATAATAGCACCCGTTATTTCGTGCATTGCTTCATGGGTTGCTACTTTTGGAGACAAATGTTTGTGCTCCATTTTCGCATGCACGGCTTCGACGACCACAATTGCATCATCTACCACAATACCAATCGCCAGAATTAATGCGAAAAGTGTTAGAAGGTTGATCGAGAATCCGAATAACTGCATGAAGAAGAACGTTCCTAAAATTGCTACAGGTACAGCAATAGCCGGGATTAATGTTGATCTGAAATCTTGCAGGAATATAAATACTACGATAAATACTAATATAAATGCTTCGATTAAAGTATGCTCAACTTGTTCTATAGATTGATCCAGAGATACTTTTGTACTATAGAAAATGTTGTGTTTAATTCCTTTAGGGAAATCTTTTGAGGCTTTCACCATCAATTTGTTGATCGCAATCTGAATATCATTGGAGTTAGAACCTGCTAACTGAATTACACCAATTACAACTCCTTTTTTACCATTTAAACGTGTTAAACTGTTGTAGGAGTAAGCGCCAAGTTCGACTCTCGCAACATCTTTTAGGCGAAGTACTGAACCATCTGCATTAGAACGTATAGCAATATTTTCATATTCTTCTGGTTTGGTTAATTTTCCTTTGTATTTAATTACGTATTCAAAAACTTCTGTACTTCTTTCTCCAAATTTACCCGGAGCAGCTTCCAAACTTTTGTCCTGAATTGCGCCCATGATTTCGTTTGGAGTCACTTTGTAAGTTGACATTTGTGTTGGATTCAACCAAACACGCATAGAATAATCTTTTACACCTCCAAAAATACTTGCCGATCCAACTCCAGGAATACGTTTGATCTCCGGAATAATATTGATTTGAGCATAATTGGCAACAAAAGTCTGATCGTATTTTGACTCATCATCGGTATACATACCAATTGCCATGATAAAACTGTTTTGTTGTTTTGCAGTAGTTACACCTTGTTGTACAACCTCTGCAGGCAATTGGCTTGTTGCCTGAGCAACTCTGTTTTGAACATTAACGGCCGCCTGATCTGCATTAGTTCCTAATTTAAAGAAAACTGTAATAGCAAGCGATCCGTCGTTACTAGCTGTAGAGCTCATGTAAGTCATGTTCTCAACACCATTTATAGACTCTTCCAGTGATGGTGCCACAGAACGTAAAACCGTTTCTGCGTTTGCTCCCGGATAAACTGCCGTTACCAAAACCGATGGCGGCGCAATATCAGGAAACTGTTGTAAGGGCAATTTCGTAAGTCCAAGTACTCCCAGGATCACCAATAAAATGGAGATTACGGTTGCCAGTACAGGTCTTTGTATAAATATTTTGAACATTTTCGTAAAAATTATTTTTTAGTAATTATTTGGGCAACTTTTGAAGGAGTTGATTTTTCAGGCTGAATAACTTGTCCTTCCTGAAGTTTATCGATACCGCTTAATACAATTTGGTCACCAGATTTTACACCATCTTTGATTAAGTAGTTTGTGCCACTTTTTCCAATAACGGTAATTGGCATTTTGTTTACTTTATTCTCTTTACCAACGGTGAAAACAAAAACTTTATCCTGCATTTCAACGGTAGCTGATTGAGGAACTAAAATCGCATCGTCATGTTGAAGACCTAAACGAATTTTCCCTGTGTTTCCTGAACGTAGAGTTCCGCCCGCATTTGGGAAAGTTGCTCTTAAAGTGATCGCTCCGGTAGTTTTGTCAAATTGACCGTCTACCATATCGATTTTTCCAGTTTGAGGATAAGCGTTATTATCAGCAAGGATTAAAGTTACAGGAGGTAATTTTTTGATTTTATCACCAAGACTATTTCCTGCATATTGTGCTTTAAAGTTGATGAAATCTGTTTCACCTAAAGAGAAATAAGCAAAAACTTCATGAACATCAGATAAGTTAGTCAAAGGTTCAACATCAGTTGCAGAAACTAAACTTCCTTGTTTTTTAGGCAATCTTCCAATGTAACCACTAACAGGGGCTGTCACATTTGTATATCCTAAATTAATTCTGGCAGATCCTACCATTGCTTTTGCTTGTTCGATATTTGCAGCGGCAATTTTTTGAGAAGCTTTAGCGGTTTTCAATTGATAATCAGAAACTACTTTGTTTTGAACAAGAGGAGTTAATTTATCAACTTCTAACTGAGCGTTAATTAAAGCAGCTTCGTAAGCGTGAAGACTTGCCAAAGCATTGTTTAATTGCTCACGGAAAGGACGTTCGTTTATTTTGAATAAAGTCTGACCTTTAGTTACATAAGCACCTTCGTCTACAAAAACTCTTTCAAGATTTCCGCTAACTTGCGGGCGAATTTCAACATCAACTGTTCCTTGTATAGAGGCAGGATATTCAGCATCAGTAGTAGTGTTTTCGCTTGTGATAGCTAAAACTGGTAATGAAGGCGGAGCCGGAGCTGCCGGAGCTTGCGATTTATCTGCACAACTGCTTAGCACAAGTGCCAGAATAAAACTGGTTATAATTACATTTTTCATTTTCGTATTGGTTTTAATTTGTTGGACATTCTTATTGTTTAAATTTTGTGGTATTCGGATATTCTGGGTATTCATATTTAATTATATTAAATTATCTAACGTTGTTAAGTAGAATTGTGCAAAGAACCATACAATGATGCTTCCAATTCTATTTCGTAATTGGTATTAAATTATTTATCACTGTTAAGTAAAATCGAAAAAAAACTCTCGTATTACTCTATTAAATTTTCTAACACTGTTAAGTAAAGTAGTAAAAAAATAGTTGCTAAATTACTACATTAAATCATTTATCACTGTTAAGTTAAAATGAAATTTTTTTTATTGTATTGATTTTATGATTCCTCCAATCGCATCTTTTAAGATTTGATTGTTGATAGTTTCCATTATCTCGCTTTTGTTGATGATGTTAATCGCAATCAAACCGTGAATAACAGAGAAAAAAGTAAAATATTTTTGTTTGATAACTTCTTCAGTAGGATTGCTGTTTTTCATTATCTCAGAAATTACCGAAGTGAATAATTTATATGGCCTTTCCTGAGCCGAACATTGTTGCTGACAACAATTCATTTGCACTCCAAACATTACCTGATACATTTCGGTATCTGTAAACGCAAAATCCCAATAGGCCATCCACATGGCTTCTAATTGTTCTTCCGGTTTTTCAAATTTATCACAAGCTTCCTGAAGTTCTTTTGCTAACTTAATAAAACCTTTTCCGGTTAATTCGTTCAAAATCGCCTCTTTATTCGAGAAGTATTCATAGATAATAGGAGCAGTGTATTCAATCTTGTCAGCAATTTTTCGCATGCTCAGACCTTGCCATCCTTCTTCTTTTACGATAGCGTAAGCAGCTTCAAGAATGTTACTTCTTGTCTCTTCTTTTTGTCTTAAAATACGATCTTTACTTGCCATTTTATTTAAGTATTAAATTGTTTAACACCGTTAGGCAAATGTATGGCGGTTTTTCTGATTATGAAATAATTTTGTCATAATATTTTCTTATTGTTGTATAGACAAATGTCAAAAGCCTTCAAAAGCCTTTATTTATAAGGACTTTTTCGAGCGTAATTTTTTAAGGAGCAGATCGTTTTCGTGTTTAAAGACCTTTTTTCCCGATGTCCATTCTATCTTTTATGGCTCCCGAAGCCTCGGGACTGCCATAAAAGGATGCCATTTCCATCGGGGCTAGGCGAGAAAATCTATTTCTCATTAGATTTTAAAACAAAAAATGCAAAATCATATATTCCGAAGAAATGATAAATAATATGATTATAAACCATAACCGGGTTTAAAATGGATCACATATATGAATTGAACAAATTCATACGTTTAAACCGGATTAAAATCCGGCCCTACAATATTATTAAAGCCAACAGCTCTTTTTAAATTCATTTAATGATTACCAAATAGATTTCAAAATTCCAAAGGAATAACAAATATTACAGGGCTGGACTTTAGTCCAGTTTAAAATGCGTGTATAGATTGCACAAATTCATGCGTTAAACCGGATTTTATATGGTTTAAATTAAATAATTTTTGCGTTTACACCATTATAAAACGGAGTTTCAATTCCGAATTTATTAGCATTTTCAATAACATAATCGACCAGAAATTTTTTCTCGGTTTGATTGTTGTTTTCAAAATCCAATTGTAAAGACGATTTCGATTCAAATGGAAATTTAGTCAATAGATCTTTCGATGTTTCAATATCTTCTTTTGTCAAAAGAATATTGTTTTTGCTGGCAAGCGATTGAATTTCGATCATCATATTTTCGAGAATATGCATTAAATTTTGATCTTCCAGAAGTTGTCCAAAAGTAACTTTATAACCAGAAGTAATTGCTGCAACAGGAGCAACGAATAAATATTTCTTCCACAATATTTGATTAATGTTTTCTACGTAAGTAATATCCAAACCACCGTCTGCTAACAAATCAATTAATTGTTTATTCTCTTTTCCTCCAACGAAAATTTTCCCTGGTCCGCCAACATGCTGAATATGTCCGGGCTTTTTCACATTTGATGCTACATAAATACAACCTTCCATAATCTGACCAACTTCAGGTAAAGTTTTGCGGATAATTTCTTTTGCATTTACCACATTTTGTAAAGTGATTATAATCGTTTCAGCATTTATACAATCTTTATAAGTGTTTAATATATTGCTTATAGAATACGATTTAGAAGTAAGTATCAATACATCCAGAATCCCTATTTCTGCTGGATTATCAGATACTAAATCCGGAAATATGGTTTCTTTTTCACCTTTAGATTCAAATAATAAACCGTCATTTTGTATGGAGGTTTTAGTTTCACCTCTGCAAATAAAGATGATTTTGGTCGCACTGTTTTTATATTTTTTTGCTAATGGTGCGCCAACAAATCCGCCGATTCCACCGATTCCCAGGATTCCTATTTTTATTGTATTTGAGTTCATATTCTATTATTTTGGGTTTTAAACTATAGATGCAAAGTAAATAGGTTCATGATTATTAATTGCTGTAAAAATATCGGTTATATTTGTAAAAATTAAGGATTATGAAGAACACGTTTTTTATATACAAAGATTTCGAAATTTATTCCGTCGAAGAATTAACGTGGAAGAAAGAAGTACATCGTCATAATTTTTTCGAACTATTATATATAGAATACGGAACCGGAAACCACATCTTGAATTCAATTCCTCATCATTATAAACAACATGATATTTATTTGCTTACGCCAAAGGATTATCATTCTTTTAAAACATTAGAACCTACAAAATTTCATTGCCTACGTTTTCTGCCTAATTTTTTTTCGAATAAAAAAGAAATTGAAGAAATCGAAAAGCTGTTTTATTACCACAATCAAACTAATGGAAATTTGATTTTCCTTGAAGACGATAAATCTTTCTGTGAAATGGTTATTCTAAAAATCCTGGATGAAGTTGCCAAGCCAAAAGGGCAAAACGAAATCATAATCAAAAGTTTGATGATGTCGCTGATCCACATAATCCGAAGAAATGCCACAATAAATGAAACCAACGTAAATCTAAAAACCACTGAGGTTTTAAAGATTGATACTATTTTAAGTTACATCAGATCGAATATCGCCAATCCTCATTTGTTGAAGAAAAAGGAAATTGCGAATCATTTTAATGTTTCGATCCATTATATAGGAGAGTATTTTAAAAACCATCTCAATATTACATTAAGAGATTACATCGAGCAAACGAAACTCAAAGTTGTAACGGAAAAATTAAGCAAAAGCAATCTGACTTTTTCAGAAATCAGTAACGATTTAGGTTTTATAGATAGTAGTCATTTTAATAAATTCATTGTTCGAAGTACTGGAAGTTCACCTTCAGAATTTAAAAAATCATTAAATTAAAGGGAAATCTATAAAATTAGTTAACAGTTCAATCAAGACAGAAATTATAAAAATCCGTTTTTATCAGCGTTTTCGCTTTAGCGAATCAGTAAAATCAGCGTCTAATTTTGACACGGATAAAGCAGATTTACTTCGTAAAAACGCGGATAAAACGGATTTGATTTGCAATAATTTTATTTTATAAAATCCATTTCTACATGCTCAATTCCAGCATCCAGGAAATAATTATCAGTTTGTCTGAATCCGTTTTTAATGTAAAATTGAGTTGCAATTACTTGTGCGTACAAGTAAATTTTCTTTTCGTCTTTTAAATCTTCCAATATTTTTTGTAGAATTGCTTCGCCAATTCGTTGTCCACGAAAATTATTCAAAACCGCAATTCTCTCAATTTTAGCGCCTTTTTCCATTTTTCTGTATCTGGCAGCTCCAGCCGGCAAACCATTAACGGTCGCTAAATAATGTATTGCTTCTTCGTCATCCATAGATTCACGTTCTTGCGATACATTTTGTTCTTCTACAAAAACTTGTCTTCTTATTGAAAATGCGGTTTCAATTAGGCTTTGATCTTCAACTTTTTCAATTTTAATTGTACTTTCTAAAGTGGTTTTGGGAGTATTATTTTTCATTTTGTTATTTATAATATACTTTAAATGCTTTAAAAATTTGCTTATACCAATGCATAAGGCTAATTCGTGTACAAATTTACGTAGTTAACTACATATATTCAAAATGAAATTTAAAATTTAAGTTTTATTTATATTCTTAGGACTTTAATAAAATCAATTTTATTTTTTGGAAGCACAACAAATTTATTTTAAATGCCACTTGTCCCACTGTCCATTATATCTTTTTTAAGTCAAAGAAAAATTGCCTTAAAAAAGGATGCCTCCCGAAATCTCGGGACCATCGGGACTTGGCGAGAAGTTTAGTTTTTACAATCACTTATTGGTTTCTTTGCAGTCAGAAATGGATGTTGAGCAAACTACCAATTGATTTTCTTTTGTACATAATAAAAACTTCCACCTTCCTTCATTACTCTAAAATTAATGGAATCATTGCTTTTTCGGAATTCATTAATTATTTCCATATTCTCCTTTTTGAATTTATCGTAAGAGGTCAATTTTATGGTTTCTTTAAAGTTTAAATTTTCTGTACAAGCGTTCAGTTTGTATTTTTTTAATAATTCTATTGCTGCTTTCTTAGATATAAAAAGTTTTCTTTCTTTTTTGAGAATTCTTATTTGTTTTGGTGACAATATTTTATAGATATCGAATTGGGATAATGAAGCTGCATTATATATTTGGTAATCAAAAGCATCATTCCACAAGGTTTTTCCATCACTAACATAATGCCAGGTCATATATCTGACAGATGGATTTATTTTTATTTCGAATTCAGTTGGGAAAGCTATAATAACACTGTCTTTTAGAGGAGTTTTTAAAACAGGCAAAATCTTTACTACTTCCTGTGATTCAATTTGCTTGATTTCAATAGGAGTTTTTGACTGACAAGAAATGAATAATGTAGAAATTATCGCAAAATAATAGATGTATTTCATGAGAAGTATTATTATTTGTTCGAATAAAAATGATTAGTTTGTTTTAGATTTTAATAAGCTCACAATAAAAAAATACACCTTTAAACAAACTGTCTAAAGGTGTATTAGAAATCTAATTAAGAGTCAGGATTCTTGTAACTGGAATCTTTTTTACGGTATACCAGATAAAATACCTGAGGTAAAACCGTTAACGATAAAAACATACAAGTTATTAATCCACCAACAATCATGATAGCCAATGGCTTTTGAACTTCAGATCCCATTCCGGTTGATAATGCGGCGGGTAATAATCCTAAAGATCCCATAAGGGCAATCATAACAATAGGACGAATTCTGCTGTAAATTCCGTTTGAGATTGCATCTTTTAAATGCATTCCGGCTTGCATATTTTCCCGAATCATTCCAATGAGGACAATACTATCAATTGCGCTGACGCCAAACAGAATAATAAATCCAATTCCTGCCGATATTCCAAACACGGTTCCTGTAACCCAAAGGGATAAGAAACCACCAATAAAGGCGTATGGCATTGCACTGACTGCAACCATAGTATCTTTGAAATTACCAAAATTGAAATATAAAAGACATAAAATCAAAATTAAAACAACCGGAACAATCATTGCTAATTGTTTAGAAGCTCTTTCTTTACTTTCAAATTCTCCTGCCCATTTCATTACATTTTCTTTAGGCAGTTTTACTTCTGCAGCTACTTTTTTCTGAGCTTCATCGATAGTGCTTCCTAAATCTCGTCCTTCGATACTAAAACCTACAGCAATATATCTGCTGTTTCCTTCACGATAAATAAAGGTTGGACCAGTTTTATATTCTACAGTTGCAATTTCTTTCAATGGAACTTTTTTACCATTCATAGTCGGAATAAGAATATCTTCAATTTTTTCTTTTGAGTCACGATATTCTTTTTCGAAACGTAATGTGATATCAAAGATCTTTTCGTCGTCATAAAACTTAGTTGCAGCCTGCCCACCAATTGTCATTCGGATTACGGCTTGAGCATCGGCGGTTGTAATGGCATAACGCGCCATTTTTTCGTCATCAAGCTGAATTCTTAATTCGGGTAAACCAATGTTTTTATAAACATTAATATCCTCAATTCCTTTTACATCTTTGATTGATTTGGCAACTTTTGCAGCCATAGCTTCTAATTGAAAAAGGTCATTTCCGAAAATCTTAATAACCAACGGACTTTTTACTCCGGCAACATATTCTTCTACATTATCCTGAATTGGCTGACTAAATCCAAATCCAATTCCGGGATATACATCGAGTTCTTTCTTAATCTCGGCAATCAATTCTTCCTTGCTGATGTCACGTTTCCATTCGTCCTGATGTTGTAATTCGATATGCAATTCGATATTAAAAAATCCTGTTGGATCTGTTCCGTCATTTGGTCGTCCGGTTTGTGTCAAGACAAATTTTACTTCTTCAAACTTCCTTATTTTACCTTTCATTTCCTTGGTAAGTCTTACGGCTTCATCAAGATTGATACTGTTCGGCAAAGTGGCTCTTACATAAATAGCTCCTTCATTCAGCTTCGGAATAAATTCTGAACCATAAAATGCAAACTTGGCACAACAAATGGCAAGTAAAGCTAAGAACGCATATATCGTTGTTTTACGATGTTTTGTACTCCATTGAAACAGTTTAAACAGATTTACTCTGAAAAAACGGGAGATCATATTTTCTTTCTCGACAATATTTTTTGTCAACATGACTTTACACATTGCCGGAACATAAGTAAGTGATAGAATCAAAGATCCTAATAGTGCATAACTTAACGTGAAGGCTAGGGGAGAGAACATTTTTCCTTCCACTTTAGTGAAGGAGAAAATTGGCATCAAGGCAACAATCAAAATGATTAGCGCAAAGAAAATATAAGTAGCTACACTACCCACACTTTTCTTGATAAGTCCCATTTTGCTCATATTGTTAAAGCGTTCCATTCCAACTTTATGTGCTTTCTTTTCGAGCGACACAAAGACCTGCTCGACAATAACCAAGGTTCCTTCGAGGAGCAATCCAAAATCCAGAGCTCCCATAGAAATTAAGTTTGCAGGTAATCCCTGAATTCGCAACATTATAATGGCAAACAAGAACGAAAGCGGAATCACAGATGCCACAATCAACGAAGTTCTCCAGTTATAAAGGAAAATAAATACGATTAACGATACTAATAAAATCCCTTCTACAAGGTTTTTGGTAACTGTTTTTACCGTTGTATCGACCAATTTGGTACGGTCTATAAACGGAACTATTTTTACATTATCGGGTAAAACTCTTTCGTTAAGTTCTGCCAGACGATCTTTAAGTCTTTTAATAACTTCACCCGGATTTTCTCCGCGCAGCATCACTACAATACCTTCTACAACATCATCATCACCATCAAGACCTACTTGTCCTAATCGTGGTTTGGCTGATATTGACACCTCGGCTACGTGTTTTACTAATATTGGTGAAGCTCCTTTGGTTTCAATCAGGATATTTCCAATGTCTTCCACTTTGTTGATCAAACCAACTCCTCTTACTACATATGCCTGATCACCACGTTGTATAACATCTCCACCAACATTTACATTGCTTTTAGAAACAGCTTCATAAACATCAAGTGCAGATAGATTGTAATTCTCCAATTGCGTTGGATTAATTTTGATTTCGAAGTTTTTTTCTTCACCACCAAAACTTACTACATCGGCAACTCCGGGAACAGCGATTAATTCTCGCTCGATTACCCAATCCTGAATTGCCTTAATTTCTTTAATTGGCAAATCACTTTTAATAATATACCTGAATATTTCGCCTGTCGCTCCGGATGGAGGTTCAATATCAACATCAGCACCTTCTGGTAAATCTAATCCGTTAAGGCGATTTGAAGCATATTGCTGAGCGTAAAAATCCTCAACATCATCATCAAACAATACGGTTACAACTGATAATCCGAAAAGCGAAATAGATCGTACTTCTGCTTTTTTAGGAATTGTGTTCATTTGTTTTGAAATGGGAAGTGTGATGAATTTCTCTACTTCTTCGGCACTTCTTCCCGGCCATTGTGTAATGATTCTTGCTCTTGTATTGGTTACATCAGGAAACGCTTCAATGGGCGTGTGAATGTAGCTGACTATTCCGGCGACTAGTAATACTGCTGTCAGGAAAAAAACTATCAAAGAGTTTTTTAACGAGAAAGCTACCAGACCTTGTACAAATTTTTTCATGTCTTGTATGGTGTTTATCCGTTTTTAGGGATAATTAGTTTTTTAATCGTTCGTGAATCAACAAGTGATTTTTAGTAATAACCATTTCACCTTCATTAACTCCTTTATCAAAATAAATCCAGTTGTTATTCTTTTTAATTGGATTAATTTCTCGGGTTTCAATAGTACAATCGTCTTTATAGATTAAAATATAATCCCGATTATTATCAAAAATCGCAGCTTTTGCAGGAACAGAAGCTAACATTTCGCCCCCCAGACTTTTATCAATAATGATATCTGCTGTCATTCCTGGTTTTAGTTTTAGATTTTTGTTTTCCATCACAATTCTTGCTTTCAATACATGTTCGTCAGCATCAAAAACTTTGGCAAGCTTGGTTATCTTTCCTTTAAAGATTTCGCCCGGATATGCAGGAGTTGTTACATCTACAAACATGTTTTCGGTTACATTTTTTAAATTACTGGTATATACATTTACCAAAACCCAAATTTCTTTCAAATCAGAAATAGTAAAAAGAGGTTCGCTGGAATCTGTTATCTGCATTCCCGGACTAATGTTTTTAGCCACAACATACCCTTCTGTTGGTGCTTTTATCTGAAAAACAGATCTTTCGCTGCTTGCACTAAACATAGCAAGATTTGCTCTTACATTTTCAAGTGAGGATTTCAAAACGTCTAATTCGCTTTGTGCTTGCATAAGGTCTTTTTGAGAAGAAATTCCATCTTCAAACATTGACTTTGCTGCTTGCAAATTGCGTTGTGCAACTGATATTTGAGATTGTAATGACTTACTTTCAGATTGCATGCTGTTAAGTTCAGTACTTTTTATCTCAGCCAGAACTTGTCCTTTTTTTACATAGTCACCCAATGAAAATGTAGTTTTGGTTATAATTCCTTCAACAAGACTATTAAATTGTACTACGTGATCATTGTTATAGGTGATATTTCCGGTAAGGTTTATAGATTCACTAACGGCACGTTTTTGTACTGGTTCGATCGTAATTTTTTCTTTTAAATCTTTATCGATACAAAATTTTTCGTCTTTTATATCTTTGATTTCTTCTTTTTTGCCACATCCGTAAACGAGCATTAACCCCAGTAATGGGAGTAAAATAAATTTCTTCATTATGTTTAGTATTATTTTGAGGTATTGTGTGTGATCTCGAAGTTTCGATTATTAATTAATTTCCTGACCGGTGATATAACGCAATTCTTCAAGGTTTTTATTAAGGTCTTTTTTCGAATCAAGCAGGATAGATTTGTTGTCTAAATAAGCATCAACAAAATCAAGATATTCTAACATGCTTGTATTTCTCTGCATAAAATTTTTACGATAACTTTCCAGAAGTTTGTCCAGATCTGCTTCATAATTGGCTTCGACGTTTTCATACAATTTTTTGGTTACAAGTAAGTCTTCATAAGCTTGTAAAACCTCGGCTTGTATGCTTATCGTTTTCTCTTCGGTCAGTAATTTGCCTTGATTGATTGCTATTTTTGCAGCTTTTATGTTTCCTTGATTTCTATTAAAAAACGGAAGATCCAATGCAAAACCAAGTCCCACAAAATCATTCATAGTACTTGCACCACGATCATAACTAACACCAAGTGTAACATCTGGCGTTCGCATTGCTTTTTCGTATTTGTATTTCTTATCGTTATAATCATTTCCAAGTTTAATAACCTTCATATCAGGGCGGTTTTCTACGGCTGAAGCCATAAGATTTCCCAGATTGATATTGTCGATATTTTTAGGATCAGGAAGAAAACCTTCATCGGTAAGTTTAATGAAACTTGTAGCAGGCAGATTCATAAGGACCTTAAGTTCTTTTTGAAGCGAATTGTTTTCTTTTTTAAGATCACTGATTTCTTTTATGAATTGTAATTCAGAAGCTTTTAGCCTAATGTATTCGCCTCTGCCAATATTTCCTTGCGCCACTTGGTTGCCATATGCTTTAAGTAATGTTTGCATCGACGAAAGTTGTTTTTTATAAACCGCTTCCTGAGCTTGGGTATATTGTAATTCAGTAAGATTACCTCTGAATTCGATTTTTAGATTGCGCAAAAAAGTCTTAAAATATTCTTTGGCGATATCTACACTAACTTTTTCCATGGCGATCATCTTTTTTCGCTTTCCGGCTGTTTGGATAAGTTGTTCAAGTTCTGCGGTAACCTGAGATGTTTTTCCGAAATTACCCCAAAGCGGAGGTACTTCTGCGGCTGTGGCATTGTGCCAAAGGTTAATTTCACCAATAGTCAGTGTAGGATTTGGCCAGAGTTTTGCCTGAATAACTTGTGCATCTGCAATATCGATATTCAGTTTTTCGGAAATAAGAGAAATATTCTTCTCCAGAAACAAAGCCTCGGCCTGTGTTCTGGAAAGAACAATTGTATCGTTTATTGCTGCAACCTGCGCCACACTTTTGCAGGATACAATAACGAGAAGAGTTAAAAGTATATGTTTCAAATTAAGTTGTTTTTAATATGATGCAAAGCTACTTGCGGCATATTAAACCCTAATTTGATGTCAGTTAGAAAGGAGTTGGAAGTACATTAGAAAACGATTAGAGTGGCGGAAACAATAATGTTACTATTGTTCCCTCGTCTTTTTTAGAAGTAATTGTAAAATGAATATTATTCTGTTTGAAGATAATATTTGCCAATGAAAGTCCTACGCCACTGCCTTTTATGTCATTTACATTTTTGCCTCTGTAAAAGGTTTGTTTGATAAACTTTAAGTCGTCTTCACTAATACCGGTTCCGTGATCTTTGATAACAACTTTGAGTTGATTCTCGTGTTGTAAAAGGCTTATTTTGATAGGATTTCCGTTCGAATATTTCACGGCATTTTCTATAATATTATAAAGGGCAATCTTAATTTCGTTGCTGTTTCCTTTTATTGAAAGCAGTTTGTCATCAACAATTTCAATTTCGATTTGTATCTGAGCATCTTTTAGCTGATATACGCCGGGTAATTGATCGTTAATGTCCCAAACGAGTTCATCGACTCTGAAAATTTCATTGAGTTCTGTATTATCTCTCAATCCTGAAAGCATCATGAGTGTATTCATTGTATCTTCTATTTGATAGACATTTTCTAATACTTTCTCAGACATCTGCTTGTATTCGGCACTTGTTCGGTCTTTTTGTGCAAATACCTCGAGGTTTCCGGATATAGCAGTCAAAGGTGTTTTGAATTCATGAGAAACATAATTGATAAAATTCTTTTGAATAACAAAAGTATCCGAAAGTCTCTTGAACAAATTATTATAAGTTTCTATCAATTCCTGAATGTCATCTTTTGTGTTTGGCGAGACAATATGTCGATCCAAAGAAGAAGCTTCGATTTCATTGACCTGATTGATGATATTTTTTATCGGACTATAAGCCAAATTAGAAAGTAAACGGCTTACAATATAGATTGTAATTAATCCGGATATTAAAACCAGAATCATAATAATGAGCAATCTGTTTGTAATAGTTTTAAATTCGACATCGTTCTTTTTTACAAAAACTACAAAATCGCCCTGGTTGTCATGGTAAAAACTTCCAAAGTAAAAGTGATGATTAGATTTAAAACTCAGTTTTCTGTTTTTTCTAATGTAATCGAGTTTTTCCGAGTTTATATTTGTGTCAATTTTCTTATCGCCATAAACAATTTGATTTTTTTTATTGTAAACGCGTGTTATGATTTCGAGTGAATTTTCTCTGAATTGTTGTCCAATTATTAAATGCTGATTTTGTGGTAATTCATCTTTTTCAAGATAGAAAATGCCCGTAAGTAAACACGTTTTTTGGAGTTCATTATAAATTATTTTTTCAGAATAACTATAAAAAGAAAAATACGTGATAACAGAAGCAATGACAAAAACAATGCTAAAGGTGAAAGACGATATTAATGTAAACCTATTACGTATTTTCATGATTATTCTTTAAGCATATATCCCGTTCCTTTTATGGTATGGATAAATTTGTGGTTTCGCTCAATTTTGTTTCTCAGATAAGAGATATAAACATCGACCACATTAGTATTATTATCGTAATTAATTCCCCAAACTGCATTTAATATTTGAGTTCTTGACATTACTTTACTTCTGTTTTCCAGTAAAAAAAGCAATAGCTTATATTCTCTTGGAGATAAATCAATTAATTCGTCATTTTCGGCAACCTTATGTTCTTCAGGATTTATAGTTAAAGTTCCGCAAGTATATACTGTTTCAACTTTGTCATAATTAAATTTAGTTCTGCGAGTTAAGGCGTTCACTCTTGAAATTAATTCCTTGAAATGAAAAGGTTTTACCAAATAATCATCAGCACCGGAATCTAATGCATTTACTTTATCATCTGTATCACTGAGTGCGCTGAGCATTAATATAGGTGTATGAATTTTTTTAAAGCGCATTAATTTAGTCAGCTGAATTCCGTCAATTCCCGGAAGCATAATATCCATTAGAATAATATCCCAGGTATCATGTTGTACAAGGTCACGGGCAATTTCGCCAGTTTCGGCAAGATGTACAGTAAAGTTGTTTTCTTCTAAACCTTTTACAATAAATTCGCTAATACGTTTATCATCTTCAATGAGTAAAACATTCATACTTAAAAATCTAATGTTATAATAATTGTTTCTTACGTTTATCCGGTAAGTATTTCATGGACTAAAGCCAAAGAGGTTCATAAATGGCTTGAAAGATTATCAAAAATAACATTTAATTAGATCAATTGTTGTTAAAATCGAGTTTTGAAAGAAAATTAGGTGTTTTTATATCATTCTTCATATTGAAGTTTTAAAAAACAATTAGCGATAAAGATGTACAAAATCATAGTGTATTTGTACAATTCCGGGAGCCTGCTTTGTGTGTATCTTTGTAATATAAGTTTAAATAAAAAGATAAAAAAGATGAAAGCAATAGGATTTAAAACCTCATTATCAATAGAAAAGGAAGATAGTTTTATTGAATTTGATATTCCAAAACCAATTCCGGGACTACGCGATTTATTAGTTAAAATTGAAGCCGTTTCAGTGAATCCGGTAGATTTTAAAATACGCCAGAATAGTGCAAAGGACACGGTTCTTGAAACGCCAAAAATTATTGGTTGGGATGCCGTAGGAGTTGTAGAAGCTATTGGCGACAGCGTAAGTTTGTTTAAAGTTGGTGACGAAGTTTTTTATGCCGGAGATCTTACCAAACAAGGCAGTAATGCCGAATATCAAATTATTGACGAACGTATTGTTGGTAACAAACCAAAATCACTTTCTGTAGAGCAGGCTGCAGCAATGCCATTAACAGGATTAACAGCTTGGGAAATATTATTTGATAGAATCCGTATCAATCCTGAAAAAGATAAAGGCAAAAGTATTTTGATAATCGGAGGAGCTGGTGGAGTAGGATCGATCGCAATTCAATTGGCTAAAAAGATTGCAGGATTAAATGTAATAGCAACAGCTTCTCGCCCTGAATCTATTGAATGGTGCAAAGAACAAGGTGCCGATTTTGTAATAAATCATAAAAACTTAGTAGAAGAAGTTCGTAACGCAGGTTTTCAACACGTTGATTTTATTCTGGATTTTGTCGATGTAAACCAGTATTGGGATGCATTTGTAGAATTAATAAAACCTCAGGGACATATTGGTTCTATTAGTGATCCTGTCGAGAGTGTAAATCTTCGTCAATTAAAAGGCAAAAGCGCTAGTTTCCATTGGGAATTAATGTTTACACGTTCAATGTTTCAAACGGATGATATGATTGAGCAACATCATATTTTAAACCAATTAGCGACTTTATTAGATAACGGTACAATTCATTCGACGTTAAAAACAACATTGGATGGTTTAACAGCAGCAAATTTCAAAGAAGCGCATCGACTGTTAGAATCCGGAAAAACAATTGGTAAGATTGCAATTAAGTTTTAAAAGGAATAGAAAAAAACAAAGTCTTTAAAATTATACTTTTTTAAAGACTTTGTTTTTTTTACTTCAAAATAACCACTTCTTCGGGGATATTAAATAATAAAGTGCAACCCGTTTTTGAAAACACAGAATGAGAACTTCCTGGTGGCATATATAAATAATCTCCTTTTTTTAATTCATCTTTTCCAGAGCGAACTTCGCCATCGAGAACATAGATCTCTTCTCCAGCGGGATGAATGTGATTTGGATACGAAGCTCCGGGTTCGAATTTTAATAAAAACGTAGGAGGTCTTTTTGTTGCTTCATCAAAACGTAGAATTTTAACGTAAATACCTTCTGTCTTAATACCTTCCTCTTTAAGAGGTTTCCAATCTAATTCGCTGCTTTTTGTGATTTGTCTTTCCATTTTTTCTAATTTTTAATTTGTTTTATTTTCCGAAATTATTTCATCTAAACTCCATTTATATTTTTCTATAGTTGCCAAAAGAAAAGCCGCCATAGAAAACACAAATACCGAATAATCTAAAGGATCTTTGATTCCAAAAGAATACGTCATGGCAAGGGCAAATGATAAAGTTAAAATTGAGGCAGCAACCAAAGCAAATTTTGTTCGATAGCCAATAAGTAGGAGTAAACCCAAAACCGATTCAGTAATAGTAGCTAAGACGGCGATTGCAGGGATAAAGTTTTTTGGAGCAAAAGAATTTACTTTTCCGGCATAATCCAGAAAGTTTTCCCATCCTGAAGAGTAACTTCCCCAAAGTCCTAACCGACTCGAAACAGCGGATAAAAATCCTGTTGCCAAGGCAATTCGCAAAAGCAAAACTGCATAATCCTGATATCTTTTCATATACTAATTTGTTAGTAATTATTATGATACAAAGATGTTGCAAGTATGCTTGCTAAAGAATAGAGAATCTTGGAAAAAGCATGTAATTAAGAAAGAACGACTTTCTCTTTATACGATTTTGGAGAAATATTGGTGTGTTTCTTAAAGAAGTTCGAAAAATAAAAAGGATCATTAAAACCTAAGGTATAACCAACTTCTTTTACTGATAGTTTTTCATATGTAAAAAGACGTTTAGCTTCAGAAACAATTAATCCAAAAATTACGTTTTGGGCTGTTTTATTGGTGTGTAATTTTGAAAGTTCGTTTAGTTTTGATTCGGTCGTACCAATTAAAACTGCAATTTCGTTTACTGAAAGATTCTTTTCGAAATTTTTTAAAACTGCTTCCAGAAAATGAAGGAACACAGCATCAGGTTTGTAGATCTCGTCGCCACGATTAATTTTGGTACGATTGATTTCGATCAGAATTAATTCGATTCGGCTGTGAATTGAGATTTGATATTGGTAGGGAGTTTCGATCAGTTCTTTTTTAATTTCTTCTAACTGGCGAACAATAATTTCAGGATTGTCAACTGTGATCATTTCGTTCATTGCAAAATGACAAAACAAACCATTATGGAAAATCAATTCCATATCAGTATCGTCTTTACAAAAGAAATCGTAGGTAAATTCCAGAATAAATCCTGTTGCGTTTTGTATGTTTCGGAAATAATGAATTTGTCCGGAAGTAATCGTAATAACAGCGTTTTCGGTCAATATAAATTCATTTTCATCCACAGAAATAGTTGTGGAACCTGAGGTACAAAAAACTAAAACGTATTTTAAAACACGTCTTGGATTTTCTAAATCTGCTGCCTGATCAAATGTTTTTATTTCAATCATTTATTGTCAAAGTTTATTTCAAATTTAAGGATTTTTTGTTTCAGGTTTCAAGTTGAAATGCTGTTGTTTTAAAATAATCTCGCAATCCCGATAGCTATCGGGATTGTGAGATTATTCCAACTGCTTATATTTTATCTCGTAGCAATCACTTTTTTGACAAACTTTCCAATAATTTATCTAAGTTATCGATAGACATTGTGTAACCTTCTTTGAAGCCCATTTCAATCATTTTTTCTAAACGTTCCAGAGATTCATTAAAAATGCTAATATTCACTTTTGTGATGCCATTTTCTTCGCTAAAAGTATGATCCCAATCAGAACCCGGAAGTTCGGGATTCTCGTCTTTATCAGCAAAAGTGTTGTACATTTTAAAATTGGTTTTTGGCGTAATCGAAGTATATTCCTGAATCGCCCAACGTTCTAATCCTTCTGGACTTACCATAGCATAGAATCTTCGTCCGCCAACTTCAAAATTCATATATTTTGTTTTAGACGACCACGGTTTTGGCGCAACCCATTGATCCAGAAGTTCCGGTTTAGTAAAAGCGTCCCAAACCAGCGGAAGTTCTGCAGCAAATTCTCTCGTAATAAATACCGTTTTTATGGCTTTGTCAACGGTAAAATCAAATTGCAAATCATTTTTCATTTTTTCTGTTTTTTCATTGTTAATAATAGTTCATCAAGCTGATTAAATTTGGTTTCCCAAATTTTTCTGAATTGGTTAATCCATTTGTCGATCTCTTTCATTTTTTCAATTTCAAGTGAATAATAAATTTCTCTGCCTTGTTGTTCCTGTTTTATCAGGTCACATTCTACAAGTATCCGAAGATGTTTAGAAACAGATTGGCGGGTAGTATTAAAGTTCTCAGCAATGGCATTTGGAGTCATTGCCTGCATCGCAATTAAGGTAATAATGGACCGCCTGGTTGGATCTGCTATTGCCTGAAAAATGTCTCGTCTCATAATGTTTAGTTTTAATTACGAAGCCAATCGGTTGCAAATATACATGCAACTATTTGGTTTCACAAATTTTTTGACAAGTATTTTTGAAAATATGCCACGATGTCGCTAAAACACAAAGTTTTTTTTAAAATTGGTTTGTGTAGATTTAATCTCGCAAAGTCACAAAGTTTGTTTCTTTAAATTTTACTTTGCGACTTCGCAATATTCTTTTTATAGAGCTTTTTTAAGGACAGTAATAAAAACGCAAGCTTTATAATTTCGACGGAAGGAGAAATCATACTCGCAGATCGACAAAATTAGTGAGTTTCTTTGCGGAGTTTCTAGTGTGATTTCTCCTCACGTCGGATGACAATATTGTGTATAAACTTAGCGATTTTGTGTCTTTGGAATTTGAAATTTAATTTTTGGAATTTCTCATCGTCACCCTGAGCGAAGTCGAAGGCTCATGAAACCAAGACATTTTGAAATTTATCCCGAAGCTTCGGGATTGGAATTTTTAATTGATATTACCAGCTGCCTTTTAAACCTTCTTTTAAAGCAACTTCGTATTTTTCTAAATCAAAACTATATAAATCTGGGGCTTTATGTGCGCCGCCTTTTCTTGATTCATCGAGTTTTGTAAGGATATCGTATCTCAGAATCTTTCGGTAGAAATTACCTCTGTTAAGTTTTTTTCCTAAGATTATTTCATATAGTTTTTGAAGTTCCGGCATGGTAAATTTCTCCGGAAGAAGGTTATAACCTATCGGATGATTATTTAATTGTTCACGTAGCGTAAGAAGTGCTTTATCAAAAATTATTCTGTGATCCATCATAAATGAAGGCAAATTATCGATAGGATGCCATTGGCACGCATCTGAAATAGTATCAATAACCAAATTTACTTTTTCGTAATCGGCAAGGGCATAATAACCTATAGAAACAAAGCGCTGTTTGTTCCATAAAGTGTCCTTGTATTCATGAAAAACTCCTTCGGAACGATTTAAGTTTCCAAAAGTATAAAATTGCTGAAGGTAAATATTTTCGGTACCCGTTCTGTCTTTCAGAATGCGAATTGCTGCGTCGTCAACATTTTCATCTTTTTGCACATATCCACCAGGAAGCCCCCACGAATCCTGTCCTTTCATTTTAATTGTAAGGACTTGAAGCGATGTATCTTTAAAACTGAAAATGACACAATCAATAGAGAGTGTTGGGATATACTTTTCCCAGGCTTCTTGGGACTGTTGCTCAACTAATTTTTTAAATTCCATTCGATGTAATTAAATCCAAATTTACTCATTTTTCATGCGTACTCATAGTTGGATTATTTTTTTTTTGATTTTTAAAAGTATCCGTACTAAATAATTTCTGATACCTCTATTGTTCTTTTTGCATTTTAATATTTAAAATTTGGTGCTTATGTAGCTTTTTAATAACTGATTTATATAGGATTATGAAAATTATATTGGTATTTATTTGTCGATGTGGAAAAATGTAATTAATATTGCTTCATTATGAAGCAATGTGAAATCAGCAGTATAAAAATGAATTAATAATGCGCAAAGAAGAATGACAATTATGCTTCTGTTTTTTGAGCTTTAAAGCTTCACATAATTTTAGATTTTAAAAAATTATACAATATGAAAAGAACAATAATTACAGCGAGTTTAGCTTTTTTTATAAGTGTTACGTCACAAGCTCAGCAGGAAAATTTTGCTATTATAAAAAATAGTAAGGGTGCTGATTTAGGATATTCTCCAGAATCCGGAATTAAAATATTGACTATTAATGGTAAGAAATTTAAGGATTTAAACAAAAACGGAAAACTTGATAAATACGAAGATTGGCGCCTTCCGGCGGATGAACGAGCAAAGGATTTAGCCTCGCAAATGTCTATTGAGCAAATCGCAGGATTAATGCTTTATAGCCGCCATCAATCTTTGCCGGCAGGAGTTTCTGGTTTTATGGCAGGAACATACAACGGAAAGCCATTTAAAGAAAGTACTGCAAAAGCTTATGATTTGACAGATCAGCAAAAAGCTTTTTTGAAAGATGATAATCTTCGTCACGTATTAATTACACAGGTCGAAAGTCCTGAAGTTGCTGCTTTATGGAATAATAAAATGCAGGCTTTTGTAGAGGGAATTGGCTTGGGAATTCCGAGTAACACGAGTACTGACCCTCGTCATAATGCAACTATAACTGCGGAGTTTAATGCAGGCGCAGGAGGGACGATATCAATGTGGCCTGATGGTTTGGGAATGGCCGCTACTTTTGACCCAAAAATTGTAGAACAGTTTGGTCAAATTGCCGCCAAAGAGTATCGTGCTCTTGGAATTGCAACTGCTTTGTCTCCACAAATAGATTTGGGATCAGAGCCAAGATGGTATAGAATTTCGATGACTTTTGGCGAAAGCCCCGCTTTAACAACAGATATGGCGCGTGCTTATATTGATGGTTTTCAAACCTCTTATGGTAAAGACGAAATTAAAGACGGCTGGGGATACAAAAGTGTGAACGCAATGGTAAAACATTGGCCAAGCGGTGGAGCCGAAGAAGGTGGTCGTGACGGACACTGGGCCTACGGAAAATTTGCAGTATATCCCGGAAATAATTTACAACAGCATATTGATCCTTTTGTAAATGGTGCTTTCAAATTAAAAAGAAAAACTGGTAAAGCTTCGGCTGTAATGCCTTATTATACAATCACTTTTGATCAGGATAAAAAATACAATGAAAATGTCGCCAACGGTTACAGTAAATATATTATAACGGACTTATTAAGAGATAAATATGGTTATGATGGTGTGGTTTGCACTGATTGGCTAATTACTGCCGACGAAGGAAAAACACCAGACATATTTGCGGGAAAACCTTGGGGAGTTGAGAATCTTTCGATTGCAGACAGACATTACAAAGCGATTATTGCGGGAGTAGATCAATTTGGTGGAAACAATGATAAGAAACCAGTTCTGGAAGCTTATGATATAGGAGTAAAAGAATACGGTGAATCTTTTATGAGAGCTCGTTTTGAAAGATCTGCAGTTCGATTATTAAAGAACATTTTTAGAGTGGGACTTTTCGAAAATCCATATTTAAATGTTGCCGAAACAAAAGCAATCGTTGGAAGTCCTGAGTTCATGAAAGCAGGATATGATGCACAATTAAAATCAGTGGTGTTATTAAAAAATAAAGCTTCGATTCTTCCTTTGAAAGAAAAGAAAACTGTTTTTATTCCAAAGATTTATACCGCTTCAACAAAGGATTGGTGGGGAACTTCAAGCCAGCCAAAACTGGATTATCCTGTAAATCTGGAATTAGTAAAGAAATATTACAATGTTACCGAAGATCCAACTAAAGCCGATTTTGCGATTGTTTTTGTGACGAGTCCACAAAGTCTTGAAGGTGGTTATGATTTGAAAGACAGACAGAATGGAAGTAATGGTTATGTTCCAATTTCACTGCAATATGGTACTTATACAGCAACCGAAGCCAGAGTCAAAAGTATTGCAGCAGGAGATCAGGTTATTGATCCAACAATTAAAGACAGAACTTACAAAAACAAAACGGTTACGGTTGCAAATACAATGGATTTAAGAACAATTTTGGACACAAAAGACATGATGAACGGAAAACCTGTTATTGTATCGGTTACGGCTTCAAAACCAATGATTTTTAATGAATTTGAAAAACATGTTGACGGAATTGTTTTAAATTTTGGAGTTTCTACTCAGGCAGTTTTAGATATTATTTCGGGAAAAACAGAGCCTTCAGGATTACTTCCAGTTCAGATGCCGGCAAATATGGAAACTGTCGAAAAACAATTTGAAGATGTTCCGTTTGATATGGTTTCGCACAAAGATGAGGAAGGAAATGTTTATGATTTTGCGTACGGATTAAACTGGAAAGGTGTAATAAAAGATGCCAGAACAGAAGCGTATAAGAAACATTAATTTATTAAACTCGCTATCCTGATCCCGAAACATCGGGACAGGTGGCGAGTTTTTTTAGCATTATGAAAGACAAAATGTGTCATTGCAACGAGCGAGGCAAAATCGCTAAGGTTTATCATTTCGACCGAAGGGAGAAATCACACTAGAAACTCCGAAAAGATTGGCGATTATGATTGTGAATGATGGATTAAAATCCATCCCTACAATATATTTTGTTCCTACGGAACTGCTTTAAAAACAAAAAAACCGAGCAGCTTAATTTAAGCTGCTCGGGTTTTTATTATGTAAATCTCGAAGTGATTAAAGAATCATGTAAATATTTCAAACAGATTATTTTAACTCCTTCTTTCCTTTTTCTATATAACTTGTATCACCAAAAGATTCTACGGTAAATTTACCATCTTGATAAATTACTTTACAAACAGAGGCATTTGCCATGTGTGAGCGCGGAACTTCTTCTCCTGATATGTTAGACAACATGGTCCCAATTGCCATTCCGTGGCCTACCATAAATATATTTCCGCCGCCGTTTGCAGCTTCTTTTTCGGCAATATCTTTCAATGTGTTTTGAGTACGTGTTCTTACTTGGTCGTAATCCTCGGCCATATTTAGTTTATCGAGTGTTTTAACTACTTTTAATGGTTCTTTTACTCCATTTACTTTTACATCAGCAAAAAGATCTTCAGTATTTTTAAAGTGAAGATAGATTGCGATATCACCCCACATTTTTGAATTCAGATCTCCTTCATAACTTCCAAAATTGGTTTCTCTTAGTCCATCTGTTTCTATAATGGGGATTTTTTTATCTCCTTTGGCTTTTAATACAATATTCGTAGTTTGTGTTGCACGCCCTAAATCACTTGTATAAGCAGCTTTAAAATCAATTCCTCTAAGTCCTTTACCCAGGTATTCAGCAACTTCAATTCCTTCCGGAGTTAATGGCGCATCAGACCAGCCCTGAACTCTGTCTAGCGTGTTAAGCATTGTTTTTCCGTGTCGGGCAATATAAAAAGTAACGATCTTTGATTTTGTTTCTGATGACTTTGTTGATTTTTGTGCTGTAACTATTGAAGTTGTTCCAAAAAGGAAAACCAGCAATAAGAGGATTTTATACGTTTTCATGGTATTAGATTTTATTAGTTATTATAGTTTTGCTTTTACTCCAAATTCTACTGTAAAAGGACGGATATAAGTTCCAACCAAAGGTCTTCCGTCAAACGCTTGTGCTTGTTCTATAGTAGTGGTATTGGTTCCTGAAATAGATCCTTGTGCTCCTTTTTGATTTAAAAAATTTACCACATTAAGATTCAAATCTATTTTTTTGTTCAGCTTGCGAGCAACTCCTCCAAAGGTTTCCCAACGGCTTGCAAAGAATAATGTATTTGGATAATTTGCTGCTTCTTTGCTAAAATAACGCGTACTAACCCATAACTTCCAATCTTTATAAGAGTAGCTAGGATCTAATTCAATCAATACTTTTGAAACGCTGCGAGCCGTACCACCGCTAAAATCATAAACTTTATTTCCTTCAGCAGGAACTTCGCTTAAGTCGACAAGGAAATTTTTATATTCCGGATTTTGAAGCGTTAGCAAAGCATGAAATTTAAAACCTTTAAAAGGTTTAACTTCCATATCAGTTGTCCATCCCATTGTTTGAATATCATAGGTAATTGTCTGTTTGTGTCCTCCTTGAAAAGAAGAGTTATTCTTGAAATTATTGCGTTGGATATAGGTGATTTTAGAAACCAGACTAATTATAGGATGGTTAAAATAAGTTCCAACAGATGCTCCCGGAATCTGAGACGGTGTAACATTTGGATCATCGGCACCGGAATAACTACTTAAGTTTCCGGCAACTTCAGTATAAGATATATCACCTAAGAAACCAACATTACTAAATGTTTTATGAAGAAAACTAGCAGTAAAAGCTTTATTAAACCAGTCTTTCTGGATACTTTGTCTTTTAGACATGTCAATCTGATTATTTGTAAAACCATCTAGTTTTGCGGCATCTCTACTCGATTTAGGATACCACATTCCGTCAATACGCTGCCACTCTAAGCGCGCTCCAAAATTGAAATCTAATTTTTCATTTACCGTCCATTTTTCTGTAGCATAAAGGGCAAGTTTATTTTCTTTTCCGGTATAATATTGCAAAGCGGCATTGTAACCCGCATTTCCATAATTATCTACTGTGGCGGCATTTGTCCAGTTTCCATTGACATCTTTTAGCTGAGTAATTAATTTGGCTGGATTTGCAGATACTTCCTGAACCATATTGTAAGTTGACTGATAATAATTATCAATATCAAAATAATAATTACTTAAGCCAACTAACCAATGGTGTTTTTGTGTTTTTTTGCTTAAATCCACTTTCCCCATAAGGGTATTTTGATTAATTTTTGGCGTTGCTAACATTGCAACTCCTTGCACATAATCGCCTTGATATATTTCGTTTTGATTATCTGTATATACATAACGATTTTTCGAAGGATCAATTTTTCCCAGATTTGTGTAGTACGGATTATACAATCCTGATTTAGCATTTTGAAAACGGACAATATAATCCAGTTTCATACCATTATTTAAGGCGTTTTTCCCCATAACATCTATTACATGCGAAGTCGATCCCATATCTTTCATTTGATCCAGCATTTCTCTTTGTCCTGTAAGAGGGTTAATAATAGTCGATTTTCCTGATCGCTCTAGATAAGAATCGCGGCCTATTTTAAAATCTCCAAATTGGCTAATAGTTCCATCCAGATTATAGATATATGGACTTACTTTTGAAGTTATAGATTCAGAATTGGCAAATTTGTACTGAACAGAAATTTCTCCTTTCCCACCATTGTATTTTTTGGTAACAACACCTTTATAGATTTGTGTTTTATCAAAATAATTGGTGAAATCTGAATTGAATGTGCCTGGGTCAAAGTTTAAAAATGCACTTACAGCATAATACCAGTTGTTTTTCATAGGGCCACTAAAACTCAAATCTCCACGCAAAAGTCCAAAGCTATTAGTATTAAAAGCTATGGTACCTTCTTTTTTTTCTGTTCCTCTATTAGAGAAAGTACTTACCGAAACCCCGACATCTCCAATAGAAATGGCAGTTTCGCCAACGGTTTGGACCTGAAACTTGCTAAAACTAGATCCTGACCGCCAAACACTTGTAGGACTTTGGCTTTGCCAATTGTAGACAACAGGAAGTCCATTTTCTAAAATTGTGGTTCCTCCAATACTAGCCGGTAAACCAATATTTACATTTCGGGGACCATTATCATTAGAGGCGTTAAGCATCATATTTTGAGTTTGTTCCTTTACTAATTTTGTTTCTTTTTTGTCCTTTTCGACTTTTGCTATACTATCCTTTTTTACTTGCGAATAACCGTTGATGCCCAATAGCATACTTGCAACAGCAATTCCATAGATAATTTTACATCTCATATCCACATGTTTTAATTTATTACAACTTCTATTTTGGTTTATAAAAAATTAGTACTCAGTCTTGTATGGTACCTATGAAGACAAAATAATTTCAATAAAACCAATGCTTCTTTATGAAGCAATATTAAGCTAATGTAATAAGATTTTAATTCAAAGGCTGTTAAAGTTTGAAAGTTATATAAGATTTTTTTTTATAAATATATCAATATAGCTTTTTTGTAAGAGAAAAAATATAAGAATAGTCTTTAAAAATATGAACTTAAACTTGAGAAAAATTAAATGGCCGAAGCTAGGGTAGTCGGTTTGATAAAATGATCTTTTTTAGAAATAATCCCGCAATCCCGATAGCTATCGGGAGCAAAGACACAAAGTTTTTAGTTTGTCTCTATTAATAATCAAGTTTTATTAATTGAAAGGGTTTTCTCTATATTTGCGGTTCTTAAACTACGACCTTAAGAACTAATAGACTTTGCCCTTTATTATGTGTGCGGTATCGGAAAAGACCGTCAGTGCTGTCGTAGGCGTTAGAATCACTAACATACAAGGGTTGTGTATTCTTAAACTACGATATTATGAATACAAACACCCTTTTGAAAGAAGCCGAAACAAGGCTTATGAATTTTTTTAACCATACAATCGATCCAAATGATATGGCTAAAGCAATAAGACAAGTAAACTATTTGCTCGCTTTAGAAGTTATGAGGAAAAATGAAACCCTTAAAAACGAAATAGACAACTTAGAAAACAGCTTTTATTGGTTGAATGAATTAGCCGAGATTTTAAATCCTTATTTGGATATGGAGTAGTTTTTTTCTTTGGAATTAGAAATAAACAAAGAACCTCGATTTTTTAGAAGTCGAGGTTTTTTGTTTAATTCTTTTCTCTATTCGATTGATGTTCTATTTATGGATGTTGTTCGAAGTCTCCCGACTTCGTACCCGTTCCAATAAGCAAATTTAATGATATTAAGAAATGTTTGAATAAATAGGGATGGCTAATAGGAATGTGTGCGAAGTCAGGAGACTTCGCAGCGTTTGCTATGAACACTTCGTAGAGCGGGTTTTGATTATAGATATTAGTTGTGGTTTTTTATTCTGTATTTTCTAATTTCAAGATCCATAGTGTCAGTTGGTACGATTTCTTCAATGAATTCAATATATCCATTTTTAATCAAGATTTTTAAGTCATCATCTGAAATTTCATTTGTACTAAATTTCAATGATTCATCGGCTATATAAATAAACCACGGCATCCATAGAATTCCCCAATATTCTATTTTGAATAAGAACTCATATTTATCGTGTTTTTCACATTGAGTTAGTAATTCGTGCCAAAACAAGTTTAATCGTTTATCCATTTAGCAACTTTAATTTATTCAAATATTCTCACTTTTGTTTTTTCAAATTCCCCATTTTTATCTTCTTTCCATTGATTTTCGCCAATTAAATAAAAATGTTTTTTTTCTTTTATAATTCTATTTTCAAAATCCTTGTTTTCAGAGATAAATCCTTTTGCTCTAGCAATTTCTTTCCAATTTCCGTTTTTAAATGTCCAAACAAAAATGTCATTCCACCAACCTTCATTTGTTCGCGAAAAAATGATTATTTCATTTGCTTTATCATTGTTAAAATCATCTGTTTTCATTACTACAATACCCAAACTTTGGTCAAAACTTATTTCAGGAATATTTTTAGAAAACGTTACATTTATTAAACAGTTTTTTTCCTTGCATTCAATTTCGTTAGTTTCACTATTTCGGTTTAGGGATATAAAAGCGGTATCATTTATTTTGTCATTATTTACGTCCCCAACAAAGAATTTTCTTTTTTCGATTATAGTTTTTGTTTTTACAGCATTTTCAGTTTTAGTTGTTTTAGAAGCGTCTCTTTTCGTTTTAGTTTCACAACTAAAAAATACTAAAAGCAAAATTAAAAAGGAGAGTTTCATATATTGTTTCTTTGGTATGTTTAGTTTGGCTAAACTAATGTATAACTAATATACCAACTATATTTTCGTTCACAATAAGACTTTGTAGAACGGAGTTATTTCGCAATTCGCTTTGATAATTTAATAAAATTTTCAATTTCAAATAATTCATAAGTGATGTTCTTGATTGCCGATTTACTTTCACTGTCAAGCAATATAAATTGAGGCACTTCACTTATGGAATATACTTCTTTTATGGCTTCTTTATTATTTGGAAGTCCGGACAAATTATACCAGGTCATTTTTTCTTCTTCAACCGCTTCTTTCCATTTTTGAAAATCACTGTCTATACTTAAATTTACTACGCTCACTTGATCGATATATTGTTCCTGAAACTTTTTTAAAGCTTTAATCTGATATCGACATGTTTCGCATGTACTTGACCAAAAGACTAATAATACATATTTTTTACCCGCTAAAACAGTCTTGAAATCATATGAAACTCCGTTAATATCTTGCCATTTGAAGCTCTTCGCATATTCGGTTTTCTCGAGCGCTATCATTTTATTCAGATATTTTTTAAGCACTCCATAAGTAGCGGATTGTTTTAATTCATCAGAAAATAAATTTAGCATATCTGATATCTCAGTAGTTGAGAATAATTCTTTTTGAAAATAAATAGCTTGTAGAACAGCATAACGATTGGGGTGTTTTTTGACAAATTCCTTAGTAACCCTATCGTAATCAATTCCAGTTGGGTCAAACCAATAATACCATTTATTTTCTTTTAAACCTTCGCAATAGGCTTTCACAAAAGGTGCCTTTTCAGAATT
The DNA here is from genome assembly GCF_900187965.1 of Flavobacterium sp. ov086. Classification (GTDB taxonomy): domain Bacteria; phylum Bacteroidota; class Bacteroidia; order Flavobacteriales; family Flavobacteriaceae; genus Flavobacterium. The sequence goes on along the minus strand of NZ_FZNL01000006.1, from coordinate 176,317 downwards.
AATATAACTGATTTTGATATCTTCGTTTCCAACACAGATTTCACTAAAAAAGCCACATTCTTTAGAAGTCATAGCGTCTTTAATCCCAATATCAGTTACTATTTCATTATTTTTTAAAAGTTCAAAACTTGTCATTCTTGTTTCAGGTACGGAAAAACGATATTCAAACTTGCCACCTTTTGCTTGTATAGTATCTATGGTAGTTATTGTATCGCCAAATTCTGCAAAGCCTTCCATCTTTATGATCACATGATCAAAAGAATTTTTAATATTAGACAGATCAGCAGTTATTTTACCTTGCTTCTGAGCATATGATTTGAAAGAAAAAATAGGGAATAGTATAAGGAGTAATAACAGCGTTTTTGTTTTCATGATAATTGTATAGTAAGCTTCTTTTCTAAATTCTAGTTTTTATATTCTTGTTGTGCAACTTATGAAGTAAAATCAAATCCATAGTAAATGGATTCAAAAATCGCAATCGAAATTATCCATTTTAATTCTTCGCTATCTCCGGTATCTATCGAATTTACTAAAGCAAAAGACGGTCCGACTTCTCTAGAATCCAGTGTAGTTTTAAAATTGCTGCCAGATCTACTGGGTTTATAATATTGGCTTTTTACAATGGTTTTTCGGTCTGAATTTTTGTTTATTTCTGCTACTTTTTTTGAATGTAGTTCTATTGTATAATTAGTTTGGTTATAGGAATTATCTCGATTGCAAGTTCCAATTTGTATGTGTAACGGATTTACTATAACCGAATTATTTATTATTTTACCTAAATAGACATCATCAAAAAAGAATAGTTTTTCATTGTTATAATATTCAATATAAATTTTAAAATCAGTAGTACTTGCAACTATTCTGGCATTGGCATAAAGTCCTCTGTCTATTCTCTGGAATGCAATTATAGGCGAATTATCTCTTGAATAAATTTTCCCCGTTAATGTATTTGACATTGATTTTCTAAATGAATATGTCATATAATTAGTGATGTCTTGTGGAGTATAATTTTTCCAGTTTTCAATATCATTTTTTAATTCATTTACTTTTCGCTCCATTTCTACTTTTTCATTTCGTAAAAATTCAGGAGATTTCTTTTTTGTAGATCTTTTTATCACATAAAAAATTAAAAAAGCAATTGCCAAAAAAGGCACTAATGTGATGAAGAACATTATTATTCCAAAAAGTGTTAGGATTATATCCATAGTTTATGGTGTAGGTTTTCGGTTTTTAAATGGTTATAAAAGTATTATGTTTTTAGTGATTTTGTCAGGTAGTATTTATCTTTATTTAATTAATTCGTAGAATAATAAAAAGTATTAATACTATAATACCAATTATAATTTCTGGATTAACTTTGTTAAATAATTTTGGTTTTCCAGAGAATGAATATACTATTGCGGTCATAATAGATATTGCAAATAGGATCAGAAATCCCATTTTTCCATCTTTATTATCTGCTTTGTTTCTACATTGAAGGTCTAGATACTCTTTATCATTTTTTATAAGTGAATGAATTTCACAAGATGTATCATTATCAAAGCCTTCTACATCACCTTTTAAAATAGCAATTGAAATTGTATCTCCGGCTTTTATTTCATTTAGTATTTCATTGTCGTTAATGCATTTATAATCAAAATTTGCAATCTCGAAAGTAGATCTGTTGTCTACACATTTGAACTCTATCCATCTTCTGCCATGTTTACCTTTAGTTTCTTTGAATTTTGGTACTTCAGAAGTTATTAAATTATCATAAACACTAAGGTCTGATGGTTTTATTATATAGCTGCCATTTATTACTTTCATAAAGAAGTATGTACCAATTATGAGACAAATTATGGCTACTGCTAAATAATCTTTTTGCTTTTTTTCCCAATCCTCAACTTTTTCAGCCATAAATTTTAATTGTAATACTTAGTTTTACTTGTTTTCAATAATTTGGTATCTCTTATCTTCAATAAATAGTTCTTTAGGTTTGGCATTATCGGGAAACAATTTAAGTTGAGCGAAAATAGGAATTAAAATGAGAATTTCACTAAAACTCAATCTGGTTTGTGAAGCAGACGCTAACGAAAATACGAATTATGATAAAATTATAGTTCGATTAAAAAATGATAATCTGGGACTTAAATTTTAATTTGAAGCTATTTCCTGCTGTCCTTCCAATCTTTTTTATTGTGAAAAACAATAAAAAAGGATTTTCCCTCCCATCAGGGCTAGGACATTCGTTTTCATAAGAAAATTTTATTTTTTATTGATTTTGAAAACAGTTAATTATTTATAAGATTTTTCTTTATATTTGCAATTCTTAAATCTTCACATTTAAAGACGAAATAAAATTTGCCCTTGTGGTGTAGTTGCTGTATTAGAAACAATACGGATGCTTTTAATAGCGTATACAACTTACCAACATGGGTTTTATATTCACTCAAATGGAAGTTATGAATACAAACACCCTTTCGAAAGAAGCCGAAAAAAGGCTTATGAATTTTTTCAACCATACAATCGATCCAAATGATATGGCTAAAGCAATAAGACAAATAAATTATTTGCTCGCTTTAGAAGTTATGAGGAAAAATGAAACCCTTAAAAACGGAATAGACAATATAGAAAACAGCTTTTATTGGTTGAATGAATTAGCCGAAATTTTGAATCCTTATTTGGATAAGGAATAGATTTTTTCTTTGGAATTTGAAATAAATGAAAAACCTCGATCTTGAAATGGTCGAGGTTTTTTGTTTATTATTTACCATTTAATGTTTTCAATAGTAATCTATAATAATCGGGAATTGCTTTTTCAAATAATGTTTTTATTTCAATAAATTCTTTTGTGTAATTATTTTTTACTGGAGAAAATTCATTTCCACATTTGTTTTTAAATGTTTTTTTAGAAGGTTCATAGTCTAAATTTTTAAAATGATAAGCTTTTACCTGTACTAAAATGGCTTCTAAATTTTCTAATGAGAAATAATTATCGTCTTCGTTTATTTTTGTGATTATGTTGCCAATATAATTGATTACAATATCTTTCATTTCATCTGAAATAATAAATTCATTAAAATCAAGAAAGCCAGACATATCTTCTAACAACTCATCAATATTTCTAACTAGCTCATTTTGTAGTTCAGTAAATTCTTGATTTTCATTTTTAAGTTGGTCAAAAAGGAAAATATAGAATTCCAACAAGAATGCATCATTGATCCAAAGTTGTCTACCTCTAAATGTTAATTGACTTTCTGATGACATTTTTTTCGATTTTTAATTATTACCAGTATTACGTAGTACTTTTTGACTAAGCGAAAATAGAAATTAAAATCATAATTTCACTAGGTTTTTTAGCTCTGCGAAGCCTCCCGACTTCGTACCCGTTCCAATAAGCAAATAAAGCAATATAAAAACTTGGATAAATTGGAATGGATTATAGCAGGGTGTACGAAGTCGGGAGACTCCACAGCGTTTGCGATGAACAATTTGAGGAGCGAGGGTTTAGTGCGTTGCATAGCTAAAATATAATTAACACGTTGAAAATCACGTATAAATACTTGTGTGAGATTGATTCATTTCTTATAATTTTGATAATATTTCTAAAAAAAATGTAAAACTCAATGTTAATTTAAGTATTTGAATAGGTAGCAAATAAAATAATTGAATTAAAAACCTTAAAGAAGACTAATTTATGAATACTAATAATAAAAATAGCAGAATAACCAAGTTTATATTACTGTTATATATAGCCTCTTTTACAGTTAACATTCATTGTCAAACGCCTATTGGTACTATTGACGATAATAATTAGAATGCGCAGCTATTCAGAAAAACACTTCGAGGAGTGGGGAGCAAAAAAATCTATTTTCGTAAACATATATTCAGTTCTGCTGTCCGTTGCAATCTTGTGAATTGAGTACCATCTAAAATGATTCTTTATGATTTCATTTTTTTAAGATATAGTGTTACAAATTGTTATTTTTTTATGAATTTATTTCTATTTACATCAACTAAATGATAGCTGTTTATAATTCCAATATTGGAAGTTATTATTACTAACCTTAATCAATCAATTTATGCGTAAAAGTCATCTGTATATTAATATGTTTTTTCTATCGTTATGCGTCTTTTTTAGTTCTTGTCAAAATGATACGTATTTAGAGCCTGAATTAACACCTAAAAAATACTCTTACGTCATTCCCAATAGAATTAGCTTTGATTTTTCTCAACAATCAGAAAACACTAACTCTATTATTCCTTATAATAATAGTTTAATTTTAAAGAATATAGGTGCCTCCGATATTTCAGGAGAATTTATTGTACTAGCATTCGATAACAATGAAAAAAACTATAATAATCTTTCATTTATTGAGAGAGGGGATATTTTAAATTTAAGCAAAAATGAAAGCCAGACCGATATTACAATGGAACAAACAAACCTGCTGTTTTCAGAAAGCAATGTTATTGTATCGATTTTAAATTTTAATGATGCTATTTCTGACCACATTCTAAACGGATTTTATAAAGGGGAACTAAATATTTACACCGTCGATAATGAATTTTTAAAAAGCGTTACCTGTACAGGATATATAGATTATCAAGGAAAATTCATGTTTCTTGTTGAAGAAGATGATGAGGATAATATAGTGGTTTTACAAGGAAATATTAACACAGGGAATTTGATATCGGGTAAAATACTGAATAGAAATGGCACCAATTTATCCTCGATAGTAAATATTACTAGTGACCTTTTAAATTTAAATGGAACTACCTTATCTGGTAAAGTGTCAATTACTGAAGAAAGTAATGAGCGCATACTACAATTTAATCTAACTCACCAAAACTGATTTTATGAAACTAAAATTACACCTTCTTTTTTTGTTTATAGTATTTGGTTTACATGCCCAAAAACAAATACAGCCCTATAATTATTCTGTTACAGATCCAGATAAGGATAAAACAGAAACTATTATGATTTATGCTGCTGCAAGTTCAGTCAATAATTTAACATTTACATTAAAAAACGCTAAAGATGAGGTCTTGATTAATAACGATGGTAAGGAAATAAGTTTCCAAGTATTCCCTTTTACCGAAATTTCTTTTGGAAAAAATCTTACTGATGCAATTACCAGCATAAAAGATAATGATGTTGAAAACACCTATGGCATTATAAAAGAGCGTATAACGAATTTAAAGGATAGCCCCATCTCTCAAGAACAGAAAATTGCAGTTCAGGATGTCAGAAACATTTATCAATTTTTTAACGCATTAGTCATTACTGCTTTTGCGTACGATACAGAGCCTGTTGCAGGTGTGTTAAAATATTCTTTAAACACTACAATTGCTAAAAAGAATATTGAAGGAATTGATGCTGATGTTTATTTTACTAAACGTGCAAAAGATTTGAGGGATTCTATTTTCAATAAAGATAATAAAGAAAATGGAGATAAATTTATGGGATATGTAAATAAGTTTGAAACAAAAAACAAATTATTCTCTGATTTTTATAAAAACACCAAAGGTCCAGGAACTTATAGAGCCAAAGTAAAATTTAAACATTATGCAGAAAAAAAATTAAAAGAGCTTTATAATGTTTATGAATTTGAGAACTTGATTCGATGCGGTGTGTTAAAAGAATACCAATCAATGAAAACTGAATTAACAATGCTAAATGATAGTTTTAATTTACTTAATATTTCTAAAAATGATGTCGAAAAATTAATTAGAACACTTGAGGAAACTGTAAAAAATGATGAATTAAAACTAAAGGAAGCAAGTCTAATTAGTACAAATTTAGAGGCTTATAATAACCAAAAAAAATCAATTGATGCAAGAATTGGTGAAGTTGAATCTCAGATTAATGAACAAGCAAAAACTTTAGAAAGTTTAAAAAAAGATACACCTAATGATCCTTCAGTGATAAAACAAGAGGAATTGTTGAAGAGTCTTAATAACGCATTAGCTAATTATAATGCACAACAAAATCAAATCACAATTCTCAATAATAATCAAAAATTATCAAACATTATTGAAAATACTAAGACATTTGGAGAAATTCTCGTTGGAAAGAAAAAAAGTTTGGATTCGTTAAGAAACAGTAAGAAAGATTTGGAACAACGTATAAGAAATCAAAAAACAAATATTATAACTAAACAGAACCTAATTGATATTTATATTTCAACAAAAAAATTAGAAATCAAAAAATTACCATTATGGAATTTCAAAGTTGAAACGATTGAAATTGACATTAATGACGGTTTTATAGAGCATATAACAGCTGTAGGAAAAGCTGAGCTTCCAGTTATTGATGAAAGTCTTGTTTATTATGTTATTGATGATTTAAAAGTATCTAATTCAATAGAAAAAAAAGATAATAGAAATAGTGATGTTAATCAATCCTCAATAAAAGAAATGCTAGAAAACTTCTATAATGAACGCATCGTGAAGGAAATTTTCAACAATATTATAGGCAAAGAATTAAAATTTGAAAATGAATTTCCAATAGGGTTTAGCTCAAAGTCAGATTTTGCCGATTTACATAAATATACCTTATACGCTTTTGAAGGGGCTGAAAAAATATTCTCCCTGCCTGTAACGAATGTCATAACACTATATGTTCAACGACATCAAAACGACCGATTAGATTTTAGTCCCAAAGATCAAGTGGTGAGTTTACCATCTGACGATTTTGCCAGAAGCAACGCTGTTGAGTTGAAAAAGGAAACCTCGTCAAAAATATTAAACGTTAATATCTATAGTGATTTTTTAGGTCTGAAGGAAGGAAATCCGAACGGATTGTTGCAATTTGAAATTGAAAAAAACATTCCACTTTGGACAAAAAGAATGGTATTGGGGGTAGGAAGAAGTTCTAATTTGGGTATCGTTAATTATATCAATTTTAATCTAACCTGGGCCAAAATAGGTGATGAAAACAGGCAATTACAGGTCAAATATGCAGATCGTTATGTGAATAATGATTATCGTCCAGATAGATATGTCACTTTTTTAGACATGATTAAGTATGAAAACACTTCCGTAGGTGCTGACTTGAATATAGCTTCCTTCGATTTTCCGTTACTCAAAGCACGTATTGAGTTGAATGCTGGTATACATTATGGAAGAGTAAATGTAGTAGATACATTGGCAACTGATGTAACCAAGCGATTTGATAAAAACGTTAATATGATAAGAGCATATCCAGATTTTATTTTAAGAATTAGACCCGAAGAACGTTTTGGTGCTTATTTTAGATTCAGACCTTTTAAGACCATTGTACCCAATAATGAAGAGTTTTATACTGTAAGTTCAGAAAAAGAATTTGTAGACAACCAAAAGCTTACATCAAAATGGTTGCATCGTTTTGAACTAGGTACTTACTATACACCTTCACCAAAAGGCGATAATAAGTTTTTCTTTAGGTATCGTTATACAAATACATCTGATTGGGAAACCAATGGATATGGTGAGTTTCAAGTTGGTTATTTAGTATATCTCAAGTTTTAAGAGATTGTGAGATTAATTCGCAAGCCTAAAAAAACTTCGCGAACCTCCGTGCTATCTTAGCGAATCTCTGTGAAACTCCCAAAACCTTCCAAACTTACTAAAACAAAAAAAGGGCGGCACCTATAGCACCGCCCTTTTAGGTAAATTTTGATTTACATTCTAAACCATTTCTGATTTAAAATGCCACATTTAATAATTGCGTACAGTTTTTGGTAAACTCCTATCGAAAGCTAAACGCAGGTTATTCGTTTATGATATCGCCTTCTTTAGTTTCTTCGCTGGCAATTTTTACCAGTTTATCTTTAAGGTTCAAATCTCCGAAGATTTCAATTTTATCGTCGATTTCTCTTCCTTTTTTCACATCAACTCTCATTGCTTTGTGGTTTACTACTTTAATCACAAACATGCCTTCGGCAGAACTCACCAAAGCCGATTTTGGAACTACAAATGTGCTGTCTTTTGCGTTAAGCGGTAAAAGAACTTCGGCAACCATTCCTGGCAATAAATCTCCTTTTGTGTTGTGAACGTCCATTTCTACACGTTCAGAACGTAGTTTTAAATCTAATGCTCCGGACATTCTTGTGATTGTTGCTTTGAAATTTTCAGGCAATGATTTTACGTTAAAACTCATTTCGTCGCCATTGTGTAAATATCCAGTGTACAATTCCGGTACAGAAACTGCCAAACGCAATTTATCTTGTTGCTGAATCGTCAATAAAGGCAAATCTGAACCTTTTCCTGCCGGACCAACAAATGTTCCTAAATTCACGTTTCTTGCTGCTACAACTCCGTCAAAAGGAGCACGAATTTCAAGGTAACCTCTCATAATCGATACTTCTTTGTGAGCTGCAACTGCAGCCTGATATTGTGCGTAATCTGAGTTTTTCTTTCCGTTTGCCATTTCTAAATCATTTTTAGAAATAGTTCCTTCAACTTTGCTAGTTTCGAACAAACGGTTGTAGGTGCTTTTGCTCGTTGCATAAATAGCTTCCATCGATTTTAGTCTAGATTCGGCAGCAGCTAGTTGTGAGCTGATTTCCGGTGCTTCAAGAACGATCAAAAGCTGTCCTTTTTTTACTTTGGTACCAATATCTACTTTCAGTAATTTTACAAAACTGCTTACTTTCGCATATAAATCTACTTGCTGAAAACCAGTTATTTCGGCTGGTAAACGCAATTCTGTACTTAGTTTTTCTTTCTCTAAAGAAATTGTTTCTGTTTTAGGTTCAATTTCTGCAACAGGAGCTTCTTCTTTTTTAGAATTACAACCGGTTAGAAAAAATACGGCTACAAACAATAATGCGGTCGATTGTATAATTTTATTTTTCATTTTTTGGATTTAATGATGAGATATAATGGATGCTTTCTTCGTCCTCAGGATCTAAAGAAACAGATTGTGTTGTTGTTTTTTCTTGTGCCCATGCAAAAATTAATGGCAAGATAAGCAATACTGCAAAGGTCGAAAATAATAATCCACCAATTACGGCTCTACCTAAGGGAGAAACCTGATCGCCACCTTCGCCGTGACCAATTGCCATTGGCAACATTCCGGCAATCATCGCCACAGAAGTCATGATAATTGGACGAAGACGCAACGCCGCAGCTTCACGTGCCGATTCTAATGCGTTTCCGTTTCGTTTTCGAAGCTGCTCAGCATTGGTAACCAATAAAACGGCATTTGCAATTGAAACCCCAACAGACATAATGATTCCCATATACGATTGTAAGTTTAGCGTTGAACCAGTAATGGTAAGCATTAATAACGCTCCTAAAACTACCGCAGGAACTGTGGTTAAAATTACCAACGAAACTTTGAACGACTGGAAATTAGCGGCTAACATTAAGAAGATTACAAAGATGGCAACCAATAAACCAACTTGTAAACTGCTTAATGTTTCTACCAATACTTTACTCATACCAATAGGAGTAATGAATAACCCACGTGGTAATTCTCCCAATGAGTTTATCGTTGCATCTACATCTTTTACTGCCGTCCCCAAATCGGTCTGGTTGATGTTTGCTGTAACGGTAATGTATGGCATAGCCCCTAAATTGTCATTTTCACCGCTTACATAAGCTGGTGTAATTTTGGCAACGTCGCTCAAAACAGGACGAAGCGAATTCTTCAATACCGGAATTTCTCCAATATCGGTTTTGCTTTTCATTTTGTTCAGAGGTACTTGTACCTGAACGTTGTATGATAATCCGGCTCTTTCGTCTACCCAGGTATTTTTCTCAGTATATCTTGACGATGAGGTCGAAGCTACAAGTGATCGTGATATGTCGTTCATGTCAACGCCTAGTTCGGCTGCACGAGTTCTGTCGATATCAATATTCATGGCTGGATAATGAATAGGCTGACCAATTTGTACGTCTCTGAAATAAGAGATTTTCTTTAGTTTCTCGACAATTTGATTGGCATATAACTCATTTCGTTTTTTGTCTTTTCCGGCAATTCGAACTTCGATTGGAGTAGGTGATCCCTGACTTAGAACTTTATCTGTAAGTTCAATTGGCTCAAAAGATAGTTTTACATCCGGAAGTGCTTTTTTAATTCGGGCTCTAAAGGCATCTTTAAAGTCATCCATATCTACGTGATATTCTTTTAAACTCACCTGAAACACTGCTTCATGCGAACCTGCCATGAACAAATAAATTGGGTTAATTGAGAACAGCGACGGGTGCTGACCCACATATACAGACGAGATTCCGATATGTTCTTTACCCACCATTTTTTGCAATTCTTTCAAAACTACAATTGCTTTTTCTTCGGTACGTTCTAAACGAGTTCCGTCAGGAGCGCGCATTCTTAATTGAAACTGACTTGAATTTACTTTTGGGAAAACATCTTTTCCAATAAAATTAATAAAGACAACCGCTAGAAGCGTAATTACAATTAGATACGTTATACCGGCTGCTTTTTTATAAGGGAACAAACGATCCAGCGTTCGCATAAAACGGATTCTAAAGCGCTCGAAAGCACCAATTTTTCCGTTATTATTTGTGTCGTCTCTTTCTACATAACCTTTTTTCTGTGTGATCAAATCTTTTTCAGATTCCGGTGTTAATCCGCAATCGTTAAATTCTGCTTCATCATCTGTAATTTCAGGACCATGTGCATGTTTTTCATGACCTTTCATTAACCAGTTTGCCATTACGGGCACAAAAGTCTGAGAAAGTAAAAACGAAATTACCATTGAGAATCCAATCGCTAAAGCCAAAGGCAAGAACAACGCTCCGGGAATTCCGACCATCGTAAATGCTGGAGCAAATACTGCCAAAATACAAAGTAAGATCAATAATTTAGGCAAAGCAATTTCCTGACAAGCGTCCCAAATGGCGAGTGCTTTGGGTTTTCCCATATCAAGATGCTGGTGAATGTTTTCGATTGTTACGGTACTTTCATCTACCAGAATTCCAATTGCAAGAGCCAATCCGCTTAAAGACATTAAGTTGATGGTTTGCCCGAATAATTTTAGGAATAAAACCCCAGAAATAATAGAAATAGGAATGGTTAAGATTACAATCAAAGCCGCACGTCTGTCACCAAGGAAAAGTAAAACCATTAATCCGGTTAAAACTGCTCCAATAATACCTTCTGTAATCAAACTTTTTACAGAGTTAATTACATAAACGGACTGGTCAAATTCATAAGATAATTTTACGTCTTCGGGTAATGTGCTTTGAATTTTAGGAAGTTCCGCTTTTAATTTCTGAACCACATCCCAGGTCGAAGCATCTCCGGCTTTTGCAATACTAATATAAACCGAACGTTTTCCGTTTACCAAAGCATAACCTTGTGTAATATCTGCACCATCTTTTACAGTGGCAACATCGCCTAATTTTAAGTTTTGAACGCTTCCTTTAAACAAAGGAATATTTTCAAAATCCTTAACTTCCTTAATCGTGTTGTTTGTTGGAGTAATGTAGTTGATATCGCCCATTCTAACATTTCCTGATGGAGCAGTTTGATTGTTGATACGAATTGCTTCTACAATTTGATCCGGTGTCATATTATGCGAACGCAATAAATCAGGATCTACGTTAACCTCAATAGTTCTTGGGCTTCCGCCAAAGGGTGCCGGAGAAAGTAAACCGGGAATCGAAGTAAACGAAGCACGAACATAAACGTTGGCTAAATCCTGCAATTCATTATTTGATCTGATTTTACTGCTCAAAACCAATTGTCCAATTGGCAATGAAGAAGCATCAAAACGAATAATAAAAGGAGGTTGGGTTCCCGGAGGAAATGCCGCTTGGATTCTGTTCGAGAGTGAACTTAATTCGGCAGCAGCCTGAGCCATATTTGTGTTTTCATAATAGGTTAATTTCATGATCATTAACCCTTGGATATTTTTGGTTTCTACCGATTTTACACCGTTGGCAAAAGGTAAAATGTTGACGTAAGTCTTAGCAAAATAAGCTTCCATCTGGTCTGGCGTATAACCTCCAAAAGGATGCGCAATATAGATAACCGGCAAGTTCATTTTTGGCAGAATATCTACCTTAATGTCTTGGATGGCACCAATTCCGAAGAAAAATAGACCCGCAACCAATACTAATATGGAGATGGGTTTGCGGAGTGCAAAACGTATTAAATTCATTAGGATCTATAATTAAAATTCATTTATAAATAAGTCAAAATTGCCCGTTGCGGCTACTTTTAGCAAATAGGATTGCCATACATTATTGTTTACAATATCACGGTCAATTTCGGCACGATTTAGTGTATATAAAGTTTGCGTGATATCTGTTAAATCAGTCAGTCCGTTTTTGTACAAAGTAGATTTTTGCAAATAAGCTTTTTTTGCGGCATCAACCTGAATTGGTGCTTCGGCAAAGTTGTCAAGCGTGATTTTTATCTTATCATCGGCCAATGCCAATTGTGACTTTAATTCTCTGTCAGCCTGATTGTATTCTTCTTGCAGACCTTGCGATACAAACTTTTGTGCACTTACTTGTTTGCTTGCTCTAAAAGGAGTGGTTAGGTTCCAGCTAATTCCAATTCCGACTAAATAATTGGTACGATCCGGATTTACGCCATCCCAGTAATTTCGGCTGAAAGAATTTTGATCCGTAATATAATCGTTATTGAATCCTGAAGCACGCGTTTGTAAAACACCAAATGCACTCATGGTTGGATAATAAAAACGTTTGTATAATTTAGTTTGCTGATTGCTGTAATCAATCTTCGTTTTATAATATTGAAGTAATGGATGCAGACTGTCTGAAGCGATTCCGGTCAAAATTTCTTTTGGGATTTGGTTTACAAATAAAGTATCTGTAATAAAATCCTGAGGAGCAACGCCCATTAGATCAACTAATTTGTTGTTTTGCTCTTTGACGAAATTCTTAGCAAGGTTCAACGCAATTTTAGCTTTAGAAACTTCGGCTGTAGCCAAAGTAGAATCTACGCCTGCCAATAATCCGTTTTTAACTCGTGCAACGGCAGTTTTCTTGAAAACCTCTGCACGGCTTAAATTCTTTTGCTGTGAAATCAGTAATCTTTGACTTGCCAATAAATTTAGGTAAGCAGCAGAAATTTTAATTTCTTGTTGAAATTGTTCTTGTTTTAAATCGTTTTCTTTGGTTCGAATATCGATTTTAGCCAAATTAATTTTCTCCTGAGTTTTTCCAAAGGTGAAAAAATCCCAGTTCATGTTGACTAAATACAAAGCACCAAAGGCAGAGTTCCAGTTTTGTTCTGGCAATGCAGGTCCGGAAGAAGCAGTTCCTAAACCATTAAAACCATAAAGAGCGCCATTTTGCCCATTGATGGTTCCGTAATCTTGTTGTGCCGATAAGTTAAGATTTGGCAGGTAATCGCGCTTTGACTGTTTGAGCGTTTCGCGCGATGCATTGGCGTAATTGCTTTTTGCCTTGATAGAACCGTAGTTTTCTAAACCTGTTTTAATAGCTTCTTTTAAAGACAAGGTTTGTGCATAACTACCGCAAGCAAAAATCAAGAAAACTAACAAAGTAATTTTTTTGAAGTACATAAAATTAGTGGTATGAATTTGATCTCCCAAAATTATTTCTCTTATGCGGATAAAAGCCTTCTTAAATGATGTAATACGGTTATAAATGACCAATTGAATTTGTCATTTAATGGAAATGAAAACTAAAAATTAGTGGTTAATTTGTAAACTATTTAAGTTTTAAAAATGAACAAAAAATTTGATAACATATTGGACAACAAGTGGTGGCAGGAAATTGCCGTTGTTGCCTTTTCATTTACAATCTATACATTAAAAAATGACTGGATGTTATTTAGTTCTTTCATATCCATTTTAATGGGGATATTTTTTTACTGTATCCTATATATGCATGCCCAATTTAACCGATTTTTTCTATTGCCGATTCTTTTTAAAACCCAACGTCCTTTAACATATACATTCTTAACGCTTTTTGGAGTATTTGTGTTTTCACTCATTTTGTATGAAATTACAAAGTTTGATATGTTTAGCAATTGTCGCTTGTATCAAAACTCGCATCAACGAAGTTATGTCTACCAATTGGCAAGTGTTTTAGGAACTTTGGTTTGTATTTTGAGTCCGATAATTGTTTTTAAATTCTATAGAATTCACAGAAAAAAAACAGATGAAACGTTATTGTTTAACGAAATGCAGATGAATTCTTTGAAAGGACAACTCAATCCGCATTTTTTATTCAATACCTTTAATACGCTTTACGGAATTAGTCTGGAGTTTCCCGAAAGAACGCCGGATTTGATTATGAAAGTTTCGCAATTAATGCGATATCAGCTCGAAAGTAATAACAAAAAATGTGTTTCGCTGGAAGATGAACTGGAGTTTATAAACAGTTATGTTCAGCTTGAAAAAGAACGCGTTGGTTATCGTTGTGAAATTACTTATGATTGCAAAATCGATAATGAAAATGCCTATAAGATTTCGCCAATGCTATTAATTGCGTTTATCGAAAATGCCTTTAAACACGGAACTTGCGCGATTGAAAAATGTTATGTCAGAATTTTTATTACGGTGGAAAAAGGGCAATTGCACCTTCATCTTGTAAATTCAATCCCGACTAAAAAAGCGGAAGTAGTTTCGACTAAAATTGGTTTAAAAAACACGATAGAACGTCTAAATCTGATTTACGGTAAAGACTATAAATTGAACATTCAGGACGATAAAAATACTTATATTGTAGATTTGAAATTGCAATTGAAAAAGTTTGTAGAATGAAAGAACCCAAAAAATGTATAATTGTAGATGATGAACCGGCAGCGCATTATGTGCTGGCGAATTATATCAAGCAAAATCCGCAGTTAGAGTTGGTTTTTCAGGGCTATAATGGCATCGAGGCAATGGATTATTTACGAGAGAATCCTGTCGATTTGATGTTTTTAGACATCAATATGCCCGAGATTTCAGGAATGGAGTTATTGAAGATTATTCCAACACATCCCAAAACGATTCTAACGACTGCTTATTCTGAGTATGCGCTTGAGAGTTATGATTATGGTGTGATAGATTATCTTTTGAAACCTATTTATTTTCCGAGGTTCCTAAAGGCTGTTGATCGTTTTTTTGCTAGTGAAACTGTAAAAGCAAAAACAGAAGAAGCGATTGTGAATTCGGTAAGTGTGAAAGTCGATGGTTATTTTATGGATATAGAATTAGATCAGCTTTTGTTTGCGCAGAGTTTTGGTAACTATGTGAAGTTACACACTATAAAAAGAACTTATCTGGCATCGATTACAACAAGTGAGCTTGAAAAATGCCTGCCAGAGAAGAACTTTATGCGAATTCATAAATCTTATATTGTGGCTCTGGATAAGATCGATGTTACCGAAAAAGATTTTGTTATTATTAAAAATGAAAAGCTGCCAATAGGTATTACTTATAAAAGAGAATTATATGATAGATTAAAAAAATAAAATATTATTTAAAAGTTCTTTTTTCCTGTTAAAAAAAATGTAATTTTAATAGAAATATTAATAATGTAAAAATCGACAAATGAAAAAAGCATTTTTAATTTTGATTCTTCTTTATAATTGTCTTGTATCAGCACAAAGTCAAGTTGCTCCAAATAGTGTAGTTACACCACCGGAAAAAGTTTTATTTACTTTTCAAAAGGAATATCCGGGAAAAGTTGCAGTTTGGGCATTGAAATATGTTGGAGATGATGATGATGAAATTAGATACGAAGGAAAGTTTAAAACAAATGAAAATACGGAATCGTTAGCAGTTTATGATAACTTGGGAGTTTTGAAAGCTTTTGAAACACAAATTCCCTTAAGTAAGCTTCCGCAGAAAGCTCAAAGTTATTTAAAGAAAAATTATCCGGCAAATGCCATTCGTGAAGTTGCCGTGGTTGTAGATGATAAAAACAAAACAACTTATGAAGTTGGAGTAGAAAAAGATTCCAAATTTTATGATGTTGTATTTGATAAAAATGGCGGTTTTGACGTCATCGTTCAGAAAGATTAAAAAAGACTTACTAATTCAATATATTTGAAAATGAGAAACCCGACCTGTTTATTTAAACTTGTCGGGTTTTGATTTATTTAGTATGTTGTAGATATCCAAAAGCAGATAGATTTAACTTTTTTAAGAGAATTGCCATTTAACTTTTTACAACTCACAAGTATTATAACATCATTCCTCCGGAAACCTCTATGCGTTGCGCATTTACCCAACGTGCCTCTTCAGTACATAAAAAAGCAACAACTCCGCCAATATCATCCGGTAATCCAACTCTTCCTAAAGCGGTTACAGAAGCTATCTGTTTATTCATTTGCTCGTTGTCACGAACAACTCCGCCACCAAAATCAGTTTCGATTGCACCCGGAGCCACAACATTTGCTCTGATTTTTCTTTCGCCCAATTCTTTTGCCTGATATTTTGTCAAAGTTTCAATAGCGCCTTTCATAGAAGCATAAGCCGCATAACCTGGGAAAGAAAATCTTGCCAAACCAGTCGAAATATTTACAATTCCGCCACCGTCATTCATTACATTAAGTGCTTTTTGCGTTAGAAAGAATGGTCCTTTAAACTGAATATTAGTCAATTGATCAAACTCAGCTTCAGTTGTTCCAATGAAAGAATTATGAATTCCGATTCCGGCATTGTTTATCAGAAAGTCGAATTTATCAGTTTTAAAAGTGTCTTTTAAAGTCTCAGAAACACTTCCGAAAAAGCCATCAAATGTTCCTGAATCTGCGACGTTCAATTGAAGTGAAGCTGCTTTTTGCCCTAAACTTTCGATTTCTTTGACAACCGAATCAGCTTCTTCTTTTTTACTGTTGTAGGTAATGATTACATCGATTCCTTTTTTTGCAATTGCGATTGCCATGTTTTTCCCTAAACCTCTGCTACCGCCTGTAACAAGAGCTATTTTTGTATTTACTGCCATTTTATTTTTGTTTTTAAGTTTGTTTCAAGTTAGAATGTTGATCTGAAACTTTTAATCTGTAAAATCTGTGTAAAAAAATTAAACACGCAGAAACATAGATTCTTTTATTTAGAAATTAAAAAAGAGATTAAAAAGAACCTAGTTTCTAACACATAGTCCCGAAGCATCGGGATTGGTTAATGCAAAGTGAAACACCTTTTTTAAGTTTACAATATCTATGTGTCTATGTGTTTGAACTTATTAATTCGAGTGCATTGTATTAAAATGATTTTTCAAATCTTCTGCGCTAGCATTTAATCTGGCTTCACTTGTTCCGAAAGTAAGTTCATTTTTTCCGTCTTTTAATTGTTCAAAAATTGATACAATGAAATCAGCTACACTTGGATGTGCGTCATGCAAACCAATACCTCCAAGATCTGTGTTTAATGCCGGCGGAATAATTTCGATTACTTCGATATTTTTCTCTTTTAATAAATGACGAAGTGTTAAGGTAAACGAACGGAAGAATGCTTTTGTAGCCGAATAAACCGGAACTTTTGCAAAAGGTGAAAATGCCAGTCCAGATGTTACATTCATTACAGTAGTCAGTGATTTTAATTGAATGAATAATGAAGTTAAATGCAATGGTGCTTCAATATTGGTTGCGATTTCGGTTTTTGCACTTTCGTAGAAATCAGCATCATTAACCGAAACCCATTTTTGAATTCCTGCATTATTAATTAAAACATTCAAGTCGCTGTGGTTTTCTGCAATCCATTTATAAAGTGCAATGCGTTCTGCTTCAACTGCTAAGTCACATACTTTTGTAATTACAGTTGGGAATTTTGCTTTAACTTCTTCCAAAACAGATTCACGACGACCAACGATAATTACAGTATTGTTTTCTTGTATAAATCTTTCGGTAAGCCCAAGTCCGATACCGCTTGCACCACCAGTTATTAAAATTTTGTTGTTTGATAAGTTCATCTTTTTCGATCTTTTAAATTGATAGTACAAAGGTAGGAGCGAAGTAGGAATGGGGAGTTGTAAATATCAAACCGATGTTTGCGAAATTCAAATCAGGGGAAGTTCAAATTCCAATCCCGAAGCTTCGGGATAAATTCCAAATTGAAAAATCAAATCAAATTCTAAATTCCAATTCTCATTTTATGTCTTCCTGAGCGTCCCGAGGCTTGGGGCAATGTCATTAAGTTAAGCTTTTAAAAAATAAAATTATTGCAAATAAAATCCGTTTTTATCCGCGTTTTTACGAAGTAAATCTGTTTTATCCGCGTCAAAATTATCCGCTGATTTTACTGATTCGCTAAAGCGAAAACGCTGATAAAAACGGATTTTTCTAATTATTTTCTTGATTAAACTGTTAAGTAATTTTATAGATTTTCCCTTAACTTAATGACATTGGGCTTCGGGAGAAGGACACAATCTAAATTCTATAATGTAAAATTAAGAACGGAATGCTAAAGGCGTAAAAGAAGTTTGTTTTTTAAAGAAATTAGAGAAATGCGCTAATTCTTCAAAGCCTAAAGAAAAAGCGATTTCGGAGATGTTCCAATCCGTTTGTTTTAAAAGGATCTTAGCTTCGTTTGTTAATCGGTTAGTGATTAATTCTGTGGTTGTTTTTCCGGTGTTTTCCTTTAAAACTTTGTTTAAATGATTGACATGAACAGATAATCTCTCAGCAAAATCTTTGGCAGTTCTAAGTTCTAAACGTTGGTTTGGTGATTCTATCGGGAATTGCCTTTCCAGTAATTCAGCAAATAAAGAAGAAACTCTTGTAGCCGAATTGTGTTTAGAATACAACGCCGCTATAGGTTGCAATTTTTGTCCAAAGTGAATTAACTCAGCAACATAATTTCTGATTAAATCATATTTATAAATATAATCGGAGTTGATTTCTTTTTTAATTTTATTGAAAATCAATTCTACTTCGGCGACTTCTTCATCTGTAAGCTGAAAAATTGGATATCCATCTGAAGCAAAAATTGGAAGTTCGTCTAAGTCAATTCCGCTTTTGTTTTTAGATAAAAATTCGCCGGTAAATACACAAAATTGCCCAGACTGATTCATGTCTTGTGGCAGATAATTATAAGGAATTTTGGGTGTAGCAAATAAAAGCCCTTGTTTTTCAATTTCGATTATTTTATCGGCATATTCGGCTTTGTTTTTACCTTTTATCAAACTTATTTTGTAATAAGCTCTTCGGTCATACGGCATTCCAGGCTTTTCTTTTAGTCTTTCGTAAAGCTCTTTTATATCAAAGACATTAAAATGACCTATTTCTTTTTTGATGTCGTTGGGTAATAATGAACTTGGTTCGACAGTGGTGCCTTTGGTAATATCTTCGTAAAATGAATCTAGTGATTTCATGAGAAAGGAATTGTAAAATTCAAATATACGAAAAAATAAAAGATTGTTTTTTTTAGTTTTAGGTTTTCTTTGTTTCAGGTTTGTAACGTTGTCTAAATTTAACGGCAAAGTGCGCTAGGGTTTTACGCTAAGAACGCTAACTTATTTCTCGCAAAGTCGCAAAGACGCAAAGGGAATAAACTTTGCGTCTTTGCGAGATTAAATAAAAGCAACTTTGCGAACCTTGCGGTTAAAATAAACTTCCCTGAACAAGCTCGGGCTGAGGATTACTGCCAAAAGAAAAAGTGTCAATTACAAAAAACTGTTTCTTTATTGGATCAAATTCTCTCAGGACAATATTATCACACAAAAAATCAATGTCGATTGTTGTAAATAGTTGTGAAGCGATTTTAATACTTTCGGGCGTTAATCTTCGTCCGATAGAAATATGAGGATCATTACTTTTTGTGAGGTTTGAAAGTTGTAATGCCTCTTGCGTTTTTTTCATTATGGGTTTTAGATTCACTTTTGATTCTTCACTTGGAGCGATGAAAAAAGCGCCACTATCATAAGAATCATAATGATCTAAAAGCACCTGAAAAGGCGTAAATGTATCACAGATTTTGATAATTTTCTGTTTGAATTTATCGATTTGAGATTCTTCAATGGTGAATTCGCAAATCGTGATATGTGCCACAGAATTCTTGCTGTTAAACCAACCAACCTTAAGCGCCAAAAGTTCTTTCATTGCTTTGATTGAATCAATTACAGCTTGCGAAGGATGAATTACAATAGAATATTTCTTTTCCATTTTATATTGATTTGCTTAGAAAATAGTTTTGCTCAGATGTAGATCTATACCTTTTTTGAAATGAATTTTCTTAGTACTAAATAAATTAAAAAAAGGAATAATATAATTCCTAAATAAAAAGATATAAAAACTGCAAAATAAGATATATAATATATGAAATGTGCAAAAGCATTGTCATAAAGATCAAATTTATCAAGCAAAACAAATAACAACCATGAAAGTAAAATCACGAACAGGCATCCTAAAAATAATTTGAATACACGAGTTATTTTCTTATCGTTGATCATTATTTATTGTTTTAAAATTGGAAGCGTAATAGAACTGTTTGTGTACCATTTTATTTTAAGAGGCTCTTTGGCGTCGGCAATTGTTTCAGAACTAACATCTTTACCTGAACCATAATTAACCTCCCAATTTGGATTTTTATTTGCACCAACCACAATTACAATTGAACTTCCTTTTTGTAATTCTTTCGAAATAATAAAGGTTTGATTAATGTCTATGGTTTCAATTTTGTTCGGCGTTAACAATTGTCTTTTGGTTCTGTCTTTGGCAAGACTCGCTCTTTGTATATTATTGGTTAAAGCAAAATATTTACCATTAGCAGTTTTTTCATAAAGCTGCACTTGTAAATCAATATCTTTTTTATTGATGCTTATTTTTAAAGAAGCTTTTAGTGAACCACTAATAATTAAAGGTTCTGTGATAGGATCACTTTCAAAAACTAATAGTTGCTTTTCGGGTTTTATAATAGAATCTATTACACTTGGAAAACCATTTACAGAATCATCAGTATAGATATTAATCTCAGAACGATCTGTAAAATCAACAGTCTGATCAAAAGAAGTCGCTTTTTTAGGAGCTGTTTTTTGCAGTGAATATTTCTTATCACTATTTGCGAGATAGAAAGTAAGTTCCTGATTGTGCATTTTATCTAAAGAAGCAACGCTTTTCCATTCGTTTTTGCCCATGATTTCAAAATTTACTTTATCCTTTAAAATCTCCGGACGTTTAGCGCCTTTTAAAATATAATCAAACCATTGAAAAACAATAGCATTTATCGGAATTATAGCGACTTCATCTATGGTGTATCCTCCTAATTCTTTTTTTGGAGATCCTTGAGATCCTCCGTGATCGTAAGGTCCAATGATTAGGTAATAATTGTCTGTTTTATTGTATTTCTGATATTGATTATAATAATACATTGCACCAAGCTGATCGTCGTCATAATATCCTGTAGTGGTTAAAATAGGAATATTGATATTAGCAAAAGCTTCTTTTTGAGGTGTCATATCTTGCCAATATTTATCATAAACGGGATGATCTAACCATCTTTGAAACAACGGAGATGGATTACCTTCTATTTGATCCAAAGTTCTAAAACTACTGCCTGTTTTATAATATTGGGCAAAAACTTCATCCCATTTTTTACTGTTTTGAAAATCGTTTAAATCGATTAATTTATTGTTTGCGACAAAATGAATCCATCTTAAACAATAACTCATAAAGATTCCATTTTGCATAGGAAAATCAATTCCTGCACCAACAGAAACCTGTGGTACAATTGTTTTTAAGGCAGGATGTACTTTTTTCATGGCACTCCATTGTGCAAACCCCAGATAGCTTCCGCCGTATAAACCTATTTTGCCATTACACCAGGATTGCTTACTTATCCAATCCAAAATATGATAAGCATCATCGCCATCATGTTCATAAGGCTCAATCTGATCATTACTTAGACGTTTGCCTCTTGTATTAGCCACAAAACCAACATAACCCATATTGGCAATTTCTTTGCATTGACTTAATTCATTTCCGGCATAAATATTATATCTCATGACAACGGGTTGTGGCTCAGATACATTTTTCTTTTTAACCATAGTACCAGAAACGGTGCTTCCGTTTGGTAATGTAATAATGATGTTTTTGTCAATGAAATAGGTATCAGCTTCTATTTTTGCAATTATTTTGTTGGCGATAGAAAGTGTTTTACTATAAATAAAATATCGGGAATAATGTCTGCATAAAACAGCAGCATCTTCGAGACTAATACTGTCGTTTGCTTGAGCAGCTTTTAATTTAGATTCGTAATTGCTTTTTATTTCATCAAACTTTATTTCATAATAACTTTCCGCCCAGTTTTTTCCGCTTTTGTCTACACCGTTGTATAATTTGTAAAATTCGGAAGTGTAGATTGTTTCAAAATCGGCTTTTGATTTTGGATCTTTTGTAATTGTTCCGGCATATGTTTTATAGATAAACCCAAGAGGTTTATTTACAATACTGTCGCCTAATATTTCTTGTGAATAGGTAACAAAAGTTTGTTGCATTGCTTTGTAATCTCCTGCAACAAATTGTATTCTTGCGTAACTGTCTAAAAATGTAGCTTTATTATCGTTTTTGTAAATCGGTAATAATTTTTTTGCTAATAAAGGCAAGCTTTTACTAATGGTCAGGCTATCTTTATAATTGCTTTTATCGAAATATATTTTTTGTGAAGTTCCTATTTGAAAGCAGAAACAGACTAATAGTGCAATGATACTTTTTTTCATGTCCGGAAATTTATTTTTGAGGTATTGGTCTAAATTTGTCTTCTCAAAATTACTATAAATTTCTTATTAATCGATGCGTATCATTTTGAATTTTAATTGAAATAAAAATCAATTGAATCTGCGATTCTTTAAAATTAGAATTTAAATTGTGCTGTTAAAGCTGCATAAAAATAATCCTTTCCTGTACCAACTTCTTTTAAGAATGCTCCTGCATCAAACCAACCGGTTTCTAATGTAAAGGATAGAAAAGCATTGGCAGTATAATCTAAATTCGCAATTAACTGAGAACCTATAAAACGCTCAGTAGTATCTTTTCCGGAATACAATAATTGCATATTGGGAGCGTATAAACCATCGCTTAAAGATTGTCTCCAAAAGATATCATAATCAAATCCAAGTCCTAATTTTTCGGTTAAAGTAAAATTAATTGAGGGATGAATATCAATTAAATTGGAAGGACCAATTAAAGCAACTAATCCAAAATAAGCGCCTCTTGGATACAAGGGATTAAAGGTTTGTAAATGATTATCATCAGAATGTTTATCTCCTGAAATAATTTCGGTTTTAAGTCCAATTTCGGGATTGAATTTTATGTTTTCGAAAGTATAACAGGCAAAAGAGGAAAGTGTCCAGGCTGAAATTGTTTTCTGATTTAGGGTTCCAAATTGATATAATCCTTCGAAATCATATTTCCAGTTTCCTTTATTTTTCCAAATTCTGGTTCCGATAGATTGTCTGTTTTCTTCGCCAATCGCATCGTCAAAAACGGCTCTTTTTTTCCATAACCCTAAATAATAGAAATCGATATTTTGTATGAAAGGTACTTTATGAATTACAGTATAACTTCCCCAGAATTGAGCATTTTTATTGAAATCATCATTAAAAGTTCCTATTTTATTGGCAATTGGATGTGTGTAAAAAGCATCTGTTTGCCAATTGGTTTTTTTATAGAATAATTTAACGGCATCAAAAGCAAGTCGGCTGTTTGGACCTTCGCGAACTGCTATTAAACGCTGCGAACCATATGACATTTCCTGTCTTCCGGAACGTAATGTAAATCGTTCATTTTCATTCTTTATAAAATCAATATCTAAAAAAGCCTGATGAAAATCCAGCTGGTTTTCGTCAACCGGACTTGGATCAATTTTACTGTTTGCCAAACTGCTTTGCAATTCAACAAAAGTTCTGAAAATTCCCAAATGAACATCTGCATGAAGCAAATAACGGGAAAGTAAATATCCGTCGCCTTCATCAGAATCATCGCCCCATTTATCATTTACGGTATAAGTGTATTGTAATCTTGCTTCGCCGCCAAAAGTGGCGTAATAGTTGTCGTTCTTTCCTAAAGGAATATATTTGATTTTCTCGTACAGATTTCTGGTAGAATCTTTCAGATAAGTCAAATCATCGTCATATCGCAGCTTCTGAAAAACTGGTCTTTGTTGGGCATTTGCAGAAAAAATAATTCCCAAAAGCAACAATAATCGGAATAGCGTTTTCATAGTTTAGTTTTTTTGATATCCACCAAAATAGTTTACAGGGCTCCAATCCGGAATTGCTTTTGGAGTTGGTGCAGCATAAGTTCTAAAATCATTATCAGCATAAACAACTTTTCCGTTTACGACTGTAAGTTTCGATTCAATATTTAGGATTTTCTCTTCTGCGGTGTTGAAATAATCATCAGAAAGAATTGCAAAATCGGCAAGATTGTTTTCCTTCAGTATTCCGCGATCTTTTTCTAAGTTGATCAATTGAGCACTTCCGCAAGTAAATAATTTCAAAGCGGTTGTTCTGTCCTGAATATTTTCGTCAAGCATATATTTTGTTCCTCCAAGTGTTTTTCCTGTCGTTAACCAATATAAACCAACCCACGGATTGTAACTGGCAACACGGGTTCCGTCAGTTCCCATTCCAACTTTGATTCCCATTGCGAGGATTTTCTTTAGCGGAACTGTATTTGCAGCAGCAGTTTTACCATATCTTTTGATAAAACTTTCTCCCTGATAAGCTATTCTATGCTGAATTGCTAATCCTCCGTTTAAAGCTTTTATACGTTGTAAGTTTTCTACAGAAACAGTTTCTCCGTGATCGAAAAACCATAAAAGTCCGTTTAGTGGCGTTTCTTTATTAATATCTTCAATAACATTCAAAAAACGGGTAATGCTTTCGTTATAAGTTGCGTGGATTCTAAATGGCCATCTGTTTTTTACTAATAATGATAAAACTTCTTTTAGCTGACCTTCCATTGCCGGACTTAATTCTGGTCTTGGTTTATCGAAATTTTCAAAATCTCCTGCACTCATTACCAGATTTTCTCCAGCGCCTTGTGCGTGATATTCTACTTTATCGGCATCATGATCGTCACAGCCTTCGCCAATTTCTACTGTGCTAACCCATTTGGAGTAATCATTTAATTCGCTTCCTGCTTTTTGAGCAAACAAATAATAGGGCATTCTTATCGTAAGTTCGTTGTCTTTGCATAAACCGTTTGTTACGCCATAATCACCTGGAAAGTTTTGAAATCCACCGCCGGCATCAATAATGGCAGTTACGCCAAGACGATTCATTTCGGTCATAAATTGTTTGGTCGAATTTACTTTTTCGTCAGGAGTTAATTCGGGTAATTTTGAAAGTGTCGAGTATAAAATAAAAGCATTTGGTTCTGCAACTAATAATCCCGTTGGGTTTCCGGCAGCATCTTTTTCTACAAGTCCGCCATTTGGATTTGGAGTATTAGCATCAATTTTTAAGGTTTCTAAACCTGCTTTGTTCAAATAAGCGTGACCGTATAAGTGAAGTACAAATGCAGGAACATCTCCTGTAGCTTCGTTTATTTCTTCAAGAGTTGGTAATCTTTTTTCTTCAAACTGATAGGCATTCCATCCGCCAACAACGCGAACCCATTGTCCTTTTGGTGTTCTTTGTGCTTGTTCTTTCAGCATTGCCAAAGCTCTTTTTAGGGAACGAACGCCGTCCCAGCGTAATTCGGTATTAAAGAATCTTCCGCCGCGGATTATGTGCATGTGAGAATCAAATATTCCCGGAATGATCACTTTTCCTTTGGCATCGATTACGGTTGTATTTTTGTTTTTTAGTTTTAAAATGTCGCTGTTTTTTCCGGTTTTCAGGATTTTTCCATCGGCGACAGCCATAGCTTCAACTATTGTGTTTTTATCATCAAGAGTATGAATTACAGCATGGTGAACGATAAGTGTAGCACTTTTGCCTTGAGCGAAAATAGGGAGGGAGAGAATTAAAAGTAATGCTGGTAATATGGTTTTTAGTTTCATGATCTTGGTTTTATGAGTTTTGTAATAAAAAGGGCTGTGACTCTGCACAGCCCTTTAGGTAACCAATTAAGAACAATCTATGAATTAGTGTTTAAGCATTTCGTGCGCATATTGAATACCTACGCCATAAGCACCACCATATTTTTTTGCAAGATCAGTAACGGCAACATAAGTTTCCTGACGTGCCCAATCGCGTTGTAATTCCAGTAAATATTGTAATGAAGTTATTGGGTGAGCGCCTGCCTGAACCATACGTGTAATAGCCATTTCGTGTGCTTCTTTAGATACGTCTGCACTTGCATCTGTAATTACATACACATCATAACCTTCGCTGATTGCTGATAATGTTGGACCAACGATACAAACGCTTGTCCATAAACCTCCAAAAACGATTTTCTTTTTACTTTTTTCAGTGATTGCTTTGTAAGCAGGAACATCTTCCCAGGTATTCATTGAAGTACGGTCGATATAGTTTGAAGTTGCTTTTGGATAAAACTCTTCGATTTCACGGAAAACAGGTCCGCTAAATGATTTTTCGGCAACTGTTGTTACAATTGTTGGAACTTTAAAGATTTTTGAAGCTCCGGCTACTAAAGCGGTATTATTACGAAGTTGATCGATTGGTGTGCTTCCTACTGCAAATGCCATTTGGCTTTCGTAATCAATAAGAACCAAAGTATGGTTTGTTGGGCTTAATAATGCAGGACTTGGTTTTTGCGCAAAACCGATAAATGTTGCTACTACTAAAACTGTTGTTAAGATTAATTTTTTCATGATAATGTAAATTTGTGTGTTAATAAAAAGGTTTTTAAAATTTGTATTCAGTTTGATTTTCAGTTTATTGCGTTCAAAAGCAGTGCCTTGTTTGTAAGGCGTTGATTTATAACGAATTTTTGAAAAAAAGGCAATAGTGATTTTAACGATATATCGTCAACGATTAGGCGATCTTCGTAAATGTGTTAATGAAATGGCATTGATGTGAAAAAATTGGGTACCTAAATTTTTCCTTTAAGATATAATCTGTGTTCTATTTCTGATTTTAGTAAACCGCTTCCGCCGCCAAAATGCTCTATTACTTCGACATTGGGTTGCTGTTTTAAGCAGAAAATGGTAAACTCTTTTTCGACATGATCTTCGATTCCGGAACTCAACAGAACAATATCGATTTTGTGATTTTGAAAATATTCTTCCGCTAGCTTTTCATCACTAAAGCCAACTGCATTCCAATTTTCGTATGCATTTACCAATCTAAGTAAGATCTCTAAAATAGGCTGGTTTTTTCCGAGTATTAAGAATTCAAATGTTTTCATTGTTTTTGTTTTAAGGTTCTTTTAAAAAAAAAAGATTCTAAGTTTCTAAGACACTAAGTTTTTTAATCTTTTTAGATCTTATCAGAACTTCTATTTTACTTGACAAATTTATTAGTTATCAAACTAATTCAACTTAATCTAGAATAAGAAAAGATTCTGAGTTTTTAACTGACTAAGTTTCCATTTTTTTTAGCTGTCAGAAGAACGTTTAATTTACTTGACAAATGTATTTTAGAAATTACAGTTTCAACTTAATCTAGAACAAGAAATCTTAGCGGCTTATTTTTGAAGATTTTGGATAAAAACTTAGTAGCTTTTAAAAAGAACGTATAATTTACTTGACAAATGTATTTTAGAAATTACAGTTTCAACTTAATCTAGAACAAGAAATCTTAGTGACTTAGTTCCAAAGCTTCGGGATAGAAGTTTATTTGCTTAAATTAACAATAGGTTAAAGGCTTAGTAACTTAGGGGCTAATGGACTTAGTGCAACAAAAAATAAACTTTTGTTAAAATAAAATTATAACTAAATCGGAAACAATAGATTATATTTTATTGGAGATGAAAAAAGGTTTTTTTTTAGTAAAATGAGGAAAGCCGTAATGAATTCATAAAAGTTGCATGTAGATTTGTACTATAGAAATAAAATGATATATGGTTTTTGCCTTTTTTAAATTTGATATCGATTCTATGGTTAAAACTGTTTTTGGAGAAACAATTTTTTATTACAATGAAAATTGGGCGTATTCATTTGATCGTGGGTAGGTTTGTATAAATTTGCAAGAGTACAAGACTGTCTAATTTTTATCGGGTTTTTAGATTTGGTTTTTTAACTGACTCTAAAAACCCTTTTTTATTTTTAGCCACTCCCGATCGCTATCGGATAAAATGATTTTACGGATTATTATTTGTGCAAAATTGTTGCCACTAATTCCACCAATTTCCACTAATTTAATTCGTGATAATTTGTGAAATTAGTGGCTAAGATTACTCTTATATAGTTATGTTTTCAAGAGCTTATTGTTTGATTAATCCTTGTGCTTTAAGCCATTCTTCGCAATCTCTGGTCCAATATTTACTGGTATCGTTAATGCCTAAACCAAAACCATGTCCGCCTTTTTCATATATATGCATTTCTGCAGAAACTCCATTTTTTTTAAGTGCTAGGTAGTAATTAATTGAGTTTTCTGGTAAAACCACATTATCGTCTGTTGCATGAATTAGGAAAGTTGGTGGTGTTTGTGCGGTTACTTTCTTTTCATTTGAGAATGAATCAATTAATTCCTGCGAAGGATTATTGCCTAATAAACTAGTTTGAGAACCCTTGTGTGTAATGTCATTTTGCATAGAAATTACAGGATAAATCAAAAGAGAAAAATCAGGACGAGCACTTACTTTTAAGGTTGATTCATATACTTTATCATCATAATGCGTTGCTAAAGTTGATGCTAAATGTCCACCGGCAGAAAATCCTAATACACCAATTTTTTTCGGGTCAATATTCCATTTTTCAGCATTTTCTCTCACATAGCGTACGGCTTGCTGAGCATCTTGTAATGGTCCAATGTTTTTGTTTTTCATGATTAAATCACTCGGCAAACGGTATTTTAAAACAAATGCCGTAATACCTAAACTATTAAACCATTCAGCTACTTTAACTCCTTCTTTATCATAAGCCAAATGCTGATATCCTCCGCCTGGAAGAATAATTACAGAGGTTCCATTAGGTTTTGTTTCATTAGGAAGAAAAACAGTTAAAGTTGGAGTTTTAACCAAACTGATACTTTCTATTCTTCCACTCGAAATGTTTACGCCAACATTTTCCCGATAATTTAAATCTTCGATTTCTCCTGGAACTTTATCCCAAAGTGGTATTGGTTGAGAATTTTGTGCTTGTAAGGAATTCATAAGCGCTAAAAACAGTATCGGAATTAATAATGCTTTTTTAGAAAGGCGGTTTCTTGAAGTTTTCAATTTAAAAGTATTTAAGGTTGTTGTAATCGGGTTGTAATTTACTTTATAAAAGTTGATTTAAGTTGTAAAATCTTTAAAAATAAATTCATTTTCCGAATATTAAAAAACAAATCAAACAGAGCTTGTAAAAGGCTTGATTTCAGCACTGCTTTTCGAGGATAAATGGTGTGTTTTTGTAAAATATAGATTTAACAAATATATTGTTTAATATGTAATTATGGTTTAATTTTTTTATACGATGTGTTTATTTATGGACTTAAATTAATTTTTTATATAATTTATTTGGAATATAAAGATTTAAAAGTATATTTGTGCAATCGATTACATTATTTGATTTTTTATTGAATTTGAATCTGTTGGATTTAATGATTCTTTGAAGAAACAATGAAATCGAAAGACCAAAAATCACAAATTTTATAATAAACCATTACCATGAGTGATATACATGCAGTTATTATGAGCGAAACCAAAAAAACTACAGGAAAATACCGTTGGAGCATTTGCGCATTGCTTTTTTTTGCAACCACAATCAATTATTTAGACAGACAAGTGCTTTCTTTGACATGGAACGATTTCATTGCACCTGAATTTCATTGGACTAATAATGACTACGGAAATATTACGGCATTGTTTTCTATATTTTATGCGGTTTCTTTATTGTTTGCCGGACGTTTTGTGGATTGGTTAGATACTAAAAAAGGATTTCTTTGGGCGATCGGGATTTGGTCTTTTGGAGCTTGTTTGCATGCATTTTGTGGTATTGCAACTGCCGGAATCATTACAGGAAACTGGTTTGTAGGTTTTGAAGGAGCAAAAAATGCAATTCACTTGGTAAAAGATACCGGAATGGTGATTAATGTAAGTGTTACATTGTTCATTTTTGCCCGTTTTGTTTTGGCAATTGGTGAAGCCGGAAATTTTCCTGCGGCGATCAAAACAACAGCCGAATATTTTCCTAAAAAAGACAGAGCATTTTCAACTAGTATATTTAATGCCGGTGCTACTGTTGGCGCGTTGGCAGCACCAATTTCAATACCATTTATTGCTGAAGCTTTTGGCTGGGAAATGGCATTTATTATCATCGGTGCGCTTGGTTTTGTCTGGATGGGATTTTGGGTTTTTATGTACGATAAACCAGAGAAACATCCACGAGTTAGCGCTGCCGAATTAGAGTATATTCAACAAGACGATATTGCTGACAGTAAATTAGTTGGTTATATCAAAGACACTAAGACCAAAGTCTCTTTTGTGGATTGTTTTAAATACAAACAAACCTGGGCTTTTGCTTTTGGTAAATTTATGACAGACGGCGTTTGGTGGTTCTTTTTGTTCTGGACTCCGGCATATTTAAGCTCTGTTTATGGAATGGATTCTACACAAGCTGCTTTGCCTTTGTTTGTATTATATATGATCACTTTGCTTTCTATTATTGGAGGTTGGCTTCCGACTTATTTTGTTGAAAAGAAAGGAATGAACCCGTACGAAGGAAGAATGAGAGCAATGTTAATTTTTGCGTTTTTCCCTTTATTGGCGCTGGTTGCGCAGCCTTTAGGTCATTATAGTTATTGGCTTCCTATAATTATAATTGGGATTGCAGGCGCGGCGCATCAATCGTGGTCGGCAAATATTTTTACTACAGTTGGAGATATGTTTCCTAAAAAAGCGATTGCGACAATTACAGGAATTGGTGGTTTAGCCGGAGGTATTGGTTCTACTTTAATCAACAAAGGTTCGGGTTTATTGTTCGATCATGCAAAAGAAACTAATATGGTTTTCATGGGCTTTAAAGGAATTGAAGCCGGATACTTTATCATTTTCTCTATTTGTGCCGTTTGTTACTTAACAGGCTGGTGCGTAATGAAAGTATTAGTTCCAAAATACCGCCCAATCACAGATTTATAAGATTTTCAATTTTTTTTGAGGAAACTAAAAGGTATTTTAAAATAAAAATCTAATTTTGTGCAATCGATTACATTAAAATAAAATTATGACAAAATATAGTTCAAGATACGCGTCAAGCCCAGAAGCTGTTAAAAAATATGATACTCAGGAATTAAGAAATGAATTCTTAATTGAGGATCTTATGCAGGAAGATGAAATTGTATTAACCTATTCTCATTACGACAGATATATTGCAGGATCTGCAGTTCCGGTAAAAGGGGATTTAGTTTTGGAAAGTATCGATCCGCTTAAAGCAAGTTATTTTCTGGAAAGAAGAGAAATAGGAATTATTAATGTTGGAGGAAAAGGTTCTGTTGTTGTCGAAGGAAAATCTTTTGAACTTGATTTTAAAGATGCCTTATATATCGGCAGCGGAAACAAAGAAGTAATCTTTAAAAGTGACGACAGCAAGAATCCTGCTAAATATTATATTAATTCCGCTCCCGCACATACAGCGTATCCAACGGTAAAAGTGAGTTTGGCTGAAGCCAATAAATTACAACTTGGAACTATGGAAACGGCAAATCACAGAACCGTTAACCAAATGATTATTGGCAGCGTTGTAACAACTTGCCAATTGCAAATGGGAATGACGGAACTAAAACCGGGAAGTGTTTGGAATACAATGCCGGCGCACGTTCATGATCGTCGTATGGAAGTTTATTTTTATTTAGACATTCCGGAAAATCAGGCGGTTTGTCATTTTATGGGACAGCCTCAGGAAACACGACATATTTGGATGAACAATCATCAGGCAGTGATTTCTCCGCCTTGGTCGATTCATTCAGGTTCTGGAACTTCGAATTATACTTTTATCTGGGGAATGGCAGGCGAGAACTTGGATTACGGAGATATGGATGTTTGTAAAATCACAGATTTAAGATAAGAATCATGATAGATTTATTTGATATAAAAGGGAAAATTGCCCTGATTACAGGAAGTACACACGGATTGGGAATGGCAATGGCAAAAGGTTTAGGTCAAGCTGGAGCAACAATTATCGTAAACGGAAACTCTTCTCAACAAAAAATTGATGATGCTGTTAAAGAACTTCAAAGTGAAGGAATAAATGCAGTTGGTTATAAATTTAATGTAACCGATGAAAAAGAAGTTATTACCGCAATTCAGAAAATTGAAAGTGAAGTTGGACCAATTGCAATCTTGATTAATAACGCCGGAATCATTAAAAGAATTCCATTAATCGAAATGGAAGTTGCCGATTTTAAAGAAGTAATTGACATTGATTTGGTTTCTCCGTTTATCGTTTCAAAACATGTTGCCAAAGGAATGATCGAAAGACGACAAGGAAAAATAATCAACATCTGTTCAATGATGAGTGAGTTAGGCCGCAATACCGTTGGTGCTTATGCTGCAGCAAAAGGCGGTTTGAAAATGCTGACCAAAAACATGGCAACGGAATGGGCAAAATACAACGTACAAATCAACGGAATTGGTCCCGGTTATTTTGCTACCGAACAAACAAAACCGATAAGAGTTGACGGACATCCGTTTAACGATTTTATCATTAGTAGAACTCCCGCTGCAAAATGGGGCGATCCAAGTGATTTAGCCGGAGCAGCCATATTTTTATCTTCAAAAGCAAGTGACTTTGTAAACGGTCATATTTTGTATGTCGATGGCGGAATTTTGGCAACAATTGGCAAACCATCAAACGAGGCATAATTCTCAATTATAATTAAAAATCATGAGCGCAAATCAAAGTTTCATAAACGATAATTTTTTACTTGAAAATAAATTCGCGGAAGAATTATATCATAACTATTCTAAAAATCAACCCATAATAGATTACCATAATCATTTGAATCCGCAGTTTATTGCCGAGGATAAAATCTTTGACAACATCACGCAGGTTTGGATAAATGGAGATCACTACAAATGGCGCGCAATGCGTACTTTGGGTGTTAATGAACAATTTGTTACCGGAAACGGATCAGATAAAGAGAAGTTCTTAAACTGGGGAAAAACCGTTCCTTATACAATGCGTAATCCTTTGTATCATTGGACGCATTTAGAATTGGCGCGTTATTTTGATATATACGATTTATTAAACGAAAAATCGGCAGAGAAAATATATATCGAAACTTCAGAAAAAATTAATTCTGAAGCCTATAGCACGCAAAACCTGCTTAAAAAAGTAAATGCTGAAGTAGTTTGTACCACCGAAGATCCAATTGATAGTTTAGAGTTTCATCAGAAACTGATAAAAAATCCAATTGGAGTTAAAATGAGTACGGCTTTCAGACCTGACAAAGCCATCTTAATTTCTAATGATGGTTATAATGCATATCTGGACACATTAGGGGATGTGTCCGGAATTGCAATTAATACGTATGCTGATTTATGCAATGCGTTAAAAAATCGAGTGGAGTATTTCAATCAAAATGGCTGCAAGCTTAGTGATCACGGTTTAGACCAGATTTACTTTGAGAATTTTACCGAAAGTGAAATCAATTCGATCTTCAAAAAGAAAAGAGAAAACCAGAATATAACCCCTGAAGAAGGACTGAAATTTCAGAGTGCAATCTTGTTGTTTTTATCCCAAACGTATCATGAGTTTGGTTGGGTACAACAGTTTCATTTAGGTGCTTTAAGAAATAATAATGCGCGTATGCACAGAATTTTAGGACCAGATACAGGTTGGGATTCTATTAGTGATTTTCCGCAGGCACAAAAATTATCGAGCTTTTTAAACGCATTAGACAGTAAAGATAAATTGACAAAAACGATCATTTATAACCTGAATCCGTCTGATAATGAAGTGATGGCGACGATGATTGGAAATTTCAACGACGGAAGTGTTAAAGGGAAAGTACAATTTGGTTCAGGATGGTGGTTTTTAGACCAGAAAGACGGAATGACAAAGCAGTTAAACGCGCTCTCAAACATGGGATTAATTAGCTGTTTTGTTGGAATGCTGACAGATTCAAGAAGCTTTTTATCGTTCCCAAGACATGAATATTTCAGACGTATTTTATGTAATCTTTTGGGAGACGAAATCAAACGTGGTGAGCTTCCAAATGACATGGAATGGATTGGAAAAATGGTTCAGGATATTTCATACAACAACGCAAAAGAGTATTTCAAATTTTAGTTAAGAAGAAAGAGGAAAGAAGAAAGAGGAAAGAATATAGAGGAAAGAATATAGAGGAAAGAAGAAAGAATTTTAGCATGCTTAATTTTCTTAATCATTAGAATCTGTGGCAAAAAAATATTTATATGAATAAAGTAGTTGCATTTGGAGAAATTATGTTGCGTCTTTCGACGGAAAGGCATTTGCGTTTTTCACAATCTACAGCATTTGGAGCTTCTTATGGAGGCGGAGAATTTAATGTTTGTGTGTCTTTGGCAAATTATGGCTTAAATGCGGAGTTTGTAACACGATTACCTGAAAATGAAATTGGTATTTCGGCTTTAAAAGAAATGAGAAAAATGAATGTCGAATCCAAAAATATCATTTATGGAGGCGAACGTTTAGGAATTTATTTTTTGGAAACCGGTGCAGGAACTCGCGGAAGTAATGTCGTTTACGATCGTGCACACAGTTCAATGGCAACTATTGAAAAAGGAAATATTGACTGGGAAAAAGTTCTGGAAGGTGCAAACTGGTTTCACTGGAGCGGAATTACTCCGGCAATTTCTGAAACGGCTGCCGAAGCCTGTTTAGAAGCTATTAAAGTGGCTCATAAACTGGGAATCACGATTTCATGCGACTTAAATTACAGATCAAAATTGTGGCAATATGGCAAAACTCCAAGTGATGTGATGCCGGAAATGTTGAAATACAGCAATGTTATTTTGGGAGATATTGATACCGCTTATTTCATGTTGGGAATTCCGAAGGTAAATCCGAATTATCAGGACGAAAAATCGCTTCCGGTTTTGTACTCAAAATTGTTTGATTTGATGCCGAATTTAAAAACGGTTGCGACGACTTTACGTTATTCTGTAAGTGCTTCGCATCAACGAATTGGTGGTGTTTTGTTTGATGGAAAAATGATTTATCATGCAGGAATTAAAGAAGTTACTCCGGTTGTAGATCGGGTAGGAAGTGGGGATGCTTTTATGGGAGGATTGATTTACGGATTATTAGAATATCAAAATAACAATCAGAAAGCATTAGATTTTGCAGTTGCGGCTTGTTGTTTAAAACACACCATCGCAGGCGATTATAATTTGGTAACCTTAAAAGAAGTTGAAAATATGATTGATGGTAATTCGGCAGGATTAGTATCAAGATAATTAATAATATATGGCAAAATATTCAAGAATAGAAGTGGCTTTAACAATGAAGAAAAACGGAATGGTTCCGTTGTTTTTTCATTCAGATTTAGAAATTAGCAAAAAAGTGCTGAAAGCGTGTTATGATGGTGGTGCGAGATTAATGGAGTTTACCAGCAGAGGTGATTTTGCACACGAAGTTTTTGGAGCTTTAAACAAATATGCTTTGGCCGAATTACCGGGAATGATTCTGGGAGTTGGTTCAATTACAGATGCTGCTGCAGCGTCATTGTATATGAGTTTGGGGGCTAATTTTATTGTAACGCCAGTTTTTAGAGAAGATATTGCAATTGCCTGTAATCGCCGTAAAGTATTATGGTCACCGGGATGCGGCACGCTAACGGAGATTGCCAGAGCCGAAGAATTAGGATGCGAAATTGTAAAATTATTCCCCGGAGATATTTATGGTCCTGAGTTTATAAAAGCTATAAAAGGTCCGTGTCCGTGGACGAATATTATGCCAACGGGCGGTGTTTTACCAACAGTAGAAAGTTTGACTTCTTGGTTTAGTGCTGGTGCGTATTGTGTTGGAATCGGATCGCAATTAATATCAAAAGATATTCTGGATAACAATGATTTTCAAGGATTAAAAACGAAAGTAAGTCAGGTTCTTGACATCATAAATAATATTAAAAATAAATAAGGAGTAATCATGCCAATTCCTTATTTAATTGCGTTTTTTTTAGATTTTAGATTGTAATTGAACATTACGCTTGAAAAAATAATACTTGTCATTCCTCACAACAAGTTTCTATTTATCATAAACAAGTGTAATGTCTCTTTTACAAGTTAGAAATCCTTTGATAAAGAAACGAATAAGGTATTTATTGTGATTATTTATAACGCTTTAAAGAAATTATAATGGAAAAAATAAACAGATCAAACACGGAATTTTCAAAGAAACTTCCAATTAAAATAGTGCAATTTGGCGAAGGTAATTTCTTAAGAGCCTTTGTAGAATTTGCTTTTCAGAAATTAAATCAAAAAGCAGATTTTAATGCCGGAATTGCTGTTGTACAGCCTATTGATAAAGGTTTGGTCAATATGATAAATGCTCAGGACGGTTTGTACACTTTGTTTATGAAAGGAGTTAAAAAGGGCGAAGAAATTCAGGAAAAAGAGTTAATCACCAATATTGTAAAAGCGGTTGATCCTTATGCTTCTTTTCAGGAATTTTTGGCTTTAGCCAAAGAAGAAGAGTTGGCTTTTATAATCTCAAATACAACAGAAGCCGGTATCGAATATATTGAATCTGATTGCGTAACAATGCAGCCTCCAGTTTCATTTCCTGCAAAATTAACCGTACTTTTATATGAAAGATTTAAGTATTTTAAAGGTGATAAATCAAAAGCGCTGACAATTATTCCATGTGAGTTAATAAATTACAACTCAGATACTTTGAAGGAAATTGTTCTGAAATATTGTGTAGATTGGAATCTGGAATCTGATTTTAAATTATGGCTGATAAATGATTGTTCTTTCCATAATACTTTGGTGGATAGAATTGTACCTGGATATCCAAAAGATCAGATTGAAGAATATAACAGTCAGTTAGAATATAAAGATGATTTGATTGTAAGCGCAGAAAGTTTCTTTTTATGGGTAATTGAAGGTGATGATAAATTGAAAGCGAAACTTCCGTTTGAAAAAACAGATTTAGATGTAAAAATAGTGGCTGATATGCAGCCGTATCGCACACGTAAAGTCCGAATTTTGAATGGAGCACATACTGCAATGGTTCCTTTTTCGTTACTTTACGGAAATGAAACTGTCAAAGAAACTGTTGATAATGCCTTTACAGGAGAATTTGTAAACAAGGCAGTTTTTGAGGAGATTAATGAAACTTTAAACATGGATAAAGCGGAATTAACAAGTTTCGCCGAAGAAATATTAGACCGTTTTAGAAACCCGTTCATCAAGCATTTATTGTCTTCTATTGCTTTAAATTCAGTTTCGAAATTCAAAGTACGTGTCTTGCCAAGTTTAACCGGATATGTTGCTGTTCATCATAAACTTCCGGTTCATTTAACGTTTGCATTTGCGGCTTTAATTCGTTTTTATAAAGGAATCTGGAAAGGCGAAAGTTTACCCATAAATGATAGTGAAGATATTGTAACTTTCTTTGACGGACTTTGGAAATCTGATGATTATAATAAAATTGCAAGACTTACTTTGCAGAATAAAAGTTTCTGGGATGAAGATTTAACGCTAATTCCGGGCTTAACAAAAGCAATTACAACAGCTTTGGAGGAAATTGATGCAAACGGAATTGAAAAAGGTTTTGCTAATTTTCAAAAACAATTACATACTACAACTCAGAACGCTTAATCATGGCAACTCAAAAAAAATTAATAAAAGTCAACCCGGCAGATAACGTAATTGTCGCTTTAACCGATTTGGTACAAAACGAACAAATTATGTTTGAAGGAACTACCGTCTCACCAACAACTGATGTTAAAGCAAAACATAAAATCGCAGAGAAAGATTTTACAATTGGTAATGATATTATAATGTATGGTGTTTTGGTTGGAAAAGCTGCTAAACCTATAAAAAAAGGAGAAGTAATTACCACCGAAAATGTAAAACATCAAAGTGAAAAAGTTTTTGGTAAAAACGGAAATTTAGGTTGGACTCCACCAAATGTAGATCGTTGGAAAGACAAAACTTTCAACGGATACCACCGTACTGATGGACAAGTTGGAACCAAAAACGTTTGGTTGTTTTTTCCATTGGTTTTTTGTGAAAACAAAAATATCGAAAAACTGAAAGATATTTTCGAAAATGAATTAATGCCCAAAAAAGAAGTTTCTTATAAAAATTTGTTGCGCTCTTTAATTGAAGAAAAAAGCGTAGAAGAAGTTTCGGATAAAAATTTAAATGAAAATCTTTTAAATAACGTCGAAGTAAAATTTATCAATCATCAAGGTGGTTGTGGAGGGATTCGACAAGATTCAGAATTGTTGGCAAAACTGCTTGCAGGATATGTGAACAACCCAAATGTTGCAGGTGCAACTGTTTTAAGTTTAGGTTGCCAAAATTTGCAAGTTGATATTTTTAAAAAGGCATTGAAAGAAATGAGTCCGAATAGTGATAAAGAAATTTTGATCTATGAGCAACAACAAATTGGAACTACTGATCAAATGTTTCAAATGGTGATTAAAGATTCTTATGAAGCTATTAAAAGAGCCAACAAAATTGAACGCAAACCTGCTCCTCTTTCAAAGCTAAGTATTGGTTTAGAATGTGGAGGGTCTGACGGATTTTCAGGAATTTCTGCTAATCCGGCATTAGGAATTGTTTCAGATATTTTTGCAGCTTTGGGAGGGAAAACAATTTTGGCAGAGTTTCCGGAATTATGTGGCGTTGAGCAAGAATTGATGAACCGATGTGTGGACGAAGAAAAAGCAGATAAGTTTTTAACTTTAATGAAAGCTTTTGAAAAATCAGTTGTAGATGCAGGTTCAGGGTTTGATATGAATCCATCTCCGGGAAACATCAAAGACGGATTAATTACAGATGCAATGAAATCTGCTGGCGCAGCTAAAAAAGGCGGAACTTCACCTGTTGTAGATGTTTTAGATTACGGAGAGTATATTTCAAAACCAGGATTAAATCTTTTAAATACTCCAGGAAATGACGCAGAATGTACCACAGGATTGGTGGGATCGGGCGCAACAGTTGTTTTATTTACCACAGGTTTAGGAAATCCGATGGGAAATCCGATTGCACCCGTTGTAAAAATTTCTTCGAACACGGCATTAATTAATAGAATGTCTGATATTATCGATGTAAATGCCGGAACGGTGATTACTGGTGAAAAAACCATTACCGAGGTTGGAGCAGAAATAGTAGATTACATTATAGAATTGGCGAGCGGAAACGTGGAAACAAAAGCAGACCAGTTGAAACAAGATGTATTTATTCCTTGGAAAAGAGGAGTTTCGTTATAAAAAGTTTACCATATAAATTAAATAAGCTCATTTAACAATGAGCTTATTTTTTTTACCATTAAGAGATTAAGAAAAATTAAGCTCGACGGTTTTATTTTTCTACTTTCGGATAGCTATCGGCATAAAAAGATTAATAGGATGTCTTAAAAACAGCCACGAATTCACGAATGATTGCGCGTAATAAATTAGAATAATTCGTGAATTCGTGGCTATTTTTTAAGGCACGGTTTTATATTTACTTAAGTAAAAATAAGCTCATTTAACAATGAGCGTATTTTTTTTCTTTTTGTCACCATTAAGATATTAAGTTTCATTAAGCGTAATGCTTAATTTTCTAATGTCTTAATAGTGAAATGAAGTTAAAGGAAGTAAAGCTTAATTTTTCTTAATCTCTTAATGGTAAGAAAAAAAACTAAGAGGTAGTTCTTGACGACGATTTGCGAATGTGTAATTCCGGAGCGAGTACTACCTTTTTTTCGATTTTGATTGTATTGGTTTTATCAACTTGTTCTAAGAATACTCTTGCTGACATTTTACCCATTTCGAGTGGAGACTGATCGACAGAAGTTATTGACAATTCCATGAATTTGGTAAAAGGCTCGTTACTGAAACCCGCTACACAAAAGTCTTTCGGAATACTGATATTGCGTTCTTTTAACTCCTGAATGGCGCCTAAAGCCGCAAAATCACTCGCCGAAAATATAGCGTCGGGACGAGGTTCTAATTTTAATAAAGTATCAATAGCTTGTTTTCCTGCATCAACACTACTTTTGGTATGAATAACGTACTCTTCCTTAAAAGTCATTCCATTATCCAGTAAAGCTTGTTTGTAGCCTAAGAAACGATTTTCGAATATTTCAAGAGATTGATCTCCGGAGAAATGAGCAATACAACGGCAACCTTCATCTATTAAATGTTTTGTGGTAATATATCCGCCTTTAAAGTCATTGATTGTTACAGAGCTTACACCTTCAATATGTTTACTTCTGTCAAAAAAGATCAACGGAACATTTTTCTCTAAAACATTACGAAAAGCACTATCATTTTCGTTAGTCACATCTGTAACCGACATGATGATTCCGTCTACTTGTGCGTCAATTAAGGTATATAGATTTTCATTTTCTCTTTTTGGATCTTCATGAGTCTGGCAAATAATAACCTGATAACCATGCGGATGAAGTTCTTCTTCAACACCTCTAATTACAGAAGCAAAGAAGTTGCTATCAATACGAGGAACAATTACACCTATATTATTACTACGACCGCTTTTTAAGGCTAATGCAAGTTTATTTTGCTTATAGTTCATCGATGCAGCGGTTTTAAGAACCAGCTCACGTGTACTCTCTTTTATCTTCGGATTGTTGTTTAAGGCTCTTGAAACAGTAGCAGCAGTGATATTTAATTTCT
Organism: Flavobacterium sp. ov086; assembly: GCF_900187965.1. Classification (GTDB taxonomy): domain Bacteria; phylum Bacteroidota; class Bacteroidia; order Flavobacteriales; family Flavobacteriaceae; genus Flavobacterium. The sequence goes on along the minus strand of NZ_FZNL01000006.1, from coordinate 135,571 downwards.
CGGCAATATCATAAATGGTTATTTTTTCGCTCATTCAAAAAGTGTTTCAAATTAATTGTTAGACAAAAATACATTTTTTTTTATTATCAAAATATAAAATGTTATCGATTACTATTATAGACTAACTAAAACGTTTTCTGTTCTATTATGGTAAATAATTAGGAATATTTTTGTGTTAAATGTAAATATAGTTTATAATAAAAATTAAATATATAAATATTTTCGAAATAAATTTGCGGTATTAAAAAAATTTTCTACTTTCGTGTAATCGATTACATAAATATTGATTTTATGTTTGAAAAATCAAAAAATTACCTGCAAATGATTATAAATAAGTCTATAGTGTCAAAATCAGTTGTTATTTGTAGCCTGCTTGCAATGTCATTTTTTTCTTGTGGAAAACAAGTTTCTAATGTTTCAGAAGCTGATCCGTGGAAAAAGATGGATTTAATTGTAAAAAGCATTCCACAAACACACTTTTTAGATAAGACTTATAATGTTATGGATTATGGCGCTGTAGCGGATGGAAAAACATCAAATACAACCATTTTTGAAAAAGCGATTAAAGCTTGTGCTGAAAATGGAGGTGGAAAAGTTCTTGTACCAAATGGAAAATACCTGACAGGACCTATACATTTAGAAAGTAATGTCAATTTGCATCTGGATGATAAAGCGGAGATTCTGTTTAGCATTGATTCAAAAGAATATCCTTTAGTGCATACTTCATTTGAAGGAACAGAATTGATGAATCATTCGCCTCTTATTTATGCAAAAAATAAAACGAATGTTGCCATAACCGGAAAAGGAACATTAAATGGACAAGCAAATAATACCAATTGGTGGATTTGGGCTGGAAGCAAAATGTACGGTTGGCAAAAAGGAACTCCATCTCAAAATGATCCGCTTAATAGAATTAGTTTAATCGAAATGGCCGAAAAAGGTATTCCGGTTTCTGAAAGAATTTTTGGAGAAGGACATTATTTACGTCCCAGTTTTATTGAATTTTTTGAATGTAATACGGTTTTAGTAAAAGATATTACGGTGATTAATGCTCCGTTTTGGATTTTACATCCTATAAAGTCCAATAATGTAATTGTCGACGGAGTAACAGTCAATAGCCACGGGCCGAATAATGATGGTTGTGATCCTGAATATTCTCAAAACGTAATCATCAGAAATTGCACTTTTAATACCGGAGACGATTGTATTGCTATAAAATCCGGAAGAGATGCTGATGGAAGACGTGTTGGGATTCCGAGTAAAAACATCATTGTTCAGAATTGTAAAATGATTGATGGTCACGGTGGCGTAGTGATGGGAAGCGAAATATCTGCCGGAGTAAACAATGTTTTTGTTGAAAATTGTGTCATGGATAGTCCAAATTTGGAAAGAGCAATCAGAATTAAAACCAACTCTAAACGAGGCGGAACAACGGAGGATATTTATGTTCGAAATCTTGAAGTGGGAACTGTAAAAGAATGTGTTTTGAGAGCGACTATGTTTTATGATGTATATGGCAGTCAGTCCGGAAATTTTATACCCGCAATCAAAAATATCAGCCTTGAAAATATTAAAGTCAAAAATGGTGGAAAATATGGAATTCTCGCCGATGGTTACAAAGAATCTCCTATAGAGAATATCAGCTTTAAAGATGTCGTAATCGAAAAAGTAGACTCTGTTTATTCTTTAAAAAACGTAAAAAATATAAATTTTATAAGCACTTATATCAATGGAAAGAAAGTAGAATCGATTAAAAATTAAAAAAGAAAACTATCAATTAACCAAACCATTAACCTAACTATGAATATTAAACAATTATCAAAGAAAAAAATAAAATACAATCTTGTGTTTTTATTTTTCCTCAATTTCCTTTTGAGTACTACTATGAACGCTCAGTCGACGGTGGTAGAAGGAAAGATTACTGATGCTGCAGGATTATCACTTCCGGGTGTAAATATCCAGGAAAAAGGAACTAAAAACGGAACTTCGACAGATTTTGAAGGAAGTTTTAAAATAAATGTTGCAAGCAATAAAGCAGTTTTGATTATCAGCTATTTGGGTTTTCAGACTCAGGAAGTTAGTGTTGCCGGAAAATCTAAAGTAAATGTAAGTCTTTCAGAACAATCCAATTCGCTTAACGAAGTTGTGGTTGTAGGTTACGGATCTGTAAAAAAGACAGATTTAACCGGAGCAGTAAACACTTTATCCGCTGCAAAAATTACAGAAAGAAATGTTACGAACCCAATGGAAGCAATTCAGGGGGGAATTGCCGGAGTTCAGGTAACGTCTAATTCTGGCCGAATTGGTGATGGTTTCAACGTTATTATTAGAGGTGCAAACTCTATTAATAAAGATGGCTCTAAACCACTTTTTGTTGTCGATGGTGTTCCAACCGATAATATCGACTTTTTGAATCCGCAGGATATTGCCAGAATGGATGTCTTGAAAGATGCTTCTTCGGCAGCGATTTACGGTTCAAGAGGAGGAAGCGGAGTTATAATTGTTACGACCAAAAGCGGTACAAATGCCAAAGCCGGTGTAACAGTTTCTTATGATAGCTCTTACGGAAACAAACAAGCGGTGAGATTGCCTAAATTAATGAGTCCTGAAAAATGGTGGTATTATCATCAATCGGCGTTTTTAGCGACTACAATTTCGGCTTCGAATCCAACATTTAATGATATCAATCCAACGGAATTGAATACGGCAGTTGGTCAGGCAGGAACAAATCCGGTTTTGTTTCAAAGAGTAGCTAACAACCAAAGTTATAATTGGCAGGACGCAGTTCTAAAAGGTGGAATGACTCAGAATAATTATCTGAATATTACCGGTCGTGCCGATAATGGTTTGTCTTATAACATAGGTCTTGGTGTACAAAAAGAAACCGGAGTTATTGACAATGAAGGTATCGATAAATACAATTTTAAGGCAGGTTTGAATCATAAGATAAACGATAAAATTTCGTTTGGAGTTAACCTTACGATTTCTAAAACCGATGAACAATTAGGAAGCGCAACTGCAATGCAGGAAGCTTTTAGACAAAATCCTTTTACATCGCCTTGGGCAATTGATGCCGATGGAAACGAAATTGTTGGGACTTATGCACAACAACCGGGAACATTAAAATATCCTAACGGAAGTCTTGCAATCAATAAAACAGGTTCATATAACCCGCTTTTGGAAATTGCAAATTCTGCAGATGAAATCAAAAGATTTACTACAATTGGTAATTTATTCGGAGAGTATAAATTTACAAATTGGCTGTCTTTTAAAACGACTTTTTCAGCAGGTTCTATGAATGCAAGAGAAGGAAGATCACTTGGTGCTCAAACAGATTTTGGACTTAAAAACAAAAGTTTACCGTCTGGAGATGTGACCAATGTTCAAAATTTTAATTATACTTGGGACAACCAATTTAATATCAACTATACATTAAAAGAAAATCACGTTTTCAATGTTTTATTACTTCAGAGTTTCTACTCTAATACTACTGAAACTTATTTTCAATCTTCAAGAGAAAATCCTTTCGAAACAGGATTTTACAATTTGGGTTCAGGAGCACAGCCAACTTACAATTTAACGCCTTCGGGATCTATTGCTATAATTCCGTCAGGAGTATTTATTCCATATTCTAAAAATACATTAGAATCTTATGCAGCGCGTTTAAACTATACTTACAAAGGACGTTATTTATTAACAGCATCAGTACGTTATGATGGTTCTTCTGTTTTATCTGACAGTAATAAATGGACAGCATTCCCTTCTGTAGCTGTGGGTTGGAATATCAATCAGGAATCATTTTTGAAGAATGCTACTTTTATTTCTAATTTAAAATTAAGAGGAAGCGTTGGTTATACCGGAAACGATAATGTTTCGCCATATTCAAGTTTAAGTGTTTTAAAAGTGCCGACTTATTATGATTTTAACGGTACTGCGGCAAACGGTTATACTTCTTCAAGTTTAGGAAATACTGATCTTACGTGGGAAAAAACCAGAGAGGTGAATTTAGGTTTAGACTTCGGATTTGCTAAAAACAGAATCTCAGGAAGTGTAGATGTTTACGATCGTTTATCAAAAGATTTATTGTTTCAACAAGCATTACCGTTAGAAATTGGAGTTCCTACAATTACTTCAAATGTGGGTTCTATCAGCAATAAAGGTATTGAGGTTACTTTGGTAACAAAAAATATTCAGACTAAAAATGTGTCTTGGGAAACCAGTTTTACTTTCACTAAAAACGTAAACAAATTAGAATCTATTTACGGACAAGATAAAGTGGATGATGTTGGAAACAATTTATTTATCGGCGAAAACATTCACTCGTACTACAATTATGTTTTTGATGGCGTATGGCAGGAAAGCGAAGCTGCAAAAGCTCTTTCTTATGGTCAGAAACCTGGAGAAGCAAGAGTAAAAGATTTGAATAACGATGGTAAAATAGATGCTAATAATGACAGAGCTATTTTAGGAAATTACGATCCAAAATGGTCAGGAAGTTTTTCTACGACATTAAAAGTAAAACAATTTGATTTGTCTATGTCATTGATCACCAATCAGGGAATGACTGTATTTAGTGGTTTCCACGATAATTTTGCCGATGTTACGGACAGAGGTCGTCAAAAATTAGATCTTGATGATTGGTACATTCCTGCAAATGGAGCCGGTATTGCGCCACAATATTCAAACACAAACCCGTTACCGCGTGGAGCAGGAGTTTATTATGATACTAATAACGTTGCTTTTTACAAAAATGCATCATTTGTTAAAGTTCAAAACATAGCTTTAGGATATAGTTTGGACAATGATCTGGTAAATAAATTGAAACTTAAAAGCATGCGTTTTTATGTAAATGTGCTGAATCCGTTTGTAATTACACCTTATGAAGGGTACGATCCGGAATGGGCAACTGCGGCTTTAGCAGTGAATCGTGTGTCGACAATGACAGTTCAAATGGGATTAAGTTTAAAATTTTAAATTAGAAAAAATGAAAAAATTAATAGTAGCTATACTAATACTTGGAACGACACTTAATTCTTGCTCCGATTTTATTGAGGAAGACAATCGTTCTTACGGTTCAGCAGAGCAATACTTTTTGACTTCTGCAGGTTTTGAGTCCTTAATAAATACAAATTACGCGACTTTAAAAGATATTTACGGAGGTGATCCGTGGTTGTTTGAAGCAGGAACAGATATGTATTCTGAAGGAAGAAATCAGGAACCGGAAGGACTTGCAAAATATTTGACCTTATCATCGTCATCTGCAGGAGTAGATCAATTGTACAGAACTTGTTACATCGCCATTCAGCAAGCTAACAAGGGATTGTATTATTCGACTCTTACGGAGAAATCAAGCACGTTGGATACCAGAATTGGAGAGCTTAAATTTTTAAGAGCAAATGCTTATTTTCTGTTAGTTCAAACTTATGGAGGAGTTCCGCTTGTTTTGGAAAACATCAATACAGCAGTAACTTCATTTGACAGAAATTCGGCAGAAGAAATATATACTCAGGTTTTAAAAGATCTTAACGAAGCGCTTCCGGCGGTTAGCACTGCAGCTTATAATGGAAGAGTTAATAAAAGAGCGGTTCAGGATTTATTGGCAAAAGTATATTTGACAAAAGGGTATGAAACTTTTGGAACTCCGGCAGATTTTACAACAGCTGCTGCATTGGCAGATGAGGTAATTGGCGGACAAGCATTGGCAGTTTCTTTTGATAATGTGGTAAAACCAGGAAACGAAATGAATGCTGAAACCATCTTTTCAGTTCAGTTTTCAGCTGCTTCAAATGCAACGGGAACTACAGCTTTAGGAAGTTCGCAAAACTATTGGTTCAGTTCGTATTTAGGAGCTGCAGCGGCAGGAAATCCTTATCCTAACAGAAGTTACACACTTTGTCCTACGGTTTATGCTTTGTCATTATATGAAAAAGGAGATAAACGTTGGGAAGGGACTTTTATGAACGAAATCTACAGCAGATATTATGATTATTATGATGTAGCCGACAAAGCTGCTTTGAAAATTACAGATTTCTACGAGCCAAAATGGTTTACAACGGCAGATAGAGATGCGTGGGTATTAGCAAATACGTCAAGAATGGTAGATCCGGCAAAATTCAGATACCACAATTGGGGAACTTATTCGTCAGCAGCGGCTTCAGGAGGAGATTACAACTTGATTCCGGTTCGTAAATTCGATGATCCAAAAGCACCTTACAGCGGTGCAACAAGTGCAAATTATAATACAACACCAATAACGCCAGCGACAAACAGAAGCAGCACACGTGATTTTATTATATCAAGACTTGGAGAGACGTATCTAATTGCCGCAGAAGCTTATTTTAAAGCAGGTAATACTGGAACTGCATTAGTACGTTTAAACGAAGTAAGAAGAAGAGCAGGAGGCGGAGTAGCAGGAACAATTCCGGTATTGACGTCAATTGATATCAACACAATATTAGACGAAAGAGGTAGAGAATTATTAGGTGAATATCACCGTTGGTTCGACTTAAAACGTACAGGAACTTTGGTAGAAAGAACCGTTTTATACAACCCTAAAGTTACATCAACAAATGCTTTTGCAGGAAAAGCTGGTAATCTTAAAATTTTAAGACCAATACCACAATCAGCATTAGATTTGAACAGAAGTAAAAATTATCCTCAAAACCCGGCATATTAGTAATTTGATAAAAGTTATGCCATAGATTAAATTTATTAAAAAAGATTCTTTGCCACGAATTTCACGAATTCTCACTAATTAATCGTGATGATTTATGATAATCGAACATAAAAAATCATTTTAATCTTTGGAATCTGTGGCAAATAAAATGGCAAAAGTAATGTCACAGATTAAGCACAGTGATTTGCGAAAATTTGTGCAATTCGTGGCAAAAAAAGAATCTAAGTTTTTATAATTAGTGTTTTTGAAGAAGTTAAAAAGGAGTTTGATCGCATATCAAACTCCTTTCTTAACTAAGAATTGAAGTTTTAGAAATGAATAAAATAGTACTGTTTTTGGTATTGTATGCAACAACAATTTCTGCACAAAACAATTTTGCGGTCGATACTTCTTATACCATAAAGAGCACTTATAATAAATTGATTAAGCAATATCCATTTATCACAATTGCGGAGTCAAAAAAAGATAAAAAGGTTACTGAAATTTATAATCTTGTTTACAATCAAAAGCAAAATAGAGCATTACATTTAGATGCTTATTTTTATAAAAAAGAAAAACTAAATCCGGCCGTAATTATGATTCATGGCGGTGGCTGGAGATCAGGAAATAAAAGTCAGATGCAGGTTATAGCACAGGAAATAGCGTCAAAAGGATATTCTTGTTTTGCAATTGAATACAGATTATCGCTTGAAGCGAAATATCCGGAAGGGATTTATGATATTAAAAATGCAATTAAATTTATAAAAGATAATGCTAAAAAGTTTCATGTAGATCCAAACAAAATTGCAATTTTAGGATGCTCTTCGGGAGGTCAAATGGCAGCTTTGATTGGTACAACAAATGGAGATTTAGCTTTTGAAGATGCACTGAATAAAAGTAAATCTTCATCAAAAGTAAATGCAATTATCGATGTAGATGGAATTTTAGCGTTTAAACATCCGGAATCAAAAGAAGGAGAAATGGCGTCATTTTGGTTAAAAGGTACTTATGAAGAAAATCCGGAGAACTGGAAAAATGCTTCGGCTTTAAGCCATACCAATAAAAATACGCCGCCTATATTATTTATAAACAGTAGTTTTGATAGGTTTCATGCCGGAAGAGATGATATGATTACCATTTTAAAGGAGAGTGGAATTTATAACGAAGTAAAAACAATTGAAAAGTCACCACATTCCTTTTGGTTTTTCCAACCTTGGTTTGATGAAATGATACAGTATACAACACAATTTTTAAACAAAATATTTAAATAAATTTTATAAAATGAAAATAGTAATAACCTTATCAGCGGTATTATTTTTTGGACTTTCGGCTTGTAAAGCACAAAATAAATACGACATTAAAACGGCTAAAACCTATGCTGAATTATCCGTAAAAACAGATGGAAAATGGGAAGGCAGAAAGTACATTGGTGGAACCGTTTTTAAAAACGTTGATAAACTAAAATTAGCACCGGAACATACAGATCATTCTTTTGATATTCGTTATGAAGGTCCGGGTTGGGAAAACAACAGAATTGGATATCGTTTGTATTTAGACTGGAGAAATGCAATAGATATTTTCGGAAAAAAGACATCAGCAATAGTTTTGCCACAAGTTGGTCAGGATAATTTTGATTCGTATCATGAAATGAGCGATTGGGGAGCTGACATTCTGAAAGCCGGAAAAGGAATCGGAATTGGGTCAATTGATCGTTATCTAAACAACGAAAAACTGCATTTTCATGAAGTAGATTCAACTTTGGCAAATGTCGAAAATAAAGGAAATGAATCGAAAGTAAAAGTTCGTTACTACGGATGGAAAACAGCTTCTGATAAAATTGATTTTACTACAGAATTAACCATTAAACCGGACCAGCTTTATACAGAACATAAAATTCAGGCTTCAAAAGAAATTAAAGGAATCTGCACCGGAATCGTAAAACAAAAGAATGCTGAATTACTTAAAAAAGAAAGCAAGAATAAAAAGTGGGCTTATCTGGCAACTTATGGAGAACAGTCTTTAGTTCCGGATAAATTAGGAATGGCAATTTTTTATCAAATAAATGAAATTGAAAATGTTGCCGATACGGATTTAGATTATCTTATCGTCTTTAAACCAACAACCAAAGCACATTCTTTTTACTTTTTAGGCGCGTGGGAACAAGAACAAAACGGAATTAAATCGAAAGAAGAATTTGTAAAGTATTTAGATGAAAAACTGGAATTATTGAATAAGAAAGGTAAAATGTAAATTTTGTTTTGCCACTCCCGATAGCTATCGGGATAAAAGGATTAAAAAGATTTTTTTTCACGCAGATTCTGCAGATTTAAGCAGATTTAATTTGAAAATAAATTGCGAATAAGTATCTGCGCATATCTGCTTAAATCGTTTTAAAATCTGCGTGAAATAAAAATGCCACAGATTAAAAGGATTAAAAAGATTTTTTTTCACGCAGATTCTGCAGATTTAAGCAGATTTAATTTGAAAATAAATTGCGAATAAGTATCTGCGCATATCTGCTTAAATCGTTTTAAAATCTGCGTGAAATAAAAATGCGACAGATTAACGGATTAAAAATAAAATCTGCTCAATCTGCCAAACCTGCGAGAAAAAATAATACAAACAAATTCCATGCTTAAAAATGTTTCCATAAAATATACCAATTGGGTAATTGTTTTTCTTCTGTTCAGCAGTAGTTTAATAATGGCGCAAAATAAATATGCTATTTCTAAAGATTCAAAATGGTCTGAAAAAACGGCACTTTCAATTTTAAATAATTATCCGAAAGCCTGGCAAATTGATGGAAACGAAAAACCTAAATGGGATTATAAAATGGGTTTTTTATTGTTTTCTTTTGAGAAATTATATCAGAAAACAAACGATTTAAAATACCTGAATTACATAAAAGAATATGCGGATGAAATGATCGACAGTTCTGGAAATATTAAAAAGTATGACGAGAAAGAATACAATATTGATTATGTAAATCCGGGCAAAATTCTTTTTAATTTATATGATTTGACGAAAGACAATCGGTATCAAAAAGTAATTGTTCAATTAAGGAAACAACTCGAAAATCAACCCAGAACGGCAAGCGGCGGATTTTGGCACAAACAAATTTATCCCAATCAAATGTGGATTGATGGTTTGTATATGGCAGAACCTTTTTATACACAATATACGGTTAAGTACGAAAATGGAAAAAGTCTGGATGATATTGCCAAACAATTCGAATTGGTTCAGAATCATTTGGTAGACAAAAAAACGGGTTTGGTTTATCAATGTTGGGACGAAAGCAAACAAATTGCGTGGGCAAATCCGGAAACGGGAACATCGCCAACAATCTGGGGACGAGGAATTGGATGGTACATGATGGCTTTAGTGGAAACACTGGATTATTATCCAAAATCACATCCAAAATATAAAACTTTAGTAGGTTATTTGAATCAGATATCAAAAAGTGTGTTACAATATAAAAGTTCTTCAGGATTATGGTATCAAGTGGCAGATAAACCGGAATTAAAAGGAAATTATTTAGAACCTTCTGCTTCGGCGATGATTATTTATGCTTTGGCTAAAGGCAGTAATAAAGGTTACTTAGCGTCAAATTATAAAAAAACGGCACAGAAATCATTCGATGCTTTTGTAAAAGAATTTGTAAAAGTTGGAGAAACGGGAGAAGTAAATATTGTAAACGTTTCACCAAGTGTTGGTCTGGGAGGAAAACCTTTTAGAGACGGTACAAATGAGTATTATATTAGCGGAAAAACAAAAGATAATGGTTCTCCGGCTTTAGTGGCATTTTTACTGAGTGCACTTGAATTAGATAAATAGAAGTAAAAAATATAATAAAAATGAAAAATAATAAAAGACAAGGTTATTTAGCATCCGTTTTATTGATTTGCGCAATGACTTTTACGAGTTGTAAAGTAACTTCACAAGAACCGGTAAAAACTGATATTGTTATTTCTAAGGATATGAAATGGTGTGATAGAATGGCTTTAACGGTGATGAAACGTCATCCTGAAGCCTATATGATCGATGATGCCAAGACTCCAAAATGGGATTATGTTCACGGTCTGGTTTTGCACTCGATTGAAGAATTGTACAAACAAAATCCAGATCCAAGATATCCGGTTTATATAAAAGGATATGTAGATTCTTTTGTTGAGAATGACGGAAGTATTAAAACTTATGATCTTGATAATTATAATATTGACATGGTTGTTTCCGGTCGTTTACTTTTTAAAGTTTATGAAACTACTAAAGAAGAAAAATACTTAAAAGCACTACAATTGTTGCGTAAACAATTAACGGAACAACCAAGAACAGAAAGCGGTGGATTCTGGCACAAAAAAATATATCCAAACCAAATGTGGTTAGACGGTTTGTATATGGGAGAACCGTTTTATGCAGAATACACAACAGCTTTCGAAAACGGAAAACAATTAGACGACGTTGCAAAACAATTTGAATTGATTCAAAAATACGCGACAGATCCTAAAACAGGTTTATTGTATCACGCTTGGGATGAAAGCAAACAAATGGCTTGGGCAAATAAAGAAACGGGAACTTCGCCAAACTTCTGGTCAAGAGCCTTAGGATGGTATGCTATGGCGCTTGTGGATGTTTTGGATTACTTCCCTAAGGATCATCCCAAACAAAAAGAGCTTGTGGGATATTTGAATAATGTTTCGGAAGCTTTGGCAAAATATCAGGATAAATCGGGTTTATGGTATCAGGTAACGGATAAAGGAAATAAAGAAGGAAATTATCTTGAAGCATCAGGATCATCGATGTTTGCTTATGCTTTTGCAAAAGGGGCAAACAAAGGATATTTGCCTTCAAAATATAAAAAATTAGCCAATAAAGCTTTTGATGGTTTGACGAAACAATTGATAAAAGTCGATGCCGATGGAGGAATTACCTTAACACAAGCTTGTGCCGTAGCGGGTCTGGGCGGAAAACCATATCGTGATGGTTCATATGAATATTATGTTAAGGAACGAAAAAAAGACAACGATCCTAAAGCAACCGGACCTTTTATTTTGGCTGCTTTAGAATTGAATCGATAATTTGAAAATATGGAATGAACGTAAAGTGTGTCATTTCGACGGAGGAGAAATCACACACGGGATTCGACAAAGATTGGCGATTTTGATTATGGAGTTTCTTTATGTGATTTCTCCCTTCGGTCGAAATGACAAATTAAACGAAAATATTCTCCTGAAAATGAGTGCCCTAGCCCCGATAGTCCCGATCCCGAAGCTTCGGGACGGGAGGAAATCCTTTTATGGCGGTCCCGAGGCTTCGGGAGCCATAAAAGATTGAAATGGATTGCTTCGCTAGTTCGCACTTTCAGGCTCGGGTGCGGGAAATAGCTCAAAAAAAATATAAAAACAACAATGAAAAACACAAAAGTCCTTTTCCTTTTATGGTCAGTATTCGTGATGCAAAATATTTTTGCTCAGGTTTGGGTACCGGATAATGGAGATGGAACTTATACAAATCCGATAATTCACGCAGATTATTCGGATCCAGATGTTGTCAGGGTTGGAGATGATTTTTATATGACAGCTTCTTCTTTTAATTGTATTCCGGGATTACCAATTTTACATTCTAAAGATCTGGTAAACTGGAAAATTATAGGATATGCACTTAGCAAACAACCGCCATTTGAAACGTATAATAAAGTACAGCCTGGAAATGGAGTTTGGGCACCGAGTATTACTTTTCATAACGATGAATTTTATATTTATTATCCTGATCCTGACTTTGGAGTTTACATGATAAAAGCCAAAAAAGCAGAAGGACCTTGGTCAGAACCACTTTTGGTAAAAGCGGGATTAGGTTTGATAGATCCAAGTCCGTTATGGGATGATGACGGAAAAAATTATTTGGTTCATGCCTTTGCAGGAAGTCGGGCGCAAATTAAAAGTCTGTTGGTCGTTTGCAGCATGAATGCTGACGGAACTGTTATCAATAATGATGAGGTAATGGTCATTGACGGACATGAAACTGAAGGGACTATTGAAGGCCCAAAATTCTATAAGCGAAATAAGTATTACTATATTTTTGCTCCTGCCGGTGGCGTTGCTACAGGTTGGCAAACGGTTTTGAGATCAAAAAATGTTTATGGCCCTTATGAAAAGAAGAAAGTTCTCGAACAAGGAAAAACAACTATAAACGGCCCACATCAAGGTGCGTGGATACAAACACAAACCGGCGAAGACTGGTTTATACATTTTCAGGATAAAGGGGCTTATGGACGAATCGTACATCTCGAACCTATGAAATGGGTGAATGATTGGCCAGTTATGGGAGAGGATTTCGATAAAAACGGAATTGGAGAACCAGTTACAAGATTCAAAAAACCAAATGTAGGAGGAAAATATCTGATAGAAGTTCCTGCAACATCTGATGAATTTAATGAACTTAAATTAGGTTTACAATGGCAATGGCAGGCAAATTCTCAAATCAATTGGGGATTTCCGACGAGTTTGGGATATTTAAATTTGTTTTGTTTGCCAACAATCAAAGACGATCAGAAAATATTTGATGCACCAAATTTATTGATGCAAAAATTCCCCGCTGAAGAATTTTCGGCTACAGCCAAATTAACTTTCAATGCGAGAATAAATGGAGAATCGACCGGACTTATAATTATGGGATTGGATTATAGTTATTTGTGTTTGAAGAATGAGAACGGAAAATTATATCTGAATCAGAAAACAGGAACGTTCGATAAAAAAGTTTGGGAAACGGAGACAACACCAATTTCTATAAAAGACAATATAATCTATCTGAGAGTAAAAGTTAAAAAAGGAGGTATTTGCAGTTTCTTTTATAGCTTAGACGATAAAAAATACCATTCAATAGGAAATGGATTTGTAGCCAAAGAAGGAAAATGGATTGGCGCTAAAGTAGGACTTTTTGCCTTGAGCGAAAAAATTACAAATGACTCTGGAAATGTTGCCGTCGATTGGTTTAGGGTAACAAACTAAAAAATAATAAAACACAGTAAATTGACATAATGTTTTAGTTTTTCGAAAAAAACGGGTTGTATAAATCACTTCTGTTGGATTAACTTTAAAAATTGACACTGGAATACGTTTGTAGGAAAAATAATAATTTAAAATAGGGTTAAAATGATTTTGTTGAAAAAAAAGCTTAAAACATTAAGTTTAAAAACATATTAAAATGATTGGAATAAAAAAATACATATTCTTGGTTTTATGTGGCATAAGTTTTATCGCAAACGCACAGAACACGTTTAAAAACTGGCCAGATATTATTCGTAAAAATGATGCGGCTTGGTTTGCTTCGGCGGAAGCCAAAAACATTGCGGAGAATGTTTTGCTTTACCAAAGAAATATTGGCGGATGGCCAAAAAATATTCAGATGCAAAATCCGCTTAGTGAGATGGAGAAGCAAAAACTAATTGCTTTAAAAACTGATTTGCATGAGATTACAACAGATAACGGTGCAACGTGTCAGGAAATGCTTTTTATGTCTAAAATATATGCACAGGTTAAGGACGAGAGATACAAAGATTCTTTCTTAAAAGGACTAAATTATTTGTTTGAAGCCCAATATAAAAACGGTGGATGGCCTCAGTTTTACCCTCTTAAAAAAGGCTATTATACGCATATTACTTACAATGATGATTCAATGGTTAATATATTGAATATCATGAAACAAGTAGGTGAAGAAACTGATTTTTATAGCATTAAACCATCAAAGGAAATTGTCAAAAAAGCCAGAAAATCTTTTGATATAGGAATTGATTGTATCTTAAAAACGCAATACAAACAAAACGGAATTTTAACTGCTTGGTGTGCCCAGCATGACGAAAATACTTTGGCTCCAGCCAAAGCACGAGCCTACGAATTACCTTCGCTAAGCGGAAAAGAATCGGCTAAGATTGTTTTGCTTTTGATGTCGATCGATAAACCTACTTCGGAAATTATTACAGCGGTTAAAAGTGCTCAGGCTTGGTTCGAGAAAACTAAAATCACAAATCTTGAAGAGAAACGAGTTCTAAATGACGAAGAAAAAATCATTGACAAAAAAATGATTGTTATACAAAATACAGCACCAATTTGGGCAAGATTTATGGAGTTGGACAATAACGAACCATTCTTTTGCGATCGCGATGGTGTAAAAAAGAAATCATTGGACGAGATTGGTGCAGAACGCAGAAATGGATATGCATGGTACACGGATGAACCAAAAGAAGTCCTTAAAAAATATCCGGCTTGGGCGATTAAAAATGGTGTAAAAGTCTCTTCAAAAGAAACATCGGATAAAAAAAAAGATAACTTAATAACGGTTGCATTAGACGGTTCCGGTGATTTTACAAAAATTCAGGATGCTATAAATGCTTGTCCATCATTTCCGTATGAAAAAGTTACCGTCTTTATAAAAAACGGAATCTACAATGAAAAAGTTCGGATTCCGGAATGGAACACACATTTGGCTTTAATTGGAGAAAGTAAGGAGAATACGATTATTAGTTTTGATGATAATTTTTCGAAAATCAATTCAGGTCGAAACAGTACTTTTTTTACCTACACGGTTTTAGTAGAAGGTGATGATTTTTCGGCTTCCAATTTGACGATAAAAAACGCTTCTGGCGATAACGGGCAGGCGATTGCACTGTCTTTGGTGGCAAATAGGGTTCAGGTTTTAAATTGTAATATTCTGGGAAATCAGGATACTTTGTACTTATCGGGAAAAGATGCAAAACAATATTTTAAAGAATGTTATATTGAAGGTACAACCGATTTTATTTTTGGAAGTGCGACTGCTTTATTCGAAAACTGCGTGATTCATAGTCTTAAAAATTCCTATATCACTGCGGCTTCAACACCTCAGGATATTGTTTTTGGTTTTGTTTTTAAAGATTGCAAACTCACAGCAAATCCATCAGCAACGACAGTTTACTTAGGAAGACCGTGGCGTATTTATGCAAAAACGGTTTACATCAATTGCGATATGGGAAAACATATAAGACCTGAAGGCTGGGAAAACTGGTCAAAACCCGAAGCAGAGAAAACGACTTTCTATGCTGAGTATAATTGCAAAGGCGAAGGTTTTCAGCCCGCAAAAAGAGTTACCTGGTCGCATCAGCTTCAGCAGAATGAAGCAGATAAATATACAATCGAAAACATTCTGAAAGACTCAATTGCAAATTGGTATTCGAGATAAAAAGATGGCGCACGGATTTGGCGGATTAAACGGATTTATACTGATTTTTTATTATTTAAAACGTGTAAAATAAACCCGCGAAAATCCGTTAAAATCTGCGGGCTAAAAAAAGCAACAATTATGAATTTGAAATATTTAATTTTTCTGTTGATTTCCTGTATTTCTTTTGCTCAGAATGGTGATTTTCCCTCTGCAAAAGTAGATTCGATTGTCAACAGAATTCAGCTTCCGGTGTTTCCATCTTATCAAATTAATGTTGCAAGATTGGGCGCAAAAGGAGATTCTGTAACCAATAATAAAGTGGTATTTGACAAAGCAATGGCGCTGTGCAAAAAGAACAATGGTGGAACTATTATTGTACCAAAAGGAATTTATAAAATCAACGGTCCAATTCATTTTGTGAGTAATGTAAATCTTAAATTAGAAAAAGGAGCAAAACTTAAGTTTAATGACAATCCGCAGGATTATTTGCCAATGGTTTTAACTAGTTGGGAAGGTACAATGCTGTACAACTACAGTCCGTTAATTTATGCATACAATTGTAGTGATATTGCCATTACAGGCGAAGGAACTATTGATGGAGAAGGAGGAAAGATCTGGAAAAGTTTTAAAGCTAAGGAAGAGGCGGGAAAAAACAGAAGCCGCGAAATGAATCATAATGACATTGCTTTAAAAGACAGAAAATTTGGGGAGGGTTACTTTTTACGTCCGCAAATGATTCAGTTTTTTAATTGCAGGAATATTTTGGTCGGAAATATCAGCATCGAAAATTCACCTTTCTGGTGTTTACATTTACTGAAATCACAAAGTATAACCGTTCGCGGAATTAGTTATAAATCTTTAAATTATAATAATGACGGCATCGATCCCGAATATGCAAAAGACGTTTTAATAGAAAATGTAACCTTTGATAATGGTGATGATAATGTGGCAATTAAAGCCGGAAGAGATCATGAAGGGAGAGCAAATTTTGCTACTCCAAGTGAAAATATAGTAATCAGAAATTGTAATTTCAAGGGACTTCATGGCGTTGTTATTGGAAGTGAAATGTCAGCGGGAGTTCAGAATATTTACGTCGAGAATTGCAAAACAATTGGTTACTTAAAAAGAGGAATTTATCTGAAAACTAATGCCGACAGAGGAGGTTTTATCAAGAATGTTTTTGCTAGGAACATTCAATTAGATGAAGTAGAAGATTGTTTATATATGACGGCAAATTATCACGGCGAGGGTCATGGTTATCAATCGGAGATATCAAATATTCACTTTTCGAATATTAGCTGCAACAAAGCAACAGAATCGGGTATTGTAATTCAGGGATTTCCGGACAAAAAGATTCGGAATATCACTTTAAGCAATATTGAAATTAAATCAGCTAAAAATGCCATTTCAAACGAAAATGCTGAAAATGTTTTAATGACAGACGTTTTTATAGGAAAGAGAGCGACGGTTCCTACCTCGGTAAAATAAGTTTTTGAAGGTTCAAAGGGGCAGAGGTTCAAAGGTGCAGAGGTTCAAAGGAACAAAGGTTTAAAGGGACAAAGGTTTTCCGTAGAGACGCACAGCAGTGCGCCTATTTTAAGAACAAATTATCATAAAAAGTCTAAGCAAATCTAAGAAGTCTAATATCTAAGAAGTCTAATATCTAAGAAGTCTAATATCTAAGAAGTCTAATATCTAAGAAGTCTAATATCTAAGAAGTCTAATATCTAAGAAATCTAATATCTAAGAAGTCAAAAAAAATATGAAATATTATATATTCATTATCTGTATAATCACATCAACTTGTTTCGCACAAAAAACAACAGTTTATACTATTGGTGACTCCACGATGGCAAACAAAAAAGATCCTGATCGTAATCCGGAGCATGGATGGGCGCAGGTACTTCAGCCTTTTTTTAAAGATAATATTGTCATCGAAAACAAAGCGGTAAACGGTAGAAGTACCAAAAGTTTCATCAATGAAAAACGCTGGGATTCTGTTTTTAATAAACTCAAAAAAGGAGATTATGTGTTTATAGAATTTGGACACAATGACGAAAAAATAGAAGATTCAACCCGCTATACAAACCCGCATACTTCTTATAGGTACAATCTAATCAAATTTGTAAAGGATACGAGAGAGAAAGGTGCAACTCCCATACTATTAACTTCAATAGCAAGACGTAATTTTAATGAGAAAGGAGTATTGGTTTCCACTCACGGAGATTATCCACTTGAAGCGCGATTGGTAGCTCAGGAATATAAGGTAGCCTTTATAGATCTGGAATACCACACAGAGTTATTGGAGCAATCATACGGACCTGATAAATCTAAACAATTGCATTTGCATTTCAATGCTGGTGAGAATCCTTATTATAATAAGGATAAAAATGACGATACCCACTTATCGCTAAAAGGGGCAACAGAAATAGCTCAAATCGTTGTAAATCAAATTAAAAAGTTAAAAGATCCTTCCTTAGAAAAACTTCAAAAAGGGATTAAATAGATTTTTTTAAACCTCTTCGAACTCTTATAAAGTATACCTTTTACAATTGGTTGATTGTTAATCTTTGGCTGGTGTTTGCAAAGATTGCTACATCAGTTCAGCTTGTTCTTTTTCTGTTCTGTAGAGACAATTAAATTATGGAATAAGTTTTAACTAAAGCCGAAACCTAAAAATAAAAAGCCGGAACCTTAATAATTCAGAATTTAATACTTCAATAAAATTTGTCTTTATCTGTAGGTATAAAAACTTTTAGAGGATAAAACAGTCGATGTTTATTTTCAAATTTGCCTTATAAAATTGTAAGGGAAACAGTTTTTTATTGGGTTATGTTGTTGGGGTTAAAAAATGAGGAAACTTTGTTTTCCTCATTTTTATTTAGCAAGAATCGTATATAACGTCTACTACTGCTCAAATATTTTCACCTTGTATTTTTACTGATAAAATCTGTAGGATTTACTTTTTTTAGTATGTAATACCTATTATTTACTTCTTTGTTTATCAGTTTTTTGCTTCTTTTTTTTAGGAAAAAGATTCCCGCTTTTTACAAATGTCTTAATCTGTAAGTTTTAAAACTTTTACAGGCAAAATCAGAAAACGTTTACAAAGACCTTTGCAACATAGTTGTAGAGGTATTATGTCCCTGCCTCTATGTAAGAGATACAAGAAAATAATTAATAATACATAATGATGAAATCTTATGAAGAATAAATTACTCCCTTTAGTTTTTGTTTTAGGATGTTATTCGGCTTATTCACAGGTTGGTATCGGAACAAATGTCCCAAGATCGGGTGCGCAGTTAGATGTTACTGCTGCCGCTAAAAACAAGGGTATATTAATACCGGATGTTGAATTAACAGGTACTACAGACAATACAACTATCAAAAACAAACTGGGTGAAACGACCCCTGAAAGTTTATTAGTATATAACACTAAAACAATTTCGGACGTTACTCCAGGGTACTACTATTGGTTTGATAATAAGTGGAATCGAATGGTAAATGCTGCTGATCTGGCAGCTGCTACTGCAGGTGCTGGAGGAGGTATGACCGGAATTACTGGTGCAACCGGAGCTCCGGGAACAAGATAATCAGGGAACATTTTTAAAAATGTTTAAACGAAGGTTCAAAGATGACTTTGAATTTCATGAAAGTTCATTTTTAGCTGTTGATGAGAATGAATCTACAGATTTTGAGCGTTGCATTTATGTAGTATATAATAAGACTGAATTTCTAGATTTTTTGAAACTGGATAAAAAAGGCACCAATATTCTGGTGTGTTTATTCAATAAACAATTATACAGCAGTTTGTCTTTTTTAGATGATCTTAAGAATCTGATTTTATTGGATGGTACCAGAAATAAGGCAGAAATCATAAAGGATTTAAAATTGTATTTTAAAGAAAAAACGGATTTAGAAATGCCAACTGTACCAAAAGTAATATCTCAAAATTTAAGTTTTTTAAAGTCGAGATTTAACAATTTTGATAAGGCCTTATTTTTTTTAATGTAGTTTGTGTTTTTTTATATTTTCTATTCTTAAATTAGAATAGAAACTGTTTTTGCAGGGTATATGTTGTTCTATATCCTGCATTTTTTGCTTAAAAACGTCACTTTTTTATTTTTTCGATCTGCATTGTTTCTTTTAATAGAAGTGCTGTGAAAAGGAAAGGAATTAGTAAGTGTATGATTAATAAAGTGTTATGTTTTTGAAGTTTCAATTTGTGACGAATCTTTGCTCAAGTGGCTAAAACAGTGATAAATTTAACATCAAATTTGGTAAATCTATCGCCGAAAATTTTATTTTTGCTGCTTAATTTAATAAGTATAAGCATGAAAGATCTATTAGTAAAAATCAACGCCGAAATCGAAGCATTCAAAGCAGAAGCAGAATCTTTAACTGAGAAAGGTGTTAAAGCTGCTGGACCAAGAGCACGTAAATCAACTTTGGAAATTGAAAAACTTTTAAAAGAGTTCAGAAAAGTTTCTATCGAAGAATCAAAAAAATAATATTTGTATTCAAAGATAAAAACCTCGTTTAAGAAATTAAACGAGGTTTTTTTATGCCTTGTCCGGAAGGGAATCACTTTGTTACATAATGAAAATAATAATAACCCGTTGGGTGTAATTACTGATCAACGTTAAATGTTGTGTAGAAACATAAAAATGTACCAGCTAATTATTTTTTACCGCAGAGAATGCAAAGATTTTTATCTAAGAATGCCATAGAAAGCGTCCTGACGCCTTGGGATTCCTTTTATAAAAGCTGAAAGTAAAAAAACTTTACGTTCACTCTGGTAAAATTAAATCGGTTTTGAATAGATTATTAATTTATAGGGATTGGCTTATTAAAAATAAGGAATAAGAAAAAAATCTTATAAATAAAGATGTATATGTGAATTTTGTTTATTTGTTTTTGTGAAATATCTATAAATTAGCTTATAATTGTGCTTTCTACACAAAACCAAAAAACATCACCTTATTTTGAAGTATTTTGTTCTGCATTTTCTACTTTTAATTGGCTTTGTATCCAAAGGTCAGGCACAGGATAATCCCGTAAAGTTTCTTGATATATCTGATGGTTTATCGAACAATTCAGTAACTACAATTTTTCAGGATAGAGACGGTTATTTATGGTTTGGAACTTATGATGGACTAAACCGCTACGATGGTTATAATTTTAAAGTCTATCGCAATAGAATCAACGATAAAAACTCGCTGCTGTTTAATACGATTTATAATATCGAAGGAGATTCGAGAAATAATATCTGGATTGGAGGCTCTAACGGAATCTGTATTTATAATAAAACCAATGCTACATTTCGCCCCGTTGAATATATTGTTTCAAATAAGAAGCCCAAAATCTTACAAGATATTATTCATCAAACCAGTTCGGTTTCTGATAATTTAGTTTTGGTGGCATCACAAAATCTGGGATTAATTAGTTTCGAAAACGGATTATTTGTGGGTAAACATATTCCGCTTAAAGCGAAAGACAATAAATCTATTATCGATAATTATGATGCCATAGCAATTCAGACAGACCTAAAAAATGGGCATTGTTGGATATATGTCAAAAATATTGGTGTTTGTAGTTACAACAATTCTACAAAAAATTTGAAAGTTGTTTTCCCGCTTTCGATAGAAGTTAAAGCAATGAAATCTGCTGTAGATGGTAATCTTTGGCTCGGAACTGACGAAGGTGTTTTTCTTTTTAATACCAAATCAGGTACTCTTTCAGATAATTATCTTCCAAATAAATGCAGCGTTACAGATATTCTTCCGGATAAGAAAAAAGACCTTTGGATTACAACAGACGGTTGCGGAATCTACAGAGTGATTGGCGACAATAAAAAAGCCATTACGTCGAATACGGTAAAAGACAATAATCTGGTCAAAAGTAATTCGGTTTGGAGTTTGTACGAAGACAAATCAGGAAATAAATGGTTTGGTACGCTACGAGGCGGAATTAGTATGTTGAGTAATACGCCCAAATATTTTAAAAGTATAAGATATAATGCCAATAATCCAGCTGAGAATTTTATTTTATCCTTCTGTGAAGACGAAAAAAAGAATCTTTGGGTAGGTACAGATGGGGCGGGATTAAAATATTGGAATAGAAAAAACAATTCATATGTCAATTACAGTAATAAGCTTTCCAGTCCCTTTATTACCAGTATCATTCGGGACAATAATAACGAAATTTGGCTCTCGAGCTGGGCAGGTGGTGTCAATAAAATAAATCCAAAGAATAATACCGTTACACATTATTCCTGTTATAATCCGTTTACTAAACAAACAGAAAAAAACATTTGGTTCGTTTATAAAGATTCTAAAGCTAATATTTGGGCGAGTGCCACAAACGAAGGTTCATTGTATTTATTCAACAGAGCTCAGAATAACTTTGACCTCTTTGATAAATCCATCAGTAATTTGCAATGTCTTATCGAAACAAGTGATGGCAAACTTTGGGGCGGAAATTATACGTCGTTATTTTCGATAGAAAAAGCATCACGAAAAATCAGTAAAGTAACTATTGGGAATCCAGTAAGGTGTATTCATGAAGACAAAGACAAGAATCTCTGGTTGGGAACTCAGGAAGGTGGATTGTTATTGTTTGACCGAAAAACAAACACCTTCAAAAGACTTACTACAGATGATGGTTTGCCATCGAATACTATTTTGAGATTGCTCGAAGATAAAGAAGGAAATCTCTGGATGAGTACTTATAACGGCATTTGCAGATTTGATAAAAAAAGAAAAACTTTTAGAAATTTTTCTGTAAACGATGGGCTTCAGAGCAATCAGTTTAGTTTTAATGCAGGAATTAAATTATCGTCAGGAGAATTTTTGTTTGGAGGAATCAATGGTTTTAATATCTTTTTTCCTGAGGCAATTAAAGGATACAATCAAGAAAATAATTTATTATTGACTGATTTTTATGTAAACAATCAGTCAATTGAAGACAATAAAGCAGATCTGGTTTCAGAATGGGATTCTGGAAAAATCAAAGAAGTGAGTTTGCCATATGATCAAACTACCTTATCACTTGAGTTTGTTGCCTTGGATTATAATAATGCCGACAAAATAAATTATGCTTATTTTCTTGAAGGCTGGGACGAACAATGGAATTTTGTGGGTCAGGCCCGAAAAGCAAATTATTCGAGATTACCAGAAGGGAAATATACTTTTAAGGTAAAAACAACCAATTTTAAAGGCGGCTGGAATAAAGAAGAAAGCCTGATTACGATAGAGGTATTACCGCCTTGGTATAGAACCTGGTGGGCATATGCATTATATTTATTGGCAGGTATTGCGAGTATTTTTGCTTATTTGGAATATCATAAAAACAAGGAAAAACTAAAGTATAAGGTTAAAATTGCTGAACTGGAAAGCAAGAAAGAAAAGGAAATTGCCGAAAAACAATCGTCGATGTTTACTTATATCTCGCATGAGTTTCGCACGCCACTATCGCTAATTATTAATCCGTTGAAAAAAGCGGTTCAGAAAGAAAGTGTTCAAAACGGATCATCAGGAAGTGATTTGGCAATTGCACATAGAAATGCTAGACGACTATTGAGTCTGGTAGACCAGTTATTACTTTTTAGAAAAGCCGAAAACGATGCCGATTCACTTAGATTATCTACAATCAATGTAAATAATTTATGTAACGAAGTGTATCAGTGTTTTGTAAATCAGGCAAAAGAGAAGAATATCAATTACAATTTTAATATTCCTGATCATGAAATTGAGATTATAGGCGATTATGAAAAAATCGAAATCTCGTTGTTTAATTTAATGTCAAATGCTTTTAAGTACACACCAATTGGCGGAACAATTAATCTTAATCTTGATGAGAATGATCGTGAAGTAATTCTTGAAATCGCTGATAATGGCGACGGAATTGAAAAGAAAGACATTGACGTTATTTTTGAAAAATTCAAACAAATCAATTCTAAAGTTTCAGTAGGAACCGGTTTTGGAATAGGGCTTTATATCGTAAAATATTTTGTAGACAAACATAAAGGTACCGTAAGCTGTACAAGCGAAGTAGGGAAGGGAAGTGTGTTTACACTCATATTTCTAAAAGGTAACAGTCATTTTGAAGATGTAGAAATTACTAATGAAATTCCGCAAAGAAGTCAATTATTTAATGAATTGATTGTTGATGAAATCGAAGATAATAATCCATTTTCTAACGCTTCGGTTTCAGAAAATGATTTCCAAAAAATAATGCTGACGGACAAACGCACCGTTTTAATAATTGATGATAATGCCGAAATCAGAGCCTATCTGATCAAATTGTTCTCGGAGAATTACATTGTTTACAGTGCCGAAAATGGAGAAGAAGGTCTAAAACTTACCAAAAAACACATGCCAGATCTGGTAATAAGCGACATTACTATGGAGCAAATGGACGGTCTTGAATTGTGCCGAAAAATAAAAGAAGATGCTGCTTTATCTCATATTCCGGTAATTTTATTAACCGCATCAAAAAATCCTGAAACACATCTACAAGGAATTAGTGATGGAGCTGATGATTATATCACAAAACCATTTGATGATGATATACTCGTGGCGCGTGTAGAATCTTTATTAAGAAACCGTAGCAATCTTAGAACCTATTTCTTAGACAGTATTACGCTTAAAGAAAACACACAAAAAGTTCCTGTAGAATATCAGGAAATCCTAAAGAAATGTATTGATATTGTAGAAGCCAACATTCACAAAAGGGATTTCACTATTAAAAACTTCGCTCTCGAAATGGGAATGAGCCATAGAACGTTGTACACAAAAATCAAAATCATTTCCGGACAAACGCTTAATGCTTTTATCCGATCAGTCCGGATTCGAAGAGCAGCCATGTTAATGCTCACCGAAGATATTAATATAACTCAGGCAAGTGCCGAAGTTGGTTTTGAAGATCCTAAATATTTCAGACAGCAATTTGTGAAACTGTTTGGAATGACACCTTCAGAATACATTAAAAAATACAAAAGTTCGTTCAATGCAGATTTGAATGTTATTAAGTAAAAGGTTTTTATTTTCATTTTTTTTTCGAGAAGTTCCGAAGGAACAAAATATATTGCAGAGATGTCCCGAGGCTTCGGGATCAATCCATCATTCGCAATTTGAACCACAATCTTGTCATCTCGACAGAGGAGAAATCCTCGCAAGCAGCTCTACAAAGATTGGCGATTTTTTGAACCACAATCTTGTCATTTCTAGGGAGGAGAAATCTTCGCAAGTAGCTCTACAAATACGGTGTTACTTTGTGGAATTTTTAGTAAGATTGCTTCGTTTCTCGCAAAGACAAATGCTGGGTTCACTTTGTGGATTTTGTAATGCGATTTCTCCTTCCTCGCAATGAAAAACAACTGTATTCAAAAAGACGCAAACGTTTTAGCTGTAAAACCATATCAAAATCAGATAATTATGTATTATTTAAAAAAATGTAGTTATTTTTTCACACTTAGTAATTTTTAACCCAAAATAATAGTTAATTGCAATTTTGACCTCCTTTTTTTTCCATTTTACCCCTCCTTAAAAGTTTAAACTCGACATTACTTTGCACTTGTAGTAATATTTAAGTTGTATTACTGTGTATGTTATAAGTGTTTATTTTACGATAAGTTTTTTTTTATTGTTTTAAAGAATTGAGCCTTCTTTAAAATAAGATAGTAAGAGTTGGTTTTACGTATTACTTATCATTCCCGCGGCCAAAAAAAAGCTGCGGGTTTAAATAAATTTTAGAAGAATATTTCAATGAAAGGAATAATTAGAAAATGAGATAATTAGTCAATTAGATAATTATTGTTGATGATCAATTTTTCGTTATCGAATTATAAAAAAAAGAAAATTAGAAAATGAGATAATTAGTCAATTAGATAATTATTGCTGATGATCAATTTCTCATTATCGAATTATAAAAGAATAGAAAATGGGAAAATTATTAATCTGGCCAATTATCTAATTATCTCATTTTCTAATTATCAAATTAAACAACTAACTAACCTAACCTTAAAATTAAAGAAATGAAAAAAAATGTATTTTTATTTTTTCTCGCCCTTTTTGCTGTCCTTTTTACAGGATGTCAAAATAACGAATCAGATTTTCCAAGTTCTGATAATCCTACGGTGGTAGTGTCTACAAAAGAAATTTATGGCGCACCAAGTAGAAAATTTGAAATTAAAGCCGCTTTGGCAGATGATTTAGGATTAAAGAGCGTACAAATTCAGATTCCGGAATTGTCACTTGATAAAGTGATCACCTTTGCGACAGACCCTTTACTTAAATCGTATGATTTGAGTTACTTCTTTGAAATTCCTGCTAACAGAGGAACTTCTGAAGCTTTCAAAATAAAACTAACCATAACAGATGTTTCCGGTAACGCCATTAACGAAGATATTAATTTACGTTTAGACGGAGAATTTGCTGCGCCGGCAATCACAATGGTAACGCCAAAAGAAGGAGCGGTTGTTTTATTGTCTACAAGCAAAGAAATGCCCGTAAACTTTGTCGTTAACGACGACTCAGGAATTGATTATATTGAGATTAAATGTGCTGAATTAGGAATCGACGAAATGGTTCAGTTACAAGGAGCGCCACAGTCTTATACTTTCAATAAGACATATACTTTGCCAGTGACGGCAGCCAATTATGTATTGACTATTACGGCAAAAGATAAATTTGCTATTCCAAACACAGGAACATTAAATATAAATATAGTAGCGACAAATGAGTATCCGGCAATCTACTTATGTGATCAGCCAAAAGGTACAAATTTAACAACTGATGCAGTTGGAGTTCCAATGTATTTTCATGAGAAAAACGGACAGGATTTCGAATTCAAATATTATGCTGACAAAGACAATAAAGAAATTTATTTCTTAGGTCAGGAATCAGACTTTGCCCCACATTGTTTTGGATTGAATGCTGCCGGAGAACTAGTTGATGATGTTGTTTCAACCCCAGTTATCTTGCCAACAAAAGGATATTACATCATAAAAGTAAATCCGAATACATTAAAATATACTGCAACAAAATATACGCCATCAAGTAAGGTTTGGGCAGATGTTGCCAACGGACTTTGGCACGATGTCGAAGCACAAAGAAGACCTTTTGTGAGCGTTTGCGGTAGCGGAATTCAAGGTACGGATTGGGATACATGGACAGCGTGGGTTCAAACAGGATTACACTTGGCAAATAACCCAAATAACCCTTACCAATTATTAGGTGAATATACTTTGACAGGACCAATAGAAGCGACTTTTACAGGTCAGTGGTGGAGTCCGTCTTGGAGATTAATCAAAAACGGTATTTGTACCATGTCACCGGGAGAAAACGGAAATGCTAAATATCCTGCTGCTCCGGGAGTGTATAAAGTAGTTCTGGATACCGAATTGGAAAGAGTATTTATTACCAAAAAATAAGTTGTTATAATCCAGTTATAGCATTTAATTAATAAAAGATAGTAAGATGAAATATAAATATATAGGATTTTTTATTGCCCTGATGTGTACCGCTGTATCGTTTGGACAAATAAAAGTAAAAGGTACGGTTAAGGACAAAGGCAATGTGCCAATTCCCGGAGTTAACATACTTGTTAAAGGTACATCGACTACAGCCGCCACGGATTTTGATGGAAATTATGTAATTTCTGTTCCGAATAAAAATGCCCAAATCGAATTTTCATTTGTTGGATTTACCAATCAAATCGTTCCTGTTGGCGACAAAACAGAGATCAATGTTATCATGCAGGAATCAAGTCAGGCATTAGATGAAATCGTGGTTGTAGGATATGCCGCTGTTAAAAAGAGCGATGTAACGAGTTCAATTTCTTCCATAAAAGGAAAAGAACTTCAAACAATGACTGTTGGTAACGTAGCTGAATCTTTGCAGGGAAAAGTTTCTGGAGTTCAGGTTACAGGACAAGGTGGTCCCGGAGCACAGCCTAGAGTTTTAATCCGTGGTATTTCTACGGTAAATTTAAATACTGATCCGCTTTATGTAGTTGACGGAATCCCAATGGGAACCAGTATCAATTTTTTGAGCAATAACGAAATTGAGTCTATGGAAGTCCTGAAAGATGCTTCTGCAAGTGCTATTTATGGTTCTCGTGCTTCTAATGGAGTTATTTTGATTACCACTAAAAAAGGTAAAGCCGGAAAAACAAGATTCAACTTTGACTTAACTTCAGGAATGCAAATGATGGATAATCCTTATCATATGGCTGATGCCGAAGGTTATGCAACAATGATGAACAAGGCTTATAACAATTCCGGATATGCTGATTATTTGCCAAATCCTTCTCAATATAAAGGAAAAACGACCAACTGGTGGGATGCAGGAATCAAACGAGCTTCACCTGTAACCAATGCTTCTTTGGGAGTTAGCGGAGGTTCTGATACACATACTTACGCAGTTAGTTTGAATTATTATAATTCT
This sequence comes from Flavobacterium sp. ov086, assembly GCF_900187965.1. GTDB lineage: Bacteria > Bacteroidota > Bacteroidia > Flavobacteriales > Flavobacteriaceae > Flavobacterium. Next base: position 107,275 of record NZ_FZNL01000006.1, on the reverse strand, counting down.
GAATCTATTTATGAAGTAGGAGGGTGGAAAAGAATTACCATGAGAATTGCAAATGATTTTAAATTCTCAGATAAATTCAAAGTTGGAATTACATTGAATCCTCGTTACGAAACTTGGGGGGCACCCAATAACTGGGCTGATTTTGATAGAATTGATCCAATTACGCCAATTTATAAACCAGCAGATCAACTTACAGGATTAGAAAATGAATACAGTATTTATGCGCGTTCTCCATCGTATGTTTGGAATCCGGTTGCAGCTGTAAAACGTTATGATGATTATACAAAACAGTACAATTTAAATACAAATGGATACTTGCAGTATGAACCAATAAAAGGTTTGGTTTTGCGTACACAAGCCTCTATTGAAGTTGGAGATAAAACACAGGATATTTTTAAACCTGATTTTATAATTGACGCTGCGCATGAAAAAGCTGAAATTAATAGTGTTGAAAGAAAAAACACTACAAATGCAGATTGGACTTGGCAAAATACAGCAACATATACAAAAACATTTGCTGAGAAACACAATGCTTCTTTGATGATTGGAAATACAATGGAAGAGTACAACAGCAATGATGTTTGGGGTTATGGAGAGGGTGTGCCTAATAATACTGATGAGATGAGAGAATTAAAAGCAGCAACCAAAAACCGTAAAAGTGATGGTAACAGCTGGTCAAGTTCTTTGATGTCTTATATTTCTCGTTTCTCGTATAATTATGACAGTAAATACTACTTTACAGGAACATTCAGACGTGATGGGTCTTCAAAATTCATGGACAATAATAAATGGGCAAATTTCCCATCGGCTTCTGTTTCCTGGAGAATTTTAAACGAAGGATTTATGTCCTCTACAAAAGATGTATTGAGCGATTTAAGATTCAGAGCAGGTTGGGGAAAAGTAGGGAATCAAAATTTACCTGATGCAGTTTACCAATCAAATATCAAGCAAGGTTTTTATCCTATTGGAAATAATATTGTAGACACAACGTATCCGGATACTATGGCTAATAAAGACATTAAATGGGAAACAGTTGAAGATATAAGTTTTGGACTTGATTTTGGATTATGGAAAAACAAACTTTCGGGTTCCCTGGAATACTATCAAAAGAAAACGGAAGATATGCTCTTTAAGAAACAATTCCCAACTTACAGTGGTTTTCCTGGCTACTCAACAATTTGGACAAACGTAGGTTCTATGCAGTCTAAAGGTATCGATCTGTTAATTTCTTATAAAGATAAGAAAGGAGATTTCACCTATGGAGCAGATGTGACTTTTACAACTGTAAATATTGAAATGTTGTCATTGTCTGCCAATGGAGAAAGATTATATGGAGCAGGAAACAGAACCTTGACTGTCAAAGGTGAAGAACCGGGTTATTTCTACGGATATGTGGCTGATGGATTATTCCAGAATCAAACCGAATTGAATTCGCATACAGACGAACATGGAACAAAATTACAACCTTATGCACAAGTAGGAGATGTTCGTTTTAAAGATGTAAACGGTGATGGAAAAATTGACGACAAAGACAGAACAAAAATTGGTTCTCCTTGGGCAGATTATAACGTGGGATTGAATTTAAATTTCGCCTACAAACAATTTGATTTAGTAGCTAATTTTTACTCCAGTATCGGAAACGATATTGTAAATCAGAATATTTCAGACTTATATAATGGTGCAAGTTTATCAAACAAAGTAGCAAATCTGGATCAAATGGCTTGGCACGGTGAAGGAACTTCTAACTCTGTTCCTCGTTTATCTAAAGATGATAACAACGAAAACTTTACAAAATTCTCTTCTCTGTATGTTGAAGATGGTTCTTATGTGCGCATGAAGAATTTGCAATTAGGATTTTCATTCTACAATAAATTTGGTTTAGATAAATTAAGACTTTCAATATCAGGTCAAAATTTATGGACCTGGACAAAATATACAGGTGTTGATCCCGAAGTTGCCGGAGGAGATCCTGATAAAGATGACAGAGTTAAAGGATCAGGATTTGGCGCATGGAATTATCCAGTTCAGCCAACCATTTTGATGGGGCTTAATGTAGCATTTTAATTAAAAAAGATATGAAAAAAATAATAATAGCAATAATAGCTTTTGCTGCAATTGCAGTTTCTTGTGATGATTTTATCGAAAAAGAACAAAGAGGAACTCAAACCTTAGAGAACTACTTTCAAACGGCACAAGAATGCGAGAATTACGTTAATGAATTAACACGAAGATTGTTGATTCCTAACGATTGGTTTGCTTTATTGGCACCAAGAGTTACCAACGAGATGTCTACAGATGATGCCTGGATGGGGAATACTGGTCAGGACAATAGTGCACACAGACCATGCTCACAATATATTATCACACCAGATAATATGGGAGATATGAACAGTATTTATACCGCTCATTATTACACCATACAATCGGCTAATATTGGTTTAGAAAAAATGGCTGCATCGCCAATTTCAGAGACTCAAAAAAATCAATATATGGGCGAATCCTTATTCGTTCGTGCTTATTGTTACTACGAATTGGTGAATCTTTTTGGAGGAGTTCCGTTATACACAAAATCTCTTGGTACAGCCGATTTAAAATTACAACGCAGTTCTGCTGCTGATGTTTATGCACAAGTTGAAGCAGATCTTAAAGAATCTGCTGCAAAACTAGAAACAATTCCTGTCAACAGAGAAGGAAGAATAAACAAATGGGCAGCGTATGCTTTATTAGCTCGTGTATATTTATTTCAGGAAAAATGGGCAGAAGCAAAACAGTATTCAAACAAAGTAATTACTGAAGGACCTTATTCTCTTGAAGCTGATTTCCTAAACATCTGGAATGTAAACAATCATAACGGAGTAGAATCTATTTTGGAGGCACAATCGTCATCTGTTCAGGATAAAACTTTAGGATCAATGTTGCCAACATTATCAGGAGCAAGAGGAGAAGACAAAAAATATTTCCCAAGTAATGATGCTGCAGATGTTCTTGACGGATGGGGATGGTGTATGCCAACTAGTGATCTGGAAAATGCCTATTTATCTGAAAATGATGTAATCCGTCGCAGAAGCACCATTACAAAATGGGGAGAAGCTGCTTATGGAGATGAAGTTTTAAACCCAACACACAAATTCAGTTTAAACGATAATAAATCAGGACGTATTTGTCGTAAATATTATATTCCCGTAGCAACGCGTCGTGCATTAGATAAAAAAGACGGGCATTTACCATTGAATATTCCGTTGATTCGTTTGGCCGAAATGTATTTGACAAGAGCAGAAGCAAACTATCATGTTGGTGGAGATGCTTTGGCAGATATCAATATCATTAGAGCGAGAGTAAAATTAGATCCAAAAACAGGATTGGCAGGGCCAACACTTTTAAAACAAATCTATAAAGAACGTCGTCTGGAATTGGCTTTTGAAGGATTACGTTTATATGATATTCGTCGTGAAAAAGATCCAACAACAGGAAGACCGGTAATTGAAGGTTTAATGGGACCAAGCGGAACTTTTGTTCAATACAATCTGAATTCTACAGATCCGTATGAAACCACAAACTTAAGAGAATCACAAGATAAAGGAATCAATTTTAGTCCGGCTAAAAACTTATTGTGGCCAATACCACAGTTAGAAATTGATTTAAGTGGAGGTTTAATTACACAAAATCCTGGTTACTAAGATGAAGTTTATCAACAACAAAAAAGTAGGTCTGCTATGTGCAGGCTTGCTTTTCGCAAACTCCATTTTAGTGAGTTGCGATTCCGAAAATAACAATTCAAACGCTGAAAATACTACGGCTGAGTTAAGTATTAACCTCGATGGAAATCTTCAAACAATGGAAAGTTTTGGAGCTTCAGATGCGTGGCAATGTAATTTTATAGGTAAAAATTGGCCTTCGGATAAAAAAAATAAAATAGCCGATTTACTTTTTAGTAAAGAACTGGATGCAGATGGAAATCCAAAAGGAATCGGATTATCATTATGGCGTTTTAACCTTGGAACAGGAAGTTCAGAACAAGGAGATGCAAGTGATATTGGTGACGAATGGAGACGTACAGAATGCTTCACTACAGATGGAGTTAGTTATAATATGAGCAAGCAAGCCGGTCAGGTTTGGTTCATGAAAGCAGCCAGAGAACGTGGCTTAGAAAAATTATTAGCGTTCACAAATAGTGCTCCGGTTTACTTAACTCAAAACGGAAAAGCACACGCAACCATCAAAGAATTTTATAATTTGAAAGATGGAAAAATGCCGGAATTAGCTGATTTCTGGGCAACATCTTTAGACAAATTAAAAACAGAACAGGGTTTAACAATCGATTATGTAAGTCCTTTTAATGAACCACAATATGAATGGGACGGATCTGCGCAAGAAGGTTCACCGGCTACAAATGCAAATATTTACGGTTTTGTAAAAGTTCTGTCTCCGGCATTACAAGCAAAAGGATTAGAGTCTAAAATTGTAGTAGGAGAGGGTGGTTCTTATGAGCCTCTTTATAAAACAATTTCAGGCAAAGAAAGCAGATCCAATCAAGTTGATTATTTCTTCGGAGTAAATTCAGCCAAAAATATTGCAGGATTAAGCAACGTCAAAAAAACAATTTCGGCGCACAGTTACTGGCAAGCCTGGCCATTGTCAGAGTTGGTTTACTCCAGACAATCGGCAGCTACAAGAACCCAATCAGTTGGTGGATTAAGCCTTTGGTCAACAGAATACTGCGTTTTAGAAAGTCCTGGAACATCAGAACTTCCGGGTGGCGGAGGTCCGGGAAGAGATTTAGGAATGCAAACCGCACTATGGACTGCTCGTATTATCAGTACAGATATTGCCGTTGGAGGCGTAACGTCTTGGCAATGGTGGACAGCAATTAGCCGTGGAGATTACAAAGACGGATTAATTCACATAGACGATGGTTCAAGCAATGGAGCCGGAAACGCAGATTATTGCAAAAACGACGGTTATATCAGAGATGCAAAAACACTTTGGGCTTTAGGAAACTTTTCTTTCTTCGTAAAACCGGGGATGGTCAGAGTTCAAATTCCGAGTGTTGATAATACCACTTCCGTGAATGATGTAATGGTAACCGCATACAAAGATCAAGCAACAAAAAAACTAGTAGTTGTGGCAGTTAATATCAGCAAATCGGCGAAAGTCTACAAACTGAATCTTGCCGGAGGAACTTTAACAGATAATAAAATGACCCCTTATACAACTTCAGAAACATTGAGTTTGAAAAAAGGAACCGCTGTTGATGCAACGAATTTTACAATTCCTGCGAAGTCAGTTGTGACTTATGTGGGAACATATAAATAGAGGTTCTAAGGGACTAAGTTGCTAAGAGACTGAGGTTTTTCAAAGTTTGTCATTTCGAGGAACGAGAAACGCAGTAAACCCGACAGGTTTTTAAGACCTGTCGGGTTTATATAAAGACTTAAAGAATATAAATAAATGAGAAAAGTATATATCTCGCTTTTATTGGTCATGAGTTCGCTGTCATTTGCACAGCGAACCGTAACCATTAGCACGGATAATGTAGTTCAGACAATGGATGGTTTTGGAGGTTCTGATGCCTGGAGATGTCAGTTTGTTGGGAAAAATTGGCCTGACCAAAAAAAGAATGCCATTGCCGATTTACTTTTTAGTAAAGAAATTGATGCACAGGGAAATCCAAAAGGAATCGGACTTTCGATCTGGAGATTTAATCTTGGTGCCGGAAGTACAGAGCAAGGTGAAAACAGTAGAGTTTCGGACGAGTGGAGAAGAAGTGAATCTTTTTTGCAAGCTAACGGGACTTACGATTTCTCTAAACAAGAAGGGCAAAGATGGTTCCTGCAGGCAGCCAAAAAACGCGGAGTCGAGAAATTCCTGATTTTCACTAATAGTCCGCCGGTTTATATGACAAACAACGGATTATCTTTTGCAACTCAAAAGAATAAACTGAATCTAAAAGATGGAGCAATTCCAAAATTTGCCGATTTCTTAGTTCAAAGTATTCAAGGATTGGAAAAGAAAGAAGGAATTAAATTCGATTATGTGAGTCCAATAAACGAACCACAATGGGAATGGATGCCTAATAACGGAGACAAAAACAGTCAGGAAGGAACACCCGCAACCAATCAGGAAATTTATGATTTAACCAAATCACTTTCGGAAAAACTGAAAGCAAATAAAATGAGTACCGAAATTGTAATTGCAGAAGCCGGACAAATTAATTACTTGTACGAAAATGTAAATGCAGAAAACAGAGACAATCAAATTGATTATTTCTTTGGGAAAACAAAAACAAATATTTCGAAATTTTCCAATGTAAAAAATGTGATTTTAGGACACAGTTATTTTACAACATGGCCAGTGGAGAAACAGGTTTTAAGTCGAAAATTAATCGCGGCAAACATCAAGCAAAATCAGGGATTGAAATACTGGCAATCAGAATATTGTATTCTGGAAAATCCGGGAGAAGCAGAGATTCCTGGCGGTTCGGGCGGAAGCAGAGATTTAGGAATGCAAACCGCTTTATACGTTGCACGTTTAATTCACAATGATATTGCAGTTGCAAATGCCGCTTCATGGCAATGGTGGACATCTTTAACCAGAGTGGATTATAAAGACGGTTTGATTTATCTCGACGACGGAAAAAGCAACGGAGGAACAACACCGGATTATGTGAGAAACGACGGAGAATTTCACGATTCAAAACTACTTTGGGCTTTAGGAAATTATTCCCTATTCGTACGTCCCGGAATGCTTAGAATCGATGTTCCAAATCAAAACGAACTTGATGCTGCAAATGATGTAATGCTAACGGCATACAAAGATGTACAAAACAAAAAATTGATTGTAGTTGCTGTAAATTGCGGAAAATCTCCTCAGAAATACAAATTCAATTTATCAAAAGGAACCGTAAAAGACAACGAAGTAACACCATATGTAACTTCTGAAAACACAAACTTAAAAAGAACAGATCTTCAAAAAATCGACAACCTCGAAATCCCCGCAAAATCAATTGTAACGTTTGTGGGAGAATTAGAATACTAGAAAGTTTCAAGTTTCAGGTTGTACGTTGTACCTCTTTGTATAAACTATAGTTTATACGCAAGGTTTAAGAACTTGGAACATGAAATCTGAAACAAAAAAAACAAATTAACAAAAAAAATATGTTTACAAAAAGGATATTATTACCCGTATTACTCTTCTCGTGTTTGTCTGCATTCAGTCAGATATCGTTTGGAGATTCCAAAAAAATCAATGACAACTGGAAGTTTAACTTACAAGACACTCCTGAAGCTCAAAAAACAACTTACGACGATAGCAAATGGCAGTCTGTAAATGTACCGCATGACTGGAGCGTAAAAGGACAATTAAGCCCAACATTGGCAAGCTGCACTGGTTTCTTGCCGGGAGGAATTGGCTGGTATAGAAAATCAATTAATATTCCGCAAGCCAAAACAGGCGAAAAAGTCTATCTCTATTTTGAAGGAGTTTACAACAGAAGCGAAGTTTTCCTTAACGGACATTCCTTAGGAAAACGTCCAAACGGATATATTTCATTTGCTTATGATGCAACACCATACGTAAAATACGGAGCAGAGAACATCATTTCAGTTCGTGTAGATCACAGTCGAAGTGCTGATTCAAGATGGTACACCGGTTCAGGAATTTATAGAAATGTCTGGTTAGTTTATGCAAATCCCGTTCATATTGCACAATGGGGAGTTTATGCTTATCCGGAAGTAAAAAACGGAACAGGAACTCTAAATGTTGAGGTTGATGTAGAAAATGGATCTTCAGCAAAATCAAGCGTTACCGTAATTAATGAATTGATTGCAAAAGATGGAAAATCAGTTGCAAAATCATCTTCTAAAGTTGAAGTTGCAGCAAACAAAACCGGAAAAATTTCGACTAAAATAAATGTAAAAAATCCTCAATTATGGGATTTAGAGAATCCAAATTTGTATCAGCTTAAAACAACGGTTTTAAAAGACGGAAAACAAATTGATGAAACCGTTACAAAAACAGGTTTCAGAACTTTTACATTTGATCCAAACAACGGTTTTGCATTAAACGGAAAATGGATGAAAATGAAAGGAGTTTGTTTACACCACGACGCTGGAGTTTTAGGTTCAGCAGTGCCAAGAGAAGTTTGGGAAACGAGACTTAAAACATTAAAAGAAATTGGAGTAAATGCCATTCGTACCAGTCATAATCCGCAAGCGCCTGTTTTTTATGAGCTTTGCGATGAGTTAGGATTATTGGTTTTAAACGAAGCTTATGACGAATGGGAATTTCCAAAACGTAAATGGTTAGAAGGCTGGAACTACGGAACACCGGGATTTGAAGGTTCATTTGATATTTTTGCCGATTATGGAGAGAAAGATCTTGAAGACTTCGTGCGTCGCGACAGGAATCATCTTTCGGTATTTGCGTGGAGTATTGGTAACGAAGTAGATTATCCAAACGATCCGTATTCGCACCCAGTTTTAGACAAAGGAAAAGAAGGTTTTGGACAAGCGGCTTATGGCGGCTACAAAAAAGATGCACCAGATGCAATGCGTCTTGGAGTTATCGCAAAACGTTTGGTTGCTGCAGTTAAAAAATACGATAAATCACGTCCAACAACTGCTGGATTAGCAGGTGTTGCAATGTCTAACGAAACCGAATACCCGGGAGCATTAGACATTACAGGATACAATTACACCGAAAGTAAATACCAGTCAGATCACGAAAAATATCCAAACAGAGTCATTTTCGGAAGTGAAAATATTCATGATATGGAACCTTGGTTAGCAGTAAAAAACAACAAACACATCTTCGGACAATTCCTTTGGACAGGAATTGATTATTTGGGAGAATCAGGAAGATGGCCTTCAAGAGGATTTTATTCCGGATTGGTTGATTTTGCCGGAGTTATCAAACCAAGAGGATATTTCCGTCAGTCATTATGGTCAGATAAACCAATGGCTTATGTTGGAACTTATCCGTTGAAAAACGATAAAGATATTTCTAAAGATGCCTGGGCAATCTGGAATTACACTCAAGGTGAAATGATTCGCGTAGTGTGTTATACCAATGCTGCAAAAGCACGTTTAGAATTAAACGGAAAAGTTGTAGGTGAAGCAAAACCTTACGACGAAAAAACAGGAATTATTTATTGGGATATTCCGTTTGCATCAGGAAAATTAGAAGCAATCGGTTTAGATAAAAACGACAAAGAAGTTAGTAGATATGCTATTACATCGACACAACAACCAGTTGAATTAACGATTGCCGATAAAAACATCACAATCTCAAAAGACAAAGGCGTTGCAAAAATAATGGTTCAGGTTAAAGATCAAAACGGTTTACCGGTAATGCTTTCAGACAATGAAGTTACGTGTACGATTTCAGGACCTGGAATTTTATTAGGACTTGAAGCCGGAAACAACAGCGACATGACAGATTATACAGATAATGTTCAAAGAGTATTTCACGGACATATTGCCGCTTATATTCAATCAACTGGAGAAGCACAACCTATAAAAGTGACGTTTACAAGTCAGTGGTTAAAACCGGTTGAAGTTATAGTTAATGTAAAATAAGTTGGTTTTCTAAGAGAAGAAAATTAGTAGTTTTTTTAAATTGTCAATTGACCTGTCAGCTTTTTTGGTTAAGCAGACAGGTTAATTGTATGTAATAGAAAAAAGTTTATTATATTTAAAGTGTGATATTTACATTTATTTAAATTAATATGAAAATAAAAAATAGAATCGCTCTGACAATCGGAGTTGTTTTTGCATCAGTTTCTTTGAATGCACAAACGACAACTTTCAAAAAATCAGAGTTCAAACAATGGGCACAAACGCCGCCAATGGGTTGGAACAGCTGGGATTGTTATGGCTCAACAGTTGAAGAACACGAAGTAAGAGCCAATGCCGATTATATGGTGAAAAACCTGAAAAAATACGGTTGGGAATATATTGTGGTAGACATTAGATGGTTTGTGGAAAATGACAAAGCGGGAGGATATAACCAAACAGATCCGCGTTATGTAATCGATCAATACGGAAGATATTTGCCCGCTTTAAATCGTTTTCCATCGGCTAAAGACGGACAAGGATTTAAACCTTTGGCAGATTATATTCATAAAAAAGGATTGAAATTTGGAATTCACATCATGCGCGGAATTCCTAAAAAAGCAGTTGAAGACAAAATGCCAATTAAAGGCGCAAACGGAATTACTGCCGATCAAATTTATACCACAGCTTTGCAATGCGAATGGCTAAAAGACAATTATACGATTGTTGCTGATAAACCGGGAGCACAGGAATATTACAATTCAATATTTGAACTTTATGCACAATGGGGCGTAGATTTCATCAAAATCGATGATTTGTCAAGACCCTATCACGAAGGCGAAATAAACTTGATTAGAAATGCAATCGACAATTGCGGACGTAAAATTGTTTTGAGTACTTCACCGGGAGAAACGCCTATTTCTGCCGCTTCACATGTAAAAGAACATGCCAATATGTGGCGAATGGTTGATGATGTTTGGGACACCTGGCAGCACATTACACATTTGATGGAAGTAAGCCAAAAATGGTATCCGTATATTGCACCGGGAACTTGGCCGGACTGCGATATGATTCCGCTTGGGCGTATTTCTTTAAGAGGCGAACGTGGCGAAGATAGAATGACTCGTTTAACAAAAGATGAACAATATACACTGATTACCTTTTTTAATATCTTTAAATCGCCGTTGTTTTTTGGCGGAGATTTACCCAGCAATGACGCATTTACTTTATCCTTATTAACCAATAAAGATGTCGTAAAAATGCACAACGAAAGCACCGATGTAAAACAACTTTTTCAGCAAGACGGCAAAATTGGCGTTACATCAAAAAATCCTAAAGACGGAAGCATTTATTTGGCATTGTTTAATATCTCAGATACCGCTTCTGAGAAAATTACGGTGAATTTATCAGATCTTGGAATTGCTGGAAATGTAGATGTTTTAAATATGTGGACGGGTGAAAAATCAAAAGTTTCCGGTAAAGAAATTTCAGCAGAATTAAGGCCGCACAGTTCAGTTTTGTATCAATTAAAAAGCAAAAAATAATGAGGAAATTACACTTTAGCCTTGTATTAGTTTTACTGTTTTTAAATTTTTTACAAGCTCAGAACAACACAAAAGGAATTCCGCCAATCCTTGCCGACAAAGATTTAACAGCTTATTTATTTGTTTATTTCACAGGAAATAATGTCGAGGAAGAAGCCGTAAGATATGCTATTAGCGCAGACGGTTATCATTATTATCATCTCAACAATAATCAACCTGTTATCGACAGCAAAACGATAAGTTCGACTGGTGGCGTACGTGATCCGCATATCTTGCGTGGCGACGATGGTAAAACATTTTATATGGTTTTGACAGATATGACTTCGTCAAAAGGTTGGGACAGCAATCGCGCGATGATTCTGCTTAAAAGTACTGATCTTGTAAAATGGGAGAGTAGCGTTGTAAACATTCAAACCGCTTTTTCCGGAAACGAAAATCTAAAACGAGTTTGGGCGCCGCAAACTATTTATGATGCCAAAGCCGGTAAATACATGATTTACTTTAGTATGCAATATGCGGGAGGTCCTGATAAAATTTATTACGCTTATGTGAATAAGGATTTTACAGCTCTGGAAAGTGCGCCAAAATTATTGTTTGTACCAAAATCTGAAAGAGCTTGTATCGACGGAGATATTATCGAAAAAGACGGAGTTTATCATCTTTTCTATAAAACAGAAACAGAGAAAGCCGGAATAAAAGTAGCGACAACGACAGATTTAACTTCAGGAAAATGGATTGAAAACGATAATTATCTGCAACAAACCCAAGACGGAGTTGAGGGTTCAAGCGTTTTCAAACTCAATAATTCTGATGAATATATTTTGATGTACGACGTTTACACCAGAGGGAAATATCAGTTTACAAAAACGAAAGACTTAGAGAATTTCACCGTAATCGACAATGATATCTCAATGGATTTTAATCCGCGTCACGGAACTATTTTGCCAATAACCCGTTCTGAATTAAAAAGGCTTATTGCCAAATGGGGAATGCCAAAGCAATTTCCAAAAATAAACAACAATCCTGTTCTTGAAGGTTATTATGCAGATCCGGAGATTTTATATTCGAATAAAACCAAAAAATATTATATCTACCCTACAAGTGATGGATTTGACGGTTGGTCAGGAAATTATTTTAAAACTTTCTCATCCGATAATCTAACAGATTGGAAAGATGAAGGAATTATTGTTGACTTGAGAAAAGATGTTTCGTGGGCAAACAGAAACGCCTGGGCGCCATGTATTGTAGAGAAAAAGATAAACGGAAAATATAAGTATTTCTATTATTTCACAGCGGCACAAAAAGTTGGTGTTGCCTCGTCAGATAATCCAACGGGACCTTTTAAAGACAGCGGGAAAGCATTGATAAACACAAGACCGGAAGGAGTAAAAGACGGTCAGGAAATTGATCCGGATGTTTTTACAGATCCCAAAACCGGGAAAAGTTATTTGTATTGGGGCAACGGTTATATGGCTGTAGCCGAATTGAATGCAGATATGATTTCTATTAAAAATGGAAGCACAAAAGTCATAAAGGTTGACAACACATTTCGCGAAGGAACGTATGTTATTTATAGAAAAGGAACGTATTATTTTTTATGGAGCGAAGACGATACCAGAAGCCCTAATTACAAAGTAAGATATGGAATTTCGAAATCGCCTTTAGGACCAATTGAGATTCCGGAAAACAATATCGTAATACAGGGAATTCCAAATCAGGGAATTTACGCGACAGGACATAACTCGGTATTGCAAATTCCAAACAAAGACGAATGGTACATTACCTACCATCGTTTTTCATATCCTACAGGAATTAAAATGGGAGATGCAGCAGGATTTCATCGGGAAGTTTGTATCGATAAATTAGAGTTTAACCCCGATGGAACCATAAAACAAGTGATCCCAACACATACAGGAATTAATGCAATAAAATAATTTTGAATTGAGCTTTTAACAAAAAACAAAAGACTGTTTCGATTTAGGAAACAGTCTTTTTGTTTTTATGATAAAATGGTTCTTATGCTGTTTGATCGTCTGTAGTTGCGTCAGGAGCATTTGTTTTTACAGATGCTATTCCGTTATCTCTGGCAGATGTACTTTCATACATTTCGCTAGAACCAATAATTTGACCATTAGTGGCTTTTAAATTAAAATATGGTTTTCCGTTGCTTGATTCTTTTCTGTCAAATCGATTATCATCCTGTGAGTTTGTTTTCACAGATTCGATTCCGTTAAGACAAGCAGCTTTTGTAGTGTAACCTTCGCTGGTTAAAATTGTCTGACCGTTACCTGCTTTTAAATTAAATTGAAATTCGCCGTTAGTTCTTTTAGTAATTACAAATTTTCCCATATAGTTTTTTATTTAAGTTAGGCATTATATTATTTTGCTATCTATAAAAATACAAAACTTCACCATATAAATTATAAATCAGCAAAAATAAATTGTAAGAGTATTAAAACGCAATAAATCTATCCAAATAGAGTTCCTATTAGAGACAGGATTATCTTATTTCGTTCTACTTATCTTTTATTTTTAAATTAATTCGGAAGAAAAACTAATTTAATATAAGATTATTCTGTATTTTTGTTTCATTGAAAAATAAAAATATGAAAAAATTAATGCTAATGTTTGCGGTATCAGGTCTGTTACTATCTTGTAATAATAAGAAAGCCGAGAATACAGCTGGTACTTCAATAGATACTACTGCTGCCATAATTGATGAAACTAAAAGTGTTGTTCAGGAAGGTGACAGTATAGTTACAACGTTTGTATACGAAGGAGTTTTACCCTGCGCTGATTGCAGTGGAATTAAAACGGTACTTAAAATGCATACTGGTAAAGGACCGGACTATACCCATAGATTTGAATTATCAAGTACTTATCAAGGAAAAAATCCTGAAAAAGAGTTTGTACAAAAAGGAAATTTTAATGTTGAAAGAGGATTCGGAGATGACCCTAACGGAACAATTTATGTTCTTGACTGGGATAAACCAGAATCAGAACAAGTATATTATGGCTTCTCCGGATATACGCCAGACAAAATCTTTTTATTAGACAAAAATCGTGAAATAATCAAATCAAAATTAATTTATTCGCTGACATTGAAGAAGTAGTTTTAATGAGATAATGTGGCAATGAGATAATGTGTCAATTAGAAAATTAGATAATTTTAAAATTGAGAAAGGCTTTCAAAAATATTGAAAGCCTTTTTTTATGATGGGAATTTAAAATTTTTATTAGACATTAAAATTAAGATATTTATGCATTATCTAATTTTCTAATTGCCACATTATCTAATTAACTCCTTTTTTTGCATTAAACGAAGGCAAAATATATTTCTGAATCAATTCGTCACTTGGTGATTGTGAATTATAGTTTCCGCCTGTAATGACTGTGATCATATTTTGGTCTTCCCAGATGTAGATTTTTTGTCCGCCATTTCCTTGTGCGGCTTTTCCGTTGTATTTAACGCCATCAACATTTAGGTATTTAATCCACCACAAATAACCATAATTTACGCCCTGAACAACAGAGTGTTTGGTTAGCGATTGTTCTACCCAATCTTTAGAAACTACTTGTTTGCCATTCCATAAACCTTTATTAAGATAAAGCAAACCAAATTTTGCCATATCACGAGAACTTAGATAAACCTGACAAAAGGTTTCGGCACTTGATGCATCCGGTTTAAAATTCCATTTAAAATTCTTAATTCCAAGATCTTTAAAAAGAGTCTGTTTTGCAAATTCAGGTAAAGGCATTTTTGTAGCTCTTTCGATAATTTTCCCCATTGTAATAGGATTTCCGGAGCAATACATTCCTTTTCCACCCGGAACATCCACCATTGGCAAATCCAATGTATACTGAATCCAGTCATCAGAATAATTCATGATAGTTTCGTTCCCTTCCGATTTTGGGTTGCTTACATCGCAATCAAGACCACTTTGATTTGTTAGAAGATTCTCGATTGTAATCTGCTTTTTGTCATCCGTAAGATTTTTAAAAGTATAATCCGAAAAATAGGAGAGAACCGTTTCGCTTTTATCTTTAATAAATCCTTTATCAATTGCAATTCCGGTCAATGCCGAAACAAAACTTTTTGTAGCCGAACGAAGCTCGTGTAATTTAGCTTTGTTATTGTCATAGAAATATTCTTCAAAAACTAATTTCCCGTCTTTAATAATCAAAACACTGTGAACATTTTGATAAGTACCGTCAACAATTTTCTGCATCATTTCGTTCAATAATGTTTTATCCAAACCAGTATTATCAAGAGGACCAGTTACTAAACCATCCAAATCTTTTTTAGGCTGTTGATAAACATACTTATAATCCTTTGAAGCATTTAATCTGGGATACCACATTTCTTTCGGGAAAACGACTTTTTTGCTGATTACCTTATACGTTTTTTCTTCAGAAGAGTAGCCATTTATAACAGAAGCGGGATCTCTTAAAAAGGTCACTTTCTCTTTAGACATATTTAGAAAAACATCTTTTTCTGAAGGTTTTAGCGCATATTTACTTTCGTTGATAATCGCATACAAAATCGTGTCTTTTGGAGAAGCGGCAATTTGTAAAGTCGTTTTATTTTGATATTCATAAATACCTTCGTACTCTTTTAACTGGTCATAGGTAATTTTATATTTTTCTTGTGAGTATCCGGAATAAATAATCAATAAAAACAGTAGAAGTAAATTGGTTTTTTTCATTCTTTTGGTTTTTAGGTTAGTTACTGGTTATGAAATAATTGACCACAGAAAAGATATAAAAAAAAGAGACACTTAATTAAAAAATTAGTGTCTCTTTATATATGGAATTAATTGCAGTAATTATTTTATCGTAATTGGAACGTCAACCGTTGTTTTATCCCAGCCTATCACAAGATTTGCAACAGAACCTTCAGTTGTAAAAGCAATTGATAAAGCCTCAATTACAGTTGAAACTGACTTAACCGGAACACTTACTTTAGCAATATTTTTGCTTTCGTCATACGCATATGCGCCCCATAAATCAATTTCTTTATTGATAATAATAGTCCATTTGTCTTTTTCAGGAATAGCAAATAAGCTATAAGAACCAGCAGGAATATTTGTTCCTCCAATTGTAACGGCTTTGTAGAATTTGATTTCTGTATTTTCGTTTGCACCAACGCGCCAAACTTCTCCAAACTTAATTAAATCTCCAAAAATAGTACGTCCTTTAACCGAAGGTCTTGAATAAATTACCTTGATAACTGGAGAAGGATTATCTGTTTTTTTGAATTTTACAGCTTTATTTGGGAAATAAGAAATGTCAATCGGACTTGCATCCAAAGGAGCAAATTTTACCTCTTGTGCATTAACCGAAAAAGTAGTCAATAAGATAATTACCAGTAAATTGAAATTTTTCATAATAGTAAAGATTTTTAATAGTTTACACAAAGTAAGTTAATAATGAAGAAAAATCATATAAGTTATAACCTGTTTTTTGTTAATGAATTGATAATGGTCATTAGTTTTGCTCTTTTTTCTTTTTGTCGTACCAATTCTGCATAATATAAAAAGCTTTCTTTTTTTGACCGTCATTAGAGATCAAACCTTTTCGGTTATATTCATCCTGAATTCCCGGTAAAAGCCTTCTTGGAGATCTAAAATCTACCAGAATCCAAGGGCTTGTACCACTAAGATGAGGTATCTTTTCGATCATTTTTAAATTTTGAATGTATAAGTATTCCTGAAATTCCTCTGTCCAACGCTCGTTTTTTTCTCCATGTAAACCTGCTTTTGCATCTCCGCCAAATTCAGAAACAATAACCGGTTTGTTGTATTTTGTTTTCCAGAAGATTTTTTCAGCATCTTCCAGATTTCCGCCATACCAACCTAGATATTGATTGAAAGCAATAATATCCAGATAATCACCAATTGCATCGTTGATTGTTCCAAATCCTGCGCTATCACTTTGCGTCAATAAAGCCGCGCTGATTAATCTTGTATTGTCCAGAGATTTGGTGTGATCAACTAACTTTTTAATAAAAGCATTTCTGGCGTCAGATATTGGAGTTTCATTTGCCATCGACCAGATAATAATACAAGCCCTGTTTTTATCTCTTGTAACCGCTGCTGTCAATTGATCTTCGGCATTTTTGTACGTAGCTTCTCTTGTAAATTCAACAGTCCAATACACCGGAATTTCTTCCCAAACCATTAAACCCATTTTATCAGCCTCTCTGATAATATTTTCATTATGTGGATAATGTGCGAGACGAACATAATTGCAACCCAATTCTTTTGCCCAGTTTAATAATCGTAAAGCATCTTCTTGAGAATTTGCACGTCCGCCTTTTGCGTTTTCTTCGTGAATCGAAATTCCGCGTAAGAAGATTTGTTTTCCGTTTAATAAAATTTTGTCTTCCTGTGTTTCAATTGTTCTGAAGCCAATATTATCTTTCAGTTTTTCCCCGTTGTAGTCAATAGTTACCTCATACAATTTTGGATTTTCAGGAGACCAATACGAGATTTTTTTTGCTGGAATTTCAAAGTTTACAATTCCGTCAGCACCAACTTTTCCTTTATAATTAATTTTCAGTTCCGGAATAGAAATTGTTACGGCATTCAGTGCTGGATTAGAATTACTGATTTTAACAAAACCCGAAATCAATTCTTTGTTACCTTTTTTAAGCTGAATATTGTAATCTTCAACAAAAGAATCATTCTCTTCAATTAAAGTCACATCGCGCGTGATTCCACCATAATTCCACCAATCCGTGTTAATAGTCGGAACATCTTCTTTATGTCTTGTGTTATCCACTTTAATAACCAAATAATTGTCCTTTGGTTTTACAATCGAAGTAACTTCATAATTAAAAGGCGTAAAACCACCTTCATGAGTTCCTAGTTTTTTTCCGTTCAAATAAACATCAGCTTTATAATTGATCGCACCCAAATAAACAAAAAGACGTTTTTTGGCTTTCAAATCATAATCAAAAGATTTCTTGAACCAAACATTCCCTTCGTAATATTTAAGCTCCGGAACCTGTGAAGTCCAATCGCCCGGAATATTTATTTTTGGAGATTTATCAAAATCATATTCCACCAATTCCTGTTTGTTTACCGCATGATAATTATTGAAATAAGCCGCATTAGATGGTTTTGCCTGTTTGTCGTATTGATCGTGATGAAAGCTGTAAAAACCAGTTTCGTAAGGATCGACAATATAATTCCAAACGCCGTTTAAAGAAGTTGTGTTTCTATTGGGAACATTAGAGATTAGACTTTGATTTTGCGCTTGCGCGAAAATGGAAAAGGTTAGAAATAAAGTGGTTATTAGTTTTTTCATTAGTAAAATTGTTTTTATTATAAATTAGGGGATGTTTTTAACCGCAAAGTCCGCGAAGATTTTACGCAAAGTTCGCAAAGTTTAAATATAGCTTTGCGAACTTTGCGTTTTCACCTTGCGCTCTTTGCGGTTAAATTTTATAGTTAAATCTACGGTGTAATCTTCAAATATTCTCCTTTAAAACTCTGATTCAAAGCCGTCATTTCAATCGGTATTCCCGATCCATCAGGAACAACTTCAATTGAAGCCTTTCCGTTTGCCATTTTAATCGATTCACTTCCTGTTGGAGTTCCTTGATTTTTCATGGTTTTTCCGCCTTTCAAACATTGAAAATAAACACTTTCTTCATAATCCAGACAACGTAAATTACCATTATCAATTGCAATTGCTGTAACCAGATAATTACCATTTTTTAATTTTTCGAATGATAATTGTAAAGAAGTCGCCGTATCATTTTTCTTAAAGCGGTAATTTACCTTTAAAGTATCCGAAACTTTTTTACCATCTTTAGTCTCACCAATGGCAATAAGTATGTTTTCGCCCTTTAAAAAATTCACGTCCCAAGTTAAACCATTTGCAGGATATAGAGAAAGATTTCTTTGCTTTTCTCCAAGAGATTTTCCTTGATGATATAACGTAACCTTCTCACAATTACTGAAAACGCTCAAAGTTCTTGGTGTATTTTCAGGTCCCTGACGCTCCGTCCAGGTATGCGATTCGATGTAAGTAAAAGGGGTTTTACTCCAATAACTTTTAAAAACATAATAAGCATCTTTCGGATTTCCGTTTCGGTCTACAAGCCCTTTTTGATTCATATACGGAATAGCATCTTCGGGGCGCAATGGCGTTGCAAAATCCTTAAACGCCCACTGAATGTTACCCACAAACATCGGATCGTTCTCGGATATATGCAAATGCCAATCGAATAAATCAACGATGTAGTTTTCGCTCCAATCGCCAATTTGTGCAATATTTGCCACTTTGGTTTGTACAATTGCTTCTTCCCAACCTTCAGCTTTTATGATATTTTCTCCCGTAATCGGGTTCTCACTGTGACGCCCAACGTGACTGTCACCGCCATATTCGGCGTGAATAAAATGTTTGTATTCCTTTTTATAAACGTCAATTGCTTTTTGGTAGCTTTTATAACTTCCGGAATACCAACCAGACCAAATAGAAGGGGAGAAGACATCGACAATTTGCGAACCTTCATAATATTTTCTGATTGCCGTTTTTCGGCTTGGATCCATTTTGTGTGCGATGTCGTTTAGTTCCGTCAAAAATACATTTGTCTTTTCGGTATTATCGCCATCAGGAAAATCAGGAAGCCAGTTCATTTCGTTTCCTAAAGACCAGATAATAATACTTGGATGATTGTAGTTCTGATTGATGATTTCGGCAAGCATATTTTTAGTATTTGTTTGCCAAAGTTCATCACCAATTCCGCCTCGGCACCAAGGCAATTCATCCCAAACCAAAAGACCCAGTTCATCACAAGCTTTATAAATTTCAGGATCTTGCGGATAATGCGCCAAACGAACAAAATTTGCTCCCATACTTTTAATAGATTCCATATCGGCACGATGTTGTGCGTTGCTCATTGCGGCGCCAACTCCCGCTTGTTCTTCATGACGATGTGTACCACGAATCAGCAATCTTTTTCCGTTTAGAAAAAATGGTCCGTGATCTTTAAATTCAAACCATCTAAAACCTATTTTTTCAGCAACAGTATCTTTAATTTGATTTTTCTCCGATAAAAAAGCAGTAACTAAATACAGATTAGGTTTCTCCGTATCCCAAAGCTCTGGATTTTTGATACTTTCAAATTTAATAGTGGAAGTTTTATCCAAAACAGAAACCGTTTTACTAGCTACTTTTTTCCCTTTTGGATTTTTAAGAATTACAGTTAACGATAAGTTTTTGGCATTTTCAGGATTCACAATAGAAGCCAAAATGTTTACAGAAGCACTTTTTGCAGAAACCTGAGGCGTTGTAATTTTTAGATTATCAATGTGGTTTTTATATTGAGATATTAGCCAGACATCTCTCGTGATTCCGCCATAAATAAAAAAATCACTCTTTTGAGACGGGATAATTTCAATATCATAACTATTGTCTACACGAACAAAAATATCATTGTTTCCCTCGTTTATAAATTTTGTAATATCGATTGTAAAACCAATATAACCACCAATATGTCCGCCGGCTTCCTTGCCGTTTACATAGACTTTTGTAGTAACATTCGATCCTTCAAAATATAAAGAATAACGTTGGTTTTTATCGATTTGCGGAATATTTAATTTCTTTTGATACCAGCTTGCATCACGTCGGTAACCCGGATTCAAATCTGTTGCATCTTCGGCATTCCAGGTGTGCGGTAAATTTAAGGAAGTCCAGTTTGTCGCTTTTTGTGCTTCGGTAAGACTTGAAGTATGGTTTTCTAAATAAAGCCAATTGTTATTGATATTCATTTTTGTCTGAGCAAAAATACTGCTCAGACAAATCTGAAAAAAAAACAAAAGCGCAAAAGTATAAAATGTATTGTAGTGGTACGGTAGTTTTTTCATTGCTTTTTTTTTAGGTGCAAAGGCTTAGAGTAACAAAGGCTCAAAGGCTCAAAGGTTCAAAGGAACAAAGACTTAGAGGCTGAAAACCTTTGTCGCTTTGTACTTCTGCACCTCTGTACCTTAATATTTGCTTTTTCTTAAAATCGCTTCCAGAAAATAATAATCGGCATAGATAATAGGTTCATCAATTTCGTCGTGTTTTGGCCAGTTTCCGGTGCTGTGATCCAGGATAAAAGGCGCTTTTATATCTACACTCAAAACATATTTATCAGAACTTAAGGAAGTGATTATTTTATCGGCGAAAGCCAAATAACTTTTGTTTTTTGTATAGCTGTAAAGTTCATATAAACCCGACGCCATAACAGCCGCAGCAGATGCATCACGCGGTGAATTTGGAATACCAGGATCTTTAAAATCCCAATACGGAATCCCATCTTCCGGTAAGTTTTTATTGTTCATGAAAAATTGCGCCGTTGCTTCGGCTTGTTTTAAATAGGCTGGATCTTTAGTATATCGATACGACATTGTAAATCCATAAACCGCCCAGCCTTGTCCGCGTGCCCAAACCGAAACATCATTATAACCCTGAAGTGTAGTTTTCTTTCTTACTGCTCCGGTATTTGGGTCATAATCAATCACGTGATAACAGCTATTGTCTTCTCTAAATTGGTTTTTCAGCGTAGTATTGGCGTGTTTTACAGCAATATCATGATATTTTGGGTTTCCTGATAATTTTGAAGCTTCAAACAGCAATTCAAGATTCATCATATTGTCGATGATAACGGGGAAATCCCAAATCTCCTTATTAAAATCCCAAGATCTAATAGAACCTATTTTTGCATTAAATCGTGTACATAATGTTTCGGCACCTTTGATGATAACGTCTTTGTATTCTTGCTTGTTTTCCACTTTCAGCGCTTCGCCAAAACTGCAAAACACTTTGAAACCAACGTCATGCGAATTACTATTTACACTTTCTTTTTTGCTAAATGGAGTCCATTTTTCAGCTTGTTCTTTATATTTTTTATCGCCCGTAAGTCGGTACAATTGCCATAAGTTTCCGGCAAAAAATCCGCTTGTCCAGTCTCTCGAAGGAACTTTTTTAATCAAATTACTTTTAATCGTCATACTTCTTGGCATTGACATAGAATCAACGGGATAATCCAGTAACATTTTGTATCTGGTTTCCAGAAGTTGTTCTGCCGTCGAAGAAGCATTTTTTGTTGTAGCATTAATTCCGGATTTGCACGCTGTCGCCAGCAGTGCAAACCCAAGAATTAAAGAAATGAAACTAACTTTATTCATACTTACTAATTATTTTTTTTAGTTCTAGACTAAATTTTAGACGCGGATTGGACAGATTCGCTATCGCGAAAACGCTGATTTTCGCAGATTTTTTTTAAGCTATTTTTTTTCTGTGTCTTCGCGATAGCGAATCCGTTTCATCTGCGTTCAATAATAATATTTGAGTTAAATTAATAACCAGGATTGTTTGGAGCCAGATTAGGATTGATCGCCAATTCAGTTCCCGGCAATGGGAATAAATAATCTTTGTTTGGATTAAAATTCGCGTGTGGTTCTAAACCGCTTGGACCAAAAACCTCAGGTCCGTTTTGCAACCTTTTGATGTCATACCATCTGATATATTCAAAAGCAAATTCTAACCTTCTTTCGTCAATAACCATTTTTCTAAAATCAGCTTGTGACAATCCCGGCGTTACATTTGCAGGAAACGAAACTATTTTTCCGGCTTTATTTCTTGCTCTTGCGCGCACTCGGTTTACATAACCATCAGCTTCAGTAGATCCCGGAGTGATTTCGTTCAAAGCTTCTGCAGCAGTCAACAATACTTCGGCAAAACGCATTGTGATATAATTGTGTTGGGAAGTTCTTCCGTTTGCACCAGCTTTTCCCGGAAAACGGTAATACTTTGCAATATGCGGACGTGGGGCCTTTTCGTTATCACTTGAAGGGAAAATTTTCAATTCGCCACCTACTTTTTTTCTAATAATCGTATCAAAACTCACGGCGCGTCTGTAATCTCTTTGATCCCAAGTATTAAATACTTTTAAAGAAGGAACAGCTACCGAAAATCCTTGTCCGTAACTGTAACTTTCGTCTTTAAGCGAACCCGTAAAAAATGCGGTATAATCCTGACCGTAATTTCCTGACACTAAGTTATTAAAATCAATTGTAAACAAAGGTTCTTTTAATGAGGCTGCTTTTGTAGCATTAAATAAATCCTGAAAATCTGCATCTAATCCTAAACCAAATTTTGCTTCATTCGTAATTACATATTTCGCTTCATCATAAGCTTTTTGGTAATTTTTTAAAGTCAAATAAACAGAAGCCAAATAACCTGCGGCAGTACCTTTTCCCGGAACCGCTTTTACTTTTGGTTTATCGTCAAGGTATTTTTTTGCAAATTCTAAATCGGCGATGATTTTAAGATAAACATCCGCTTCTTTAGTTCTTTTTAGAGAGTTTACCTGAGCAACATCATTCACAACAAAATCAACGTACGGAATATCTCCAAAAATTCTAACCAAGTGATAATACGTAAAAGCTCTTGCAAAGTAAGCCTGCGCTACAATTGCATTTACTTTTGCAGGATCTCCGGGCGTTTTTTTGGCACCTTCGATTGCCTGATTTGCAGCCGTAATAATGATGTACGATTGTGGCCAGAAGTTTGCAACAAGACCGTTAGTATCATTCATATTCATATCATTAACGTCGATACGCGCAGCCTGAGTGGTTCTGTCGCCTATATCCGCCATGTCGTCACGAAGCATCAAGGCAATTGTAAATTCACGTCCCCAGTAATTATTATGGGCAATGTTGGCAAAAGCCCCGTTTACAGCGGCTTGTAAGTCATCTGTATTGTTAAAAAAGTTGTCAGGACGAATAATTCCAACCGGATGTTCTTCAAGATCAGAACAGCCAAAAGCGAATATTCCCAAGAAAAGAAAAGCTATATATTTTTTCATGTGTAGTTAATATTTAATTTTTAATGGAACATGGAATCGCCATTCTTTATTCTATTTTTTGATTTTGAATCATGGCAATTTCATGATGTTATTTTTTAGACTAAAATTTTAAATTAAATCCGAAAGTAAAAGTTCTCACATTAGGGTAACTTCCGTACTCTAAACCTAAGTTGGTGTTACTTCTCGCATTGGTATCATTCAGGTAATTTCCTTCAGGATCAGAACCCGGATAATCAGTAATTGTCCAAAGATTTTGTGCACTGATGTAAAAACGAACTTTGCTTAATCCAATTTTCGAAACCACTTTTTCATCTAAACTATATCCTATCGAAACGTTTTTCAAACGAATGTAACTTCCGTCATACACAAATCTTGACGTAACCCTTTTGGTTCTTGCAGCATTTGCAGGAACATTTGTATCTGTATGAGTTGGTGTCCAGGCATCCAAAACTTCAGTCGTTGCATTGTTGTTTCCTGATGCCAATTCCATTAAAGTATAATTCAGGATTTGGTTTCCTTCAGAACCTTGAAAGAAGATATTCAAGTCAAGATTTTTATAGGTGAAATCATTGTTCAAACCAAAGATGAAATCAGGATTTGGATTTCCGATAATCGTTTTATCATTAGAATCTAATTTTCCGTCACCGTTTACATCTCTGAATTTTTCTCCACCCGCAGCCGTTTCAAAGTTACCCGGAAGAACCGTTTCGCCTTGTTGAATTACGCCATCATAAATAAACCCAAAGAAAGAACCAACCGGCTGACCAACTCTCAAAATTTGAGAATCTGTAGCAAGAAAATGTCCAGGCGTTGAGTTGATCAAAAGATCTTTATTATCAGCTAATTTTAATACTTTGTTTTTGTTTGAAGAGATATTGAAACTTGTTGACCAAGTGAAATCAGCGCCAATAAAGTTTTTAGAATTAATTCCCAATTCCCAACCTTTATTCTCCAATTCTCCAACGTTCTGAAGCTGAGAAGCAATTCCTGAAACTCCCGGTAAAGGTCTGTTAAACAACAAATCTTTAGTAATTGTTTTATAATAATCTGCCGTAAGACTCACTCTGTTATCAAACAAACCTAAGTCAATACCATAATCTTGCTGATAAGAGGTTTCCCATTTTAAATTTGGGTTATTCAACGAAGTCAGCTGAACCGCATTTACAATCACGTCACCACTTACATCATAAATTTCAGAGAATCTTGACAGCGTAGAGTAGGCGCCAATCGATGGATTTCCGGTTGCACCATAACTTGCTCTCAATTTTAGATTCGAAATTGTTTTGTTCTCTTTTAAGAAGTTTTCTTTACCAATATTCCAACCCACAGCTCCAGAAGGGAAAGTTCCGTATTTATAGTTTTCACTAAAGCTTGAAGAACCATCACGACGCGCTGTAAACGTAAATAAATATTTATCGTCGTAATCAAAATTTAGCCTTCCAAAAGCCGAGATTAATTCTGTTTCAGATAAGTTAGAATCCGGTTTTAAAAATACAGTTCCTGCACCAAGATTGTGGTATGAATTTGTATTCGTCAAGAATCCTCTTGAAGCAGCATACGAACTTTCGTTTTTATTCTTTTGATACGAATAACCTCCAAGAACCGTCAGGATTCCTTTTGCAATAATTTCTTTTTTATACGTCAGATAATTTTCCGTTAAGAAAGAAGAAAATCTAGTATTGTTCACAGAAGCTTCACCTTTAATATTTTTTCCTGCAATCAAAGTTGATGGAATATATCGACCTGTTTGAGAGTTATTATCGGTTAAACCTAAAGTAGTTTTAAAATCTAAATCCTTAGTAATTTTATATTGAGCAAAGAAATTTGATCTGTTTACGATAGAAACCGTTTCCAGAATATTTTCCATTGCAGTAGCATAAGGATTATCAATATCGTCCCCAATTGGCGCCGTTGTTGTGTAAGATCCGTCTTCGTTATAAATTCCTTTATCTGGCATAAATCTGTAAGCAGCAGCAATTACACCCGCAGCACCAGTTCCTCCAGCGCCCGTTTGGCTAATGATTCCGTCTTTGTTTTGTTTGCTTTGAAATAAATTCAGACCAACTTTAAATCGGTCAGACAAATCAGCTTCAAGATTACTTACAATCGTGTATTTATCAATTCCCGAATTAATCACAACCCCGTTTTGGTTAAAGTAGTTTCCGGAAACATAATACCTTACATTCTCAGATCCTCCAGAAAACGAAAGCGAAGTATTCGAAACCATTCCTTCACGATAAATTACATCCTGCCAATCTGTGTTTTGTCCGCCCGGAGTATGCGTTGTGAAACTTTTTCTATACGCCACAAACTGATCACCGGTTAATAAATCCAATTTATTATTTACAGATTGTACCGAAGTTGAGTTACTGAATTCGATCACCGGTTTTCCTGGTTTTCCTTTTTTAGTCGTAACCATAATAACCCCGTTTGAACCTCGAGATCCATAAATAGCCGTTGCTGATGCATCTTTAAGAACCTCGATAGAAGCAATATCCTGAGGTGCTGGCATAGAAACACCCGCAAATCCGTCAACAACAATAAGTGCATCACCACTCGCATTGATCGACGTTCCGCCACGAACCCTGATTTTTACTGGAGCGCCCGGTTCACCACCATTATTCGATTGTACGGAAACCCCCGCTGCACGACCTTGCAAAGCTTGTTCTGCATTTAATAACGGATAAGCAGTCAGTTCTTTTGCCGTTACAGACGACACAGATCCCGTAATATCGCTCTTTTTACGCGTTCCGTAACCTACAACAATTACTTCGTCAAGATTTTTAGTATCTGGTTTTAAGCTTACATTCACGACAGTTTTATTGCCTACCGGAACTTCTACAGTTTGATATCCTATAAAGTTAAAAACTAAAACAGCATTTTTTTCAGAAACAAAAACACTGTAATTCCCATCCATATCAGCAGTTCCTCCAACTGATGATCCCTTTACATATACATTCGCACCAGGAAGTCCGAGTAAATCTTCGCTCGAAGTAACTTTTCCCGTCACTTTTCTTTCCTGTGCATTTACAATGATATTCCCCAGTAAAAAAACTACCAGAAAGCACCATTTAAGCGACTTAATTTTTTGGTTTGTAAACATTCATTTTTTGGTTTAAGGTTAATGTTAGATAAAATAAAAAAGCAATAAACTCATTCCTATTATTAGCGCCACAAACAAAATTTGCAGCAATATGAATTTTGTTTTTTTGAATTTCATATGGCAAATGTATATTTCGAAAACGATATAGAAATACAAAAAAGGGTATCTAAAAATACAGATACCCTTTTTTAAGCCTTGAAAACAGTGGATTTTTTTAAAATACCGACATTGGTTTCGAAAATTTGTCAGCAAATTGTGACGGAGTTTCTCCGTATCTTTTTTGGAAACATTTGCTAAAGTATTTCGGATTGTTAAAACCAACTTTATAACTCACTTCTGAGACGTTTAATTTATTTTGTTCTAATAATTGAGCTGCACGTTTTAATCGTATTTCATGAATAAATTCGTTTGGCGTATAATTCGTCCAGGCTTTAATTTTTAAGAATAACATCGTTCGACTAACGCCCAATTCTGAACAGAAAAACGGAATATCAAAAAGCTCGTTTGAGATATTATCTTCGACAATCTTAAATGCTTTTTTCAATAATTCTTCGTCCAGAGAAGAAACCGTAATTTCCGAAGGAATAAAACTGTCTTCACTTGAAAATTTGAGTTTGAGTCTTTCCGTAGAATTCAACAGGTTTTTAACCCGAAGTGTAAATTCCATTAAATTAAACGGTTTACTGATATAATCATCGGCACCGCTTTCCAGACCTTCAAATTTATAGACTAATGATGATCTCGAAGTCAATAAAATTACCGGAATATGACTCGTTTTCAGATTCTCTTTTATCTTAGAACAAAGTTCAGTCCCAACCATTTCGGGCATAATAACATCGCTGATAATTAAATTAGGAACAAATTGCATAGCCTTTTCCAACGCTACTTTTCCGTTATCAGCCTCAATAATATTATAATCTTTTTTGAGTAAATTTTTCATGAAAGTTCTCAGAACCTTATGATCTTCAACAATCAGAATTGTTTGTTTTTCGGCATTGACAACAAGATCGTCAATGTCTTCATGAATTGCGATTTTCTGCGTTTCCAGTTGCGCCGTATATTGTGCAATATCATCGCTAATTTTGAAATCCTCAATAATTTCACTGTCCAAAAGATGCTCGCGACCCAACGGAAGCGTGACTTTAAAAACAACACCTTCGGGCTTTTTATTAATTACATCAATACTTCCTTTATGAAGTTTTACAATGTTTTTAACAATGGAAAGTCCAATTCCAGTTCCTTTATTATAATTCTTCTGAACGTTATTGTGCAGCGGAACTTCGAAAAACAAATCAAAAATTTTATCAATATGTTCTTCGGCAATTCCAACTCCCGAATCTTCAACCGCAATAAAAAGGTTTTCATGATCGTGATTGATTTTAATGTTGATGTTTCCGCCTTTTGGAGTGTATCTAAAAGCGTTTGAAATCAAATTATAAAAAACGCGCTCTAATTTATAACGATCAAAATACACCAGAATTTCCTCTTCAGATGATTCAAAAGTGTACGTATAACCGCCGTCTTTGGCATATTCGATAAAAGACAGAAAGATTTCCTTAGTAAATTTTACAATATTTCCGTTAGCAGATTCCAGCGTAACCTGATCGTTTTCGAGTTTTCTAAAATCCATTAAACGATTAATCAGACTCAAAAGATGATTCGCACTTCCTTCGATAACCAACAGCTTTTTGTACATTTCATTTGTTCCGTTATAATCGGCCAAAATCTGTTGTAACGGTCCTAAAATCAAAGTTAAAGGCGTTCTGAATTCATGCGAAATATTCGTGAAAAAGTCCAGTTTTGCACGATTGTTTTCTTCGATACGTTTCGTTTCCAGATATTCTAATTCCAGTTTTTGTTTCAGTCTGGCTTTCGATTTCATAATCCAGATCAAACCGTATAATCCCAAACCAATAACAAGACCGTAGAATAAAAACGCCCAAATACTGCGCCACGGAGCAGGTTTTACAACAACCGTTAATGTAGTCGGAATATGATTCCAAACGCCGTCATTGTTGGCACCACGAACTTCAAAGCGATACGTTCCCGGATTTTGAATTGCAAATATGGCTTCGGTGTTTTTGGTGATCGTCCAGTTATTTTCTAACCCAATTAAACGATAACTGTATTGATTGTTTTTAGATCGAATGTAGTTTGGAATCGCAAAACTAATCGAGAAATTTGCCTTGTCGTAATTCAACGTTATGTTTCGGGTATAACCAATACTTTTCTCCAGAATTTTATCTTTTCCATTTGGATTTATAGTCTCGTTTTTAATTTTCAAATTCGTAATTAAAACCTGAGGCGCATAATCATTCAAAGAGATTTTCTTGGCATCAAAATAAGTTGCTCCGGACGGACTTCCGAAATAAAACTTATTTGAATCTAATTTTAAAGCCGCATTATCATTAAATTCATTACTTGCCAACCCATCTTTTTGGTCATAAAGTACTAGCTTTTTCAGTGCCGTACTGTATTTTATAATTCCCTGATTCGTACTAATCCAAAGATTTTTCTCGGCATCTTCAAGAATAGAATGAATCGAAGTGATAATCGTGTTTCCAACTTTAAGATTTATTTTGTTGAATTTTTTTCCATCAAAATAATGTAATCCTTTCGCTTTCGTTCCCACCCAAACCTTATTTTGACTGTCCTTAAACAACGTCAGAATATCGTCGCCGGACAAAGCTGAAGCATCAAAAAAGTAATGTTCTATGACATATTTATTTTGCTGAAAATCCTTTAGCGAAATACAATTCAGACCGTTTTGAGTTCCAATCCAAAGTTTATTGTTGTCAACTAAAATCGTTCGAACAATATTATTCGTCAGGAAATTGGCTGAAACCGAATCATTCCCAATTACCTGAAAAGTCTTGGCAATCGTATTATACCGAATCAAACCTTTGCCAAAAGTTCCAATCCATAAAATTCCGTTTCCTTCTGTTTTAAGCGAATAAACACCGCTTTCTTTCAATAAATCACTTAATTCCGGTGCAATTCGATTGTCTTCAATTCTTTTCGAAATTGTATTATAAGCTGATAATCCTTTAGAGAAAGTACCAATCCAAAGAATATTATCCTCAGAAAGACACATTGATTTAATGTCATTTTTATTGGTTTGGTACGTTTTGCTGTTGATGTAACTTACAGCTTCGGTATTTTTATTAAAAATCGTAATTCCTCCGCCTTCAGTTCCAAAATAAATATTCTGATTTTTATCTGAAATAATCGAACTAACCACATCAAAACTCATCGGAATCTTTTTAGAATTCTGATTATAATTCGAAAAATTCACATTGGAAACATCCCAAATATTGACACCTTTATAATAACAGCCAATCCAAACCGAGCCTTTTTTATCAATAAATACTGATTTTACCTTATCGATTCCGTTGTTATTAGTACTGTTATTTATTTTTTGAATGCTTTTATCTTTTCCTAAAATGTAGATTCCGTCATAAGCTCCAATCCATAAAGAACCTTCGTTATCAAAGGCGAGAGAACGAATGTCAGTATTGATTTCTTTGTATTTATCATCCGGTAAAAAAGAGATGAATTTATTGTCAGAAGTATCAAATTTTAGAAGTCCTTTGTTTTTTGTTCCAACCCATAAATTGCCGTCGTTGTCTTCTTTTACAGATTGAACATTAAGAAGATCCGTATTGTTTAAACGATAATTTATAAAAGAAAGTTTTCCGAATTTCCTGCTTTTTACCAGACATAAACCTTTTGTGGTTCCAACCCAAATTTTCCCGCTTTTGGTTTTTAAAATACTGGTAATATTATTACTCGCCAAACTAGAATTATCAGTATCAGAATGAAAAACAGAGGTAAATTTCCCTGTATTTCTATTGTAAATTGTCAATCCTTTTGAAGTACCAAACCACATTTCGTTGTTGATTTTCCTGATCGACCAAACGGCGTTATTGCTGATTGTATGATTGGTTTTGGTATGTAAATATCTCTTAAAAGTATTCGTAACCGGATCATAACAGTTTAGTCCGTTGTAAGTTCCAACCCAAATTTTACCCGAATTATCTTCTTCAATCGATAAAATATCATTGTTGCTGATCGAGGTTTTATCCGTAACATCATTTCTATAAATGGTGAATTTACTTCCATCATATTTATTAAGTCCGTCGCGGGTTCCAAACCACATTTGCCCAAATTCATCCTGATGTATAGCAATAACAGAACTCTGCGAAAGCCCGTCAGTAGTAGAGATGTTTTTGAGACGATATTTATTTTGAGAAAATATATTCCCCGAAATAAATAGGATTACGAGAAAGGCTATTTTGTATTTCATAGCTTTTTTTTTAAGGTGCAAAGGTTCAGAGTTGCAAAGGTTCAAAGGTTTTTTTTCGCCACGAATTCACGAATTTTTTATAATCATTACGCGCAATCATTCGTGAATTCGTGGCTATTTAACACATAGTATTTAATCTTTTTAATCTGGACTTAAATGTTTAGCTTAAGAAACTTTGCGCTTTTGCGTCTTTGCGTGATTATTTTTGTTTGCCACAAAGCAATTGAAAAAAAACTTTGTGCCTTTGTGTCTTCGTGGCATTCTTCATTTACTTCAACCGCTTTTTTAATTGATATTCATACAACGAAGGAACTTTATCCATTGATGTATTTAGAAACTCAATATAAGCGTCAGGTTCATATTTTACTTCGAATTTAGCATTTCCATTCACGCCAACAATTCGGGCAAAAGGTCCATCTTTCATTCCGTAAAGTAAAACTGGTTTTGTAATTTTTTCAGGATTTGTAACCTGAACAGTCAGATTCCAAAAAGTACTGAAAGGTCCGTGAGACGGTTTCCAATAATCGGCACCGCCACCGCCAAATAAGGCGTAACTGTTATTAATGTCCGGCATTAAATGTACCGTAATATTGTCAAATAAATTTTGATGATTTGCCCCCGAATGTTGATCCAAAACCGGATCAGCAAAGATCTCACAATTCTGATAGACATTTTTAGTAGCAAAAGTGTTGAAACTTAAAGGATGAACAGACTTATTATAAATCTTCAAATTCTTAACCAAGACATTATGAACTCCGCCCAAAGTTACTGTATAATGCGCCATATGAGATCCATCAGTCACAATATCCTGAATCGTAACATTCGAAATTTCTTCGCATAAAATTCCGCTGTCAGCATTGGTAATCGTTACATCTTTTACCCAACTATTAAAAACGCGGGTTAAAAATATGGCATTATTTCCCGGTTCAACATGATGCGCGACTCTTGGAATATCTGGAAAAGTAAAACGAATATGCTCAATTCCAACTTCGTTTAAATGTTTCCATTCGACCAATTGTGCCTGATAACTTGGTTTTATGGCAATTGTCAAAGGCGTTTTGATTGTTATTTTAGAACCCGAAATTTTAGTGATTTCAACTTGTTGTCTTACGATTGGAAGTTTCGGAAATTTCCAATGATGAGATCCTGGCTTTACATTTGCACCTTTGTATAGATCCTTGATAATTTCACCGTTTTCACCGTCTTTATTAAACAATTGAAGTTCTACAATATCGCCAACTTTTAAACCTTTAACTTCAGAAACGGTTAGAGTGTTTTCGCCCATATTTCCGGAACTTACTTTAGCCAAAAAGCTCGGCGTAGGTTCGTATTTATCCAAATATGATTTTACACGTTCACCCGGAATCTGAGTCCAGATAAATCCTCCCGACCATGCATATTGTGAGAAAGGTAAGTCAATATTATTTTCAGGCTCGCGTTGTCTTTTATCAAATGTGGTAAGATATTCTCGAAGTTCCGCCAATGATTCCGGATTTTGGAGATACATCATAGGTCTTGGAAAATAGATTTCGGTTCCGTTTTCGCCAGTGCCAGTGCCACGAAGTACAAAATTGCTTCTTTCGATATAGACAATATCACTCAGGATAATTTTTCCGGCTGGCAATTGCAAAATCACATTTCCTTCAACTGCATTTGCGGCTTTTACAGCTTTTAATAAAGCTTTGGAATCATCTAAAACATCATTCGCTTTTACGCCAAAATCTACCGCATTTATAATTTTTCCGTTAGCTTCAGGAAGTTGGCTTTCGCCGAAATGATATCCCGCATAACTAAAATCCGGAAGATAATTAGTCATAAGTTTTTGCGTCAGAATCTTAGGCAATTCCTGCCCAATTGCGTTAATAGAAATGAAAAGACTATAACAGATAAAAAGGGCGTGACGTTTCATATTTTTGCTTTATTTAAGTAAAGTGATATTGCCCGCGGATTTGGCGGATTAAACGGATTGACACAGATTTTTTTAATCATTTTATCTTTTATCCCGATAGCTATCAGGAGTGGCAAAACTTTGCGTCTTATTGTTAGTGAGATTGCTTCGTTCCTCGCAATGACAAACCAGCGTAAATCCGTTTAATCCGCCAAATCCGTGGGCAAATAAATTACAAATCTGTAATCAATTTATATTTTGGAACCAATGTTTTCATAATGCTCCAAGCCAATAAATACGCTAAAGCACAAAGCACAAACATGATGGTATAACCAGTTTCAATATGTCCTAAACCTTCGTAATAATCAAATAAAGCGCCGCCAAGTTTAGACACCAAAACACCGCCAAGTCCTCCCGCCATTCCGCCAATTCCTATAATAGAACCAATTGCTTTTTTAGGAAACATATCCGAAACCGTAGTGAAAATATTAGCCGACCAAGCCTGATGCGCCGAAGCTCCAACACCAATTAAAAGCACCGGAATCCAGAAACTTATGTAACCTAAAGGCTGTGCAAGAAGCACAAACAAAGGAAAAATGGCAATAATAAGCATCGCTTTCATTCGGGCTTCATAAGGATTGTGTCCTTTGTTGATAAAATACATTGGGAAATAACCGCCGTAAATACTACCAACCATTGTCATACTATATAAAACGGCTAGCGGAATCGTAATTTCGGTTTTTTCCATCCCGAATTGCGCTTCCAGATATTTCGGTAACCAGAATAAAAAGAACCACCAAATTCCGTCAGTCAAAAATTTTCCAATCGCAAAAGCCCAGGTTTGTTTGTAGCTTAAAAGCTTAATCCAGGAAATTTTTTCGGGTTTAGTATTTTCTTCAGAAGGTTCTTGAAATGCGTCACCTTCGCTGATATAATCACGTTCAGCTTGAGACATTCTCTTTTGATTTCTTGGTTTTTCGTACATAACGTACCAGAAAAACATCCAGATAAAACCAATGGCTCCAATGATAATAAAAGCCATTTGCCAGCCCCAATGTACCGCAATCCAAGGCACAGTTAACGGCGCTAAGATCGCACCAACATTCGAACCCGAATTAAAAATTCCGGTTGCCAGAGAACGCTCTTTTTTAGGAAAATATTCGGCAGTAGCTTTGATTGCCGCAGGAAAGTTCCCCGATTCTCCAAAACCAAGAAAAGCTCTCGAAATCATGAAACCCGCAATAGAAACCGGAACGGCTCCAATGCCAACCCAAACTAATAAGTTGTTGAAAGTACTACCAATCGGGATTGCATAAGCATGCATTATCGCACCAATTGACCAGATGAAAATCGCCAAAATATAACCTAATTTTGTACCTAATTTGTCAATTAATCTTCCGGCAAATAACATCGAAAGCGCATAAACAAACTGAAAAACGGCTGTTATATTGGCATAATCTGTATTAGTCCAGTTAAATTCTTCGGATAGGCTGGGAGCCAGTAAACTCAGTACTTGTCTGTCCAGATAATTCACTGTAGTGGCAAAGAAAAGTAACCCGCAGATGGTCCAGCGGTACTTCCCGATAGGTTCGGTTTTGATAGTCATGATAGTTAGTTAAGAGCATTTTGTTTTTAAATTGTAAAAGTTTGGGGTGGTTATAAAAAAGTTGTTTTCAAACTCTTTTCCTCAAACTGGAATCTTATTTTTTATTCGTATAAATTATAATAACCACAGATAAAAAGAGTAAATAGATTTTAAAAAAAATCTGCTTAATCTGCTCCCGATAGCTATCGGGACTGCGAGAAAAAATATTTTATTCTGAAAAATTAAAATAGCGTTCAGCATTATTGCTGCAGATATTTTTTACCAATTCACCAATAAGATTTATATCATTTGGCAACTGACCGTTTTCAACTTCATTTCCTAAAATATTGCATAAAATACGACGGAAATATTCATGACGCGGAAAAGACAAAAAGCTTCTCGAATCTGTTACCATACCTACAAATCGGCTTAATAAACCAAAATTCGATAAGACATTTAACTGCTTTTCCATTCCGTCTTTTTGATCCAGAAACCACCACGCAGCTCCATATTGCATTTTCCCCGGAATCAAATCATCATTAAAATTTGCCGCCATAGAAGCAAAAACTTCACTGTCACCCGGATTCAAATTATAGACAATTGTTTTTGCCAAACCGTTTGCAGAATTTAATTTATCAAAGAAACCGCTCATATTATCAGCCATATTCAAATCTCCAATAGAATCAAATCCCTGATCAGGACCAAGCAATTGCATCATTTTGCTATTGTTATTTCTAATCGCACCTACGTGAAATTGTTGCGCCCAGGATCTTTTATGATTCAATAAAGCAATCTCAAATAATACCGCCGATTTGAACTTTTCAATCTCAATCGTACTCAATTCCGAAACATTTAATCCCTTCTTAAAAATGGTTTCAATTTCTGATTCCGTATAACTTGAAGCATAGAATTTAATATGTCCATGATCAGAAATTCGGCAGCCCATTTCATGAAAAAAGTCATGTCTTAAAGCAATGGCTTTTATAAAATCTGCATATTCATTTATAGAAAAACCAACCGCAGATTCCAATTTTTGAACCCAGTTTACAAACAATTGCCCTTTCTCAATCTCAGTTGCTTTATCAGGTCTGAAAGAAGGTAAAACCGAAATTTCGAATTGATCGTCACGAAGTTTTTGGTGAAATTGTAAATCATCTGTAGGATCATCTGTGGTTCCTACAACTTTCACATTCATTCTTTTAAGCAGGTTTTTAACACTGAATTCAGGCTTCTTCAGCAATTCATTACAAGTGTCATAAATTTCCTTAGCAGTATCTTTATTCAATAATAAATCAATCCCAAAATAACGTTTCAATTCCAGATGCGACCAGTGATACAAGGGATTTCGTAAAGTATGTGGCAATGTTTCAGCCCATTTTTCGAACTTCTCAAAATCAGAGGCATCTCCCGTAATATATTTTTCTGAAATACCATTCGCACGCATCGCTCTCCATTTATAATGATCACCTTCAATCCAGATTTGAGTAATATTTTCAAATTGACGATCTTCGGCAATATCTTTTGGAGACAAATGGCAATGGTAATCTATGATTGGTTGTGCTTTTGCAAAATCATGATACAAGGAAACAGCCGTTTTATTATACAGCAAAAAATCCTCGGTTATAAATTGTTTTTCAGACATAAAATATTTTTTTGGACATTATGGAGAAATGTTTGAACACGAATTTCACGAATTTGCACTAATTCTTACGGTTAGCGTAGTTTGTGAAATTAATTTCACAAACTAATTAGTGTAAATTCGTGTTTATATCTAGATAATAATTTTTTATAAGCTTTTTTTAATTCCCATTTCAAGACCTCTTAATTCTGCCAAACCACGCAAACGCCCAATTGCAGAATAACCAGGATTTGTTTTTTTATTCAAATCATCCAGCATTTGGTGACCGTGATCAGGACGCATTGGCAACGAACTATTATTTCTCTTTTCGACTTCAATAATCGCTTTTACAACTTCATACATATCGACATCGCCTTCAAGATGATTCGCTTCAAAAAAGCTGCCTTCCTCGTCTCTTTCGGTACTTCTTAAGTGAATAAAATTCATTTTATCGCCGTGACGTCTCACAATTCCCGGTAAATCATTATCGGCTCTTACACCGTAGGAACCCGTACACATCGTGAAACCGTTCGATTTAGAATTGGCTGCAGCCATTAATTCGACTAAATCTTCCTCCGTACTTACGACTCTTGGCAAACCTAAAATCGGGTAGGGTGGATCGTCAGGATGAATCGCCATCAAAACCCCTTTGCTTTCTGCAACTGGAATAATTTCCTTTAAAAAGAAGAAAAGATTCTTCTTCAAAGTTGCTCTGTCAATATGATTATAACCGCTTAAAGTCACCAGAAAATCTTCTACAGAATACGCTTCTTCAGCTCCTGGAAGTCCCGCAAGAATATTTTGCTGTAATTTTATTTTATCAGCTTCAGTCATCGCTTCAAAGTATTTTGTAGCCTTTTCAATCTGAGTTGTAGAATATTCTTTTTCGGCGTTAGGTCTTTTCAAAATAAACAATTCAAAAGCCGCAAAAGCATTAATATCAAAACGCAAAGCCTTTGATCCGTCAGCAACTTCATAAGCCAAATCAGTTCTCGACCAATCTAAAACCGGCATGAAATTATAGCAAACACATTTGATTCCGCACAAAGCAAGATTCCGAATACTTTCTTTATAATTTTCAATGTATTGAAGGTAATTTCCCGTTTGTTTTTTAATGTCTTCATGAACTGGAATACTCTCTACAACTGACCATGTTAGACCCGAAGCACCTTTTTTAGGATCTCCGTTTTCATGCTCAATTTCAACTTTTCGTTTTATAATTTCGTCAATACTCCAAACTTCTCCATTCGG
This sequence comes from Flavobacterium sp. ov086, assembly GCF_900187965.1. Taxonomy (GTDB): domain Bacteria; phylum Bacteroidota; class Bacteroidia; order Flavobacteriales; family Flavobacteriaceae; genus Flavobacterium. The sequence continues at coordinate 69,564 of NZ_FZNL01000006.1, read as the reverse complement.
AATATGATGTAATGCGGTTACGATTCCGGTAGCTCCCGTTTGTAAAATATCTTGTAAAGAAACAGGATCATTTGGGCCGAACCATCTTAATGTTTGTTCCATTTTTTTGACTTATTTTTTTGTTTTTATTTTTTGTTCTGCAATCCCGAAGCTTCGGGACAAAACCTTGTAGGTATGAATTTTTTAGTAATTTTTATTTAGGAGCTAATCCCGCTATCGTTTCAATCTTTTGTGGCGAACCCCGCCACAAAAGGATTTCCACTTCTATCGGGGCTAGGGCATCTGTTTTCATAAGAACTTTTTCTTGTTTTTTCACAATCCCTCAGCGATCTCAAAGCAAGGAGAATAAAGACAAAGCTTCGTGAACTTTGCGTAAACCTTTGTACACTTTGCGGTAAAAATTAAGCCTTAGTATGACAAACTTGTTGTATACCTACAAGGTTTTCAAAACCTTGCAGGAAACGTCGAAATCAGATTCTAAATACTCGATGCCGAAAATCCTCCATCAACTTTGATAATCGTTCCCGTTACAAATTTTGACATATCGCTGCATAAAAATAAAAGCGCACCATCAATATCTTCCGGTTTTCCAAATCTTCCCATTGGAGTATGATCGATAATTTTTCCGCCTCGAGGCGTTAATTTTCCATCCGGAGTCAATAATAAAGCTTTGTTTTGTTCTCCTATAAAAAAGCCAGGAGAAATAGCATTCACACGGATTCCTTCACCATATTTCGAAGCTAATTCAACCGACATCCATTGCGTGAAATTATCAATAGCCGCTTTTGAAGCCGAATATCCCACAACTCTCGTCAATGGTCTTTGTGCTGATGCCGATGAAATATTGATAATGATTCCTTGTTTTTGTTTGGCAAAAAGTTCTGAGAATACTTGTGACGGCAACATTGTACCAATAATATTTAGATCGACAACTTTTTGCAAATCATCAACTTGCATATCATAAATCGCCTGATCGGGACTTATCGTCGCACCGGGCATATTTCCGCCCGCAGCATTGATTAAGATGTCAAGACGACCATATTTTTCTACGATCAAATCTTTGGCTTTTTCAAGTTCTTCTTTGTTTAAAACATTCGCCTGAATCGCAAAAGCTTGTCCGCCATTTTGTTCAATTGCTTTTACAGTTTTATTGGCTTTTTCAATAGATTGTGAAACGATTCCTGTGATAACGCCTTGTTTAGCCAAAACATTTGCAAAATTACTTCCCAATACTCCGGCACCGCCAGTTATAAGTGCAATTTTACCTTTAAGATTAAGTATTGAATCCATATTTATTTTTATGATTTTTTCCAACTTGATTCTATGGAATGATTTTCTTTTTTAAGTAGAAACATAGTTTTTCAATTCGCAAAAAAAACTATGTTTCTATGATTTAACTATACAACAGCTTTCTTTTCGTTTTTTATAATCTGAACGATTTCAATCGCTTTTTTAACTTCGTTTTCAATCAGAGTGAAATCTCCGTCCTGCATGCGTTTTTTACTAATAAGCTGACTTCCCATTCCAACAGCCGAAGCTCCTGCAGTAAACCAACTATTAATGTTTGTGTAATTTGATTCGACACCGCCGGTTGTCATAAAATAAAGCGATGGAAAAATGTCTTTTATGCTGCTCAAAAATTCAGGGCTTAGTATATTTCCCGGAAAAAGTTTAATCAACTTTATTCCGGCATTTTCAGCAGCAATAATTTCTGTTGGCGTCATACAACCTGGGCAGTATAATATTTCTTTACTTTTTAAGAAATCTGAAACCTCAGGAACAAAACCCGGACTAACAAAAAAGTCAGCTCCAATGGCTTGAAATTCTTTTGCCTGATCCAAATTTTTTATGGTGCCAATTCCCAACAACATTTCAGGCATTTCGGCATTTCTAACAGCAACCATTTTCTTAAAATTCGACAAAGCTTGCGAACCTCTGTTGGTGTATTCTACAGCTCTGATTCCAGTTCTGTAAAGTGAGCGTAAAACTTCAATACTAATATTTTCATCAGTATTAAAATACAAAGGCAAAATCCCTTGTTCCGAAATAATTTCAATCGTGTTTTGAATTGTTTTCATGACTTTATATTTTAACTTTAATCACTATTTTTTTCAGTAATCCTTCGCCAATCATGGCTGCGTGAACATCTTCGGGAAATAATATTGCAAATTGCTCTCCTTGTAATTGAAAAAACATATCCGGTTTATCATGAAAAAACCGAACGTCTCTTTCGTTACTATAATCCCCGTTTGGGCTAATACATTTTTCTCTTGGTTTCCAGGCAAAAGTTTCCGGTCCTTTTATCGAAATCTGAATGTCAATATTCTGATCATGACATTCAAAACCTTTGATACTTTCATCCCGGGTTGTTCCTTCACCAACAATTACAATTACTTTTAAACCTTCTGCAATTTCAAAAGTGCCTTCTTCAAGAGCCGAAATATCATTCTGTTGGACATATTCAAATGCCTTTCGAAAATTGGGGTGTAAATCATAATATTTTTTTGCGTTGTGTAATGAATCTACTATCATTTTTTTGTTTTTATACTTTAAGTTAATACACAGAAAGGTAGAAGTTTAAACTTAAATAAGTGTTTCATTTTTTCTAAAATATTGTAGTCGAATGTTAAAAATTAGTGTTGCATTTTGTATCATCTTTTAGAAAAAAAAAGCAGGTTCCTATTGTATTAAAATAATCAGTGAAATCCGTTTAATCGGTGGGCAAATAAATTATCGAATAACTCTTCCGCCATTTGCACCATTCATAAGCGCTGTAACATCATTTACGCTCGATAAATTAATATCTCCCGGTATTGAATGTTTTAGGCAGGAAGCTGCAACAGCATATTCAAGTGTTTCTTGATATGATTGTGGCCAAGTCACTAGTCCATAAATTAATCCGGCCATAAATGCATCTCCTGCACCAATTCTGTCAATAATATGTGAGATCTTATATTCTTTAGATTTCAGCAACTTTCCGTCGTTCCATAAAACCGCTCCAATTGTGTTTGATGAAGCATTGGCATCATAACGCATTGTAGATACAATTGTCTTAAGTTTTGGAAATTGTTTTTTCCATTTACTAAAAACGGAATCAATACTTTCTGACTCTTCAATTTTTATATTCAGGCATGTTTCAGAGTCATCTGTACCACCCAATAAAATATCACAATACTGAACCAAATCCGGCATAATTTCAGAAGCCTTTTTGCCATAATTCCATAGGGTAGGACGATAGTTCAAGTCGGCTGAAATGGTTAATCCCAGTTTTGAAGCAGCTTCGAGTGCTTCTTTAGATAATATAGCCAGATCTTCAGTTAATGATGCTGTTATGCCAGACCAGTGAAACCAATTAGCATCTTTGAAAATAGCTTCCCAATCGATCATTCCTTTTTTAAGATTTGCAAATGAAGAAGCGTCTCTGTCGTATAAAACTTTCCCCGGTCTTTCAGATGCACCTTGTTCAAAATAATAAACTCCCAAACGTTTTCCTTGTTTTACCGCAATTGGTTCTACGCCATATGAACGCATTTCGCTTAAAGCAGAATCTCCTAATTCATTATCAGGAACTGAGGTTACAAATTTTACATCATATCCAAATAAGGCCAATGATGCGCCAACATTTGCTTCAGCACCGCCATAATGTGCTTCAAACGTTCTTGATTTATAGAGTTTTGAATGGTTAGGAGGTGAAAGTCTTAGGAGGATTTCACCAAAAGTTATGATTGTTTTTGACATAGGTGTAATTTTACGTGTACGCACACGGGTTGTTGCAAATGTATATAAAAAGTTAACTAAAACAACTTATCTTTAATAAAAAAAATTAATTTTACACTCTTACAGAATCTTTTTAACTTAAAAACAATCAATATCATAACGATTAAAAAAATTGCGGAACTAGCCAATGTTTCGCCGGGAACCGTTGACAGAATTATCCATAATCGTGGGCAGGTGACTCAGGAAAATGTCGATAAAGTAAATGCTATAATCGAGCAATATGGTTATAAGCGAAATATTCTGGCGAGTAATCTGGCACTGAATAAGAAGTTTCATTTTGCTGTTTTTCTGCCTAAATACGAAGATTTGGAATATTGGAAAAGTCAGATTTCCGGAATAGAAAAAGCGGCAGTGGAATTCAGTAAATTCGGAATTGTTTTGGATTATTTCTTTTATGATTTTACTGTTTCTTCGTTTAAGGAATCGGTTAAAAAAGTACTGGAATTTGATTGCGACGGATTGTTATTTGCTCCTATTTTTTATGAAGAATCAGTTCGTTTTTTGAATGAATACGAAAAGAAAAATATTCCGGTTGTAATGATCGATTCGAATATTAAAACCAATGAGAATCATGCTTATGTAGGACAAGATGCTTTTCAGAGCGGATATTTGGCTGGAAGATTAATTAGTTTCGCCGTAAAAAACGAAAGGCAAGTTTTGATTTTTAAGATTACAAGAGAAATAGAAAGCACATCGGTTTACCTGCAGCGTATTGATGGTTTTTACTCCTTTTTTAAAGATCATAACGAACTTCAAAATTTCAGATTTTCAGAAGTTACGATCAAAGATTCCGGAATCGATCAATTGAATTTGGAGATGTTTGCAGGTATAAACAGTGTTTTTGTACCCAATTCCAGAGCCTATATCGTTGCGAGATTTTTAGAACAAAACAATATCAAAGGTGTCCGAATTATTGGTTATGATTTACTAAAAGACAACATCGAATACCTCAATAAAGGCGTAATTGATTTCTTAATCAATCAAAGGCCCGAAGAGCAGGGTTATATGGGAATAAACCATTTATACAAGAAATTAGTGCTTCAGGAACCTGTTGAAGACACGCATTATATTCCACTGGAAATTATTTTAAAAGAGAATTATTTTCCTGCTGAGAAAACGGTTTAGAGAGAGATTGCCCACGGGTTTGGCGGATTGAACGGGTTTTTACTGATCTTTTTTCTTGAAATCGTTGAACGTTTGTCAAAGTTTAAAACTTAGACAAAGGTTGCGTTAAAGAAAAACCCGCGAAAACCCGTTTAATCCGCCAAACCTGCGGGCAAAAAACATTTTACATCTTCTTCACCTTAACCACAAGCGGATTATTTATCTTAGAAGCAAAAGAACTCAAATAAGCTTCCCATTCTTGTTTGGTTTGAAACGGACTTCCTTTTTTCCATCCAAAACCAACGTAATAAATTACTTTATTGCTTTTTACAGTTAAGTTTCCGTATAAATTACTTAAGTCTTTATCGGTTGTGATATAGTTATCAAAGCCTGTTAGAGTACCTTTTGGAGCTACCAAACCAGTTCCCAATTCTGAGTCGTCAAGAGATTCCCAATGACTTAACCAACCTTCTTTGATATTGGTTCCAATAGTTCCTTTTTTGTCATGAAGCGTTAATCCTGCAGCGATTTCTTTAGTGCCTTTAATGCTTATTTCAAAACGAGAAAGATAACTTCCGTAATCGAGACTAATGAGTTTAGATTCGGTTATTTTATTGCCTTTTGCATCCCAGGAAGCATAAGTGAGGATAAAACTGGTTCGGATAGGACCTGTTGTGATGGTTTTCCAAGTGGTGAAATTCTTCGAAAAATAGTATTTGTTATCTACTTTTACGGCAATTCCGCCCACGCCACGACTGTCGCCAACATGAAAATTGTCCAAACCTTCGCCATTATCTTTATGGTAACTTCCAGTGTTTAAAGTTGCCATTTCGTACCATTTACTGATAATTGGATAATCGACTCTTTTTAGCCAGGCATCAATTCCGCTGGTTAAAGTTCCGCCTTCAACATGATCTTCGACCATTTTTTGAGCAGTAGGACCATAGGTTCTAAAAGCAACTTTATTGTTTTCCCAAGCATAATCGTCTATTCTTTCAGGAACAAATCTCGAATAACAGCTGACCGTTTTTGTTGCCTCTGGATTTGTAGCAACCAAAACCTGAAAATCTTTTTGCGACGAAGCGGCAATTTTTGGCTGAAATAGTAATACATCAAAAGTACCGTCTCCGTTAGTATCTACGACTTGACTATCTAAAAAATTGCTTGAACCGGATTCTTTTATCACATAATTCTCCAATTTTGCAGAAGAAGGTAATCCAAGAGATTTTTTAGTTAATTCGATCGTTTCAAATTCCCTGTCAACTGTGAGAGAATTAGTTACGGTTATCATTTTATTTTGCGAATGAACAGCAAAACAACTTGCAAGAATTGCAGTTAGTAAAAGATGTTTTTTCAAAATTTCAGGGTTTTAGTTTTCGTTTGATGGTTTACCAATTGTTGCCAGAATTCCGCCATCGACATACAAAATATGGCCGTTTACAAAGTCACTTGCTTTTGAAGATAAAAATATTGCTGCTCCGGCCAAATCACCAGGATCACCCCATTTTGCAGCGGGAGTTCTACTGATAATAAAATCGTTAAACGGATGTCCGTCAACTCTTATCGGTTTTGTTTGTTCGGTAGCAAAATAACCGGGACCAATTCCGTTGATTTGTACGTTGTATTTTGCCCATTCCGTTGCCATGTTTTTGGTCAGCATTTTCAAACCTCCTTTTGCTGCAGCATAAGCACCAACGGTATTGCGGCCTAACTCACTCATCATCGAGCAAATGTTGATGATTTTCCCTTGTCGTCTTTCGATCATTCCTTTGGCAACGTGTTTTGAAACGATAAACGGAGAAACCAAATCAATATCAATTACTTCTTTAAAATCGGCAACTTCCATTTCGATTAATGGAATTCTTTTGATAATTCCTGCGTTGTTAATCAAGATAGCAATTGGTCCAACTTCACTTTCAATTTTCTTTACAGCTTCTATAACTTCTTTTTCATCGGTTACATTAAATTTATAACCAACTGCATTTATTCCTTCGTTTTGAAGTTCTTTTACAGCATCGTCAATTTTTTGCTGAGAAGAATTTCCGTTTACGATAATTGTCGCTCCAGCTTCGCCTAAACCTTTTGCCATTGCCATTCCCAGTCCGTGTGTACTTCCTGTGATAAGGGCAATTTTTCCTTTTATATCAAATAAATCTATCATGTTTTTATCTTAAATCTGTGATTTTACAAACATCCATATCTCCGTAATCCAAATTTTCTCCCGCCATTCCCCAAATAAAAGTATAATTTGAAGTTCCGGAACCCGAGTGAATAGACCAAGGCGGAGAAATTACTGCCTGATGGTTATTCATCCAGATGTGGCGTGTTTCCTGAGGTTCTCCCATAAAATGACAAACGGCTTGATTTTCTGGAATATCCAAATAAAAATATACTTCCATACGACGATCGTGAACATGTGCCGGCATTGTATTCCAAACGCTTCCGGGTTTTAGTTCCGTCATTCCCATTTGCAATTGGCACGTCGTTACGATTCCGCCAATAATCATTTGGTTAACGGTTCTGTGATTTGCCGTTTCCATGGTTCCCAGTTGTAATTTATTGGCTTCAGCCAAACTTACTTTTTTGATCGGATGTTGCGTATGTGCGGGAGCAGAGTTCAAATAAAACAAGGCAGGATTTTCTGGATCGTCACTTTTGAAGATTACTTCTTTATTGCCGCTTCCAACGTATAAAGCGTCTTTATAATCCAATTCATACGAAGTTCCGTCAATTTCAACAGAACCTTTCGCGCCAACATTAATAATGCCTAATTCTCTTCTTTCGAGAAAATACTGTGCTTTTAATGGATCAATAGTTTCCAGTTTCAAAGGAGAAACCGGAACAGCAGAACCTGTAATATAACGATCGTAATGCGAATAGGTAAGAGCGATTTCTCCCTTTTTCATTAGATTATCAATTAAGAATTCGGCTCTTAATTGCGTAGTATCGTATTGTTTTACGGCTTGCGGACTTGATGCATATCTGGATTCGTAGGATGTTGACATTTGATGTTTTTTTGAGTTCAATAGGAATTTTATAACCCTATAAAAATACAAATCAATTGCTTAATAAAAATACATTATTGGAGTAAAAACGTACAGTGGTTTGATTATTAGTTGTTTATTGTGAGTGAAATATAAAGATTCTAACTTTTAAAAGACAGATATTGAATACTATATTTTTTGTAATTTACATTCCGGTTATCTGATTAAAAATATCAGTTTTTTTAATGTAAATAAAGAGTATGGAAGTTAAGTGTATTATTTTTGATTGTGATGGAGTTCTTGTTGATACTGAAAAAATTGGTAATGGAGTATTACTTTCTATGGCCGCTGAGCATGGTTTTGAAATGAAATTAGAAGACGCCTATCGCGATTTTAACGGACGTAATCTGAAAGAATGTTTTATACATATCGAAAATGCGATTGCCAAAAAACTTCCCGATAATTTTGAAAGTGAATATCGCGAAAGAAGCTTTGAAGCATTCAAAACTCAGGTAAAACCGATGGAAGGTATCGTTGAATTCCTAAATAAATTAAAAATTCCATATTGTGTGGCTTCAAGCGGTCCCGTTGATAAAATCAGACTGAATCTTGAAGTAGCGGGTTTACTCGATAGATTCGAAAATAAAATCTTTAGTTCTTACGAAATAAACAGTTGGAAACCGGATCCGGGAATTTTTCTGCACGCCGCAAAAGAAATGGATTTTGCCGTAAAAGATTGCATCGTAATAGAAGACAGCAAAGCCGGAGTAATGGCAGGAATTAGTGGCGGATTTAAAGTTTACGGTTTCGCAAACGGTTATAACAACGAAGACTTAGAAAAAGAAGGAGCTGAGCTTTTTAGTAACTATGAGGAGTTAAATTTTTTGTTTCAGGTTTAAAAAGTTTCAAGTTTCTGGTTACTATTGATTTGTCATTCTGAGGAACGAAGAATCGCATTCGGAACTTGACAAAGATTGACGATTTTCGCGCTAAACCCGACTGGTTTTAAAAACCTGTCGGGTTTAAATTATGCAGAAGTTTAAGTTCTACAACAGCTTTGTCAAAGTTGAAAAACTTTGACAAAGCTTCACATTTCACATTCCCGACATCTCCACAATCAAAGAGAATTATCTAATTTTCTAATTCCCACATTTTCTAATTTCTCTCCATTTCTACATTCGTAATAATTAATGTAATTTGTTGCATTAAAATATATTTTTATATATTTGGATATAAAGATTCGTTTTTTTTAGGGGTTTAGTTTGTCAAATTAGGATTCTAAAAGCTCTGAAACCGACTTTATTTTGCCTTAAAACCGATCTCTCCCCAAGTAGTTGTTTTTAAGATTGTGGCACTCAAAGACCACAAAATAACCTACACACCGCAGCAAAATGACGAAATTTATAATTAGAATTTTAATTCTATACTTATCTTTTATACCCATAATTGGAAACGCTCAAATTAAAAAAATTGGAGTTCCTTTTATTACCAATTACAATCCAAAAACTTATAAAGCGGCTTCTGAAAATTGGGATCTTTTGCAAGATTCTAGAGGAATGCTATTTTTTGCCAATCATTTTGGAATCATGCAATTTGATGGCGTTCGTTGGAGTATTGTTACGCAACCCGAGAATCGTAGTATGGTTCGCTCTCTTGCCATTGATAAAAACGACAAAATGTATGTTGGAGCACAAGGTGATTTTGGTTACACGGTTCAGTTATCAAATGGGCAGTATAAATATACTTCTTTAGTAAAATTGGTTCCGGATTCGGTTAAGAATTTCGGGGATGTTTTGCATACGGTAATCCGAAATAATGAAGTTGTTTTTTTCTCCAACGAGAGAATATTTATTTATAAGAACAATAAAATCAAGGTAATAACGCCAAAAGCGAAATACGACGAGTTTTTTGAAGTCAATAAAGAAATCTATGTTTCAGATGATGTAAAAGGATTGTTAAAACTAAAAGATGATGTTTTGGTTGAAATTCCAAATAGCGCTCAGTTTATAGGAATGAAGATCAGGAAGATTTTTGAAACTAAAGAAGGTTTACTATTTCTAACACAAAAAAAAGGACTTTTTCTTTATAAAAAGAATCAGTTAAAACCGTTTGTAACTGAAGCAGATGATTTATTCAAACAATATCAGATTTCTGCAGGAATTCAGCTTTCTGATGGATATTTTGGAATTGGAACGCGCCAAACCGGATTGATAGTCATTGATCGTGCAGGACATTTGATTCAGCATATTGATAAACAAATGGGTTTGCAGGATGATTATGTAACCAATCTAAAAACAGATTCAGAAGGTAATTTATGGGCAACTTTAAAAGAAGGGATTTCGTTGATTCAGATTTCTTCGCCATTGTCGAGAATACTAGATACTTCTAATGCCGAAACCAAAATATATTGCAGTCAGATTTATCAAAACAAACTTTATATCACCACAGACAATGGTGTATTTTGGTTGGATTGGGAAGCGTATAAAAGTAGTAAAAATACAAATGTACATTTTCAGCATATTTCGGGAATGTCTGAAAATGTATGGAATGTAGGCGTTTTTGGAAATTCACTTTTGGCTTTTGAAAAAAACGGAATTTTCGAAATAAAAGGAAATTCAGCTCAATTACTGGCAAAAACTGATGGAGCATGGCAAGGCGTTATAATTCCGAATCATCCTGATTTATTGCTTGTTGGTGGTTATAACGGTTTGTATTTACTGAAGAATATAAATAATTCCTGGGTTTTTCAGCATAAAATAAAAGGTTTTGAAGAAAGCAGCCGAATAATTGTAACGGAGAAAAACGGAAATATCTGGATCGCTCACGGTTATAAAGGAATCTATAAAATCAAATTTAATGCAACATTCGATGCTGTTTCAAATGTGGAGTTTTACAATCAGGAAGCCGGTTTTCCGTCGAGTTTGTTTTTGAATACTTTCAATATAAACGATCAGATTTTGTTTGGAACCACAAAAGGCGTTTACAAACAAGATTCTCATTCTAAGAAAATGATTCCCGACGCTCTTTTCGAGAAATACCTCGGATTGAAAAGCCATATTCGTTTGCTTAAAGCGGATAATCAAAATAATTTCTGGTACATTTCCGGAGAGAATACGGGAAAAATGAGCCAAAAAGCTGGAGGTAAATTTGATGTTGAAGAACTTCCTTTTAGAAAACTCAGATATTTGTATGTTCCCGGTTTTGAGAATATTCAGACTACTAGAAGTGGCGATGTATTTTTTGGTACACAAGAAGGTTTGATTCATTATAATTCGATTAAAAACAAAAAGTATCAATCAAAATATAAAGCAATTATATCTGAGGTTAAATGTATTTTCCCGAAGGATAGTTTGTTATTTTCGAGTCGATATGATGTACTTCCTACCAATACAGAAGCTTCAAATGATACACTTTCACCGGTTTTATCGTATTCGAATAATGCGCTTCATTTTTCGTTTGCTTCACTTTGTTATGATGAAGCCGACGCTACTAAATATGAATATTGGTTGGAAGGTTTTGAACCAAAATGGTCAGATTGGACGCTACAAACGGAGAAAGAATACACGAATTTGTCCGAGAATGAATATATCTTTCACGTAAGGGCAAAAAATATTTATGATGTGGTAAGTGAAGAAGCCGTTTTTAGATTTGAGATTTCGCCGCCGTGGTACCGCACAAGTTGGGCTTATATTTTGTATTTAATCCTTTTTGGAGTTTTGATTTATGCCATTATCAAGTATCAAAAAAATCTTGCAGAACGTGATCGTGAACAATTGATTCTGAATCAGGAAAAAGAATTGTTGCGAAATCGTGCCGAATTAAACGAGCAAAAACTGGCATTGGAACAAGAAAACATGACGATTATGAGAGAAAATCTTGAAACAACGATTAATCTCAAAAATGCTAAAGTAGCTTCAAGTACAGTGAATCTTATCCATTTGAATGAAATTTTACTTTCGATAAAAGAACTTATCGGGCAAATTGATAAGAAGAATGATCCAAATGTTAACTTCAGTTTACTGACCAAAATCAACCGAATAATTGATCACGAATTAAAAGGTGATCAGCATTGGAACGAGTTTGAAGAGATTTTCAATCAGCTTCATGATAATTTTATGCAACGTTTAAAAACGAGTTTTCCGGAACTGACTCCGCGTGATATGCGTTTGTGTGCTTATTTGCGAATGAATTTCAATACTAAAGAAATTGCGCCGCTTTTAGGAATTTCTGTTCGTGGTGTTGAAGATACCAGATATCGTATTCGGAAAAAACTACAGCTTGCTTCTGATGCGAATATTACGGAGTTCATTTTAAATTTTTAAAAGTTGTTTCACGCAGATTTTAAAAGATTTAGGCTGATTTGTGCAGATGTTTTGGTTTTGTTTTGGAATGAATTAATTCTAAATTAATACATTTTTCGCAATCAATAGCCGCAATCTTGTCATTTCGACAGAGGAGAAATCCTCGCAAGAAACTCCACAATCAAAATCCCCAATCTTTGTCTAGCTACTTGTGGGGATTCCTCGTCCCTCGGAATGACAAAATACGTAAATTTGCTTTGAGCGTATATTTTTCACGCAGATTTGGCAGATTGAGCAGATTTAAATTTAGATATTGATCTGCGTACATTTGCCTAAATCTTTTTAAATCTGCGTGAAACAAAAATTTATATCTCTAAAATTACTACACAAATTGAGTTTTTTATTATTAAGTAAAATCCGAAGTGGTTTTACGGTATTTGCGGGCTATTTATTACATTTTTTTACAAACACCGTAGTCAAACCGTATCTATAAATTGACCTTTTAGGTGGTTTATTTGTTAATATTGTCATCTTATTAATACAATAATGTGTATTTCTTTAGGGAAATTAAGATTTGTTGTATTAATGGAACTTTACTAACAAAAAACCAAAAAAATGAAACAAAATGACTCATTTTTCGGCCGACCACCGAAAAGCAATTACTATTTATTGAAAAGGTGCCTCGTACTGGCAATTTTATTATTGTGTCCTTTTCTAAAACTTCAGGCACAATGCAACACTCTTGTTTGGTCAGATGAATTTAATGGCACAACAGTAGATGCAAGCAAATGGCAAAGTATTACCGGAAACGGTTGTCCATCGCTTTGTGGCTTCGGAAACGGCGAAGCACAACGTTACGATCCTAATCAGGCAACAATTGTCAAGGAAGGAACGGATAGTTATTTGAATATTCAGGCGAAATACGAGCCAAATGCTCAATTTCCGGCGCAACCGTATTCTTCGGCAAAATTAACTACCGAAGGAAAATATTCTATTAAGTACGGAAGAGTCGAAGCCCGTATGAAATTATCTTCGGGAATGGGCGCCTGGCCTGCATTCTGGATGTTACCGGCGGGGACTTCAAATTGGCCTTTTACAGGTGAAATTGATATCATGGAAGCCAAACACAGAAATCCAAAATCGATAGATGGAACGATTCATTATGATGGCGGCGGATACCATTATACAGGTAGAAGTTACAGTTCTCCAACAGATTTGTCTACAGAATTTCACGTTTATGCGGTAGAATGGGGGCCAAATATCATTAAATGGTTTATTGATGGCAATTTATTTCATACTGCTACGCCAAATACGACTGTAAATGGCGGATGGCCTTTTAATGATCAACAGTTTTACATTATTTTAAATCTGGCTGTTGGTAGTGCTGGAACACCTTATACAAGCGTAAACGGGGTTGGTGTTGAACCAATTCCGGCTGATTTTCCGGCAAAACTGCAGGTAGATTATGTGCGTGTTTATACCGGAAGTTTTAATTACGGAGTAGTTGGAGATGCAAAAGTGTATCAAAACGAAACGAGTAAAGCATATTCGTTAAACGCGATTGCAGGTGCAACTTACAACTGGACAGTTCCTGCGGGAGCGACAATTACGTCAGGACAAGGTACAAACACGATTACTGTAAACTGGGGAACATCTGGGGGAGATGTTGCTGTAGCGACTACGGTTTCAGGATGTGCTGCCAGTACGTATAAATTGGCTGTAACTACAGAAGTTCCGTTACCGGTGGAAAGAATTTATGAAGATTTTCAAACGAATCGAAATATAGTTTACGGACTTAAAACAGGAGTTTTGACAGAAGCTGTTGCAAATCCGTCGGCTACGGGAATCAATACTTCGGCTTCGGTTGGGAAATATGTTCGTAATGCTTCTGAATTGTATGATGTTATGAATATCAAAAATGTAGTGATCAGCAATGCTAATGATTATGTTTACGGAAGAAAGAAATTGTCTTTTGATATCTATACTTCGGCACCTGTTGGAACTAAAATCTCGATGCAATTAGAGAATAGTCTGGTAACAACGGCTACAAATTTTCCGTCAGGAAGACATAGCGGTTACAAAGCCACGACAACGGTTCAGAACAAATGGGAAACTATAGAATTTGAATTCGAAAAAGTAATTGATCCAAATACAAGTGCCCTGACCATCAATAATGTAGTATTGCTTTTTGAATCTAATTCGAATTCCGGAGCGACGTATTATTTTGATAATCTGTTGACAAAAGCAGCACCAGAAAAACCAATTATTGCCACGGATGTTTTACAAAACTATGACGGAATCAATAAAATCATCAAAGGAACAACAACCGGAACGTATTCTGTTGTGGCAAATCCGGGTTCAAATTCAGTAAACTCATCTGCAAATGTGGCAAAATATGTTCGAAATGTAACCGAGCAATATGATGTACTTTTCTTTAATACACAAGGTACTATTGAAGACGCAGGTTTACTAAAAAATCAGACGAATAAAATCATGATTGATGTTTATACTTCTGCACCAATTGGTACGGTTGTGAGTCTGAATTTAGAGAATAGCGCAACATCGCTTCCTGCTAATTTTCCAACAGGAAGAAACAGTAATTATGTAGCGATCACGACAAAACAGAATCAATGGGAAACCTTGACTTTCTACTATAATTCAAGTCCTGACGAAGGAACTTCGAACTTGGCGGTAAACCAAATGGTTATTTTGGCAAACTCAGGGTCTTATACAAACGACACCTATTATTTTGATAATATCAGAATTGGTTCTACCAAATTGCCGGATACTTTTACGCCGGGAGTTGTGTACGAAGATTATCAAACGGTACATAATATTACGTTTAGAGACGCGATTGGAACTTATACGGCAAACACGCCAAATCCTAATGCAAGCGGAATCAACACGTCTACGAATGTTGGAAAATATGTTAGAAAATCGACTGAATTATACGATAACTTTTCGTTCAACACGACTTTAACCAATATTGGAGATTTCAAATCCGGAACTAAAAAGTTTGCTATGGATGTTTACACTTCGGCTCCGGTTGGATCTGTAATTTCATGGCAGGCAGAAAGCAGCGCTTCAATTCCGTCCAATTATCCAACAGGAAGACATAGTATTTATCAAGCCGTTGTAAAACAAACCAATACTTGGCACACACTTGTATTTACTTATGCAAGTTCGCCAGATGCTTCAACATTAAATAGCGAAGTAAACCGTTTTGTTTTCTTGTTAGAACCAGGAACGAGTTCAGGAAACACCTATTATTTTGATAATATCAGAGCTGTAAATTTAGTTTCTACAGAAAATCCTCCTGCAACTTTGCCTGCGCCGTGGGTAAGCACAGATTTAGGTGCTGTAACTCCGGTTGGTGAAGCAACTCACGCAAGCGGAATTTTCACTATAAAAGGATCAGGAAATGATATTTGGGATACAGGTGATCAATTTCAATATGTAAATCAACCAATTACAGGTGATGCTGAAATTATTGCCAAAGTAAATTCGTTAACAAATACTAATACGTATGCGAAAGCGGGAGTAATGTTCCGTGAGACGCTTACGCCAACTTCTAAACATGCAATGACTGACGTAAGTGCAGCTGCGGGAGTAGAATTTTTAACAAGAGAAGCTGTTTCAGGAATCACCACGGCTATGGTTGCTGCAGGAACGGCTCCAAAATGGATTCGTGTTACAAGAGCCGGAAATGTATTTACCTCTTATACTTCGGATAACGGATCAGCCTGGATACAACTTGGTGCGCCAAAAACAATTGCAATGGCAAGTACGGTTTATGTGGGAATGGCGGTAACTTCTCATGCAAATGGAACTTTGGCAACTGGAGTTTTCAGCGATGTTATTGTTCGAAATATTACGCCTCCAACTAACAATGTCAATTTGGCTTTAGCCAAAACTGCTACAGCTTCTACAGAAGAAAATGCAACATTATCAGCTAGTAAAGCAACTGACGGAGACGGCACAGGAACAAGATGGGCAAGTTCTTTCGTGAATGCAACAGAATGGATTTATGTAGATTTAGGAAGTAATTACAACATTAATCGTGTGGTTTTGAAATGGGAAGCAGCTTTTGCAACGCAATACAAAATACAGATTTCTACTGATAATGTTTTCACCGAAAATGAAACTGTAAATACGCAAACAGCCAGCGATGGCGGAACTGATGATTTAACAATAAGCGGAACAGGAAGATACATTCGAGTTTTATGTAATGCGAAAGCTTTGGCTCCATACGGATATTCATTATACGAAATTGAAGCTTACGGATCTGCATCGACAGCCAAAAAAGCTTCAGCAATAATTGAAGAAACCGAAGCAGAAGCGACAACTTTTGCCATTTATCCAAATCCGGCAAGTACTTATGTTCAGGTTTCATTGCCTGCAAAATTAGACAACAAAGTCGTAACAATTTATGACGATGCAGGAACATTGGTTGCAGAGGGCAAATTTGATGCAAATGCTACTGAAGGTCTAATTGATATCAGCAGACTTAGAAGAGGAATTTATATTCTGAACTTTAAATCTGACCAGAAAAGCTGGACTAAAAAATTGATTAAGCAATAACCAAAATACAGTTGGGTGTAATGATCCTTAATAGTTACACCCAACTTTTTATAGATTTTATTTTCTCATTCTTGCTAATTAATTAAAAACGAGTTTATTAACCAAAACAATTAAACAATGAGAAATTTTAAATTACAAAAAAAACTTTTTGCAGCATTGCTGTTGGCATTGCTATTTAACTTTAGTTATGGCCAGGGTCCAATACCGTTTACGATTAGTAATGCTTCAACATTTAACGACAGCGACTTGTATGTTGCCATCGTTGGGATTGATTATAATACCGGAAATCACGTTTGGGTAAATGCCAAAACGAGTCAGGTTTTACCAATGAGTTCGTCTTATAATACGGTTACGGGACCTACAATTGGGGGAAATACCGGACCGGGACAAAACTCAAAATACGCAGCATGTTTTACCAAATTAAGTGAAATTCCGAATAAGACTTTTACATTGCCGCAAATTGCAGGATGCAGGGTTTTTATAGCCAAAGGGCAGCAATTGTATTTCTACTTTTTTGGTGCAAGCGGCGCTCCTTCAGGATATACGTCACCAAATCCGTTGAATACAACTGACCCGAATCAGGGAATTTTGTATGAAATCATTGAGTTGACGAATAATCAATATGGTTTTTTTGGAAATCCTTCGAGAGTGGATTCGTATAAATATCCAATGGGATTGGAATTATTTGGTGCCAACGGATATCAGAAACGTGTGGGTGAATTAAAGAAACACGCTGATATTGTTGCAGCTTTCAAAGCCAATGTTCCAACTGAATTTCAAGGTTGTGTAAATGATGCAACGGGTGAAATTACGGCACCTTCTAAAACGCCGGCTTTCGCCGATGGAACGGGAGGCACAAGCGTTGGAGCTCAAGCCAATTATTTGAAATCATATATCGACGCCATTTGGAATAAATACAAAAACGAAGATTTAATATTTTATGCCGGAGATGCCGGAGTTTTCAAAGGAAGAGTTAATGGCGAACAACTGGAAATGGTTGGACAATCAGGAGGTTTTGTTGGTCGTACAGGACGAGTTCAAAACAGGCCATCGACTCAGGAAGCGCTTGAAGGTAAAGGTGTTCTGGACAGAAGATTGGTCGACGGAGATTTGGATCTTGTGATTCAGGCGCAATTAACGGCGGCGATAAACAGACACGTTGTGAATACTACAACGCCAAATCCGGGGCAGCAAAATTGGTACGATGCATCGAAATTTTATCAGGTAAATCCAACCAATCATTATTCTAAATTTTGGCATTTGCCAGGAATAAGTGTTGATAATCTGGCCTACGGATTTGCGTATGATGATGTGGCTGATCAGTCGCCATCGCTTCATACTCCGCAGCCTACAAAAGTAATTGCGACTTTTGGCGGATATGCAGGAACAGTACCTTCCGTACCTGCGACAACAGATGTGATTACGGTTTATAAAGACTGTAACTACACCGGATTCTCAGGCGGATTAACAATTGGAGATTATAATTTGGCACGTTTGAATACTTTAGGAGTCTTAAACGATGATATTTCGTCACTTAAAATTACACAGGGATTTCAGGCGATTTTGTATCAGGATGATAATTTTACCGGAGCTTCAACGGTAATCAATTCTGATAATGCTTGTTTAAATACAACTTGGAATGATAAAGTTACGTCGGTTAGAATTCTTGCAAACGGAACTACAACTTTAGGAAACCAAACTTTCTATTTGCAAAACAGAAACAGCAATTTATACATGGATGTCTGGGGTGCAAGTTTGTCAAATGGAGCCGCGATTAATCAAGGTGCATTGAATTCTGGCAACAATCAGAAATTTACGTTTACACATATTGCTGACGGATTGTATAAAATTATTGCCAATCATAGCGGACAGTCTTTAGATGTAAATAATTTCAATAAAGCCAACGGCGCACATGTAGAGCAATATCCATACAATGCAACTACAAATCAGCAATTTGTATTGGTTTCTACAGGAGACGGATTTTATAAAATTGTAGCCAGACATAGCGGTAGAATTGTTGAAGTGGCTGGGGCAAGCACAGCTTCTGGCGCTGTTGTAGAACAATGGGACAACAACAATCAAACTTGCGGACAATGGAAATTAGTTCCGGCAACAAGTTCTCAAACATCCGTTTTAATTCAGGCAGAAGATTACTCAGCAATGAGCGGAATTCAGGTTGAAGCAACAACAGATACTGGCGGAGGTTCGAATGTTGGTTATACCGAAACTGGAGATTGGTTGGCATACAACAGCATTAATTTTCCAATTACAGGTTCTTATTTAATCGAATACAGAGTTGCAAGCGCTGTAAGTGGAGGCAAGTTATCATCAGATTTAAACGGCGGGACTATTGTTTTAGGAAATGTTGATATTCCGAATACGGGAGGTTGGCAAAACTGGCAAACGGTAT
Organism: Flavobacterium sp. ov086; assembly: GCF_900187965.1. Taxonomy (GTDB): domain Bacteria; phylum Bacteroidota; class Bacteroidia; order Flavobacteriales; family Flavobacteriaceae; genus Flavobacterium. Next base: position 50,407 of record NZ_FZNL01000006.1, on the reverse strand, counting down.
CTCAAACGGTAAATGTGAATGCGGGAACGTACAATTTTGGAATCTTCATTCAGAACACGGGAATGAACATCAATTGGATTAAAATTACAAAAGTTGGTGCTGGTTTAGCTGCAAAAACTGCTTCGCCAATAGCTGAAGAAGAATCAGTTTCAGGTGCTTTAAACATATATCCAAGTCCTGTCGAAAATACACTTTTCATCACTACAGATGTAAGCGGTGGAAATGTAAGTATTGTAGATTCTCAAACCGGAAATATAGTTTCGGCACAAAAAGTAAACAACAACAGTATAGATGTTTCGCATTTAAAAAGAGGCGTTTATTTGGTGGTTTTTGAAAAAGACGGTACAAAAACGATTAAGCGTTTTATAAAAAAATAAGTAAAGACTATAAATTTAAGAGTCAAGATTTAAGAGTCAAGATTTTGTGAATCAGTATAAAATCTTGTCTCTTGCATCTTGAATTTAGTCAAAAATCTTCACCCCATTATTTACAAATTTTTATTAATCTATTAAACAATTACCATGAGAAACAATTACAAAAAAATGCCACTAAAATGGATGATCATTTTAGTTTTGGGAGTGTTCAATTTGTCAATGGCCCAGAAGAAAGTAATAGCGTACATTCCCAATTGGGTCGATCTGAATTCGTTTTCGAGCAGCGTTCAGTACAGTAAATTAACCCATATTAATATTGCTTTCGAAAATCCCGATGCAAACGGATATCTTTCCTGGAATTCAGGAAGTACTACCATTATTAACGCGGCGCATGCGCAAAACGTAAAAGTATTTGTTTCACTTGGTGGAGGCGCAGTTTCTGAAGGAGGCGCTATTCGTGATAATTATTTCAATCTTATTACGAGTGGCAACAGAACGGCTTTTATCCAAAAGATATACGATTATGTCGTTGCGCACAACTTTGATGGTGTCGACGTAGATCTTGAAGGTCCTGCGATTAATGGCGATTACGGAGGATTTGTAATTGCTCTTGCAGCGAAATTGCATGCGAATGGCAAATTGATTTCAGCAGCCCTTTCAGAAGGATATGGCGGAGCAAATGTACCGGCATCTACTTTTGCTGCTTATGACTGGATTAATATCATGGCATATGACGCGACAGGACCTTGGGCTCCGGGAAGTCCGGGACAACATTCTCCGTATAGTATGGCTGTAAATCAGTTTAATTACTGGACAGGAAGAGGATTGCCTGCAAGTAAAGCCATTATTGGTCTTCCGTTTTACGGATATGGTTTTGGAGCTTCGGCAAATCAGGGAATTTCGTATGCTAATATCGTAGCGCAATATCCGGGAGCTGAAAATTTAGACCAAGTTGGAAACACCATTTATTATAACGGAATTCCAACTATCAAAGCAAAAACAACTTTTGCAATTCAAAATGCAGGCGGAGTTATGATTTGGGAATTGTCACAGGATGCAACAGGAGCAAAATCATTATTAACTGCCGTAAACCAAGTTATTACAGGTAGTAACCCTCCAGGAACAGGTACTTTAATACAAGCAGAAAACTACTCAACTATGAGTGGCGTTCAAACTGAAGCGACTACAGATACTGGCGGAGGATTAAATGTAGGTTACGCAGATGCAAACGATTGGATGGCGTATTACAACATCAATTTTCCAACCTCAGGATCGTATGTAATAGAATATAGAGTGGCAAGTGCCGTAAACGGAGCAAGAATATCATCTGATTTGAATGCAGGAAGTATTCAGTTAGGAGCTGTTAATATTCCGAATACGGGAGGATGGCAAAACTGGCAAACAGTTTTACAAACGGTAAATGTAACTGCCGGAACGTATAACTTCGGAATCTTTATTCAAGCTTCGGGAGTGAATATAAACTGGTTTAAGATTACAAAATCCGGAACTGCTTTAGCGGCAAAAACTGCTTCGCCAGAAGTTGTTACTGAAGATTTTGTAGCTTTAAGTATTTATCCAACTTCTGTTGACAGTACGCTTTTTATCACTTCAGATGTAAGTGGAGCAAATGCAAGTATTGTAAATTCTCAAACAGGAGCCGTAGTTTCAAAACAAAAGATTAATTCTAATTCTATAGACGTTTCGCATTTAGAAAAAGGGGTTTATCTGGCTGTTTTTGAAAAAGATGGTACACAAACCGTTAGACGTTTTATAAAGAAATAATGAACTTTAAAGATAAACCTTTGTCGAAGTTTTAAACTTTGACAAAGGTTTACACCCAGAATCGTTTGTTAGTTTAAGGCTGTCAGAAATGACAGCCTTTTTGATTAGGGTATAATTTTTTCCTCACGCAATTGATCAAATAGTTTATAGAACATTTCTTCGGTATCTATAAATTCATGGAAACCAAAACGTCTGGCTTTACTTCCGTCAGCAAAAAAATCGTAATCCCATGAAAAAACAAAATCACCAAATCCCCAGCTGGATAATTTTTCATAACTGTGTTTCTCTAAATGGTATTTCTCCTGAATATTTTCCCATAAAACCTTTTTATCAGCCATAATCGTTTGCAACTGCATTTGAAGCGGTGGCGCAACAGGAATATTAAAATAAGCGGCAATTTTTGGCCATAATTCATTCCATCTGAACAAATCTCCGTTTGAAATATTAAAAGCCTGATTGGCACATTGTATGTTTGTCGCAGCCCAAACAGTCGCTTTGGCTAATAATCCGGCATCAGTCATTTCCATAATTTTGTCGTAGGCACCAGGCTTTCCGGGAAAACGAAGCGGAAGATTTAATTCTTTCGAAATTGAAGCATAAACCGCAATAACAAGGGCTAAATTCATTGGGTTTCCTACCGCCGTTCCACCAACAACTGACGGACGAATGGCTGTCCAATTCCAGTTTTTTCCTTGCTGTTTTTTCTCTAAAAATTCTTGTTGGTCAATATTAAATTCCGGAGGCATGTGACCGGCATCACTTTCTTTCGCAGGAGTTTTAAATGGGCCAAGATGCGCTCCATAAACTTTATATCCCTGCATTAAACTAATATGTTGTAGATTCTTAGATAACGGTTCAATTGTATTAACTACATTTTGAAGCATAGTCAGGTTGGGTTCTACAAGTTCAGCCCAGGAAGGACGATCCTGAAAAGCAGCATAAAAAATATGAGTAATGTTATCCAGATGTGATAATTGTTTTTGAGAATCTTCAGCATTCAATAAGTCGACAGAAATATATTGAAGATTAGGTGCATTATCGCCGCCTTTTCTTGATAAACCAATAACATTCCAGTTTCCTAAAGATAAAAGATGATCGATAAGATTTGTTCCGATCACTCCATTTGCACCAACTACAAGTGCAGTATTTTTATTCGTTGCCATATTCTTTGTATTTAAAATTACAATACAAAGTTGGGACAGTTTTTAGCCATTAAAAATGAAGTAGATTAGGAAAAAAGGTTGAAGTAGTTCAACTTTTCTTTTTCAATTTCTTGTTCCGTATTTTCGAAAGAAATTCGGTAGTCATTCCTAAATATGACGCCAGCGCATATTGAGGTACCCGCTGCACAATTGAAGGATATTTTTCTATAAAACTCTCGTAGCGTTCTTCTGCTGTAGAAGTAAGATTCAAAATAATTCTGCGTTGGAAAAATGCAGCAGTTCGTTCAGCAGTAATACGAAAGAAAGTTTCGAATTTTGGATTGGTATTTTTTAGTTTTGTCTCGGCTTCAAAATCTAATTGCAAGAGAACGGTATCTTCCAATGCCATAACAAACATAGTTGCCGGTTGTTGATAAATATAACTATTATAATCCGAAATCCACCAGTCCTCGATCGCAAACGAAATGGTGTGTTCTTGTCCTTGACCGCTTACAACGTAAGCTCTTAAAGCACCTTTTACAACATAATTTCTATACTTAGCGACAAAATCAGGCTGGATGATAAATTGTCTTTTTTTGATTTTTGTAATTTTAAACTCAGAAACAAACTGATCCAGTTCTTCTTCAGAAAGTTGTATTCGATTTTGTATGTGATGTATCAAAGACTGGTATTCTTCCATTAGGTTTGAGTTTGATTATATTGATTTTAGATTTTAGACTTTTGATTTTAGATTTTAGATTTTGTCAAAATTGGTATGCGTATTTTTGTAAACCCGACAGGTTTTTAATCCCGAGGCTTCGGGACTGTCGGGTTTGAATGCGTATAGAATTGTGTTTTTACACCGATTCCCATTTTCCGTTTTGCTTCGCGATATCAATCAAAAGCTGACCGTGTTCCGTCATTAAACCTTGTTCAATCATTCTTTCGGCGCGATCTCTGTTAGGTTGGCTCCATTTACTTTTCTTTGGATTTCTGGGTGTGAAAGTCAGATAATAACTTTCTCCATCCCGTTTTTTGCATAAACTATCAATCCATCCAAAACATAAAGCTTCTTCGGTGGCATCGATGAGGTTAACGCTTTCGACTTTACTTTTTTTATGGTATAAAATTAACCAAACCGATTTCTCAATCTGACTGTTTTCCTGTAGCCAATTGCGCCATTCACTTCTGGTTTGAGCATAAACGGCTATTTTTCCATCTTTTGTTTCCATAAGTTTCGAATTGAAAATTGATATAAATTTAATGAAATTTTGTTGGAAAGCTGGGGTGATTTTACCGCAAAGTGCGCAAAGTTTTTTTGTTTTAGATTGCGGTTAGTAAACACAAAGTTCGCAAAGCTTTTCTAATTAATCTCGCAAAGCCGCAGAGTTGCAAAGTTTTTATTTTCTTTGCGACTCTGCGACTTTGCGCGCATAATACACGCGTCATCTTAAAAAAAAACTTAGCGAACTTTGCGGTAAAATTTTAAATTACAATAAATATTTATCTTTCGATAACAATAGGGTAAAGGTCTTTCCATATTTAATTCCTAAAATTGCAAATACTCTTTATGATTGCGCCACTTCATAAATCCCTTTAAAATTTTAACCTAAATGAATTTAAAAATTATATTCACTCATAAAGCCTATTTCATATTTCTGTTTTTTCTATGTTTCCATTCTACTATTTCGGCACAAAAATCGACGAATCTTAATGGAACTCAGATTGCCTTTTTATCCGATGTTCATTTGCAGGATTTATTCGGAACATTTTCTGATAATGATTATAAAGGTATTCAGAATCCAAATAATGGAAAATATGTTTTGATGCGAACAATGGCTTCTCAGTTGCATTCGACCCGAATCTTCAATGAAAACTATTTTGCTTTTATTGCTGCTTTAGAAGATATCGCAAAGCGAAAAATAAAATACGTCGTACTTCCGGGAGATTACACAGACGATGGTCAGCCGATACATGTAAAAGGACTGGAGAAAATCTTAGACGAATACCGAAAAAAGTACAATATCGAATTTTTTATCACAACTGGAAATCACGATCCCGTTGGGCCTTTTGCGCAAGATTCGGGCAAAGAAGATTTTCTGGGGAAAGACGGAAAAAGCCAGCCTATTTATAGCAAAGAAGGTTTGTATAAACCAAATTTAACTATTGAAGAACCTGTAGTTGTCACTGCTGATATTGCCAAAATGGGTTATCTGGGAATCACTGACAATCTAAAGGATTTTGGTTTTTATCCGAATAAAAAATACAAATTTTGGGCAACGCCTTTTTCGACTTATACTTCTCAGAATTATAGTTTTAAGAAAGCAACTGAAGCTGCTTTACTATCAAACCGAGTGTATAATGTGGCACCGGGATATGAAGTTCCGGATGTGAGTTATGTCGTAGAACCTGTTGATGGACTTTGGTTAATGGCGATAGATGGTAATGTTTATATTCCGAAGAAAGATGCTACGGCAGATCCTAAAGATTCTAAAAATTATTCGGAGGCAAGTACAGGATATAACAATGTACTTTCGAATAAAAAACACCTTATAAAATGGGTCGAAGAAATTTCGGCGCAAGCCAAACAACAAGGCAAAACATTAATCGCTTTCAGTCATTTTCCGATGATTGATTTTAATGATGACGCTTCCGCGGAAATAAAAGAATTGCTTGGTCCTAATAAATGGCAATTAAACCGAGTTCCGGTTGAAGAAGTGGCGCAGGTTTTTGCCGATGCAGGATTGAAGATTCATTTTGGCGGACATATGCATATTAACGATACCGGAATCCTTACGACGGCAAAAGGAAATACTTTAGTAAATGTTCAGACACCTTCATTGGCTGCTTATATTCCGGCATATAAACTATTGACGATTCAAAAAGATAATCTTGTAGACATTCAAACGATAACAATCGATGAAGTTCCGAGATATAATGAACTTTTTGATTTGTATAAAATGGAATATAAATTTCTGGAAAGTCAAAACACAAAAGACATCTGGAACATTGATATTTTAAAAACTAAAAACTATCATGATTTCACCGATTTTCATTTGAAAGAATTGGTTCGTTTGCGTTTCCTTAAAGATGATTGGCCGGCAGGATTTAAGAATTTTATTTTGAATGTTTCGGGAGAAGATTTGTTGATGTTAGCCAATATTCAATCCGATAAGGATTTTGATGTAATTCTGAAAAATAAAGAAAAATTCCAGAAAGAATGGAAAGAAGCTGAAACTAAATCGGCTAAAATGTTATCTGATAATAATCTCAAAAAAGAAGATTTAAATTGGACTGGTTATGATTTATTGGTTGATTTCTACCGCTTTAGAAGCGCCGATGAATTGGCTTTAGCCGATGTTGGAACTGAAAGAGCGAAACTATATAAAGTATTGTCTCAAATGTTTTTTGAAAACCATAAAGATGATTCTTCTAAAGAAAAGCCTTTGCAAAACCAAATGCGATTGTTTTTGATCATCTTCAATAAATTCATGCACGAAGTTCCGGCAGATCATTTTAGTGTTGATTTGAAAACGGGGGAACTTAAGAGTTTGAAAAAATAGTTTCAAGTTTTAATTTGTTTCAGGTTTCAAGTTTTACTGTGTGTGAAAATTGGAACGTTTTTTTAACCGCAAAGGGCGCAAAGTTTTTTTGTATGTAAGGCTTTAAATAAAACGCAAAGTTCGCAAAGCTTAGTCAATTAGCTTTGCGACTTCGCGTCTTTGCGAGATTAAACAAAACCAGCTTTGCGAACTTTGCGTTTATTAAGCGCAATCTAAAACAAAAAGCTTTGCACCCTTTGCGGTTAAATCTCATTTCAATAACTTGAAACTTGAAACAAAATAAACCTGAAACTAAAGTTTACTTCATTCCGTTTACCGGATTCACTCTCACATAAGTCCCATCATCATATTTTATCTGATAAGGAGAATTGAAGAAAGTACTTGGCAAATAATAATCGGTGGTGATGATTTGTGCGCCTGATTTTTTGGCTGCTTCAAAGTGTGAATAATCATTTTTGCGGGCTTCTTTAGTATCTGAGTCGGCTCTGGTACGGATTATATATCCTTTTTTGACCAAGTCTGTAATTCTTGGATCTTCAGAATTGCCTATCAATAATGCTGCAGCTTCTGGTTTCCCTGGATCTGCGCAAACGAAAGCGGCACGTCCTTTTAGCGAAGGATGATTCAACGCATACAGATCTCTTTTGGCTCCGTTATTGTCCAGAATAAATAAGAACTTACCTTTTGCTTTTTTCAGCGTTGGCCAATTGTTGTTTAAAACAGCTTCTTCTAGAGTTTTGTATTTTCCACGAACCATATCGGGTGTAATTAATTTATTTCCTAAGCCTTTTCTAAGTTCTTTGTCTAAAGCATCAAATAATTCAGGAGTAAATTTTTCCGCTTTTGTACCTAAGAAACTGTCATCATCTTTTGGTTCCAGCGTAATAAAAACCGGAATGTGATTTGGGTTTGCATCAGACCATTTTTTTAATTCAGCAAGCGCAATTTGAAGCGTGTAACAAGAAGTTCTGAAATCAATATCGATCATATGAAAAACTTTAAAACCCGGTTTTTTCATCTCTCCTTTTGGATCATAAGCGGCTTCAGATTTTGCAAGATCCAATCCTTTTGGATGTGCAAATTTTCCGCCTTTTGAATCGGGCTGAACATCAATTTCCAGATTTCGCAAACCTTTATTTAATTGTTCTGTAAGCGAAATATGCGTGTATTGAAGCCCTTTTAGGGAACGCGAAGTATCTTTTGCCTGAATGAAATCGTATAAATCTTTTTCGATATTCTGACGGTAACTGTTGTGCGAGCCAATTACTTGAATTTGGTTGATTTTTAGGTTGTCGTTTTGCGCATGTATGCCGTTGTGGATTGCGCCGGCAAGAAATAGTGTAAACAGAATTTGTTTCATGATTGAAAGGTATAATTTTTATTAATACTGAGGACGCAGCATTAGAAAATTACCTTTTTAGTAAACATGTGGACATAAATATTCTAAATCAGTTTTGAACACTAATTGCACGATCCCGAAGCTTCGGGAGCACAAATTTTAATACATTAACCTTGTTTGTGAAATTAATTTCACGAACGTATTAGTAACAATTAGTGTTATCTTTTTTAACTGTCTCTATACGGTATTTTAGTAGGCACTAAATTAAATACACAATCTGATTTTTATGTTAGTTAAAGAAAAAGAAATCGCAAACCAATTGTCATTTCTCCCTGAAAAAAGTAGTATTAATAAAACAAATGAATTCATTACTTAATTTAAAGATAACGTTCAGACAAAAAACTTTGGTATAACATTTTATTATTTTACATCACCAAATAGTCCCCAAATTAGTTATGAAAAACCCTGAAATTTTTGAAAAAACGTATACTGAATACTGGAAAAAGCTCAATGCCTTTTCGTATACGATGACTCAGGATAAAGACTTGGCACAGAATATAGTTCAGGATGTTTTTATCGATTTATGGGAAAGAAAAGATGATTTGAATATAAATGCCATCGAGCCTTATTTGTTTCGGGCTGTAAAAAATCAGGTTTTCAAACATTACCAAAATAATCGTTTTGACAAGACGATTCTCGAAGATCAATTTGAAGATTACATTATAGATAATTTTGCGACGATCGATCCTGAATTAATGGATTTACTTTATTCCTTATTAGACAAACTTCCGGAGAAAAGAAAAGAAGTTCTGTTGATGTATAAATTTCAGGATATGTCAATTGATCAAATTGCTGATGAATTGGGAATTTCGAAACAAACGGTTAAAAATCAAATTTCTTCAGCACTAAAACAATTACGCGAAGGCTTAAAAGACCTTGCCTGGCTTGCTCCATTTATTATTTTGAATCAAAAGTTTTAAGATAACTTTCTGTTAATGGTTTCATAATATTTCCGGATAGTACGATTTCATGATTCTGGTACTTACTAGTAATAATAAGTATTATGATAAAAAGAATCAAACATAGTTTAGAATATCTTATAGATAAAAGTTCGCGAAATAAAACTTCAATAGCAGAAGAAAATCTACTTAATGATTTTGCTTTTACTCAATATCAGCTTTCAAAATGGAATGAGGTTTCAATGGGAAATTCAGATGAAGTTTCTCAGGAAATCTACGAAAATATTCAACTTAGAATAGGGAAGAAAAAAACTTTTAGTCCTTATTTAAAATACATGGCAGCTGCCACTATTCTTTTTCTTGTTGGTTTAGGATTTTTCTTCCGACCAAATATTGCTATCGAAAAGCAACTGTCATTTAAAACCTCAGATTCCCCCAAATCTATCGAATTAAGTGATGGCTCGAAAATTTATCTGGCAGCAAATTCATCATTTCAATATCCTGAAAAATTTGAAGGAGACGAAAGAAAGGTTTCGCTATTAAAAGGAAATGCATTTTTTGAAATTGCCAAAGACAAAAAACATCCTTTTATTATTTCTTCCCGCGAAATCAAAACCAGAGTAGTAGGAACGTCATTTCACATTCAGTTATCAAAATCAAAATGTGAAGTGATTGTTGTTACCGGAAAAGTAAATGTTACCTCAAAAGGGCAAAGTGTTGATTTGGTACCAAATGAAGAAGCTTTGTTTGAATCTCAAAAACTGAGCAAACAAATGGCTGATAAATCATTTTTGGTTAATTGGTACAATACAGATGTAACGCTGGATCAAACCACTCTTAAACAAGTTATTACGATTTTACAATATAAATACGGAGTTTCATTTCAGTACAATAATGAACAAGTATTAGCAACGCCATTAACGGTGTTCATAAAGAAGGACGCATCATTAGAGAATGTTTTAGAACAAATTAATTATATCACAAACCTAAAATTCAAAGTTTATGACGAAATAGTAAAAGTGAATTAAAAACAAAAAAGCAGTTGCTGAGAACAACTGCGATTAATAATTAAGTATCGATAAAAAACCAATAACTTAAATCATGTATTTTAAACTTTCCTATTTAAATCTAAAGAGAATTGCCTTTTTAGTCCTGGCGTTACTGGCCATTCAAAATGGTTACAGTAAAACTAATTTCCTAGAGAATTCAAAAGTAAAAAATAAAACAGAAAAAGCTACACTTGTTTCTATTTTTTCAAAACTAAGCAAACAAACAGACTATAAGTTTAGTTATGGACAAGCAATTATTGCTGATAATACAGTATATACGGTAGATTTTTCAGATGATTCTGTAGCTTTAATTTTAAACGATCTTTCTAAAAAAGCTAATTTCAATTACAACATTAATGGAAAATTAGTTTTAATTCAAAAAACAGAAGCACCAAAAACTATTTCGCGTAAAGCAATTGACAGAGTTAAGGTAAAGGGAAAAATTGTTGACGAAAATAAAGTGCCAATTCCTGGTGCGACTGTTATGGAAACGAGTTCGTCAAATGCAACTACCACTAATTTCGATGGAGAATTTGAAATCACAGTAGGTGAGGGCAAAACAATCCAAGTTTCATATATGGGTTATAATACCAAGACTGTTGTGGTACAAAGTGGTTTTATGACGATTCAGTTAGAGCCAAATGCTGCTGAACTAAATGAAGTTTTGGTTGTAGGTTATGGTAAACAAGCTAAAAAAGATGTTACCGGAGCTGTTACACAACTTGAAGCGGCAAATTTTAGACAAGGAGTTAATATTTCGCCTGACAATTTATTACAAGGAAAAGTAGCTGGAGTTCGTGTTGTAAGCACAAGTGGAGAACCAGGAGCTGGAGTAAATGTTACGATTCGTGGAGTTGGATCTATCAGAAGTGGAAGTACGCCTTTGTTCGTAGTCGATGGTATGCCATTGTCTAATGATGATATCAGTCCGGCTGGAACGAATGTTGGTTTTGGAAGTTCTACGGCAAAAAATCCATTAAATTTTTTGAATACAAGTGATATCGAATCGATTACGGTTCTTAAAGATGCTTCTGCAGCTGCTATTTATGGAGCAAGAGGATCAAACGGAGTTGTTTTGGTTACTACAAAAAAAGGATCTAAAGGCGAAGGAACATTATCTTTTGATTCTTATATGGGAGTTTCGAATGTTGCTCATAAATTGGATGTTTTAAATGCAAGTGAATATAGAAATGCGATAAAAGATAAAGCATTTGATCATGGTGGAAACACAGATTGGCAGGATGTAATTTTTAGATCTGCAATCACTACCAACAACGCTTTGTCTTTTGCAAAACAAACAGAATCAGGAAATTATTATGCTTCTGTTGCACAAATGGATCAGCAAGGAATTATTCGTAACAGTAATTTCAAACGTCTTTCGGGTAGAATTAATGCTGCTGAATCATTTTTGGACAATAAACGTTTAAAATTAAAAGTGAATCTTACAGCGAGTCAGACTGTAGATGACGGAGTTCCTACAAGTGATGACGGTGGTTCTAACGGACAATTGGTGATACATACTTTGATGGCAAACCCAACAAGATCAGTTTTTGATGCAAACGGAAACTACACGAATTTTAATATGAATGCGCATTATAATCCTGCTTATTTATTAAGTATTTATGAGGATCAAACGAATACGTTGCGTGTTTTAGGAAATCTAGAAGCTTCTTTTAGAATCGTTAACGGATTAGAATATAAACTAAACGTTGGGGTAGACCGTTCAACTTCTGAAAGAAATACTACAATTTATCCAAACATTACGGATATAAGTAAAATTGGTAAATATGTTCAGAATAATCTTGATTCAAAGAACTCATTAATCGAACATTATTTAACTTACAACGGAACATTTGGAAAACATAAGGTCGAAGTTTTGGGTGGTTTCTCTTATCAAAAATTCGAAAGATCAGGTACAAGTTTTAGTATTGAAGGTATTACTGAAAAAGGTGTTGGTGTAAAACCTGAAATCAATCCTGGATTCAAAGGTATTCTTCCTGTACTTTCCGGATATGCTCAGGAAAACGAATTACAGTCTTACTTTGGAAGGTTGAATTATACTTTCAACGAAAAATATCTTTTAACGGCTTCGATGAGAGCGGATGGTTCGACTCGTTTTGGAGATAATAACAAATATGGTTACTTTCCTTCATTTGCTTTAGGATGGAATATTTCTAAAGAAAGTTTCTTAGAAAATGTATCGGCTATCAACAATTTAAAGTTAAGAGCAAGCTGGGGACAAACAGGAAATCAGGAAGTGGAGAATAAAATTACGAAAGCAAGTTATTCTTTATCTGGTGCTGACGGATATTATTTGTATGATGATTTAAATCTTGTAAACGGAGTTTCTGTAGTGAGAACAGCAAATCCTGAATTAAAATGGGAGGTTGTAACACAATCGAATTTGGGTTTAGATTTTAGTTTATGGAAGGATAAATTGTACGGTAGCCTTGATTATTTCAAGAAAACCACTACAGACGCTATCTTAAACGTTACTTCGCCATTATTAAGTCCAACTACAATGGTTTGGACGAATCTTAGCAATCAGGGTAAAATTGTGAACAAAGGTTTTGAGTTTATGTTAGGTTCAAAAATCATTAGCACTAAAGATTTTAGCTGGAATGTTGACGTAAACGGAGCAACATTAAACAATAAAATTGAAGATTTACCAATTTCAGAAATCTTAACAGGAACTATTTCAGGTCCAGGACAATCTGGTGTAAATGCAAATATTTATAAAAGTGGTTATGCTGCAGGTTCATTTTACTTGTTACAACACATAGGTTTTGATAGTAAAGGCGGTAACATCTTTAAAGATCAAAACGGTGACGGTAAAATTGATAACAGCGACAGGGTTATTATCGAAGGCGCTTTACCAACTTTTTACTACGGACTTAATAGTGATATGAGATATAAAAACTTCAGTTTTTCATTCTCAATTATTGGTCAAACCGGAGGTTATTTGTTAAATAATACAGGATTAAATGCTTTAAATATCAACAATCTGGCTTCTGACAGAAACGTTTCTACAAATTATTATGAGTCTGGTGCAAATCCAACAAACTCACCAATTTTGTCGACTCTTTTCTTAGAAAAATCTGATTTTATCCGATTAAATACGGCGCGTATTGGTTATAATTTCGACTTAAAAGGATTGAACTGGTTAAACGGATTAACGCTTTATGTAACAGGAAATAATTTAGTTACAATAACGCATTACTCAGGTTTTGACCCATTAATTAACAGCCCGAAACCAAGCGCAGGAAACCAATCTATTGGTATTGATTACGCGGCTTATCCAACTTCGAGAACGTTCAGTTTTGGAGCAACTTTAAAATTATAAATCATGAAGACAAAGACATTTTTTAGCATAAAAATTTTAACAATATTCTCTTTTATTTTTCTCTTAAACAGTTGTACTGATTTAAATGAAGTTGTTTTGGATGAAAAATCAGGAAATTCTGTTTCAGATCCGGCTGGTTCACTTGCAGCAGCATATGACAGACTTGGAGACGGAACTTTTACAGATCACGGAGCCGTTTTTGCCATGCAGGAATATACTACTGATGAAGCTATTTTACCAACTCGTGGAAGTGACTGGGGTGATGGTGGAAAATGGAGAGATATGCATGAATTTACATGGAGTTCAACAAATGCTATTATAGTTTCTAACTGGGATTTATTGAACAACGGAATTACACGTTCTTTGAGTGCAATTAGGTCGGTGCAAGCAGGAACTTTTCCTGAAAAGACATTATTCCTGGCAGAATCAAAAGCTCTTTTGGCTTATTATACCTACACAACATTAGATCTATTCGGGCAAGCGCCATATAGAGATCCAATGAGTGTAACAGCACCGTTGCAAATTTTAAAAGCTGATACGCAAATTGATCAGTTAATAAAAGATGTTGAAGCACTAATTCCTGATTTGGCTGATTCTGGTACTCAAAGAACGCACCACGGAAGATTTACCAAACAAGCTGCTTATGCTTTTTTAGCTAATATGTATTTGAATCGTGCGGTTTTTAAAGATCGCTACAATGCTACATCTGCTTTTAATTTTAATGAACCAGCAGTTGCAGGAAGCACAGGAACAGATATGGACCGTGTTATTTATTATACATCATTATTGATCGATTCAGGAAAATATAGTTTAGAAAGTGATTTTTTCAAAAACTTTGCAAGAACAAATGAGAATGGTACAGAGCTTATTTTTGCAATTTCTCAAAAAATAGATTACATCCGTAATGGTTCAAACAGTTTTGCTTATGTATCTATGGAGCGCAACCAGAGAACATCTGCGGCAAACAGGGGAACAAATGCCGCTTGTACAACTCCGGAATTCTACGCATCATGGGATGGTAATCACGACGATCCAAGATTCGAACAACATTACCAATATGCTGATGGTACATGGTTTATGAATGATGGTACAGATGTAAGTGTTCCTGCAACAGATGTTGTGCCAAAAAGTAGCCCGGGTTCGCCTTGGTTTCACTTTAACAGAGGTATTCAGGCGGGACTTCAATATGGACCTATATTATTGCCTTCAGGATCTCTTGAAATGGTAGGTAACCGTATCAAAGTTTCTCCATTAGTTATGGAAAAAAGCACCACTACCAGAATGAATTTCACACCATCATTGACATTTGCAGATCCTACTAAATCTGTTTTTGCTCAAAACGAAATCAATCAGGGAGCCCGTGTTTTTAAATACGAATTCGATCCTGAAGGAGGAAACGGTAACAGTAATGTCGATATTCCGTTATTCCGTTTAGGTGGAATCTATGCTATGAGAGCCGAAGCTTATTTTAGAAAAGGAAGCACAGGTTTAGCCATGATCGATCTTAATAAATTGCGTACAAGCAGAAAAAGAGAATCATTATTTGGAAACGCTCCCGGAAAAGTACTTACTACTTTAGACTCCAATCAGTTGTATAAAGAATTAGGTTTTGAATTGTATTGGGAATTACAAAGAAGACCACAAAGTATTCGTTTTGGAAAATTCGATTTACCAGGAACTGCAAAAGCAGCGACTCAACCGTTTAGAAGAGCATTCCCGATTCCGCAAACCGTTATCGACCAAAAGGTAATTAAACAAAATCAAGGATATAATTAAAAGTTTTGTGTTAGTTTTATTTTTTTACAAATGCCTGTTTCGAAAGAAGCGGGCTTTTGTTGTTATAGGCAATTAACATTTAGACATATTCTAATGTGTAGAGACGCACAGCAGTGCGCCTCTACATGAAAAACCTTTGTCCCTTTGCACCTTAAAGCCTCAGAACCTTTATAAAACCTCAGAACTTCAAACAAATCCTTAAGTTAATAATAACACAATTGGCTTTTTGAATAATGCAACTCTTTTTTTATTTAAGTAAATTTACTATAGTAATTTATAAATAAATTCTTATGAAAGCAGTACGATTTTTTGGAAACAAAGATGTTAGGGTTGTCAATGATTTAGAGAAACCATCACCAAAAGGAGATGAAGTATTATTAAAAATTGGAGGAGCCGGAGTATGCCATTCCGATTTACATGTAATCGATGAAGGTTTGGTATCTGGAATAACCTTTACACTAGGGCATGAAAATGCCGGATGGGTAGAAGAAGTTGGAGAAGACGTAAAAGGGTTTAAAAAAGGCGACGCTGTTTTGGTCTACGGACCATGGGGCTGCGGACATTGTAAGCCTTGCCAGAGTTCTAGTGAAAACTATTGCGATCATCATTCAGAAATGGCTTTTGGTGGCGGACTAGGGCTGAATGGTGGTATGGCAGATTATATGTTAGTACCTTCTTCCCGTTTATTAGTACCAATTCATGATTTGGATCCTGTCATTGCCGCACCCTTAACAGACGCTGCATTAACACCATATTCAGCAATTAAGCGCTCTTTGCATAAATTAATGCCAGACGAGTATGTTGTTGTAATAGGAGTTGGCGGATTAGGACACGTGGCGCTTCAAATCTTATCAGAAATGTGCGGATCGACTATTATTGCATGCGATATAACTCCGGAGAGACTTGAATTTGCGAAGAAATTAGGCGCTCGTTTCGTGGTTAATTCTACAGATAAAGACGCTGCAGATCAAATTAAAAAAATTACAGGAATTAAAAAGGCAAAAGTAGTACTTGATTTTGTGGGAGCTACATCAACAATAGATCTGGGAGCTAAAATTATTGGTTTAGATGGTGATTTGACAATTGTTGGACTAGGCGGTGGAAAATATAACTATAGTATGGGAGGGTTACCAGTTGGTGTAAGTATAACCAATCCGTATTGGGGTTCAAGAACCGAATTAATGGAAGTAATTGGACTTGCGATACAGAAAAAAATCCATATAGAAATTGAAAAATATAGTTTAGATCAGGCCCTTGAAGTTTATGATAAATTAAGACACGGGCAAATAAAAGGAAGAGCAGTATTAATTCCGTAAAAAGATTAGTCCTATAAATTAAAGTAATGTAAAAGCGGATAAAAAAAATTATCCGCTTTTTTTATTCCATTTTTCAATCATCCTGCTATCCTTAATGATTGAGCTCTAATGGTGTGTGTCTGTAGGAAACTTAAAAGAAAAAAGTAAGCAGAAGAACCTTGATATCTCAGAGCCTTGTATATTAAAAACCTCCAGATAATGGTTTCAAATTAGAATTTGCAACCATTAAGAGACAGGCTATGAAATATTTTTATTTTCATTTTGGATAATTTTGGGAAAATGTAAAATCAAGGCTATAGTGGCGATCCGAGAAATATTGGAAGGAAAAATTTATAATATAAAATCGTTTAACTGCTATAGTAAAGTTGGAACCCATTAAAAAATCAAATTATGAAAAAGAGTCATTTATTATTCGTTGTTTTTTTCTTCTCGCTGGCAATGTCAGCTCAAAGTTCAAAATCATTTCTATTAAATCTGTATGGAGGTTATACTTTTTCGGACAGAGTAGATTTTGATGATTCCTACGCACGTGTAGAAGATGGTTTTGAGTATGGTGCAGGTTTGGAGTATTTTTTTATGGAGAATAGTTCTATTGAATTAAAATATAATAGACTTGATACAAAAATGCCATTATACACAAACGTTGTCACACCTATTGGGGGTGTTCCCTCTGGAACTCAGCTTAATGCTGGAAAAGATAAGGGTGCTATTAATTATGTATTACTAGATTATACCTATTATTTTGGTTCAAGCACACAAAATCTGCAACCATTTTTAGGGGCAGGTGCGGGTATTTCAATTCTTGAAACACCGCAAAGTGGTAACGGAACTTATTTTGCCTGGGAAATTAAAGGAGGTGTAAAAATCAAAACCAGTTCGCCATTATCAATAAACCTACATGCTTATTTGCAATCTATGTCGGTGGCTGTTGGATATGATTATTATTGGGATTACTACTGGGGACCTGTAGCAGTTAATGATTATGTATCAACATTTCAGTTTGGACTTGGAGCTTCTTTAAGCTACGATTTCAGCAAATAAAAAAGCACCATTAAATAGCTTCAATTAATAGTTGCTGAAAGAATAATTTAGATAAAGCGAAAACGCATTCCCTTGTGTTTTCGCTTTCTTAGCTGCCAGTATTGCTTTATAAAATTATATTAACAAAAGTAAATTCCGTCTTGTTGCAGACACGAAATAAAGAATGAGATATATTATTTATTTTCTTTTACTGGTACATCCGATAATTGTAAATTCACAAACAGAGAATCTAAATCAGTTTTGGAACGAGTATGCTTTTACCAAACCTTTAAGCCAGAACTGGGTAGTTGAATTAGATGCCGGTTTTACATCGAGCAGTACGCCTGATGATAAAAACCTTTTTAGTGATCTTACACAAGCATATTTTAGAGGATGGGCACATTATTATCCCGGCGATCGATGGAAAATTTCCGTATTTTATGCCTACTATTCTAATAAAAATGTACCCGAACTTAATCAGACCGAAGCACCGGAATGGCGTTCGGCATTGCAGTTAAGTTACAGCTTAGTAAAAGATCATAGAATAAAAGTAAATTTAAGATTTCGGTTTGAAGATCGGCACCTTCATAACGACGACGGTTATTTTGAAGCAGCAGAACGACTTCGCTTTCAGGTCAAATCAGTATGTCCTATCAATGATGTTAGGATTCACAAAGGAGTGCTGTATTCTTTTGCAGCAGAGGAAGTTTTTTTTAAAACCGACAGTCAGGTAAGTGGTCCCGAAAATTTTGACAGAAACCGATTAACATTGGGACTTGGTTATGAGTTTGTTAAAGATTTACTGGTTGAAGTTTCGTATAACAACGAAATCATGCCAAGACAAGATGTCGATAAATTTGTTAATGCAGTACAGGTAAAAGTAATTTTCAATAATTTTCTTCCGGATCTCATCAAATCATTCGAGCGAACCAAAAAAGCCGTAGACGAAGGAAACGGAGGCTTATAAAAAACTTACTATAGAAGAGTCTTAATTAGTCAGATTATCAGTAACTTAGTGTCATGTAAAGAACATTGTTATTTTATAAAAATACAGTGAGATGATATAATACCTAAACACTATTCTATAAGTATTTTTGATAGGAACCTCGGTAAAAATAAAAATCATATTACCCGGCATTAATCACATTCAAAATAGAAATATTATGATACATCAAATTGACACAACAGATAATATTGTAGCCTTTAGAGCATTAGCAGAAGTTACCACAGAAGATTTTTTAAACGTGGTAATTCCAGCAGTAGAGCATTTGGTAAAACAAACTAACGAAATTAATTTTTTACTAGTTTTAGATAATGATGTAGAAAACTTCACTTCGGGTGCTTGGTTGCAAGACGCATTGCTAGGTCTCAAACATCTGGGGAAATGGAATCGCGCCGCAATAATTTCAGATTCCGAAGAAATAATCTCCTTTACCAACGGATTTAATTTTGTAGTTCCGGGAGAATTTCATGGCTTTAAAAAAGAAGCATTCAATAAAGCACTAAACTGGGTTGAAGGAAATATAAATATAGCATAAGGAGCTTATTTTGTTTCAGATTTAAAAAGTTTGTTTCAAATTCTAGGTTTTCTTTGTTTCAAGTTCTAGATTGAACCAAACTTAAGTTCTGATAGATAAAAAACAGCCACGAATTCATTCATGAATGATAGTCTACTACTATGTAGAAAAATTCATGAATTCGTGGCTGTTTTTTTGCGTTCTCAACTTGAAACTTGAAACAAGATAAACCTGAAACAAGATAAACCTGAAACAAATTTTCTAATGGTTATATTCAATACCACTGCTATCGTTGATTTCTCTTTTTTCTTTCGAGATTTTAGAATATTGTTTATAGCAAGCAGAAGCTATTAATGGCAATGCAAGGCTTCCTACAATTGCTGCTGTTGTATTTTGGCCCGCTTTTTTTAGAAGAGCACCGGCTATAAGAGAACCAACTCCTGCAAAAAGCAATTGTTTTGCGGATGGATTTGGCATATTGGTTTTTTCAGGAGTAATTCCGTGAAGTAGGGGGTCTATGAAATTTAAATTTTCCATGATTTTTTTGAATTTGTGTGTTATACTTTTTTATTATGTAGAGAACTTTTCGGTATCAGTTTCGCTTTCAATTTTTTCGATTTCTACTTTTTCTTTTTTAATGGCTTGTCTTAATAACGCAAAAAGGCTCATATATATATTTGCTAAAAAAACAAGCGAAAACCCTGCCACAATGTAACCTCTCCAATCATTTAAGAAAAGTTTATAATTACAAAGAGCCAAAAAAGCAATTGTGACATAATGGCTAAAACAGTACTCGCAAGTAAAGAGATAAAATGCCTTTCTGCCTAAAAGAGTTTTTTCGTTTTTGGAATGTTTTATACACCATTCGCGAGGCTCTTTAAAAATCTCTTCATGCGTAACCGTCCAACTCATACAGGCAATTGGAAGAGCGAGAACAAACATCCAGATGATTTGATTTGTGATATCCATCGTTTACTACATTTTTCTAAAATCAGTTTGGTTTGTTTAAAAACTGACAGCTTAAAATTACTGTAATCCTAAGAAGAAAAATTATATAGTTTTGATTTTTTATTATAAAATTATATTCTGTAAAGCCGACAGGTTTAAAAAAAAACTGTCATAGATTTATATTAGAAATTCCCAGGATCAAGACTAGGAAAAGGATCGTGCGACACATCATCAAGATCGTCGTCATGGTCATCCTCTGAATCATCGTCATCAAGATCACCATCTTTTTCTAAAGGATCATTTAGATTTTCAGAATCTTCATCATTCGTAATTTGTTCTTCTCCATTAATGATTGCATCTTCATTTGGAGTATTTTCGTTCCTGTTAAAATCATTTGTTTCATGATTAACGTCAACTACAAATTCTCCTTGATCTTCATTAAAAATGGTATCAGAATAATTTCTTTCATTTTCGATAAGGGTATCTAAATCACTATAATCGCGATAATTATGGTTGTTTTGATTTTTCATGATATTTTTATTTAAGTAAGTTTTACAGGTATTTTTCGAACTTATTTTTACTGGCTTGTATATTTACGAATTTACTCCAGTAATTTACGCAAAATATTACAGAATAAGTGTTTCTATTTCTATAATTATCAGTTGTTTGTGATGTAATTATTATTGGAGATTTTGTAACAACACCTTTAACTAAAATTTTATTTTGTTATATCGGAGAGAAAAAGTAACTAAATAGTTTAGAAAGTATAGCTGTAGGAAAACTAATTTTTGAATAAAAGCAGAAAATGCCAAAAAGTAAGAGTTGTTTTATTAGAAGAAGGTAATTATAGGTAATAAGTAATATTTTGGATTTAATTATAACTTTTAGTTATATTCTATGAGACGGGCTGTAAGAAAAAAAAGAAGTTATTGCGTAATATTGCGGAAGAGAGTTTTTTGCACAAAAATACTGCAAATATTCCTTAAACAAAGTCCTAAATTGTTTTTTTACCTACTATTATTATGTTTATTACCCTTACCCCAAATCAAGTCCATTTTCGTTATGGCAAAAATCAATGGCAATATTCTTTTGATGAAATAGCCGAACTTGGCATATTGAGAAAAAAGAAAACCTATTTTCTTGTCAACACTATGTTTATTCTCGTCACCGGTGTAGCTTATTATTGCATGATTTTTTCGGATATAATCGACATTTATTATATCATTCCAACCTTGTTATGTTACACTTTTCTTATTATTCTGAGATTTAATGATCGCACAGAATTTGAATATTCCGTTTTGGTTCGGGATATTTATGAAAAAGAAATTACAATCAAAATCAAAAACCAAGACCGGAATTTAATAGGCAAACAAATTGATCAATATTTAAACCTTCAGTTTGATCGAATGATACAGAAAACGGCCTAATCTACTAAAATTCATTAAATGTTATTACCCATAATTTCCAGTTTCGATTTAGTATGTATCGTTATTGCAGTAGTATACGGATTTGTGATTACTACTAGAAAAAAATAACAAAATATTCTATTTCATTTCCCTACAGATGAAATAGTTTTAGAATGCATTTCAAGACGGTCTGGCTGTAATACTAAAATCTGGTATTGAGTTGGCTCAGCTATTCCACATCCCCAAAAGAAAACATATGTCCACTTCAATAAAAAATAAAATAAAAAGTATTAGAGAGCTAAAAAATTATACACAAGAATATATGGCAGAACAACTTGGAGTTACCCAAGCCGGCTATAGCAAAATTGAGAAAGGCAAAACTATTTTATCTTATGTTAAATTGGTTGAAATTGCCCGCATTTTAGACGTTAGTGTCGAAGATATTCTAAGTTTTGACGGTCAGCGATACTTTGGCAATTTTAATAAAGTTATAGGAAACAATAACGGAAGTATCCTGATTAATACCGAAAACACGACAACTCTAAAAGTTCTGTACGAAGACAAAATAAAACTCTTAGAGAAACTACTCCACAAAACAGAAGCTGAACTAGAGCGTTATAAAGAGAAATTTGGAGAGATTTAGAGATTAAGCTCCTTTTGGCCATTTCCAGGCATACAAAACAATTAGAGTTGTAATTACACTTTCAAGTAAAGCCAGAAAAACATAAAAACTTCTCCAGGGCGTTAACGAAGTAAAAGCAATTAATACCATAATTAAAGTAAAGAATACGCCAAACAATATATTTAGAAATCTATTGATTTTTGGTTCTAAGAGAATAGAAAAAAACACCATCACAGCCGGAATGGCTAGTAAAAATGCTGCCATAAATAGTTTGACAGGATTATCAAGTAAATTAGCTCCGTTTACAAGTCCTGCAGTTTTTTGAGGCACATACAATTCAAAATAATCCCCATATAAATAACACAAGGTTACCGATGTCCAAAGAAAGGCAAGTTTGATTTTGATATTCACTTCAAAATCTTTTAAACTGTTGGTATTGTGTTTTGTATCCATAAGTTGCAGTTTTTAAATATGACGAAATATCTGAGTTTTTGTTACATGTTGTTGATTTTTAAATTTTTAGTTAAGTTGATATTGACTATTTTTTAGAATCAGGTAATTATAGAAAGCTATGTTAAAATGTAATTTGCCTTAATCTGATATACCAAAATCTTTTTGAGAAGACATTATTTTTGAGATTTTATATTTTTGAAGATCAACGAACAACGTTCCATCGGAACATCTCGTTGGTAGTAGAATAAAAAAATAATGGTTTTAATGTTTCATCGGAACATCTCATAGGTAATGGCAAATACATACACACAGTTGCATATACAATTTGTTTTCGCAGTAAAATATCGTAAAGCATTAATTGGCGTAGAATGGAAAGACAGATTACATCAATATATAACAGGTATAATTCAGTCAAATCAGCATAAAATGCTTTGTATAAACAGCATGCCAGATCATATTCACATATTTATAGGAATGCGTCCAACACAATCTATTTCTTCGCTTATTCAAAATTTAAAAACAGAAACAAGCAAATGGATTAAAGAAGAAAAATTGTGTTCAGCTTTTGCTTGGCAGGAATATGGTGCTTTTTCATATTCAAGAAGTCATGTGTCCAATGTAATTCGCTACATACAAAATCAGGAACAACATCATAATAAAGAAACATTTATAGCAGAATATCTAAAACTACTAAAAGCATTTGAAATAGAATATGATGAACAATATATTTTTAAAGAACCGATTATATGATTTTGTTCCATCTGAATATTTCATTGGTAGTCCAATAAACACGGCGTTTTTTTACGTTCAGTAGGAATGTTTGATTTTATAAATAATAATTGGTAAAAACAGATACAGATTACATATATAATCTCTCAAACGTCCCAATGGGACGATGTTTCTCACGATGCTTTTTTTTCTACCGATGAGGTGTTCCGATGGAACACAATCTAAAATATCCTAATTTAATGACATTGTTCTGCGGGACGAAATTGGAAATTGGGATTTTTTTACTGGTGAAATGTTCCGATGGAACACAATCTAAAATATCCTGACTTAATGACATTGTTCTGCGAGACGAAATTGCGAAATTGGGATTTTTTTACCGATGAGATGTTGCGATAGAAACATTAAATTTAATAAATTAAGTATTATTTTTGTAAAAGAAAAACTGGTTCAATAATAGACCTGATAATTAGATACATAATTAAATAATAAAAGATATGAAAAAGCTATTTTTGATTTTACTCTTGTTATTGCAAATCCCTGCAATTTCTGGAAATAACCAAAGTGAAGATCCTTCATCAAAAAAAATTGTTGGAAATTGGTATAATAATTCTGATCATAATGCAAAATGGGTATTTACTCAAGATGGAAAAGCTTACAATTATTACAACAATGCTTTCAAAGTAATGTATCACTATAGCATTTCACATTCTTGCCAAAATAATTCAGATGATACTATTGAATATTTAACCTTAATGGATAAAGACGGTAACGAATTTTGTTTTAAAATAAATGGAATAAATGAGAATAAAAATGGCATCTTATCCCTGACCAATATGAGTAATATGGAGACACTTGTGTTTGTCAACAATATAAAAGCAGGGAATTAGTACTTGTGAAATTTAAAATAAGAATTTTTAGTATGAAAATGTACATTTTAGTGAAACAGGGTGTTCCTGATAAACTCGTTCCCGTAATAGCGGCACATGCTTCTTTGGCTTGTTTTAGAAAGTTTGAACATAATTATAATATGCAAACATGGATAAATGGAATATTTAAAAAAGTAGTTTGTGTGGTATCTGAAACTGAATTTAATAATGCACAAAAAGAAACAGACAACAATATAGTATTAACAGAATCTGCTCTGGATAATCAGGAAGTTTGTTTGGCATTTGTTCCGAGGGAAGAATATCCTAAAATGTTCAAATTCTTTAAAATGTGGACTCCACAGGATAATTTGTAAGTCAGAGATGTGATGTAATTTGCGACTTGGCGTCTTTGTGGCTAATTTTCTTACCATTAAACTTTCATTAACAAAAAATAATTTTCCATTAGTTTATATTTGTAAGGCACCAACTAAAGCATTCCCAAATATGAAAATCCACGCTTTTAAAATATATACCTTTTTGTTTTTTGCTTTTTCGATAACTTCCTTTGGTCAAAACGTTAAGTTGATTAATATCGATCAGTTAAATGAGAGAATTAAAAACGGAAAAGACAGTACTTATGTCGTTAATTTTTGGGCAACCTGGTGCGCACCATGCATTAAGGAATTACCACATTTTGAAAAGTTGAATACAGAATTTAAAAGTGAAAAATTGGCTGTAGTATTAGTCAGTGTTGATTTTAAATCAAAACTCAGCTCGGCTGTAATTCCTTTTGTCAAAAGGAAAAACATGAAAAGCGAAGTTTTCCTATTGAACGAAAGCAATCCACAAGAATATATTGACCGAGTTGATAAGTCGTGGTCCGGAAGTATTCCTGCTACACTGTTTATTAAAGGTGATAAAAGAAAATTTGTTGAATCTGAATTTAGCTATGAACAATTACTAACTGAATATAAAAAACTATAAATTATGAAAAATTTTATTACCGCAGTAACCGTGTTTTTATTTAATATGTTGCTTTCTCAGGCGCAAACAACTACGCTTAAAGCCGGAGATACTGCACCGGATTTTAAACTAAAAAATGTAGATGGCAAAGAAGTTTCTTTTGCAAGTTTTCCAAAAGCCAAAGGTTTTATTGTTGTTTTTACTTGTAATACATGTCCGTATGCAGTGGCGTATGAGCAAAGAATAATTGATTTGGACAAAAAGTTCAAATCACAAGGATATCCTGTAATTGCTGTTAACCCAAATGATCCTGAAGCTTCAAAAGCAGATTCTTTTGATAAAATGCAGGAATTAGCGAAAGACAAAAAGTATCCGTTCCCTTATTTATTTGACGCAGGACAAAAAGTAACAGACGAATACGGAGCTAAACATACACCACATCTTTTTATTGTTTCTAAAACTGATAAAGGAAATGTTGTAGAATATGTGGGAGCAATTGATAACGATCCGGAAGGAACTAAAACAGAAAAAACAAAATATGCCGAAGATGTAATTGCATCATTAAAAAGCAATCAAAAACCAGCAATTACGCAAACTAAAGAAATTGGCTGTACCGTAAAAAGAAAAGCAAAAGCTTAATTTTTCCAGAACAAAATGATATAAAAAATGCCTCAATATTTAATATTTGAGGCATTTTTTTAAACCTTAGATTTTAACCGACTTAAAGTTTCCTGAGAAATATTAATATAAGAAGCAACTACTTTATTTGGAAGTCGCTTTACAATTTTAGGATTAACTTTTAGTAATTGAGTATATCTTTCCAGAGCATCCATAGTAGTAAAAGACATCAGTCTGTTGGTATTATTTACATATGCTTTTTCTAAATAAAGGCAATAAAATTCTCTCCATTGCGGAATAATTTTCATTAGGTGATTAAAATCATCATGATTAATATATAACAGCTCTGATTTTTCGATCACCTGAATAGATTCCATTGAAGGTAATTTGGTTATAAAACTTACCAATGCCGTAGCAAACTGATTTTCGAAAGTAATGTAGCGGGTAACATCTTTTCCTTCTTCATTTATAAAAAAAAATCTCAAACAACCTTTGCCTACAAAATAAGTTCGCTGGCTGATTTCGCCTTGTGAAAGCAATAAATCATTTTTATTTTGCTTTAACGGTTTGAAATAACTGAGAATGGTTTTTAAATCATGGTCAGTAACAGTGATACTTTTATTTATGTAAAGGGTAAGTTGATCGTATATCATGTGATTAAATGTAGTCTCGGATAAATTTACGGTAATAGATAATATCTTCTATTGATAATAGAATTAAATCGTGTTCTTCTGCAAAACTTATAATCTTTTTGGTTTTAGCCATGCTGCCATCTTCGTTCATCAATTCGCACAATACGGCCTGAGGTTTTAGTCCGGCTAGTTTCATCAAATCGACACTGCCCTCAGTATGTCCGTTTCTTTCGAGAACACCTTTGTTTTTGGCTCGTAACGGAAAAATATGCCCGGGTCTTGCCAAGTCTGAAGGTTGAGTATTGTCATTGCAAGCGGCTTGAATCGTTGTAATTCTATCAGCAGCTGAAACGCCAGTTGTTACGCCATTTTTTGCTTCGATAGTAATCGTAAATGGAGTTTGAAAGCTACTGGTATTTTCTTTTACCATATAGGGAAGATCTAATTGATCTGCTTTTGCGTT
The DNA here is from genome assembly GCF_900187965.1 of Flavobacterium sp. ov086. Lineage (GTDB taxonomy): Bacteria > Bacteroidota > Bacteroidia > Flavobacteriales > Flavobacteriaceae > Flavobacterium. The sequence continues at coordinate 23,527 of NZ_FZNL01000006.1, read as the reverse complement.
AGTCATACAAAGGCAAACAATTCCGCTACATTCTCTTATCATCAGCGCCATATCTCTTACAGTTATATGTTGTGCAGAAAAAATTAAATCTGCTTCATTTTCTCTCTTTTCATCATCTGTAAGTAAAATTCCTTTTCCATTCTGAAGATGTTTTAAAGCTTTTTCTACACGTTCCTTACTTGTAATTCCAAATTGAGATATTGGATTTAATAGTGTACTTATCATTTAATTCGTAAAATTTTAGATTAATTTATAAAATTATAAAGAGACAAATCTAAAGTAGTTTAAAATGTAAAAGTTTGATATAGGTCAATAAAATGAAGCTTTTGATTCTATTAAATCATAGAGTTTAGGCATAGAGTTATCTTTATAAGATTAGACTAATTATGAACTCTCTTTTTTTAAATTATAATATTGTTTCGCTTAATTTTTGTTTTTCCTGAAGTTCCAATTCGGCTATGATTTGTTTTTTCATAGTTGTGTTGATATAGTCTTTTACTTCGGCGTATGAAACATTGTATTTCTTTGGAATATCCTGAAAATGAACTGGAAAATTAGCTAATAACTGATCATAATAATGGTCAAGTTCTTTTTCATCCGGCATTTCAAACTTTAATTTAATCTGAAATCTTCGAAGCAAAGCCGTATCAATGCTGTTGTAATAATTGGTAGCACAAATAAGTAAACTGTCTGTTGGGAAATAATCTATTAATTGGATTAGCGTATTTACCAAACGTTTCATTTCTGCTACATCTTTATCATTATTATCCCTGCTTTTTCCAATCTGATCAAATTCGTCCAGAAATAAAACAGCTTTTTCTGAGATGACTCTGTCGAATATTGCCTTTAGATTTTTAGAAGTTTCACCAATTTTCGAATTGATTAAAGTACTAAGATTTATAATGATTATTTTTTTGTTTAAAGTAGCTGCAATGGCCTTTGCAGTTGTCGTTTTACCGCAGCCGGAATGACCGTGAAGCAGTATTTTATTATCAACTTTAAGATTGTACTTTTTTAATTCTTCAATATAAGTATGTTCTTTAATTGTTTGAAGCAGTGCAGTTTTATTCTCCTGGCTGAAATGTAAATCATCCAGCGCTACTTTTTCAGTATCATTTATAATAAGTTCGTACAGATTCATTTGAGCATTTATTTGATGCAAAATTAGACTTTATTCTGCAATATTTTCGTTCCAGATTTCTTTTCCTAAAAAGCGATTTCCAAATATAGAAGTTCCAACTCTTACCAGGTTTGAACCTTCGGCAATAGCCAATTCTAAATCCTGAGACATTCCCATTGAAAGTTGTAAATTGGTTATGCCTTCAATTTCTGCAGTATAAATTTCGTCTCTTATCTTTCGGAGTAAATGCAAGGAGGGACGCATTTTTTCTTTCTCGACATCCAGTAATCCAATACTCATCAAGCCTTTAATTTTTAAAGTTTTGTATTCTTTAATCTTTTTTATAAAGGGAATAACTTCCGTTGGAGGTAAGCCAAATTTACTCTCTTCAAACGAAGTGTTTACCTGAATAAAAACATCAATGGTTCTTTCTGCTTTTTGTAGCTGTTTGTTTAATTCTTCGGCTAAACTAATTCTGTCCAGAGATTGAATACAGGTTACATATTTTAAAACATCTTTTACTTTGTTGGTTTGCAGATGTCCAATAAAATGACGTTCAATATTTAGATCTTTCAAAACCGAATCTTTATCACGCAGTTCCTGCATTTTATTCTCACCAATAAGTATTTCTCCGGCTTCAATTGCAATTTGAATGTTTTGGGCAGGAACGGTTTTAGTTGCCAACAATAATTTGACATCTGAGACATTTCTGCCAGAAAGTTTACAGGCATCTTCAATACGCTGATAGACTTGTTTCAAATTAAAAATTATCTCTTCTTTCATGGTGCAAAAGTAGAAGTAAAGCTGGAGGCGGGAAAGATCCAGTTTTAAGGATTATTGATGGTCCAGGTTGTGTGTGAAATTGTGTCTTTTAAATTAACCTTATAACCTTGGATAGCCTACGGTTTCAATTATAGGATTCGGATTGTGGTAATGTATTTGAATTAATTAAAAGAAGTATTTTTTTTGTCAATCCTGAGGATATTGTGATTACTCTTTATCATTTCAAACAAAAAAAGACCGCCATTTAAGACAGTCTTTGTCTATTTTTACATGCTTTTCAGTTTCTTCATAAATATTGGAAACACTTCGTTTAATTCATCAAAAAGTGGATTATTGCGATGTTTCAGTTTTATTTCGCTAAACAATTTCAGTCCAAGTGCAAATTGCGTTGCTTCGTGCGGATTTTCAAATAAGTTTTTGTCTTTTATTTTTTCGATTATGCCAAATATTTCGTCATGATTGTCAAATTCAATTCCAAGTTCTTTTGCAGGTTCAGTTTCACCGTTTGCATATTCTTTTAAACTTAGGGTAAGAGAATATTTATTAGATCTTTTTTCCATGTGGTATTATATTATAATTATTTCAACCATTTGTCTACAATGGTTTTAAATGTTTCTTTGTATTGTTCACCAACTGTGATTTCAGTTTTATTAATGAAGACAGAGTTTTTGCTGATGGAACTTATTTTATCTAATGAAACGATAAAAGAGCGATTGATACGCATAAATTTTGAAGAAGGTAATTTTTCTTCCAAGGCTTTAAGCGAAATCAAAGACATCAGTGATTTCTGAGAATCTTCGAGATGGACTTTTACATAATCCTTTAGGCTTTCGATATATAAAATATCTTTCAAAGAAATTCGAACCCATTGATATTCTACTTTTAGAAAAATAAATTCATCATCTGCAGTTATCGAGTGAAAGTGATTTGATGCTTCTTCAGACAATTGCAAAACCTTATTGGCGGCTCTTAAAAACTCTTCATAACTAAAAGGTTTCAATAAATAATCGATAGCATTTACTCTGTATCCTTCAATCGCATAATGATTGTAGGCTGTAGTGAAAATGATTTTAGGCAATGGTCCGGGCTGTTCCTGCAAAAGTCTTGCAAGTTCCATTCCGGTTAAATTAGGCATGTTTATGTCCAGAAATACAATGTCTGGTTGTTGTTCTCGTATCATGCTCATGGCTTCAACGGCATTATCACAGCTGCAGGCCAATTGCAAAAATGGAGTTTGTTCTATAAAGGTTTCCACAAGTCTCAAGGCAAGTGGTTCATCGTCTACTGCTATACATTTTAATACCATCATTGTTCTAAAGTTATTTGCAGATTTACTTTGTATTTTCCATTTTGATCAATACCTGCTGTCATAAAATGCTTGTTTGGATAAATCAAATGCAATCTGCGTTTTGTATTTGTTAGTCCAATTCCGCCTTGATCAGGTGTAGATGTTTTTTCGAAGAAAGTATTTTCTACTTCAAATTCAAGATCGGCTCCATTTTGCTTTAGCGAAATATGTATTTCGCTTTTATCAGTTGCATTTACGCCATGTTTAAAAGCATTTTCAACTAAAGGTAGTAACAACATTGGAACAATTGGATAATCGTGAATTTTTTCAGGAATATCTGTTGTTATAGTTAGCTTGCTATTGGCACGAAGTTTCATTAAAGCTATATAATCTTTCATGAATTCTCCTTCTTTTAATAATGTAGTTCGTTCACCTTCTGTACTATAAAGTAAATATCGCATCATACGGCTTAAAGTATGAAGTGCATTACGGGAATCTTCTATATTGGTGTATGTTAGGGAATAAATACTATTAAGGGAATTAAAGAAAAAATGCGGATTAATCTGTGCTTTCAGCATTGCCAGTTCAGCCATTGTTTTATCCTGTTCGAGCTTTTGTTTGTGTTGTGCGGCTTTCTGCCAATGTTGGAGCATGGCATAACTGGTACTAATTCCTAATACCAATAAAGTTAAGCTAAAGACATAATTGTCAAAATAGTTATTTCTGTACTTTTTGAACCCTATAAGAGCTGCGAGTTTGTTATGCAGATCTGTATTTGCATTATATAAATAAGAAATGAGCTGCATGGCACAAATGAAGCATAATACCCAAAATAAAAATGGACCAATTTTGTCTTTTATAATTGTTTTTGGGACTACCACTTTGGCATTATAATAAAAAATGAAAATCATAAAAAACAAGACAATAGTCTGCCAAAGCCAAAATATCGTTGGGAGCACTATATTCCACGTAAGTGGTATATAAAACAGCTGGATATATCCTAACAATATCCAGGCAAGGATATGTAATCCGGTTGACATATAAGGTTTAAAAAAATTGGGTTTCATTATATTTTATGATTTTAAGGACAATATTACATTTTATTTGCTTTCGATAATTAACCGATCGCTAAAAATGGAATTACAGTCCATAAAAACCCTTTTAGAACCGATGAGTTTCTTTTAAAAATGCGATTTTTAGCAGATTCTGCTTTTATCGGTTCTTATCGCATATCTATCGATTGTACCAAGGGCTACGTCTATTTGAAAAATTTCGCTTGAAGAGTTTTAGTTCTTTTGCTTCTTAATAAATAGATAATCTCATATTTCATCAAAATGAATAAGCAATCTTTTTTAAGCATTATTGCTGCGTCAGTTATCATCGCTTCATGCGGAAATAAAAATGACAAATCGGCTCAGGCTGGCGGCGCACCACAAGTTAAAGAGTATAAAACTCTGACTTTAGAACCTAAATCAGCGACCTTGTATACTGATTTTCCTGCAACTATTCAGGGACAACAAAATATAGAAATCCGCCCAAGGGTAGAAGGATATATTGATAAGATTTTTGTTGATGAAGGTGCCGTTGTAAAAGTTGGACAACCATTGTTTAAAATTAGTGCACCAGAATATGAGCAGGAGGTACGTACTGCAACAGCAAGTATAAAAAGCGCTCAGGCAAACTTGAGTGCGGCAAAACTGGCGGTAAACAAAGTAAAACCTTTGGTCGAAAAAGGGATCATCAGTAAATATGATTTAGAATCGGCACAATATACTTACGAATCGGCTTTGGCAACATTAGCGCAGGCAAATGCTACACTAGTAAATGCTAAAACCAATTTGGGATATACAACCGTAACAAGTCCGGTTAATGGAGTTGTAGGTTCTATTCCGTTTCGTTTAGGAAGTTTAGTTGGTTCCTCAACCGCTGAACCTTTGACAACGGTTTCCAGCATTGGCAACGTTTATGCTTATTTTGCATTGAATGAAAAAAAACTTTTAGATTTTACTCAAACTGCTGAAGGAAGCTCTCTGACTCAGGTAATCAAAAAAATACCTGCCGTTTCATTATTACTCTCAGATGGTTCTTTGTATGGTGAAAAAGGATATGTTGAAACTGTAAACGGATTAATTAATACCGAAACAGGTTCGGTTACTTTTAGAGCACGTTTCGCTAATCCAAAAGCTATTATCAGAAGCGGAAGCAGTGCAACCGTAAAAATTCCAACACAAATAAATGAAAAGCTATTGATTCCGCAAAGTGCGACGTTTGAACTTCAAGACAAAATGTTTGCAGTTACGGTTGGAAAAGACGGAAAAACTAAAAATGTTAGTATCAAAGTTTTTGAAAATAGTGCCGGAAATTATTATGTAGTAACGGAAGGATTAAAAACGGGAGATCAAATTGTTCTGGAAGGAGTTGCTTCTTTAAAAGACGGAAGCGAGATCAAACCTAAAAATCAGAGTCAAGAATCGGTTTATGCCGACTTAAAATAAGAAAAAATGTTTAAAATATTCATACAAAGACCTGTTCTTTCGACAGTAATATCTGTTATTATTGTCATTCTGGGAGTTTTAGGACTTATTGAGCTGCCTATTTCTCAATATCCTGATATTGCTCCGCCAACAGTAAACGTTTCCGCAAGTTATACCGGAGCCAATGCTGATGTGGTTTTGAAAAGTATTGTGATTCCGTTGGAAGAGCAAATTAACGGGGTAGAGAACATGACTTACATGACTTCTACGGCGACAAATGACGGAAATGCATCTATAAAAATCTTCTTTAAAGTAGGAACAAATCCTGATTTAGCAGCGGTAAACGTTCAAAACAGGGTTTCGAGAGCCACCAGTTTATTACCGGTAGAGGTAACACAGGCGGGTGTAACGGTAACGAAAAGTCAGAGTAGTAACTTGTTGATTTTCTCTTTATATAGTGATGGAAATGCTTACAGTCAGACTTTCCTTCAAAATTATGCTAAAATCAACCTTGTTCCGCAAATTCAACGTGTGGTTGGAGTAGGAGATGTAACGGTTTTTGGAGCAAACGATTACTCCATGAGAATCTGGCTGAAACCGGATGTAATGCAGCAATACAAACTGATACCGAGTGATATTTCGGCTGCTTTGGCAGAACAAAATATAGAAGCTGCACCAGGTAAATTTGGTGAGAATGGAAATCAGGCTTTTCAATATGTAATTAAATATAAAGGGCGTTTAACGAGCGACAAGGAATTTGGGGATATCATCATTAAATCGATTGGTAACGGACAAATGTTACGATTAAAAGATGTTGCCAAAGTTGAACTTGGATCATTAAGTTATGCCTCAACGACCAAAACAAACGGTATAGAATCTACAGCGATGGCAATTAGCCAGACGCCGGGATCTAATGCTCGTGATGTAATCATCAACTCTAAAAAATTGATTGAAGAAGCTGCAAAGACTTTTCCAAAAGGAGTAAAATATACTATTCTTGTTGACGTTAACGAAAATCTTGATGCTTCTATCGAAAAGGTAATTCATACTTTAATTGAAGCTTTTATATTGGTTTTCATTGTGGTATTTATTTTCCTTCAGGATTTTAGATCAACATTAATTCCGGCAATTGCAGTTCCGGTTGCGATTGTAGGTACGTTTTTCTTCCTGAATTTATTTGGGTTTACGATTAACTTATTAACGCTTTTTGCGATGGTTCTAGCCATTGGTATTGTCGTCGATGATGCCATTGTTGTCGTCGAGGCGGTGCATGCCAAACTGGATCATGGTTATAAATCGTCTAAGAAAGCTACAATTGATGCGATGGACGAAATTTCGGGTGCGATTATTTCGATCACACTTGTCATGGCAGCGGTATTTATTCCGGTTACGTTTATTAACGGATCTACCGGGGTTTTCTATAAGCAATTTGGTATCACGTTAGCGGTGGCGATTATTCTTTCGGCGATTAACGCCTTGACATTAAGTCCTGCATTGTGTGCCTTGCTTTTAAAACCACATGCTGACGATCATAAACATCAAAGTTTTATTCAAAGATTTTATACCTCGTTTAACGTTGCATTTGATAATGTAACGGGTAGATACAAACGTTCGGTTCAATTTCTATCGGTTAAAAAATGGATTGTATTAGCGGCTATTCTTATTTCGAGTGCAGCATTATTTTATATGATGAAAACGACTCCTTCAGCTTTCGTTCCTGCGGAAGATCAAGGTACTGTTTTTGCCAATATTAGCTTACCGCCATCAGCTTCTATGGAGCGTTCTGACGTAATTGCTAAGAGAGTAGACAGTATAGCCAAAACGATTCCGGGAGTTAAAAATACACTTCGTATAGTGGGACAAAACTTTACAGCGGGAGCGGGAAGTGCTTACAGTATGGTTATTATAAAACTGGAAACGTGGGAAAAACGTGATTTAAGTGTTAATGATGTAATTGGTCAGCTTTTTGCAAAAACAAGCGGAATTCGTGAAGCTAATATCTTCTTCATTTCGCCACCAACAATTTCAGGATTTGGACAAAGTGGTGGATTTGAATTTCAATTGCAGGATAAAGGCGGACATACAACAGCAGAATTCTTTAAAGTAAATACTGATTTTTTAGAAAAGCTTTCTAAACGTCCGGAAATACAATATGCAACAACCCCGTTTAATCCTGGTTTCCCGCAATATATGATGGAGATTAATTTGGCAAAAGCCAAAGATGCAGGAGTTCTGGTAAATACGATTTTGTCAACAATGCAAGGGTATTACGGTGGATTGTATGCTTCGAATTTCAATAAATTCGGAAAACAATATCGTGTTATGGTACAGGCTTCTCCGGAATTCCGTACTAATACAGAAGGATTAAATAAAATCTTCGTTAGAAATAGTGCCGGAACAATGGCTCCAATTACCGAGTTTATAAAAATGACGAGAGTTTTTGGACCGGAATCAATTTCAAGATTTAACTTGTTTACCTCGATTTCGATTACAGGTGCACCAAATCCGGGATTTAGTTCAGGAGATGCTATTAAAGCCATTCAGGAAGTGGCGGCAGAAAATCTTCCTGCTGGTTATGGTTATGAATTCTCCGGATTAACACGTGAAGAATTAGCTTCAGGAAGTGAAACTGTTTTTATCTTTCTATTATGTCTTGTGTTTGTTTATTTCTTGTTAAGTGCACAATATGAGAGTTATATATTGCCATTTGCAGTATTATTATCAATTCCGTTTGGACTGGCAGGAGCTTATTTGTTCTCGATTATATTCAAGTTAAACAGTAATATTTATCTGCAGATTTCCTTAATCATGTTGATTGGATTACTGGCGAAGAACGGTATTTTGATTGTCGAATTTGCTCTGGACAGGCGAAGAAAAGGAATGCCAATTGTACAAGCTGCAATTGAAGGAGCCGTAGCACGTTTACGACCAATTTTAATGACCTCTTTTGCCTTTATTTTAGGACTTGTACCGTTAATGTTTGCTAGTGGAGCGGGAGCCGTGGGTAACAAATCTATTGGTACAGGAGCTGTTGGAGGAATGTTAATAGGAACCATTTTGGGAGTATTTGTTATTCCGATATTGTTTATCATTTTCCAGACTTTACAGGAAAAAATAAGCGGTCCGGCCAAAGATGGTTATGATGATGAAGATGACGAGGAACCACAACTTATAGAAGCTCATAAGGAGTAATAATTTAATTAATACAAAGATGACTCATAGTTCAAATAAATATATTGTAATGGTAATTGCAGCCACTCTTTTGAGTGCCTGCGTTACCCAAAAATACGAGCGTCCCAAAACGGTATCAGCAGATAAGTTGTATCGTGATCAGGCTTCTGTAGATTCGACTACGATTGCGAGTATGCCTTGGCAAAGTGTTTTTAAAGATGAGAAACTGAATGCTTTAATTCAGAAAGGATTGGATCAAAACCTAAACCTGAAAAATGCAATTGAAAACATCGTTCAGGCACGTGCTTCTATGCGTCAGGCAAAATTAGCGTATTATCCAACTCTGAATATTGATGCTAATGCAACGCATACGAAACAGTCTGAGGCTGGATTAAACTTTCCGGCAGGAATTAATATCAATACGCTTACTACGACTTATAAATTAGGTTTAAGTACGTCTTGGGAAGCGGATATCTGGGGAAAATTAAGCAGTTCTAAAAGAGCCGCTTTAGCCACTTATCTTTCTACAGATGCTGCAAAACAAGCCGTTCAGACGCAATTGATTTCTGATATTGCTAATAATTATTTTTTATTACTGGCTTATGACAAACAATTAGAAATTACAAAAGAAACATTAGAAAGCCGTATTAAAAATGTCGAAACTATCAAAGCTTTAAAAGAAGGTGCAATAGTTACGGGAGCAGCCGTTGTGCAAAGTGAAGCCAACCAGCATGCGGCCGAAGTATTGATTCCGGATTTAAAAAGAAACATTCGCGAGACTGAAAATGCTTTGAATATTTTGTTAGGTCAGGCTCCGGGAACAATAGACAGAGGAACGTTAGGAACTCAGGTAGTTCCTGAAAATATTGCAGTTGGTTTACCGGCTCAATTGTTAGAAAATCGTCCGGATGTCCGTCAGGCGGAATTTAATTTCAGAACAGCTTTTGAAATGACAAATATGGCTAAGACTTATTTTTATCCAAGTTTGACATTGACAGCAAGTGGAGGATTCTCGAACCTGCAATTGACGGATTTTTTCAGTAATTCTGTTTTTTATTCTTTGATTGGAGGATTAACACAACCACTTTTTAATCAGGGATTAAACAAAGCCCGATTAACAACTGCACAATCTAAGCAAGTACAGGCATTAAACAATTTCCAACAAAGCCTTTTGGTTGCGGGACAAGAAGTTTCAAATGCTTTGTATGCTTATGAAATGGCAGTTGAAAAAGAAGATTCCAGAAAAAAACAAATTGAAGCATTGATAAAATCAGTGGATTTTACCCAACAGCTTTTAGAATATAGTTCGGCTACCAATTATACAGATGTACTGACATCTGAACAAAACTTATTGGCTGCTCAATTGAGTGGTATCAATGATGATTTACAAAAATTACAAGCAGTTGTTGATTTGTATCGTGCTTTAGGTGGTGGATGGAAATAGATTTTTGTCCTCACTGTTAATTAGGTTGTTAAAATGAAAAACTCCTGCTTTAAGCAGGAGTTTTTTTATGTCTAAAAACTTTGAGAAACTTTAAAACAAAGAGTGTAAGTAGCTTTGATAAAGGTTTTTTTATTAGATAAGCCAAGTCCTCGCAAAGACATACCTTGTGGATATGTTGTGTGTAAACTTTTGTCGAGTTACTTTTGAAGATTCTTCCTCTGTCAGGATTGACAATGATAATTCGGTTTCTTTCGCTAAAACTTAGCTTTAAACTTCTTTATCTTAAAGTTTTTTGATTTCACAACTTTTCCATCATCGGTAATCATTAAGCAGCTGTATTTAGGATATTTTTGAAGTAAAATAAGTCCTTTTTTTTGTCCTAAAACCATAAGAGAAGTGCTTAATCCGTTTGCGGTTTCGGCATCGGGACCAAGGACAGTTACACTGCATAATCCTGTTGCCGGATATCCTGTTGCCGGATTGATGATATGGGAATATCGGACACCATTAAAGATTACAAATTTTTCATAGCTTCCTGATGTTGTAATAGCATGTTGCTCTAAGGGAATCGTTGCCAAAAGCTTTTCAGGATTAAATGGGTTTGTGATACCAATTTTCCAAGGATTTCCGTTAGGTTGTTTTCCCCAGGTACTCATATCTCCGGAGCCGTTTATAATTCCTGCTTTTATGCCTTTTGCCAACATCATGGTGCGACATTTATCGGTTGCGTATCCTTCGCCCAAAGCGCCAAATCCGATTTTCATTCCTTTTAATTTTAGAAAAATAGTTGATTGTACACTATCGAGAATAATGTTTTTGTAGCCCACTTTTTCGACTGATTTTTTTATGGCTTCCGCCGAAGGCATTTCGGTCATTGATCCGTCAAATTTCCAGATTCTGTCCATTGCCGCAAAGCTTACATCAAAACCGCCTTTTGTGGCTTCAGAAAATTGTATTGCTCTTTGTGTTAATTCAAAAACTTCCCTGTCAACTTTTACAGGGTGAATTCCGGCATTCTGATTTACTTCTGAAACTTGTGAATCTGGTTTCCAGTCTGAGATTAGATTTTCAATTCGTGTAATTTCGGCAATAACAGCGTCTATATTTTTTTCCGCTTCAAGCGAATCATTTGCAACAATTGTAATATCAAAACGTCCACCCATAAGCAGCGTGGTTCGTTTTCTTAAAACTTGTGAATTGCCGGATAAACAGCAAAGCATCACAGAAAAAATTAAAAGCTTATTTAAGATTGATTTATGCATTAATATTTTTATTTGATTGCTAATATATTTCCCCCGATGGGGTTTCTGAAATAAATGGAATTAATTTCTATAAATATGATGCCCCGCTGGGCAATGCCATTAAGTTAAGATATTATAGATGGTATTCCATCGGAACATCTCATTGGTAGCAAAAAATATGCATCGTGAGAAACATCGTCCCATTGGAACGTTTGAGAAATTGTATATGTAATCTGTATTTGTTTTTACCAATATTATTTATAAAATCAAACGTTCCTACAGAACGTGAAAAAACGCCGTATTTATTAGGTTACCAATGCGATGTTCCGATGGAACAGAAACAAAGTGATAAGATATTGTCCTTAACAAATTGTTCCATTGGATTTCCCCTTTTGCGCCTAACGGCACATTAAAATTTTTCCAAATTATTGTTTTTACCAGCCTTTTGTGGCTAACGGTGCAATTTTAAACTAATAACAATCCGTTAAAACCTGACCATTTTCTTTATATTCTGAAATGCTCTTCGTTTTCTTTGCCAGACATAAACTGTCTAAAATCGATTCTACATCTTTTTGCATTGCAAGAGAACCACAAATCATGATTACTCCGCCTTGTTGCAATAAATCAGTAAAAAAATCGGCATCACGTTTGATTAAATCCATTACATAAAACTGATTTGCTTCACGGGATAATGCCAAATGAAAACTATGAAGTTGTTTTTTCTCGATCATTTCCGAAGTAAACTTTTTATATCCCAAGACAGTTTCTGTTTCCATTCGGAAGCCGGAATACAAATGAGTTTCGGTTTTTTTCTTGTTTTGTTCAATCATTCCCAGAAAAGGAGCAATTCCCGTTCCGTTAGAAATTAAAGCAACTTTAGAGGCTTTTTTAGGAAAATGAAAAGCGTGATTATTGATAATTCTGGCTTTAATCGTATTTCCTGCTTCAAGATTATTCAAAAATCGGGAACCTAATCCATGAGGATGTAATTTTACTACCAGTTGAATGTTTCCCGAATGATTTCCAATTGAATACAGACGTTCTCTGGTATCATTCTCAGGATAAATAGCTAATAAATCTCCAGAGGTAAATTTGGTTCTCATATTGGCACGTAATGTAACGAGAAAAGTTTGTTCGGTTTCTGAAACCAATGTTTTATCCAGTACCATTAATTTTGATAAACCTTTTGGCGCATGATTGTATAAAGAAGGCGTTGTTGCCAATGGAATTTCAGTTTTTGCACTCCATAATTTTATCCAGTTTACAAATTCTTCTGCCGATTTATCGTTTACGGTTTGTAATTCCAGAAAACGTTCTGCCCAATTTTGAGTTGCCAAAAGCTGATCAATTTCAACTGCAAAACCACAAAAATCAGGATAGGCTTTCGAACCAAAACCAATTACCGAAAAATTGATTTTTTGTTCTTGCTTGTGTTTCATTAAAAGAGATAAAAATTTGTTACCGTTAGAAGGGGCATCTCCTAAACCGTGAGTGGATGAGAAAACGATAATATGTTCTGCTTTTGGAAAAAGATTATAGTTATTCAATTCAGCTATGTGTGCTTTTTCTCCACGATCGATTAATTGCTTCTGGATTGCATTTGCAAAGCGTAAAGTGCTTCCGTTTTCAGAACCCGCCAGTAAAATGTATTTACTTTCGTTGGCTTTGAATTTATTTTTAATTCGGCTCGACCTTCTTTTTAAGGTAATTGCAAAACCGGAATAGATAAAAAAGAGGATGTTAACGCAGGCAATGGCAAGGATTATGCCCCAAATTCCGTTTATTCTTCCAGTATGAAGATCAAGGCTTAAATTAGCAAATTGAGTTGTCATTGGCGAAAGTTTCTGCGTAATTACAGCACCAGTAACCTGATTAACTTCAATTTCTCTGTCTTTTAATTCAATGATATAATATTCTTCGGGATCATCTGTAAAAGGAAATTCGATTTTCTTTACATCAGCTAAAAGTGTCGTTTTAAAGATATTTTCGGAAGTATTTTTTTTGACTGGCGCTACAGTTTCTGATTTTTCTTTTTCCTTCTTTTCGCCCATGAAAAAGTTGAATCTTTCCAGAGATAAATAAGTTCCTGTAAGTGCAATAATCAGAATAGGAATCAAGGCTAATCTTCCTAAAACGACATGATAATATTGAGCAAAATACTCTTTTATAACTTTCGAAAAGAAATTACGAATTCCTCTTTGTCTGTTGAGAACCAGAGTAAAACCTGAAATTGCAATCAATACCAGTAAAAAGGAAATTACACCCACAAAAAAACGTCCGGTTTCATGAAGAAACAACGAACGATGTAAGCCGGTTACCCATTGAATAAACTCCGTTTTTTTTACTGGTTTCCCTAGTTTTTTCCCTGTTTTAGGATTAATATAAGCATTAATATCGTTACCATCGGCATCGATTGCCTGTAGGGTTACAAACTGATTGTAATCGACGCTTAACTCGGTAATTTCGGAATATGACTTTTTTAAAACGGGAAGCGTTTCTCCTAAAGTTATGGCGTCAAAATTTTCTACTTTGTACGGAAGTGTTTTTTCCTGAACTGCATCTACTGCCAAAATAATACCTGTTACAGATGCCAGCAATAGAAATAAAGAAGAAAACAAAGCCAAAGCTAAGTGTGTGTAGCGCCAAAAAGAGAGAGTCATTGAGTGTAAGCTAAAGGGTAATCAAATGTGTATTAAGCTTTGTCAAAGTTTTAAACTTTGACAAAGCTTGTTGGGATAAGGTATTAAATTTTGTTTAATCTTACATATCTTATATAACCTTTACCTTCTGTCTTATCAGCAAGACCTTCAGTTGTAAGCGGGATTTCAACATCAGTTACATGATATTTCTGATCTTCAACCGCCGATTCAAATCTTAATTTATATCCTTTGTTGATTTTAGAATCTTCAATTTCGATTGTCGTAATGCTGCGATCTCCGCCTGTAACAGATGCTCCCGTTTTTGCACTGATATCCTCGTGTTTTTGAGTTTGGAATTTATTCCATTCTTTCAATGATTTGTACCATTTTTTATCGTCGCCCATTACATAAAGTGTTTTTTCGTAATCTCCTTTCAGATTAATTAACGAAACTACAATGTAAGCGCCTTCTCCCATATAATTTGACATTTGAAGCATGCATTTGTATTTGCTGCTTTGTGCTGATGCCTGAAACGAAATTAGACAGATTAATGCAGCGGTAAGGGCTATTTTAAATATTGATTTCATGTGTAAGTTATGAATTATGAATTATAAGTTATTAGTTGTGGGCTGTAGGTTATGAATTATAAGTTATGGACTTGATTTTAAATTTTTAACTAAAAACTCATAATTCATAACTCATAACTTTCTTAGCTATTTTAAAAATTCAATAGATACATTTTGTTTGGTCAGAGATTCGTTTTCTTTTGCTAAAGCATAAGCACTTTCATCAAATTCTGTTGTGATATCTTTTTTTGCACCTATCGAGATTAAGTATTTTAAAATCGAATCGTCTTTGGCAATCATTGCAGCTTTGTGCAGTGCCGTCATACCATCTTTGTTTTTTGCATTTACATCAATTTTTAAATCGGCTAGTTTTTTTAACAAAGATAAATCGTTTTTAGCAACAGCAAAATGATATAATGTACTTCCGTCTTTTTGTGGAGCGGCAAGGTTTAATCCTTTTTCCTGAAGTAATTTTACTTTGGCATCAAAAGATTCTTGTTTAGGTCCTGGTCTGAAAGATTGTACTAAATACAATCCTAAGTTGTTACCGTCTTTATCTGTTACTTTAATATCTGCGCCTTTTGCTAAAAGTATTGAAACAGCTTCTGGAGTTCCTAATTTTACAGCAATTGTCAAAGCCGATTCTCCTTTTAAATTTTGTAAGTTGATATTTTTTGCTGTTGCTAATAATTGCTCTAATGCACCATTTTCTCTGGCTCCTGCAGCAATCATAAAAGGAGTATTCCCTTCCTTATTAACTTTATTAACGTCAACACCTTTTGCTAAAAAATAGGCGATAATTTCTTTTTGATTTGGTTTTGTAGCTAGAAAATGCAATACGTTTTCGCCAGATTTGTTAGTTGCTGTTGCTTTAATTTTTACTTCTTCAACTAAAAAATTATAGGCTTCGAGCGAAGTTGTTTCTCTACGATTTCCCTGACTTGCGATAATAAGTGCGTTGTCTGTATATTTAACTTTTCTGTCTAATAATTTTTTTAGAAGAGTTATGTTTCCTGTTCTTGCAGCGTAGTCAAAAGCAGTAATTCCGTTATTATCAACATCTTTAAGAGATAATCCTTTAGTAATAAGATAGTCGCTAAAAGTAAGATCTTTATCAGATGGAATTGCCATTAGTAAAAGGTTTGCACCATCAGCATATTTCTTTTTTGGATCGATTCCTGCTTTAAAAAATATCTCATAAAGTTTAGGATTAGTTTGTCCGTTGGAAGCAGCAAAAGCAAGTGGAGTAGTACCATGGCTGTCTTCAAGATTAACATCAGAACCTTTGGTAATAAGATATTCTGTTAATTCAATATTTCCTCTATAAGCTGCCCAGTGCAAATAAATACGATTATCATGGGTCATTTTATTTAATGGATTTCCCGGTTGATCCAATAAGAATTTTATAGTAGCAAAAGGGGCATCGTTATTAATAGCAAGAGTTGTTACATCAAATGCATTTGAGTTTGCTTCAGATGCGCTGTTTCCTTTTGTGATTTCAGCTTGAACGGTTGTAACATCCGGTGCTGTTTTCCAAAAAGAAGCTTCCAATAATGTGTTTTTTTGCTGGGCACTAACAAATAATGTGGTGGCTAATGCGAAACAAAGAAAGAAGTTCTTTTTCATACTAAGATATTTTTGTTTGTAATTGGTTCTGGTTTATTTTCTAGGTAGAATACATTTTTAGTAATCTATTTAGAATAAATAAAAATAGCGCAAATGTAAAAAATAATATTAGTATATCAATTTTATTTAAGGAGGAAAGCCCATATTTTAATGATTTTTTAAGATTCGTAATTTTTTGATTCTTTGGTAAAGTGATCCGTTTTTTATTTTTTGAACTGAAATTTTAAATGCAAAAGAGAGGCTTGTCTTAATAACATAAATTCATTTTTCGCATTGTTGCAAAATAAACATGTTGTTTCATTTTATAAAATGAAACAATCTTTAAGGGTTTAAAAAAAAAAAAGGATCAAATCATAGTAAATTTACGTTTGTATAATTGATTGATTATTAGTTGTATCTGAAAAACAAAGTAAGTTTTGTTTTATTTTTTTTAAGGGTTTTTAAATGTATTTACAGCACATCCTACAAATTTCTACTCCTTCCTTAAAACAGTTTGTTTACAATCACATTTTTTTTAAATTTTAATACTACTTGGAATGGATAGAAAATTTACTTTTCCTTTTATGAGAATATCGTTTTTGTTTTATTGGATGGCTTTTTTGTTAGCTTTTCAAAATGCGGCTGCGCGTCAAAATAGTTTATTCTTTAAAGTTTCCCAAACTAAAGTTAGAGCGGTTTCAACAACTGTTGATTTAAACCATGGCTCACTTCGAGCCATAGATACCGGTATTAACTTAGTTACTTTTCCGAAAGCTCTGTTTGTTACTAGCTACTCGTTGAGAAAAAACAATATCGCAACTACAAATACTAAGCATCCAAAAACTGATTTCTTAATTACGACTACTGTTTTTAGTTTAAATAGAATAGCAGATTTTGGAATAAAAAACGATTTCATACATACCTTTTCTGTCTTTATTATCGCATCTGATAATGAGCACTTTTACACTCCTATTTAGCACATTTTTTACATAGAATTAAGTTAATAAAAATCTGATAGGTTTTTATTAATAAGAAATAATGCTTGTCAAAATCAATTTTTGATGACAGGTTTATTACATAATTGTTCCCTTTTTTTCCAATTTAAAATAGAATAATATGAATAAAAATATACTTATTATACTGGTATCGCTCTTGTTTAATTTTGGGTATGGACAAACCAATACCTGGACAGGTGCAACAAGTACAGCATGGGAAAATGGTTTAAACTGGAGTCTTGGATTAGCTCCACAAGTATTAGAGAATGTTGTCATACCCTCCGTAGTCAATCAGCCAATAATTTCTGCTTCGGGGGCAACCTGCGCTACACTTGTTTTGGATGCAGGGAGTAGCTTGACTATTAATACATCAGGAACTTTAGCCGTTAGTGGAGAAATTACAATTACTGCTCCAACCGTTGATAACGGTACTACTACGTTTGCTATAGGAGCAGGAACACTGGGAGCAGGAGGAATTACTATGGAAGCTGGTACAAATGATACTAGAAAATCTCATTTGACTATTGATACAGGAACTGTAAATGTTGCAGGAAATGTTACGATGATAGGATCGGAGCTTCAGAATAATATAGCTTTTACTGGCATTGGTTCATTAAATATTGGAGGCACTATAACCGGTGGTTCTTTAACTCCGGGTATTGGGGAGGTAAATTATAATGGCCTTGCAGCACAAACGGTAAATGGTAGTTATATTTATAATAATCTTACTTTGTCCGGCGCAGGAATTAAGACTTTTGATAGTGCCTTAGCAGTAAATAATACCTTGTCAATCCATACAGGAGTAATTGCAGATTTAGGAACATTTATTCACTCAACATTTTTGCTATCACTTAACGGATCAAATTCTACCGGAACATGGGGAGGAACGGGTTCTGCGGCTCTAAACATAAGTCCTACTTTCTTTGCTTCTAATATCGGAATTGTAAATGTAGATGTACCAACGGTTCAGGCAAGCAATCTTATTTTTAGTAATACTGCTGCAACAAGTACCACAATTAGTTGGACAAACGGAAATGGGGCATCCAGAGTAGTATTTGTTCATGCCGGAGCAAGCGGTAGTGCTGCACCGTTGAATTATTTTGCATATACGGCTAATTCGGTTTTTGGTTCAGGCACTGAAATTGGATCAACGGGCTGGTTTTGTGTGTACAAAGGCATTGGTACAACGGTAAATATTACAGGTTTATCTCCTTTAACGACTTATCAGGTTATGACTCTGGAGTATAATGGTTCATTAAGTAATGAACTGCATCTTACAACAACAAGTACAGGAAACCCTGCGGGATTTACAACTCTTGCTCTTAGTAATAATATTGCGACATTGAGTAATTTGAGTTTAAGTGCGGGAACCTTAAGTCCGGTTTTTGCATCAGGAACTACAAATTATACTGCAACAGTAGATTTCTATACTACCGGGATAACAGTAACTCCTGCAGCTACAGATAGTAATGCCGCAATAACTGTAAATGGTGTACCGGTATTAAGCGGAAATGCATCAGGTACAATTGCCTTGAATGTAGGATCAAATATAATAACCAAAATTGTAACAGCAACAGATGGTATAGCAACAGAAACTTATACGCTGACGATAACCAGGCTTGCTGCGGGCGGACCTCCGCCAATAATTACAAGTTTTAGCCCGGCGAGTGGCCTTGCAGGTACTACTGTAACCATAAGCGGATCTAATTTTGGTGCAACTTTAGCAGAAAACACGGTGTTTTTTGGAGCAGTTAAAGCAGTTGTAACAGCAGCGACAACAACAAGTTTAACCGTTACAGTACCTATAGAAGCTACTTATCAACCAATTTCAGTTACTAATACAACAACTGTTTTAACAGGATACTCAGCAACAGGATTTATTAGCACTTTTACACCAAACAAAGCAAATATTACTACCAATGATATAATGCCTAAAGTTGATTTTGGCGCTTCATCTACCTGGAACGTAAAAATAGGGGATTTTGATGGAGATGGTAAGGTTGATATTGCATCACTTTATGGCTCAGGTACGGTGTCAATATTTCGTAATATAGCGACAAGCGGCACTATCAATGCCGGTTCACTTGCGCCTAAGGTAGATTTTTCAGCAGGTAATTCTACCCTAGGTCTTGCAGTAGGTGATTTAGACGGTGATGGTAAATTAGATATTGCAGTATCAAACCGTACTAGTAATGCTGTTACTGTTTTACGAAATACATCATCAGGAATTGGGAATATTAGTTTTGCTGCTTCGACATCTTTTGGTACAAATCTAAATAGTTATGATGTTGCAATTGGTGATATTGATGGAGATGGTAAGGCTGATTTGGTTTCGGTTAATTATGCAGCAAGTACAGTATCTGTTTTACGAAACACATCGTCTGGTGTTGGAAATATCAGTTTTGCTGTCAAACAGGACTTTACTGTTGGTACAAATCCTGTTTATGTAGCTATAGGCGACCTTGACGGTGATGGTAAAAATGATTTAGCAGTAAGTAATCTTGGATCTGGTGTTTTATCGGTCTTAGGTAATACATCAGTTATAGGAACTATAAGTTTTAATACTAAAGTTGATTTTGCTACAAATTCAAGTTCAGGTGGTATAATGACGGGAGATTTAAATAAAGACGGCAAAATAGATTTGATTATTGGTTATTTTGGAGGTAGTGTGATATCAGTTTTTAATAATACTTCTTCGGGAATTGGAAATATTAACTTTGACCCTAAAATAGATTTTCCCGCTGGTTCTACAGCTTCAAGTATAGCAATTGGTGATCTGGATGGCGACGGAAATGTTGACTTGGCGGCATCCAGCCGTAATAGCGGCTCATTATCAGTTTTACGTAATACAAGTTTATCAGGCGGCCCGATTAGTTTTGCTAATAAGGTTGATTTTACTTCTGCCAGCAGTGTTTATATGACTGCAATTGGAGACTTAGACGGCGATGGTAAAAATGATATTGTGGTCGCGAATAATAATGGATTGGGTATTTCCGTTTTTCGTAATAATCCATTACTTGCTCCAATAACTCAGGCTACGAACGTTCTTTTTAATACTACTACAAGTACTAGCACTAATGTTAGCTGGACAAATGGTAACGGAACATCAAGAGCAGTATTTATGTACAAGGGAGCAAGCGGTACCCCATTACCAGTTGATTTAACTACTTATACTGCAAATACAGCTTTTGGAACCGGAACCCAAATTGGTACAACAGGCTGGTATTGTATTTATAATGGTGCAGGAACGACAGTAAATGTAACAGGTTTGACTCCTGCAACAACTTATCAGGTGATGACTTTGGAGTATAATGGAACTGCAGGAAACCAAATGTATCAAACGGCAGTAAGTACAGGAAATCCAGCTGCAGTAACAACAATAAGTAATATAGCAACTTTAAGTAATTTAAGTATTAGTGCAGGTACTTTAACTCCGGTTTTTGCAACAGCAACAACAAGTTATACCGCAATAGTATCTAATGCAGTCACAAGTTTAACCCTAACACCAACAACTACAGATGCTAATGCAACAGTAACCGTAAACGGCGTTGCAGTAGTAAGCGGAAGCCCTTCGGGAGCAATTGCTTTAGCGGTTGGCTCAAATGTTATTACTACTGTAGTAACTGCTCAGGATGGTACAACAATAGGAACTTATACTGTAACAGTAACAAGATCCTTGGCACCACCTGTTATTACAAGTTTTAATCCTGTTAATGGTCCTGCAGGTACTACAGTAATTATAACTGGTACCGATTTTGGTCCAACTATAGCAGAAAACATGGTGTTTTTTGGTGCTGTCCAGGCAGTTGTTACTGCTGCAACAGCTACAAGTTTAACTGTAACAGTACCGGTAGGAACTACGTATCAATCAATTTCAGTTACTAATACAACAACTGTTTTAACAGGATATTCGATGATACCATTTACTCTAACCTTTACACCAAACAAAGGAACTATAACCTTAGATGATATATTGCCGAAAGTAAATTTTACTGCAGGCACTGTGGTTTTAAGTTTAGCTAGTGGGGATTTTGACGGAGATGGAAAAGATGATTTAGTATCTACAAATGCCGGGAGTAATACAATGTCAGTTTTCCGTAATACGGCTGCAAGTGGTACGATTAATACCGGTTCTTTTGCTTCTAAAATAGATTTTACAACTGGAACAGCTCCCAAAGGTGTACGTGCTGGAGATTTTGATGGTGATGGTAAATTAGATCTTGCTGTAGCAAATCTAACCGGAACTGAAGTTTCTGTTTTTAGAAATATTTCTACAGGACCCGGTAATATTAATTTTGCAAATAAGGTGGCCTATACAACAGGTACATCACCAAGTGACGTTGCAATTATTGATGTTGATGGAGACGGTAAAACAGACTTAGTTACTTCTAATTTAGATTCTAATAGTATATCAGTTTTGCGAAATATCTCTTCTGGTATAGGGAATATTAATTTTGAACCCAAAGTAGATTTTGCAACCAGCGGAAGAACTCAGGCGATTGGAAGTGCAGATTTGGACGGCGATGGCAAAATGGATATAATTACGGCTAATTTAAGTGGTGCTATATCGGTTTTACGTAATACTTCAACAGTTGGTACCGTGGGGTTTGCAACTCAGGTTTCATATGTCATTGGAACAAGCGGTTATAACGTAGCAATAGGAGATTTTAATAAAGATGGTAAACCAGATATTGCAGCTGCTAATGCAGGTAGTGCTTATGTATCTATTTTTAAAAATAGTTCTACAGGAATTGGGAATATTAATTTTGATCCTAAAATAAATCTTGTAACGGCAAATAATACTAATGGTGTAGCAATTAGTGATATAGATGGGGACGGTAATCCTGATTTAGTTGCAGCTACTTCAGGAGCAATCTTAGCTGTTTTTCGTAATACTTCACCAGTTGGCGGGGCTATTACTTTTGGCACCAGAGTAGATTTTGCTAATAATATTAATGCTAGAAACGTAATAATAGGAGATTATGATGGAGATGGCAAAAACGATATAGCAACAGCAAATGGTGATGGTAATAATATATCCGTTTTTCGTAATGATCCTTTGTTTCCACCAACAATTCAAGCGACCAACGTTACTTTTGTGAATACAACAGAAACAACAACGACTGCTAGCTGGACAGTTGGAAATGGATTATCGCGAGCAGTGTTTATGTATGCAGGATCCAGTGGCAGCCCTCTACCGGTTGATCATACTACTTATACTGCTAATCCAGCTTTTGGAACAGGGATGCAAATAGGAACTAGTGGCTGGTACTGTATTTATAATGGTACAGGGACATCAGTAGATATAACAGGTCTGCTTCCTGCGACAACTTATCAGGTAATGGCGGTTGAATATAATGGCTCTTTAGCGGGTAGAGAGACCTATCTTTCTACTGTAAGTACAGGAAATCCAGCCCCAGTAACAACAATAAGCAATATAGCAACTTTAAGTAATTTAACTATTAGTGCAGGTACTTTAACGCCTGTTTTTGCATCTGCAACAACAGCTTATACGGCAACAGTATCTAATGCAGTAACAAGTTTAACTCTAACACCAACAACTACAGATGCTAATGCAACAGTAACCGTAAATGGTTTAACAGTAGCGAGCGGAAGTCCATCTGGGGCAATTGCATTAGTAGTTGGTCCAAATGTAATCAATACAGTGGTCACTGCCCAAAATGGTACAACAGTAGAAACTTATACTGTAACAGTAACAAGAACAGAACCTACAATTGTAACTACGGGTACTTTATCTGCGTTAACAACTACTTATGGAACTCCATCAGCATCAGGCACTTTTAGTGTTTCGGCGACAGATATGTACGAAGGAATTTTAGTGACTCCGCCTTCAGGATTTGAAGTGAGCAGCGATAATATAACTTTTACAAATACAGTTACCATTGGTGCAGCGGGCACTATCGTTTCTACACCAGTATATATAAGATTGAAAGGGACAACTCCGGTTGGTAATTATTCGGGAGATATTGTTTTAACGAGTAACAATGCAGCAACGGTTAACGTACCCACAGTTTCGAGTTCTGTCACAGCAGCGGTATTAACCGTTACTGCAGCCGATAAAACTAAAGTTTACGGAGATGTCAATCCGGCTTTAACAGCCACTTACTCAGGATTTGTAAACGGCCAAACAGAAGCAGATTTACTTACTTTAGCAACAATTACTACTACCGCAGTTACGGC
>NZ_FZNL01000018.1 GCF_900187965.1 Flavobacterium sp. ov086 | reverse complement strand
GCTTAATGACAGATTCACTTGGTATATTAAAAACAAAACAGGCTTCAATCAAAGATAAAGACTTCTTCTGAATTTTTTTTAATACTTTAAGTTTAAAATCAATGCTGTAATATTGATTCATTTTAGGCAAAAGACCTTCGTTACCATAATGCTTATAAAGGTTAATCCACTTTCTGAGATTACTCTCAGTAAAATTATTCTCTTTTGCAACTGAGCGAATTGAATAATTATTTTTTAGAACTTCCTGAACACAACGAAGTTTAAACTCATAATTATATTTTACTTTTCTTTCCATAAAAATGCCCCCAAATAGTGTCTAACTTTTTGGGGGCAGTTCACTCTGACTTTGCGCATTTTTTTGTTTCTTATATTATTGTAAATATGTTAAAAAGGCTCTTCGTTTATAATCAGGTATTCTGAATTATCATGAGTAAAATAATTTAGGAATTTTCATAAAAGAATTAATGAAAGTAGTATATTTAATTCACGACCTAAGTTTATGTTATTTTGTAAAGCTGTAGTTTAGGAATAATAAATGTATCTATTGAGGATTTTAGATTTTCATTTTTAACGAATTTTATAAACTAATTATTTTCCCATGTCTCTACATACTTTTGAGCAATTTTTATATAATTATGCTCATTCTCGATAAATACTCTGGCTCGTTTACTAATGGCTATTATTTCTGTTGGATTTTCTATTAAAAAAGAGAGTTCATTTACCAGATAATCAACGTCTGGTTTGGCGTTGATACAAACGCTTTCTGATAAATTATAATGTTCTATAAATTCAGTTTCGGCACCAGTAAAAACGACTTTCCCCTTTGCCATTGCTTCAAGCGCATTATATCCTTGATCATAAGCATAGACCTGATCAAGCAAGATATGAGCTTTATAATATAAATTAATATACTCGTTGTATGGAATGCTTTTTGTCGTAATTATGTCGATTTTATCCGAATATTTTTGCTGAATTATTTCGAGTGCTTCTTCAAAAATATTATTTCCTTTTTTTAAATAATTTGATGTATTAATTCCATGGAAAATAATGATTTTATCGTCAATTTTTATTGGATTAAATTCAATTTTTGAAATGTTAATCGGATTCGGAATTACACCTAAATATTTAGGATTTCCTATTAATGGAAGATGATAATCTAAATCTGATGCTATAATTCCGTTACAGTTTTTATAAATAAACTGATGTAATTTTCTAAATGATTTTTTTTGAAATTTTAAAACATTTGCAAAAGATTTCGCATCGATTTTATGGTTTTGATAGAGTGGGAATACAGACTTAAAATTAGGATTTTCAAAACAATATTTTACATTTAAATAATCATAACCTGAACTTAATAAATATAATTTTTGATTGTTTTTGAGAAGATATGAAATTATCTTTTTTTCAAATTTATACGTGCAATAAAAACTGTTTTCATTAATAAGTTGAACAACATCAAAACCAGAACATTCTTTTTTGTGTTTTAAAAACTGACGATAGGTTAAGTATGAACTAACATCAAAATTTGTAATCTTGTAGATAGCAATTTTTATTTTTTTTAAAATTCCATTATCCCATTTTTTTTGAATTAGAATATCGACAGGAAATTTTTTAAAACCATCATTATGACCAATTATTACCACTTGATGTCCCAAATGTTCTAAGCCCTCTTTTAAGGAATTATGTAAACGGCTAAATTCGCCTACCAGTAAAATTTTCATTTGATGTATATTTAACAAATATATTATATTTTAGCCAATATGATAAATTCAAAAATCAAGATAGCAATTGTTTCTACTTCTCTGGCAACCGGCGGGGCAGAACGTTTTGCTTCTTTGTTGAGCAAGATGCTTGAAAATGATCTCGTTGAAGTTCATAATGTAATCATTAACGATGTTGTTGATTATAATTATCATGGTAAATTATATAATTTAGGAAAGCTTTCAGAGCACAGGTTTTCTCTTTATAAAAAAATAAAAAAAGGTTTTCTATTACATCAATATTTAAAACAGAATAAAATTGAGCTGATTATTGATAATCGTCCACGAAACCATTTTTTAAGAGAAATTATTTCGAATTTAATTTATCGAAAGAGGAAAAAATGGTTTGTAATTCACAGTTTCAATCTCAAAAACTATTTCCCAAGGCCCTGTTTTTTATCTAAAAAAATATATGAAAAAGCCGATAAATTAATTTGTGTTTCAAAAGAAATAGAAGATTTAGTGGTAGAAAAATTTAATTTTTCGAATACAGTAACAATATACAATCCTTTTGAAATTTCTGAATTGGAAATTACTAATGAAGTTTCCGAATCAGAGAAATACATTTTGTTTTTTGGAAGGTTTAACGAAAAGGTAAAAAATTTCAGTTTGATGTTGGAAGCGTTTTTAAAATCTGAAATTTATAATTCCGGTTATTCATTATATTTATTGGGAGAAGGTCCCGATTTAAATTTTATTCAAAAAAAAATAAGGGACTTGGGTTTAGAGAAATTTGTAAAAATAATTCCAGCTAAGCAAAATCCTTATAAATACATTTCAAAAGCAAAATATACTGTTTTAACGAGTCATTTTGAAGGTTTTCCTATGTCTATAATAGAATCATTGGCAATTGGAATACCGGTTGTTTCTGTAAACTGTAAGTCCGGACCAAAGGAAATTATTCAGTCAGAGTTTAATGGTTTATTGGTTGAAAATTATAATTCTACTTTGCTTGCAGAAGCTTTTAAAAGGATGATTTATGACGAAGATTTTTACCGTTTTTGCAAAAATAATACCGCTAAAAGTGTAACACATTTATCTCTTGAATCTGTTGGGGAACAATGGAAAAAATTAATATTCTCAAATAAAATATAATGACAACTAATACAGATGTTCAGGTAATTGAAATTCCTAAAATTCAGGACAGACGAGGCAATCTTTCTGTTATTGAGGGAGAGACTATTCCGTTTGTTTCAAAAAGAGTGTATTATTTATATGATGTTCCAAGTGGAAGCAAGCGCGGTGGACATGCACATAAAAAGCAACAGGAATTTTTAATTGCTTTAAGCGGAAGTTTTGATGTGGTTTTAAAAGATGGAAAGTCACTTGAGACTATAACGCTTAATAAGCCAAATTTTGGATTGTTAATTGTAGATGGAATCTGGAGAGAATTAAAAAACTTTTCATCAGGAGCAGTTTGCCTTGTATTGGCTTCTGATGAGTTTGACGAAGAGGATTATATCAGAGAATTTAAAGAATTTAAGTTATTTAAAAACAGATAACCCAATTCCAATGTTTGCCATTTTGAGTTTTATCTGAATTAATAATTGAAGAAAACGAGGAGAAAGCTGTAATAGAAAACTTTTTTTGGCACCAATTTTTTTTAAATCAATTCCGTCATAGTAGTAATCAAACAAGACTTTGTTTGAAGCTAATTTGCTTTTTATGGCGAGTGAAAATCGATTTAAATCTAAGAAAAGTTTAAGATCCGGATTTGTTTTTTCGGGTTCTGAAAATTTAGAAAAGTCCATTTTGGAATTTAAGATATTATTGTTTTTAGATAAACTATTCTCATCATAAACATAACGGGCAAGAATTTTCCAAGAGAATACAACAGGATATATCAAACCTATTCTAACCCAGAGATCGGTGTCTTGTCCACTTTTTATTTTTGGATCAAATACACCAATTTCTTTAAAAATATTTTTATCAAATACAGCACAAGAAGTACAAATTACAGTTTCTTTTAAACTTGCTGTAAAGTAATTGACCAATTCAAAACCGCTTGTTTTTTGAATTGAATATTGAGCTGGAAATGTTTTTTTTGAAGTTTCAATTTCAATTGCTCCGGAAAAAACTTTTTGCTCCGGAAAAAGTATCATGGCTTCCTGCATTACTTTTAAAAAATTGGGATACCAGTAGTCATCGGCATCAAGAAAAGTTATGAAATCAGATTGTGCTTTTTCGATACCAAAATTCCGAGCGATAGAAACACCTTCATTTTCTTTTGAAAAATATCGGATTCTAAGATCTTTAAATTGTAATAGTTTTTCTTCGCTTTTATCTGTTGATCCGTCATTGACAACAATAATTTCGAAATCCTGAAAAGTTTGATTCAAGACACTTTTTATCGTGTTTTCGATAAAATTTTCTTTATTGTATAATGGAATTATAACAGAAAAAAAAGCCATTTAGTTTGATTTTAAAGTGCAATAATAACCCAATCGGTACAAATCGAAAAGAAATAGTGATGGTTTTTTGCTGAATAATTGTTTCAGTAAAAGCGATCTTAAAGTTTTAAAACCTAGAGCCATTATATTTTGAAAACCGTACTTTTTTATAAGTAAAAAATAATGGGAGAGCTTCACGTAATCAGAAGGTATTAAATTAGAATCTACAAGGTTTTTTAATCCAATTACAGCTTCTTCGGATTTTCTTAAGAATGTCTCATTGTATTCTAGTCCCAGATGATAAACGGGATTTTCTATGTGGATAACTTCAACTTTTTGCTGCATTAATTCATAGGAAAACAAAGTGTCTTCATGTCTTAGATTCGGAATGCTTTCATTGAAATTTACTTTTGAGAAAATATTTTTTTTAATTAAAAAGTTTAAAGTCAAAAATGAAATATAAGGACTTTTATTTCGCTCGAAAGTGTTTAATGCTTCGCGTTTTGTGCCATAAACCCATCGTAAAAGCTTGTTTTTTGATGGTTGTGTAATTTCGTATAAAATACCTCCATAGACTACTTTTTCATTATTACTTATCTGTGAAATATAAGTAGAAAGAAAGTTTTCATGGACGGGAATGGTATCAGCATCAAGAAAAAGCAAGTTTTCGTATGTTGATTTTTGTGCTAGTAAATTCCGAATTGCACTTCGCCCTATATTTTTCTGTAAAACTAAAAAAGAGCAATTTTGAAATTGATTAATTTGCTGGTTTTTATTTGTAAAAAAAGTTGAAGCATCGTCTAAACAAATAATTTCAAAAGCGATACTTAACTCCAATGCCTGATTATGCAGTTTTTCAACTAATGAAAAAACATTATAATTAAAAACCGGAATTAAAATAGAAAGCATTACACGCTGCGTTGCACCACTTCAAAAATTCTCTCGTCTTCACATTTTAATGTTTTAGACGGGAATTTCATCAATAAGGCATAATCATGAGTTGCCATGATAATTGTTTTACCGTTTGCGTTGATTTTTTTCAATACTTCAAGAACCTCAGAGCTTGTTTGAGGATCAAGGTTTCCGGTTGGTTCATCGGCAAGAATAAATTCAGGATCATTCAGTAAAGCTCTTGCAATCGCAACACGTTGTTGTTCTCCACCGGAAAGTTGGTGAGGCATTTTGTTTACGAAATCTTTCATACCAACTTTGTCCAGAACTTCATCGATTTTATGTTCCATCGCTTCTTTTTCAGTCCAACCAGTTGCTTTCAAAACAAAAAGCATATTGTCTTTTACAGAACGGTCCGGAAGCAATTTGAAATCCTGAAATACGATTCCAATTTTACGTCTCAAATACGGAATTTCGTTTTCTTTTAAAGCTGCCAAATCAAATTCAACAATATGACCTTCACCTTCAGTTAAAGGCAAATCACCGTACAATGTTTTCATGAAGCTACTTTTTCCGGAACCTGTTTTTCCAATAATATAGATAAATTCACCATGCTGAACATCTAAATTAATATGAGATAAAATTTTTCTTCCTTCCTGATATATAGTTACTTCTTTAAGAGAGAGTACGATTTGTGACATAATAAAATTGATTTGATTGGTAAAAGTAATAAGATAACGGTTGGATTCAAAATAAATTTCAATCATTTCTTAAGAAAACTTGTAAAAAAAATGATTTAAAAATTTAAACCATGTAAGTGATTTAAGCTCATTTTAGTAAATGTACTTAAAGCGCCTAATTTATAATTACTTATATCACTTATATGGTTGTACTTAATCTTTTCAGAAGCTGTTAAATATGGGTTGTTAAAATTTTTGTTCATAATAAATGCTCGAAACGTTTCGTTATAGACGGTATAAAATGATACATTTGAATACTAAATATAATAAAAATGCGTAAACTTCCCTGGTTCTTTTTACTCCCTATAATCTTTATTTCGACCATAGTTTCGGCACAAAAATCAGCTATATATACTTACGACTTAAAGGATTTTGACAAAGCACAGGCTTTATACAATGATAAACAATATGCTTCGGCTCAACTTATTTTCGAATATGTAAAAAACAATGCAACGACTGAAGAAGTTCAGTCAGATTGTGCTTATTATATCGCCAATTGCGCCATTAGAACCAATAAAGCGAATGCTGATGCTTTGATGGAAAAATTCGTAAATGACTATCCAACAAGTACCAAACAAAATCAGGCATACATCGAAGTGGCTCAATTTTTCTTTGAACAAGGCAATTATCCAAAAGCCTTGCAATGGTTTGATAAAGTTGATGAAAGTTACATGAGTAAATCTGAATCGGATAAATTTAATTTCCAAAAAGGATACAGTTATTTCAATGCTAAAAAGAAAAAAGAAGCTACAACATATTTTAATAAAGTGGTGAATTCTACTGAATTTGGTTCTCAAGCTAAATATTATTTAGGATTTATGGCTTATGAAGGCGACGATTATAAAGAAGCAACGAAATATTTTGATGAAGTTTCAGGCGAAGAAAAATACAAAGAAAAGCTTTCGTATTATCAGGCCGACATGAATTTTAAATTAGGGAATTTTCAGAAAGCGATCGATTTGGGACAAAAAGCAATGGCCAAATCAAACGAGCTTGAAAAGTCTGAATTGAATAAAATTATTGGAGAAAGTTATTTCAATCTAAAACAATATGATAAAGCAATACCGTTTTTAGAGCAATATGCAGGTAAAAAAGGAAAGTGGAATAACACCGATTTCTACCAGTTAGGTTATGCTTATTATGAGCAAAAAGAGTACGAAAAAGCAATTTCTCAATTCAATAAAATTATTGAGGGAAAAGATTTTGTGGCTCAAAATGCGTATTATCATTTAGGTTTAGCTTATTTAAATACAGGTAAAAAACAAGAAGCTTTGAATGCTTTCAAGAATGCTTCTGAAATGGATTTTAATGCTCAAATTCAAGAAGATGCCGCTTTAAATTATGCTAAAGTGAGTTATGATATTGGAAACGCCTATCAAACTGTTCCTGCAATTCTACTTGATTTCTTAAAGAAATATCCAAACAATTCAAGCCGATCTGATATAGAAAAACTATTAGTAGATTCTTATATCTCTACAAAGAATTATAAAGAAGCTTTGGTTTTATTAGAAAAAAACAGATCACCGGAAAATAAAGCGGCGTATCAAAAAGTGCTTTTTTACAGAGGTTTGGAATTGTATAATGAATCAAATTATCAAGAAGCCGGAAAGATGTTCAAAAGCGCTGTCAGCGAACAAAAAACACCTGAGTTTACAGCTCGTGCAACTTTCTGGAAAGCAGAAACGGAGTATCTTAACGATGATTTTCAGAATGCCTTATTAAGCTACAAACAGTTTGCAGGTTTGGCTGCTGCCAAAACGACTGACGAGTATAAAAATATCAATTACAATATTGGATATACTTATTTTAAATTGAAAGAATACGATCAGGCAGGGAATTCATTTCAGGCACAAATTGATAATTCGAAAGAAGATAAAGTTCGCTTGAATGATTCGTATTTACGTTTAGGTGATTCTCGATTTGTAAGCGCAAAATATAGTGCAGCAAACGAAGCTTATGCAAAAGCAATTGAAGCAAAAGGCGTTGATGCTGATTATGCTCAGTTTCAAAAAGCAATTTCTTACGGTTTTATGTCTAAGAACGACAAGAAAATTGATGAGCTGAATAATTTCCTTCAGATGTACAAAAAATCAGAATATCGTGATGATGCTTTATTCGAATTAGGAAATACGTATGTGGCAGAAAAGAAAAACGATCAGGCACTTAAAACTTATGATCAGTTAATTTCTGAATATAAAAACGGTTCATTTACATCTAAATCTATTTTGAAACAAGGTTTGATTTATTACAATTCAGATCGTGACGAACAGGCTTTGGTTAAATTCAAAAAAGTAGCGGCAGAATTTCCAAAAACTCCTGAAGCTTTAGAAGCAGTTTCTACAGCAAGGTTAATTTATGTTGACTCAGGAAAAGTCGATGAATATGCAACTTGGGTTCGTACTCTTGATTTTGTTTCAGTTACAGATGCTGAATTGGATAATGATACTTATGATGCAGCTTTTAAACAATACAGTCAAAACAACAGCAAACAGGCGATTACTGGTTTTGCGGGTTATGTGACTAAGTTTCCGTCAGGAATTCATGCACTTGAAGCTAATTTTTACTTAGCACAGTTGTATTTTGCTGAAGGTTCAGAAACTAAATCAGTTGCAAATTATCAATATGTGATTGATCAGCCAAGAAATGAATTTACAGAACAAGCATTGACAAGATTAGCACAGATTTTCCTGAAAGCCAAAGATTGTGATAAATCGATTCCGGTTCTGGTACGTTTAGAAAACGAAGCTGATTTTCCTCAGAATAAAAGCTTTGCACAAGCTAATTTGATGAAATGTTATTACGACAAAAAAGATTATTATAACTCAGTTATTTACGCTGACAAAGTATTGCAAAACGCAAAAGCTGATGCTAACGTAAAATCAGATGCACAGATTATCGTAGCCCGTGCAGCAATGCAAACTGGTGACGAAACTAAAGCGAAAGTGGCTTACGCAAAATTATCAGCAACATCTAAAGGCGAATTAGCGGCAGAAGCGTTGTATTATGATGCTTATTTTAAAACTAAAGAAGGCAAGTTTGACGCTTCGAATGTTTCGGTTCAGAAGTTGGCTAAAAACTATTCGGCTTACAAATATTACGGAGCGAAGAGTTTGGTTTTAATGGCGAAAAACTTCTATGGATTAAAAGACAGTTATCAGGCAACGTACATTTTGGATAATGTAATTAATAATTTTACCGATTATCCGGATGTTGTCGAAGAAGCTAAAACAGAGTTAAGTGCGATAAAGTTAGAAGAAGCAAAAACGAATTCGTCGATTACGAAATAAGAATTATAGAGAATAGAGAATAGAATATAGAGAATAGAATATAGAGGATAGAAAATAGAGTAAAGAATACAGAATAAAGAAAATAGATTTGAAACGAAAGATTGGAAGTCTATTTTCTTTATTCTTTGCTCTATATTCTCTTCCAAAAAAAAGAAAAAAATGAGTTTACCTTTTTATATAGTTGATGTTTTTGCAGATAAAAAATATGCCGGTAATCAATTGGCGGTTTTTTTAGATGCTGGAAATTTAAGTTCTAATGAAATGCAGCAAATGGCGCGCGAAATTAATTTTGCCGAAAGCACATTTGTTACCAAACTTGATTTAGATAATAATAAAGCCGAGATTAAAATTTTTACTCCGGCGCATGAAATGCAGTTTGCAGGTCATCCAATTATTGGAACTTCATGGGTTTTGATGAATAAGGTTTTTAAAAATGAGCCAAAAGAGATCACTTTGAATGTGCCAATTGGACCAATTGCGATTCATAAAACAGAAGAGTTAATTTGGCTAAAAGCAGCACAGCCAAAATTTTGGGATATTTTCTCGAAAGAAGATTTTACAGTATTCAGTAATCTAAAAAAACATGATTTTGAAAATCAATTTCCAATTCAGGAAGTTACAACCGGAAGTGCTTTTATAATGGTTGGATTAAGCAGTAAAAGAGCATTAGAAAATTTGGTTTTAGATAAAGATAAAACAGATGAATGGCTGAAAAAGAATTGTAAAACAGATCACAGAGCTTTGTATTTCTATTATTTAGAAGGTTCGAAACTGTTTAGCCGAATGTTGTGTATTGAACACAATCAATTGGTAGAAGATGCTGCAACAGGAAGCGCAAGTACTTGTTTACAGGCTTTTCTGTTAAAATATCATAAGCCTGAATTTGAATTGATTAATTATCAGGGAGATTATATTAATCGTCCGTCTCAGATTTATTTCAATGGGAGGTTAACCGATAATCAATTTGATATCAAAATAGGAGGAAAGGCTCAGTTTGTCGCAAAAGGAGATTGGGAAGTCTAATTAGAAAATTAGTCAATTAGAGAATTAGAAAATTGTAAAATGTAAATTGTGAAAAATGAAATTGTGTCGATTAAGTCATTTTAC
Source organism: Flavobacterium sp. ov086 (assembly GCF_900187965.1). Lineage (GTDB taxonomy): Bacteria > Bacteroidota > Bacteroidia > Flavobacteriales > Flavobacteriaceae > Flavobacterium. Next base: position 132,151 of record NZ_FZNL01000018.1, on the reverse strand, counting down.
ATTTCACAAAACACATTTCACGAAAAAAATAAAATATGAAAATTAATTGCCAGAATAAAATCATCATTTTACTAGTAATGTTTGTTGTGCAGCTTTCGTTTTCGCAAAAGAAAAATGAAGGTATTGGTACTGAAACAGTAAATGTGGTTAAACCGTATTCGCCAACTATTTCAGATGCTTTTAAGGTTAAAGAAACTCCTTCGCTTGACGATACAGGAAATCAGCCTAAGGAAACGATAAAATATAGTATTTTGTCTGTTCAGGTAGCGTCTACATTTACGCCTTCAAAAGGAAAAGCTGAAGGTGTTGAAAAATCTAAAAAAGAAAAATTGTTTAATAATTATGCGACTTTGGGAGTTGGAAATTATGGAACTCTAAATGCTGAATTGTTCGTAAATCAGGATTTAGGAAATAACGATTATGTAGCAGGAATGTTCCGTCATCATTCTTCGCAAGGTGGAATTAGCGGCGTAGATTTAAATGATGAATTTTATGATACAGCGTTAAATGTGGGATATGGCGTAAACAATCGCGATATGTCGTGGAATGTGGATTTAGGATATCAGAATCAATTGTACAATTGGTATGGTTTACCGGTTGATTTTGGAATGACTTTATCTCCAGGCCAACAAGAGGACTTGATAAGAGGAATTAATCCGAATCATTCTTATAACACCATTAGTTTAGGCGGAAACATCGAATTTAACGAAGGTGTTTTTAGCAAAATAGGAACAAAATTCACGCATTTTTCAGATAGTTTCTCCTCTTCAGAAAATCGTTTTTATGTAAAACCGACTTTCAAAGTGGATGTTATGGATCAGTCGATAAATACAAATGTGATTATAGATCATGTAAGCGGATCTTTTGAAAATAATTATGCTCGTAATAATACAGAACCGTTAAAATACAGTTTAACTAATTTTGGAATTGAGCCTAGTTTTGTTATTCATGAAAACGATTGGACTTTAGAATTGGGAGCTGGATTGTTTTATGGTTTAGATTCTGAAAATAGCGGAAACAAGTTTTATATCTATCCAAAAGTAAATGCTTCATATAAACTAGTAGGCGATTTAATGATTTTCTATACGGGTGTTTATGGTGGTTTAAATCAAAACTCATATGCTGATTTTGTAACTGAGAATCCGTTTTTGTCACCAACTTTAAACATGAGACCAACAAACAATCAATATACTGTCTTTGCAGGTTTAAAAGGGAAATTAGCGAATAATGTTAGTTATAATTTAACTGGTTCTTATCTGAACGAAAAAGATAAGGCTTTGTTTAAAAGCAATGATTATACAGAAGATTTTGCTAATGAAAACTACGCTTACGGAAACTCTTTTGGAGTGGTATATGATGACGTGAGAACGTTTCGTTTTTACGGAGAATTAAAAGCTGATTTTTCAGAAAACGTTTCTTTTGGAATTAACGGAACTTTTAATAGCTACAAATTTGATGGTTTAGAAGCTTGGAATTTACCATCAATGAAATTGAGTTCGAATCTGGATGTTAATATTACGAAACAATGGTATGCAGGTTTAAATGTTTTCTTTGTTGGAGAACGTAAAGACATGCAATCGAATTTAAATTCAGGAGTTGATCCGGTTATTACGACGTTAAAAAGTTATTTTGATGCCAATGCTCATGTTGGATATAAATATAACGAGCGTTTGACGTTTTTTCTGAAACTTAATAATATTGGAAATCAGGCTTATGAAAAATGGTTGAATTATCCGGTACAAGGATTTCAGGTATTAGTGGGAGGAAATTATAAATTCGACTTTTAAGAATAATTAACCGCAAAGAGCGCAAAGTTTTACGCAAGGTTCGCTAAGTCTTTTTTAGATTCAGCGAACTTTGCTTTTTTATAATTAGTGAAAATTTGTGTAATTCGTGGCGAAAAAAATTGCAGAAGTAAAAAACCTTTGCACCTTTATAACTTAGAACCTTAGTACCTGAAAAAAATGGAAATTAAGCTTAGAAAAGAAAATGAAAATGATTACAAAAGTGTTTTTCAATTGGTAGAAAAAGCTTTTGAAAAGGAGGAATATAGCGATCATAAAGAACAATTCTTGGTTGAAAAATTAAGAAAATCAGAAGTATTTATTCCTGAATTATCAATTGTTGCTAAAGTCGAAAATAAAATTGTTGGTCATATTTTGCTGACGAAATTAGAAATCAAAAACGATTCGAAAACATTTGAATCTTTGGCATTGGCTCCAGTTTCTGTATTGCCGGAATTTCAAGGAAAAGGAGTTGGATCAAAACTAATTTTATATAGTCATAAAGTTGCAAAAGAATTGGGTTATAAATCGATTATACTTTTAGGACATGAGAATTATTATCCGAGATTTGGATATGAATTAACTAATAAATACGGAATCGAAATGCCTTTTGATGTTCCTGCTGAAAATTGTATGGTCATTACTTTAACCGAAAATGGATTGTCTGGCGTAAATGGAAAAGTAGTTTATCCAGCTGAATTTTTTGAGTAAATAAAACGATAAAATTTTCAATTACTTTTTTACGATCTTTGTGACTTAGTGCCTTTTTTGCAAACAACTTATGGAATTCAACTTTTAAAATATATTTTTGACGAAGGCGTTAATACATAAAGTTTTTAAGCCACGAATTCACGAATTATTTTTAACTAAATTCGTGGCTAACTTTTTTGGAGCAGCGAAAAAACCTTTGCACCTTTGTAACTTAGAACCTCAGTACCTTTTTTAAATGGAATTCAAACAAAAAATACATTCTTATTATTTACAAATGGTTCAGGACCGAATAGATGTTTTTAGAGACATGATTTCGGCTTTGACCGAAGATTCTAAAAACGATGCAAAAGGTTCGGCTGGCGATAAGCATGAAACGGCTTTGTCGATGATGCATATCGAGCAGGAAAAATTAACTAATAAACTGAAAGAAGCAATAACTCAAAAAGCTATTTTAGATAAAATTGATGCCTCAAAAACAACTGAAAATATCATTTCGGGTAGTTTGGTAAAAGCCAACGGAATTTATTTGTATGTGAGTGTTGCGCTTCCTAAAATTGCTATAAACGGTATAAATGTTATTGCACTTTCGCCACAATCTCCACTTGGAGCTCATTTAATGGGGAATAAGGTTGGGTTTGCTTTTGAAATTAATAAAACACATTATACGATTGAAAGTGTTTTGTAGATAGACTATTTTCTACATGACCTTTGTCAAAGTTTAAAACTTTGACAAAGATTTTTGCGTAAAAGATATGCAATGTTATTCCTTACGATGACAAATAAATCGTAAAACTACAATTTCTGAACAGCTTTTATTCTTCTCTTTGGGAATCTTCTATTGATTCTGAAATAATTCAAATTTTAATTCAAAGATTTCTTTAAAACCTTGAATTTCGTGCTTTGTTTGAGCCCGAAATTGAAATTTTTAAGTTTCGGGCTTTTTTTTATGTCAAAATTTTACATTTTATATGTAAATACGAAAATATGGTTTTAAATTATAACTGAATTTGTGTTTTGTGTTTTTAGATTATAACCATTACCGCATCTTTGCCTTATCAGAATAAAATTTAAAATAAAAATATATAGTTATGTGTGGAATCGTATGTGCCTTTGATCTAAAACAAAAAGCCGAAACCTTAAGACCTCAAGTATTAGAGATGTCAAAAATCATTCGTCACCGTGGACCGGACTGGAGCGGAATTTACAGCAATGATAAAGCAATTTTATCTCATGAGCGTTTGGCTATTGTAGATCCAGCTTCAGGAAAACAACCTTTATTTACAGAAGATAAAAAATTGGTTTTGGCTGCAAATGGTGAAATATATAACCACAGAGAATTACGTAAACAATTTGAAGGGAAATACAACTTTCAAACGGAAAGTGACTGCGAAGTTATTTTGGCTCTTTACAGAGAAAAAGGACCTCATTTTGTAGATGAAATGAACGGAATCTTCGGATTTGCAATTTATGATGTTGAGAAAGATGAGTATTTTATTGCTCGTGATCACATGGGAATTATTCCATTGTATATTGGTTGGGATCAGCATGGAACTTTTTATGTAGCTTCTGAATTGAAAGCTTTGGAAGGATATTGTACTAAAATCCAATTGTTTCCTCCGGGACATTATATGACAAGCAAAGACGGCGAATTTGTACAATGGTACAAAAGAGACTGGACAGATTATGATGCGGTAAAAGACAACGAAACAAGTATTCCTGAAATTAAAAAAGCGCTTGAAGCTGCGGTTCACAGACAATTGATGAGTGATGTTCCTTACGGAGTTTTACTTTCAGGAGGTTTAGATTCGTCTATTACTTCGGCTGTAGCCAAAAAATTTGCGCAAAAACGTATTGAGTCAGATGATACAACAGATGCATGGTATCCGCAATTGCACTCTTTTTCAGTAGGGTTAGATGGTTCTCCTGATTTAGCGGCAGCGCAAATTGTAGCAAAACATATTGGAACGATTCACCACGAAATTAAATTCACAATTCAAGAAGGTTTAGATGCTGTTCGTGATGTGATTTACAACTTAGAAACGTATGATGTAACTACTGTTAGAGCTTCAACTCCAATGTGGTTAATGGCAAGAGTTATTAAATCTATGGGAATCAAAATGGTATTGTCTGGTGAAGGTGCTGATGAGTTATTTGGAGGGTATTTATACTTCCATAAAGCACCAAACGCAAGAGAATTTCACGAAGAAAACGTTCGTAAATTAGGTAAATTACACATGTATGATTGTTTACGTGCAAACAAAAGTTTGGCGGCATGGGGAATTGAAGGTCGTGTTCCGTTCTTAGACAAAGAATTTATGGATGTGGCGATGAGAATCAACCCACAAGATAAAATGATCAACAAAGAGCATCCGATGGAAAAATGGGTAGTTCGTAAAGCATTCGAAGATATGTTGCCTGAAAGTGTAGCATGGAGACAAAAAGAACAATTCTCAGACGGAGTAGGATACAGCTGGATTGATACTTTGAAAGAAGTTGTAGCCAAAGAAGTTTCGGACGAGCAATTGGCAAATGCGAGATTTAAATTCCCGTTACAAACCCCAACTTCTAAAGAAGAGTATTATTATCGTTCTATTTTTGCAGAACATTTCCCAAGTGATGCAGCAGCGTTATGTGTGCCTCAGGAAGCAAGTGTGGCTTGTAGTACAAAAATTGCTTTGGAGTGGGATGAAGCTTTCAAAAACATGAACGATCCATCAGGAAGAGCAGTGGCAAGTGTTCATGACGATGCTTACGCTAAAGTATAGAAGTTGAATTATTAGAATTAGTATATATTAATTGCAGAAGAACGTTCTCGGTTGAGGACGTTTTTCTTGTCTTAAATTGTTAAATTATATAATTTCAGTTACTTAAAAAGATTTTTCGGTAATTATTTAACTTAACTTTTTTATATTTGACATTCGTCGAATTAAAGTTAAATCGCTTTGATTATAAGGTGGTTAACGAGGAAAAGCAGAGTTTGATTTTTAATTTTCTGCAAATTACAATGATTTTATACCTGATACATGTCATATGGGACGTGTCTGGAAAACAGAATAAATAAAAAATAGAATAGTATGTCTGGATTATTAGCCGTTATTGGTAAAGGAAAAGACCCGCAACTCGTAAAAGAGCTTTCTAAAAGAATGTCACATCGCGGTCCTGATGAAAATGATTTGCAAATTATGGAAAATGGCAGCATAATGAGTCATGAAAGCTTGTCGATTATTGATTTGAAGTCGGGAAGGCAGCCTATTCAGGGAACTAAAAAAGCCTGGATGGTGCATGATGGAGAAATTTATAATTATCAGGAATTAAAAGATACGGTTCTTAAGGAGCATACCTTTAGAACAAAATCAGATTCAGAAGTGATTGTGCATTTGTACGAAGAATTTGGAAATGATTTTTGCAATATGCTTGATGGAGATTTTGCTTTTGTAGTTGTAGATGGCGACAACTATATTGCGGGACGAGATCCAATTGGAGTAAAACCCTTATATTACGGTTTGGATGAAAGAGGAAGAATCTATTTTTCGTCTGAAATGAAACCAATCGCTGATCAGTGTAAAACATTTTCAACTTTCCCTCCGGGACATTATTATACGCCTAAAAAAGGATTTGTAAAATATTACCAACCGGAATATGAGGATTATGAAAATGCTACCAATGATCTTGATTTAGATGTGATCAGAACTACATTTACAGAAGCTGTTCGTAAGCGTTTAATGAGTGAAATGCCTGTTGGAGTATTACTTTCAGGAGGTTTGGACTCTTCTTTGATTTCTGCAATTTCTTCTCGTTTGTTGAAGGAGAGTGGAAAAACACTTCATTCGTTTTCAATTGCTTTAGATGCTGATGCACCGGATGCTAAAGCGGCAAGAAGAGCTGCCGAATTTTTAGGTACGGAACATCATGAAATTCATTTTTCTGTAAAAGAAGGAATTGAGCTTTTAGAAAAGATAATCTACGATATTGAGACTTACGATATAATTTCGGTTAGAGCCAGTGTGCCAATGTATTTGTTATCAAAAGCAATTGCTGGAAAAGGAATTAAAGTAATTCTTTCAGGTGAAGGAGCTGACGAAGTTTTTGGAGGTCATTTGTATTTTAGAAATGCACCATCGACAGAAGAATTTCAGAAAGAAACAATCGAAAGAGTTCAAAAATTATTTACAGCCGATTTGTTGCGTGCAGATAAATCTACAATGGCAAATGGTATAGAGACTAGAGTTCCGTTTTTGGATACTGCGTTTCTGGATGCTACTATTCGTATCAAACCAGAAGAAAAGCAACCAAAAACTTATGAAGGTATCGAAAAATATATTTTAAGAAAAGCATTTGATACGCCTGAAAATCCATATTTACCAGAAGATGTTTTATGGCGTCAAAAAGAACAATTTTCTGATGGAGTTGGATATAATTGGATTGATGAATTGATGGAACATTGTTCTACTCAAATTTCAGACGAGCAATTGGCTGGGGCAAGTGCTGAATTTCCGTATAATTCTCCAACAACAAAAGAAGCATATTTGTACAGATCTATTTTTCATAAATATTATCCACAAATTAGCGCTGCGCAAACGGTTCGTAAATGGATTCCGAAATGGCAGGAAAATCAAGATCCAAGCGGAAGAGCAAACGCTGCTCACAAAGAAGGAAATTTTGAAACTGTAAAATCAGGAATGACAGTTTAAAGTGGAGAAATTCCAATATATTAAAATTCCAAATTCCAATGTTTGAATTCTACTGGGAATTCGAATAATAAAAGATAAGATCCGAAATGAACATTTTAAATGTCGTTTCGGATTTTTTTATGATATTAATTTAGATTGAGGTTTGCCATAAATTATTAAAACTAAGTTAATATTGATGGTTCGTGTTTAGGAAAAATACTATATTTGATTACCAAGAATTAACTAATCCTTTAACAATAATCTATGAGAAACTTATTACTAAGTGGAATTCTTTACTGCTCATTGGCTTCATTGAGTTCAGTTTATGCACAAAAATCTGAAGCGCCCAAATACATTAAAAACGTAGAAGGTGTTAAGGAATATACTTTGAATAACGGACTAAAAGTCCTTTTGATTCCTGATGCTTCTCAAAGCAATATGGTTGTAAATATTGTTTACAATGTAGGTTCAAGAAATGAAGGTTATGGCGAGAAAGGTATGGCGCATTTGTTAGAGCACATGCTTTTTAAAAGTACCAAAAATTTAGGAGATATTAAAAAAATGCTTTCTGATAAAGGTGGAAATGCTAACGGAACAACTTGGCTTGACCGAACCAATTATTACGAAGTTTTTCCTTCAAGTGATGAAAATCTAAAATGGAGTATCGAAATGGAAGCGGATCGAATGATCAACGCAACTATTTTACAAGAGGATTTATCAAAAGAGTTTTCTGTGGTAAGAAACGAATTTGAAATTGGAGAGAATAATCCGGATCGTGTTTTACAGGAAAGAATACTTTCGTCGGCTTATTTGTGGCACAATTACGGGAAAAGCACTATTGGAAGTAAAGAAGATATCGAAAGAGTAAAAGCAACTACGCTTAGAGTTTTTTATGAAAAATATTATCAACCGGACAATTCAACTTTGATAATTGCCGGTAAGTTTGATGAGCAAAGAGCGTTGCAATATGTTGGGCAATATTTTGGAGCTATTCCAAGACCTAAAAGAGTTCTGGATAAGACTTATACAGTTGAGCCTGCACAAGATGGTGAAAAATATGTAGAGCTAAACAGAGCCGGAGACAGTAAAAACATTGGTGCTTTGTATCACACAGCGGCTTATGTAGATAAAGACTATGCTGCAATTGATGCTTTGGGCGAAATTTTAACTTCGGATCCATCCGGATATTTATATAAATCATTAATAGAGACTCAAAAAGTGTCCAGTATCTATTATTGGCAGCCAACAACAAGAGATGCGAGTTATATTTATTTTGGAGTTGCAGTACCTAATGATAAAGATGTTAAAGCAACTAAAGATATAGTTAGAACAGAGTTGGATAAAATAGCAACGACTAAATATACGGATGAAGATGTAACGAGAGCCAAAGCAAAAATTATCAAACAACTTGATGGTATAAAAAACAATACTGTTTCATTTGCCATAAATCTTACTGAAATTATTGGAGCAGGAGATTATAGATTGGGATTTATGTATAGAGATGCAGTCGAAAATTTGACTAAAGAAGATATTCAAAGAGTTGCAGATAAATATTTCAGAAGTAATAATAGAACAGTTGGGATTTTTATTCCGTCTAAAGATGAGCAAAGAGTAAAACCTGTTGAATATACAGATGAGCAAATCGTTGCTTTAACGAAAGATTATAAAGGAAAAGCTTTAGAAAAAGAAGCTGCTGCATTTGAAGCTTCTATCAAAAATTTAAAACAGAATTTTGCAGAAGGTAAATTAAGTAACGGCGCAAAATACGGTTTAATCAAAAAAGAGATAAAGGGAGGAAAAGTTCAGGCTAGTTTTAAATTTCCGGTAAGTAATGAAAAGGAGTTGGAAGGAAAAGAGGATATAGGATCTATTCTTGCTCAATTATTGAAAACAGGTACAAAAACAAGAACCAAAGAGCAGATTAGTGATCAATTAGATCAGTTAAAATCAAGCGTAAATTTTGATTATTCAGGACAGACTTTATCAATTAATATCAATACTTACAAAGATAGTTTTAAAGGAGTAATGGAGATTGTGGGAGATTTATTGGTTAATTCTACTTTTCCTGAAAATGAACTTACAAAAACTATCAATGAGTACAATACTTATTTAGAATCAAGTCTAAATGATCCTCAGTCTATTGCTTTTATCGAGGTTTCAAGATTGACATCGAATTATCCAAAAGGAAGTATTTTTTATACCTCGACAGTTCAGGAACAAATTGATGCTTACAAGAAAATAAAGCAATCTGAAATTGTTGATTTCTATAAAAATATCTTTGGAGGAAATAACGGATTGGGAACTGTTGTTGGAGATTTGGATGCTAAAGAAACAGGACAAATTCTGGAAAATACTTTTGGCAAATGGAATTCTAAATCTAAATATGTTCTTGCTTTGCCAACGTTTTCAGAGACTAAAAAGTTAGACAAAGATTATATTACTCCAGACAAGGAAAATGCGGTTGCGACAGGTAAAATTGCTTTTAAAATGAATGTAAAAAGCCCAGATTATCCTGCATTTGTAATGGCAAATGAAATTTTAGGAAGCGGTGGGTTTTTGAGTGCAAGAATCCCAATGAGATTGAGAGAAAAAGAAGGAATCAGCTACGGTGCAGGTTCTTTTATTGATGTTCCTGTTACAAATGATGTTGCTTTCTGGGAGTATTATGCGTTCTTAAATCCAACGAAAAAAGGAGCAGTTGAAGCAGCAACTAAAGAAGAAATTACAAAAGCTTTAAAAGATGGATTTACAGCCGAGGAATTAAAATCAAATTTAGGAAGCTGGCTTAACGAAAGAAAAACAAGATTAGGAAATGATATGATGTTGATTAGTTTGACAAATAAATATCTTCAATACGGAATTCCTTTAGAGGATTACGATGATCTTGAATCTAAAGTTAAAGCTTTGAAAGTAGAAGACGTAAATGCTGTTTTAAGAAAGTATTTAAGCTTAGAAAAAATGACATCAATTTATGCGGGAGATTTTAATAAGAAATCATAAACAATAAAATTCCAATTTTTTGAAATTCCAAATTGGGGTAGATTATAAATCCGAAATGACATTAAATTGTTATTTCGGATTTTGCTTTTGTGTCATTTTTCGTTTTTGAAATTTCGATTTAAAGGTTTGGAATTTGGAATTTGTTTTGTGGAATTTCAATTTAAAATTTTGGAATTTTAAAAAAATGCGATTTATTTCCGATTTAGAATTTATTTTTTGGTTTTTTAGCTAATTGTGTTGATAACTTAACTGCTTTAAGTTGTATTTTAACGGATATATAATTTGCGTTTTTATATATTTGCGTGTTAGACAATAATTACATTTTTTAGAATAAATTATATGAGCGAAGAAATCAAGAAGAACAATTATTCAGCAGATAGTATTCAGGCATTAGAAGGAATGGAGCACGTAAGAATGCGTCCATCGATGTATATTGGAGATGTGGGGGTTCGAGGTCTACATCATTTGGTTTATGAGGTTGTTGATAACTCTATTGATGAGGCGATGGGAGGACATTGTGATACCATTGGTGTTGCAATTAACGAAGATGGTTCAGTAACAGTTGAAGATAACGGTCGTGGTATTCCAGTTGATTTACATAAAAAAGAAGGTGTTTCTGCACTTGAGGTAGTAATGACTAAAATTGGTGCCGGAGGTAAATTTGACAAAGATTCTTATAAAGTTTCGGGAGGTTTACACGGTGTTGGGGTTTCGGTTGTAAATGCACTTTCAGTTCATATGAAATCTACCGTTTTTAGAGAAGGTAAAATCTACGAACAAGAATACGAAAGAGGTAAAGCAATATATCCAGTTAAACAAATAGGAGAAACTGATAAAAGAGGTACGCGTCAGACTTTCTATCCTGATGATACGATCTTTACTCAAACTACAGAGTTCTCTTATGATACATTATCAGCTCGTATGCGTGAACTTTCTTTCTTAAACAAAGGAATCACAATTACATTTACTGATAAAAGAGAAGTAGATGACAAAGGTGAATTTAAAGTTGAAGTATTTCATTCTGACGAAGGTCTTAAAGAATACATTCGTTATTTAGATGGTAACCGTGAGCCAATTATTTCTCATGTTATCAGCATGGATCACGAAAAAGGGGAGATTCCAGTTGAGGTTGCCTTAATTTATAATACAAGTTATACAGAGAATATTTTCTCATACGTAAATAATATTAATACACACGAAGGAGGAACGCATTTACAAGGTTTTAGAAGTGGTTTGACAAGAACCCTTAAAAAATACGCAGATGCATCCGGAATGTTGGATAAATTGAAATTCGAAATTGCGGGAGATGACTTCCGTGAAGGATTAACTGCTATTATTTCGGTAAAAGTACAAGAGCCACAATTCGAAGGACAAACCAAAACAAAATTAGGAAACAGAGAAGTAGTTTCTCCGGTTTCTCAGGCTGTTGGAGAAATGTTAGAGAATTATTTGGAAGAAAATCCAAATGATGCCCGTATCATTATCCAAAAAGTGATTTTGGCTGCTCAGGCACGTCACGCTGCTAAAAAAGCACGTGAAATGGTACAGCGTAAAACTGTTATGGGTGGCGGTGGATTGCCAGGAAAACTTTCAGATTGTTCTGAGCAGGATCCTGCGAGATGTGAGGTTTACCTTGTCGAGGGAGATTCGGCTGGTGGAACAGCAAAACAAGGTCGTGATCGTAACTTTCAGGCAATTTTACCATTACGTGGTAAGATTTTGAATGTGGAGAAAGCGATGCACCATAAGGTATTCGAAAACGAAGAGATTCGTAATATCTTTACCGCTCTTGGAGTTACCGTTGGTACAGCAGAAGACAGTAAAGCCTTAAATCTTGAAAAACTTAGATATCATAAGGTAATCATCATGTGTGATGCCGATGTCGATGGTAGTCACATTTCTACCTTAATATTAACGTTCTTCTTCCGTTTCATGAAAGAATTGATCGAAGAAGGTCACGTTTACATTGCAGCTCCACCTTTATATTTAGTTAAAAAAGGAAACAAAAAAGAATACGCATGGAATGACGTTCAGCGTGATCAGGCGAATGAGAGAATGGGAGGCAGTGCAGCTATCCAACGTTATAAAGGTCTTGGAGAGATGAATGCGGAGCAATTATGGGAAACCACAATGGATCCAAGCTTCAGAACTCTACGTCAGGTAACTATTGATAGTTTAGCTGAAGCTGATAGAGTTTTCTCAATGTTAATGGGAGATGAGGTACCGCCACGTAGAGAATTTATTGAGAAAAATGCTGTTTACGCAAACATCGATGCATAATAAATTTTAACACTACAATTCGTTTAATTGTTTAAATTTACTAAACAATTAAACGAATTGTCGATTTATAAAATAAACGAATTAATTAATAACCGATAAAGTATAAAATATGAAAGTTACCATTGTAGGAGCAGGAAATGTTGGAGCTACATGTGCAGATGTTATTTCTTATAGAGGAATTGCAAGCGAAGTAGTGTTGTTGGATATTAAAGAAGGTTTTGCCGAAGGGAAAGCGTTGGATATTATGCAATGTGCAACAAATACAGGTTTTAATACCAAAGTATCTGGTGTAACCAACGATTATTCTAAAACTGCCGGAAGTGATGTAGTAGTTATTACATCAGGAATTCCAAGAAAACCAGGAATGACTCGCGAAGAATTAATAGGTATAAATGCAGGAATTGTAAAAACAGTTGCCGAAAACGTACTGAAACATTCTCCAAATACAATAATAGTTGTAGTTTCTAACCCAATGGATACTATGACATATCTAGCTTTAAAAGCTACAGGATTACCAAAAAACAGAATTATTGGTATGGGTGGAGCGTTAGATAGTTCTCGTTTTAGAACGTATCTTTCTTTGGCTCTTGATAAACCTGCAAATGATATCTCTGCAATGGTTATTGGTGGACATGGTGATACAACTATGATTCCGTTGACACGTTTAGCGTCTTATAATGGAATTCCGGTAACAGAATTTCTTTCAGAAGAAGCTTTGCAAAAAGTTGCTGCAGATACAATGGTAGGAGGAGCGACGCTTACAGGTCTTTTGGGGACATCGGCTTGGTATGCGCCAGGAGCTTCTGTGGCTTATTTAGTGGACAGTATCTTAAATGATCAAAAGAAAATGATTGCATGCTCTGTTTTTGTAGAAGGAGAATACGGTCAAAACGATATATGTATAGGAGTGCCTTGTATAATAGGTAAAAACGGAGTTGAAGAAATTTTAGACATCAAATTAAACGAGCAGGAGAAGGCTTTATTTGCTAAAAGTGCAGATGCAGTTCGTGGAATGAATGATGCTTTAAAATCGATTTTAGTATAACGATTTTCGAAAAAAAAGGAGAAGACTGCACTTTTGCAGTCTTTTTTTTAAGATTAATTAATAAATAAATTGGTTAATGTTTTCGTTAATTATATATTTGCTCGGTTTAAAAAAAATGTTGTAATTCGTGATCTCGATTTTTTAGTTTTAAAAACTCATGTCAGGGCTTATTTTATGGGACTTTAAAACAAAAAACAAACAATAAAACATAATTAATTTTTAGTAATAATGCAGAATAAAGGACTTATTAAATTTTTCGCAATTCTATTTGCATTGGTAAGTATTTACCAACTTTCGTTCACTTTTGTGGCAAACAGCGTCAAAAGTGAAGCTAAAGCTTTTGCAGGGGACAATCCTGATAAAGAGCTAAAATATTTAGATTCTATTGGTAAAGTAAAAGTTTACAATCTTGGTTTCACGGATTTTACTTATAATGAAGTAAAAAACAAACAACTAAACAAAGGTCTTGACTTAGAAGGAGGAATCAACGTGATTCTACAAATTTCTATTAAAGACGTTTTAAAAGGATTAGCAAACAATTCTAAAAATCCGGTATTTAATAAATCATTAGCTGATGCAAGTGCAAATTTAGAAGGAAACAAAACCTATTTAAATAAGTTTTTTGAAGCTTTTGAAGCGAATTCAAACGGAACTACAAAATTAGCTTCGCCGGATATTTTTGCAAACAGAGGTTTACAAGGAGAAGGTGGAATTGATTTTCAAATGTCAGATTCACAAGTTCAAAAAGTAATAAAAAGAAAGGTTGATGAGTCTGTTGAAAGTGCTTATAAAGTATTAAGAGAGCGTATTGACAAATTTGGAGTTACGCAACCAAACATCCAAAAATTAGGAGAAACAGGAAGAATCTTAGTTGAGCTTCCAGGTGCTAAAGATGTTGATAGAATTAAAAAATTATTAGGAGGAAAAGCTCAATTAGAGTTTTGGGAAACTTATAAAATTGAAGAAGTTGGAAACTTTTTAGTAGCTGCTAACGAAGCACTTAAAAAGACTGAAATCAAAAAAACAGAAACTAAAACTGTTGCTAAAGATTCATTGAATGCTTTATTGACTGATGCTAAAGATTCTATTGATACTAAAAAAGGAAACAATCCATTATTTGACAAAATGATTGGTCAAGGTGGTGGACCAGTTTTAGGTTACTTCGCTCCAAAAGATACTGCTGTTATCAATGGATATTTAAAAAGACAAGATATTAGAATCTTATTAGGTGCTGACCAACACAATGCAAAATTTGTTTGGAGTAAACCAACTACTATTAAAGATGCTAAACAAAAAGATATTGAAGCAGTTGAATTATATGCTTTAAAAGGAAACAGAGATAATACTCCTGCTATGGCTGGTGGTGTTGTAACTGATGCAAAAGATACTTTTGACCAATTAGGAAAACCAGCTGTTTCTATGCAAATGAACAGCCAAGGTGCTAAAATCTGGGAAGAATTAACAGGAAGAGCTTTTTCTCAAAAAAGTTATATTGCTATTGTTTTGGATAACGTAGTTTACTCTGCACCTGGAGTAACTAGTGGACCAATTGCTGGTGGAAGATCTGAAATTACAGGTTCTTTTGACGTTGCTGAAACTAAAGATTTAGCTAACATTTTGAATGCAGGTAAATTACCGGCTTCTGCAGATATTATTCAATCAACAGTTGTAGGACCATCTTTAGGTCAGGCTGCTATTGATGCTGGAACAATGTCATCTGTAATTGGATTTTTATTAGTTTGTTTATGGATGGTATTCTATTATGGTAAAGCTGGTTGGTATGCTAACTTAGCGTTATTATTGAACTTACTTTTCTTGTTCGGAATCATGGCAAGTTTTGGTTTTGTATTGACATTGCCGGGTATTGCAGGTATCGTATTAACATTAGGTACGGCGGTAGATGCGAACATTATTATATTTGAAAGAGCAAAAGAAGAATTGCGTGAAGGTAAATCTTTATCTGAAGCTGTTGTAGCTTCTTACGGATGGCATGGAGCAATGCGTTCTATTATTGATGCAAACGTTACGCACGTTTTAACTGGAGCTATCTTGTTTATTTTTGGAACAGGACCAATTAAAGGTTTCGCTTTAACTTTGCTTATTGGTATTGTAACTTCAATGTTTACATCAATCTTTATTGCTAGAATTTTCATCGATAGAAATATTGCTGGAAAAGGAGATTTAACTTTCTCTACAAACATTACTAAAAACTGGTTTACTAATTTCCACTTTGACTTTATTAAAATCAAAAAATTCACTTATATCTTCTCTTCTATTGTAGTTGTAGTAAGTTTAGTTTCTATCTTCTTCGTTAACGGATTAGATGAAGGTGTTGATTTTGTTGGAGGAAGAACATTCCAGGTTAAATTTGAAAAACCAATCGATCCTACTGTAGTATCAGATGAATTATCTGCTGCTTTTGGAACTCCGGTTGAAGCTAAAATTTTAGGTGATGATGATCAATTAAAAATCACAACTAAGTACAAGATTAAAGAAGACGGTGTTGCTGTTGATGAAGAAGTGAACAAAAAATTATATGATGCATTGGCGAAATATTTCCCTAATGTTACTTATGAGAAATTCACTAACACATTTGATGGTAAAAAGATCGGAGTTTTACAATCTTCTAAAGTTGGAGCTTCTATCTCTGAGGATATCAAAACTAACTCATACTGGGCAGTTCTTGGTGCAATGGCGGCAATCTTCTTATACTTAATGGTTTCTTTCCGTAAATGGCAATATTCATTAGGAGCGATCGCAGCAGTAGCGCACGACGTTATCTTTGTATTAGGTATCTACTCTTTATGTTATAAATTCATGCCTTTCCATATGGAAATGGATCAGCACTTTATCGCTGCAATCCTTACCGTAATTGGTTATTCTATGAATGATACTGTAATTGTATTTGATAGGGTTAGAGAGTTTATCATCGGAAACCGTAAAGGTAGTTTCGAAGATATCGTAAACGCTTCTATTAATACTACTTTATCAAGAACGTTGAATACGTCATTAATGATGATCATTGTATTATTGACAATGTTTGTTTTTGGAGGAGAATCTATCAGAGGATTTATCTTTGCGATGTTAGTAGGTATTGTTGTAGGAACTTATTCTTCATTATTTATCGCTACACCAGTATTGGTTGACACGATCTCTAAAGATGAGAAACACACAATTGAAGACAAACACAATAAAGCATAATTAATTGCTTAAATATATTAAAAAGACCCAACAAAAGTTGGGTCTTTTTTTTGTGCTATATTTAAAGTGTAAAAGTTTATTTATGATTAAAAAACTACTATATTTTTTGTTATTTCTTTTAGGTGCAAATGCAATTTTTGCGCAGGATAAAAACAGTAAAATTGCAATAGGATTTGATTATGGTTTTGGGAGTGAGTTTAATAATGGGAACTATACTTTTACAAATCATTTTTATAAAGTTCAACTGTATTATAAAGTAAAAGAAACGAAACATTTTCAATATGAAATTCTGGTTCAGCCTGAAGTTAACTTTGGTACACATCAATTGCTTAATCTGTACTTTGTAAAGCCTGAAACACCTGACTATATTCATAAAAGAGAAGAATATACACAATTGAAGGATATTCATGAGTATGTTTTAAATCTTGGATTTTTAATAAGAAGGCCAATTGGTGAAGTGTTTTCAATATATGTTTTAGGAAGTATTGGACCAATGATTACAGATAAAGAAACGGAGCGAATGTCTAATGGGTTTGCTTTTGCAGATGTTTTAGCACTTGGAGTTTCGGCAAATGTGAATCAGTTTAGGTTTGATATACGTCCAAGTGTTCGGCATGTTTCAAATGCGGGAATAAATAGCGAAAATGAGGGTTATAATACCAAAAATATTGAAATAGGTGTTTCGTATTGCTTATAAAAAAAAACGCCCAATATCTCAACGATAATTGGGCGTTTTGTATCTCGAAATGTTATTTTAAGACGCTGCTAAAGGATTTCTTTGTGCTCTAATGATAAAGAAAAGACCAATAATAATAAACGGAATACTTAACCATTGTCCAGTTGAGAAAAGACCTAATTCTTCTTCGATTCCGCCTTGGCTCTCTTTTACAAATTCTACAACAAAACGTACTGCGAATAAAAGAACTAAAAACAATCCGAAAAGATATCCTGATTTAAGTCTTGCATTTGTTTTCCAGTATAGGAAATATAAAATCGCAAAGACAAAAATATAGCAAAATCCTTCATATAACTGTGTTGGATGTTTTGCCGGAACCTCTGCTAATAGATTAGCAAATTTAGGATCTGTTGCAATTGCAGTATAAGCATCTTTAGGATTGGCAATTTGTGTTTTTTCTACAGCTTCGGCTTTACTGAATTGATCGTGTAAAAAACGAATCCCAAATGGCGATGTAGTTTCGTGTCCGATGATTTCAGAATTGAAAAAGTTTCCTAAACGTACAAAAATGGCACCGCTTGCTACTGGAATAACCACACGGTCTAAAATCCATAATAAAGGACGTTTTAAGATCTTTTTACTATAATAGTACATTGCAACAATGATTGCGATTGCAGCACCATGACTTGCTAAACCTTGAAAACCTGTAAACTCAAATTTTGGCTCGAATCTAAATGGTAAAAAGATTTCTAATAAATGATTTCTGAAATATTCCCAATCGTAAAAGAAAACATGTCCTAAACGTGCACCTATTAAAGTTGCCAGAACGGTCCAAACAAATAAAGAGTCTAATTTTTCTAATGATTCGTTTTCGCGTTCAAAGATTTTTTTCATTAGGAACCATCCTAAACCAAAAGCAATTACAAACATTAAGCTGTAATAACGAATCATAAAAAATCCTAAATCGATTCCTTCTGAAGGGTTCCAAACGATGTTTAAGGCGTGTGTCATGTAGTATTGTATTTTTTTATTGGTTGTAAAAATAAATATTTAAAGTAGAGTTCCTCATTATAAAAAGTTAATGTTTGTGTGAACATTTCTTCTCCGGAACGGGATCATAGCCTGTTCTTCCCCAAGGATGACAACTTAAAATACGTTTCATACCCAAGTAGCCTCCGTAAAATAATCCATGTTTTTGAAGTGCTTCAATCATGTAACTCGAGCATGTTGGCTCGAATCTGCAAGACGCCGGTGTAAAAGGTGAAATTGCAGTTTGATAGAAGCGCACTAATAAAACAAATGGAGTAATTACTTTCATGATTTATTAGAAAATGAATTGATTATATAGAGAAGCTTGTGCCTTCTTTCCCGTCTTTCAACTGAATACCTAAAGCAATCAACTGATCACGAATTTGGTCAGAAAGTGCAAAGTTTTTATCAGCTCTGGCTTGGTTTCTCATTCCGATAAGCATATTAACAACACCTTCTAATTTATCGTTATTAGCGTCTGCTGCTTTTTCATCGCTTAAGCCTAAAACGTCAAAAACAAAAGCTTTAATTGCTTCTGTAAGTGTTTTTAGATCTTCTGCAGAAATCGTTTCTTTTCCTTCTTTCAATAAATTGATATAGCGAACGGCCTCGAATAATTGCGCGATTAAAATAGGAGTATTAAAATCGTCGTTCATGGCATCGTAGCACAATTGTTTCCAGGAATTGATGTCTATCGAGCTTGTTGCGCTTGCGGTAATAGTTGGTAAAGCATCAACAGCTTCCATTAATCTTTTATAACCTTTTTCGGCAGCAACAATTGCATCATCAGAAAAATCTAAAATGCTTCTGTAATGTGCCTGCAACATGAAAAAACGTGTTACAGATGCAGAAAAAGCTTTGCTTAAAATATTGTTATTTCCGCTTAAAATCTCACCTGGTAAAATGTTATTTCCAGTAGATTTCGCCATTTTTTTACCGTTCAAAGTAAGCATGTTGGCGTGCATCCAATAATTTACCGGAGATTGACCAGTACAAGCTTCATTTTGTGCGATTTCACATTCGTGATGAGGGAATTTCAAATCCATTCCACCACCGTGAATATCAAAATGATTCCCAAGATATTTGGTGCTCATAGCAGTACATTCAAGATGCCAGCCTGGGAACCCATCACTCCAAGGCGAAGGCCATCTCATGATATGTTCCGGTTCTGCTTTTTTCCAAAGTGCAAAATCCTGCGGATTTCTTTTGTCTGATTGTCCATCAAGATCACGGGTATTGGCTAGCATATCTTCGATGTTTCGGCCACTTAAAACTCCGTAATTGTTGGTTTCGTTATATTTTACGACATCAAAATATACCGATCCGTTGGCTACATAGCCAATTCCGGTATCGATAATTTTTTTGATGATTTCAATTTGCTCAATAATGTGTCCAGTAGCGGTTGGTTCAATACTTGGTGGTAAAAAATTAAATGACTTCAAAATGTCATGAAAATCTACCGTATAGCGCTGCACAACTTCCATAGGTTCCAGTTGCTCTAAACGGGCTTTTTTGGCAATTTTATCCTCTCCTTCATCCACATCGTCAACAATATGTCCAACATCAGTAATGTTTCGCACATAACGAACCTTATAATCAAGATGTAAAAAATACCTGAATATCACGTCAAAAGACATAAATGTTCTCACATTTCCTAAGTGTACATTGCTGTAAACTGTAGGTCCACAAACATACATTCCAACATTTCCTTCATGAATTGGGTTGAAATTTTCTTTTTCACCCGAAAGTGAATTGTATATTTTTAGATGTTGACTTGTATATAGTGGCATATTTTCTTTTACTGTTTAATCGTGCAAACGTTTAATGGTGTTTTATCAGCTTTATTATTCTTTAGAAAGATAGTATTTTTTTAAACTATTTATCTGAGTGCAAATTTTTTCAATTTTCTCACGAGACTCGATTTATTCATTCTCAGATAGATGTTTTAAATCTTTAGAAATAATCAAATTATTTAAAGTTTCCATTGCTGATGAATAAGATATTGTCAAAAAATGAGCTTTGTCTTTATTCGTATTTCTCGAAGTTCCTTCTGCAATGTTTGTCGCAATTGAGGAGGAGCTTCTTTTTATTTGAGAAGTTATTCCGAACAATTCATTTGATGGAAATTTACTAGTTAATTTATAAATATCCAAAATAAACATTCTTGAGTTTTGCCAAACTTCTAACTTTTCAAACGAAAAAGTATACATGTTTTGTTGTTTAATTGTTGATTTGTTTAATCGAAAATAGAAGATTTGCTATGAAGCGATTAAACAAATTAACGATTTCCCGATTAAACTAAAACTGAGTATCTAATTTAATGTAATCTAATAGTTCTCGTTTTGTTTGAGGATCTTTAAATTTACCACCAAATTCAGAAGTTACAGTGCTGCTTTCGATATCTTTGATTCCTCTTGAGTTAACGCACAGATGTTTTGCATCAATAACGCAGGCAACATCTTCAGTACCTAAAGCTTTTTGTAGTTCCTGAACAATCTGCATTGTCAAACGCTCTTGAACCTGAGGTCTTTTGGCATAATATTCTACAATTCGGTTCATTTTAGATAAACCAATAACTCTTCCGTTAGAAATATAAGCTACGTGTGCTCTACCGATAATTGGCAGTAAATGGTGTTCGCAAGTAGAATAAACAGTAATGTTTTTCTCTACAAGCATTTCACCGTATTTGTAGTTATTTTCAAAAGTTGAAGCTTTTGGCTGTCTTGAAGGGTTTAAACCACCAAAAATCTCCTTTACAAACATTTTAGCTACTCGGTTTGGAGTACCTTTTATGCTGTCATCAGTCAAATCCATTCCAAGTGTTTGCAGAATGTTTTCAACATCTTTTTTTATTTTTTCTATTTTTTCATCATCAGTTAAGTCAAAAGCATCCTGTCTTAAAGGGTTTTTCGCATTACTACTAAAATGATTGTCTCCTATTTCGTCTAAAAAATCTTCGTTATTTGTCATTAAAAACTACTATTAGTATGGGTATTTCTTTTTAAGGCGGTAAAGATAATTAATAAAAAGCAAACCTTTTCTATCGTTTTTACTATTTAATTACTCCTTTTTGGATATAATTTAAATTAAAACTAATTTGCTGTTTTTTTTAAACACAAAAGACAATAACATAAGGAGTTATTGTCTTTTGAATGCTTTTATTATTGTTCTTATTTTCTGTTGTAAACCAAAAGAGCTTCTTTTAAAATGTTTACAGCAGTAATTAAATCTTTCTTATTCAAGACATAAGCAATTCTTACCTGATTAAGTCCCATTCCCGGAGTCGAGTAAAAACCGGCAGCAGGAGCAACCATTACAGTTTCTCCATTAAGATCATAACTTTCTAAAAGCCATTGTGCAAAATCTTCTGAATTGTCAATTGGCAATTGTGCAATACAATAAAAAGCACCTTTTGGTTTAGTTACAATTACGCCTTCAATTTTGTTTAATTCGGTAATTAAAGTATCGCGACGTTCTTTATATTCTGAAATTACTTCGTCAAAATAACTTTGCGGAGTATCTATTGCAGCTTCGCATGCAATTTGTTCGATTGTTGGCGGGCTCAAACGTGCTTGGGCAAATTTCATTACAGTTGCCAAAACATCTTTGTTTTTAGTGACCAAACATCCAATTCTTGCGCCACACATACTGTAACGTTTTGAAACTGAATCTACCATGATTACGTTTTGCTGTACATCTTCAAGATTCATTACAGAATAATGAACATCATCTCCATCGTACAAAAATTCACGATAAACTTCGTCAGCAATTAAATACAAATCATGCTTTTTGATTAAGCTTGCGAGTTGTTTAATTTCTGATTCAGAGTATAAATAACCTGTTGGATTACCAGGATTACAAATTAAAATAGCTTTAGTTTTTGGTGTAATTAGTTTTTCTACAGTTTCAATGCTTGGCAATGCAAAAGCACTTTCGATTGTCGAAATTACAGGAATTACCGTTGCACTGGTTGATGACGCAAATGCATGATAATTGGCGTAAAAAGGCTCAGGAATAATGATTTCATCTCCTGGATCTGTAATTGTGGCTAGTGCAAATAATAAGGCTTCAGAACCACCTGTAGTAACAATGATGTCTTCTGGGTTTACATTTACGTTTTGGCGTTGGTAAAATTTTGCTAATTTTTTTCTATAACTTTCATATCCGGCAGACGGACTGTATTCTATAATAGTTAAATCAATATTTTTTACCGCCTCGATGGCCACTTCGGGTGTCTTGATATCTGGTTGACCAATGTTTAAATGATACACTTTATGTCCTTTTTGTTTTGCAAGATCTGCATAAGGAGCAAGTTTACGTATCGGTGATTCGGGCATGTTTCTGCCTTTGAGTGAAATTGTTGGCATGAGCTTTATTATTGAAGTGCAAATTTGCATTTTTTTTTCGAATTTAATGTAAACATTAAAGGCACTTGTGAAAATGTAACAATTATCAATATATTTACTAATTTTATAATAAAAAACTATCAATGAGAAAAAAAGTTATGTTGTTTTTTGGGCTTTTAGCATCTTTATTAGTAAATGCTCAAGGTGACTTTTCAATTCAGGGGAAAAGTAAACAGGTTACTATTCCTTTTAATTTGATTAATAATCTCATTTTTATTCCAATAAAAGTAAACGGAGTCGAATTGAATTTCTTATTGGATTCCGGAGTCGAGGAAACGATCTTGTTTAGTATGGAAGAGAAACAAGAAGTAAGTTTTAATAATGTCGAAAAAATAAAATTGAGAGGATTAGGAAGCGAACAGGAAATTGAAGGTTTAAAATCGACAAATAATACTTTTGAAACACATGGTTTAAGGTCTAATAATCATATGGTATTCATTATTCTGGATCAGAGTTTCAATCTGTCTTCACATATTGGGATTCCTGTAAATGGAATTATTGGATATAAATTTTTTAAAAATAATTTGATAGAAATCAATTATCAAAAAAAGAAGATTACTGTTCATTTGAATAGTGAAGAATTTAAGAAAAAATTAGAGAAAAAATTTAAAGTAATACCAATAACTATTGAGAGGTCTAAGCCTTATCTTTATACAACAGCGACTGTTAATAATGTGCAGATTCCGGCAAAACTTCTAATTGATATTGGAAATAGTGATGCTTTTTGGATATTTGAAAACAACAAGATTAAATTGCCCAAAAAGAACTTTCCTGACTTTTTAGGAAAAGGTTTTAGTGGAGATATTGAAGGACATCGGGCAAAAATAGATGAGTTCTCTATTGATGAATTTAAATTTAAAAAACCAATTGTTTCTTTTCCGGATTCGGCATCTATCCGAAATGTTAAAATGGTTCCGGATCGTATTGGTTCAGTAGGCGGTGAGGTTTTAAAACGTTTTAGAATTGTTCTGGATTATGCTGATAAGAAAGTCTATCTTAAGAAGAATGCTAAATTTACCGAGGCTTTTACATACAATAAAAGTGGTATTGTGCTTCAGCATAATGGTTTGCAATGGGTTCAGGAAACGGTTCATATGGAGACTATACAAGTTGTTACTTCAACACGTGAGATGGAGGGAAACGAAAAGAAAAATGGAGATTTTATTTATAAATTTTTATTAAAACCAGTTTATGAGATAGTAAATATTCGGAAACAATCTCCAGCCGAAAAATGTGGACTGCAAAAAGGCGATATTGTTATAAGTATAAATGGTGTTAAACCGTATAAATATACTTTGCAGCAGATTAATAATTTATTGAAATCTGAAGATGATATCTGGATTAATTTAGAAGTCGAAAGGAATAGTCTGGTGCTTAAATTCAGATTTAGATTAGAAGATGAATTGTAGAAAAATCAATTAAAATATATTCAGTTTTTTAAATTAAAATGATGATTATCAGTAATGATTTTGTAGTATGTGTGAGTTTTGTGAAAAATTAACTGTTAAAATATTTTTTTTGGTCAACGAGCGTTAATATTTTATTAAGTTTATGCAAAAAAAATAATTTATGATCAAAAACTACAATAATTTCCTACGTATATTTTTGTTTTTTATTTTTTTCTCAATTTTTCCTTCTGCAATTTATGCACAATGTGCAGGTGATGATAGTTCATTTACAATTTGTGATTTACCAAATAATGCTAATAGGACAATAAATTTATTTACAAAATTAAATGGTACTCCGGTTGCTGGTGGAGTTTGGACAGATGATGATGATTCTGGAGGATTAAATAAAGGTACAGGAATTTTAAATGCGCAACTTATCCATGTAAGTGGTGTTTTTCATTATACTTATACCGTTACCGGTAGTGCTGGATGTACAGATAATTCGGCTACTGTTGAAGTTATAATTGGAGGATATTCAGGACAAACTTCTCCAAATGTTACTGTATGTAGTGCAGATATAAGTTACAATCTTTTTAATGCTTTTAGCGGACTTGTTTTAGGGCCCCAGTCAAACGGGCAATGGCATAATGATACTACTGGTGAATTTATGGGAGCTGGTTTCTATGTTGAACATTCAGAAGGAGATTTCCAGTTTACTTATACAATGCCAGCTATTGGTAGTTGTCCGGCGATGTCGTCAACGGCAATAGTTTCTGTAGTTAGGGCGCCTGAAGCTGGAATTGCTGGAAGTTTACTTTTCTGCGCAAATGATGGCCTGTCGGCTTATTCTGATTATGATTTATTCAATTCGATTTCCGGACAGGACGCGGGAGGAACATGGAAAGATGGTAATGTTGTTAACACTGGAGAGTTAAGTTTTGTAGGTGATCATAATATAGATATTGAGCAAATATATAACACTTTTGGACCTGGTACTTATGTGTTTACTTATAGAGTCCCATCTGATAATCCAATTTGTCCGGCTGACATTGCAAATGTAGTAATTAGAATTGAAGAAAGGCTTGATTTTACTGGAGCGACAGTCGAAGTAAATTCAGATATCTGTGAAACGGAACTTTTGACAGCGCAATATTCAGTAACTATTACAAGAGGAAGAACTCCAATTCCGAATGGCCTTTACGAAGTTACGTTTGATGTTTCGGGACCAAGAGCGCGAAGAGAAACAGTAATTGCAAACTTTACAAATGGAGTTCTTATATTTCCAATTAATTCAAATTACTTTCAGACAGTTGGTCGTTTTAGAGTTGATATTGTAAATGTGGTTGCCGTAAATAGTTTAAAAAAATGTGTAAATATTGTTGATGATTTATCAGATGAGTTGATTGTTTATGCAATTCCGGATTTAACAGGAGCTAAAATAACTCCGGCAACTGTTTGTCAAAATGATGATGCGACCATTCAAATCACTGATGCAGCAAAACTGGCAGATGGCGATTACGATGTTGTTTATAATCTTACCGGAGCCAACAGTGCTTCATCGCAAATTGCAAGATTAACTTTTGTTGGAGGTGTTTCAAACAATTTTATTGTTCCGGGAATTTTCAATCAAAAAAGCGGAACTTCAACTGTGACAATTACTGCAATTACACATGTAATTTCACAATGTGTAAATAGCGCAAATTTAAAAGGGGATATTTTAGTAAATCCGTTGCCAAATGCTACAAGTTTAAGAATACAAGTTGTCGATGTTTGTTTTGGTAGCGATGTTACAGTTGCAGTTTCAGGTTTAGGAACTTTAACAGATGTTACGCTATCATATTTACTTTCGGGAAGTAACACAGCAACAGTGCAAACAGTTGCATTAACCACTTCAACCGGGAGTACCAGTTTTATAATTCCTGCCAGTTTACTTATTAATCCCGGAGCGACAACAATTTCTATTACAAAATTAACCAATAATATAACGACTTGTAGTGCTGATGTAAGTGGTGCCGCAGATGTTTTCTCTCTAAACCCAATTCCTGTTGCACCAGCTGCAAATAATCAGGAATTTTGTAAAGTTGATAAAGCTACAATTGCAAACTTAGATCCAAAAGGAGCACAATATTCCTGGTATGATTCTGCAACAGCAACAACTCCCCTCGCGAGTACATATGTGTTAAAAGCAGAAAGCTATTATTTAAGACAAACGACATTAAAATGTATATCAGATCCAACAATGATTACAGTCACAATAAATGATACTCCCGCACCTGTATTGAGTAATGATCCTGAATTCTGCGGATTAGATAATCCTACAATTGCAGATTTATCAACTAAAACAGATTCACCTTCAACAGTGGTTTGGTACGATGCGCCAAATAATGGAAATTTATTACCGTCTTCTACACTTTTGGTTGATAAAAAAACATATTACGGGTTCGATTTTTCGACAACAACAAACTGTTATTCTGAGCAAAGTACTCCGGCAACGGTTTCGCTGAAAGAATGTGATTCTCCTCAATATCCTTTCTTTATTCCTGATGGGTTTTCGCCTAATGGAGATGGCGTAAATGATTTGTTTGAAATTACAAATATTGAATTTTTATATCCGAATTATACTATCGAGATTTTTAACAGATACGGAAACGGAATGTATAAAGGAGGAAAAGATAAACCGGGTTGGGACGGAATAAACTATGAGAACAAAGGGCTTAATGGTGGAATAGCACCAAATGGAGTTTATTTTTATGTTATTCATTTTAATAAAGACAATAAACCTCCTCAGCAAGGGCGACTTTATTTAAATCGATAATTCTTTTTTACATTATTTAATATAATTTTCAAATGAAAAAAATAATACTTTATATACTTTTTCTTCTCTATATAATACCCGCTTCAGCGCAGCAGGATCCTGAATATACCCATTATATGTATAACATGAGTGTGGTAAATCCGGCGTACGCAACAGGGACTCCGTTAATGATGAATTTTGGAGGATTATACAGAACGCAATGGGTTGGAGCATATGGAGCGCCAAAGACTTTTACCTTTTTTGGACACACAGCCTTATCTGATAAGATTGAAGTTGGTTTGTCATTTGTATCAGATGATATTGGTGATGGTGCTAAAAAAGAAAATAACGTTTATGCTGATTTTGCCTATGTTTTAAATTTAGGAGGTAAAAATAGATTGTCTTTAGGGGTAAAAGCCGGATTCTCGTCGATGCAGAGTAATTTTAACGGATTTCAGTTACAATCCGGAAATGCAGCTACAGATGTTGCTTTTGCTCAGGATATTAATGCTACCAAACCAAATATTGGAGTTGGAGCCTATTATTTTAGAGATAATTTTTATGCGGGAATATCAGCGCCAAATTTATTGAAATCAAAATACATCGAAGAAAAATCAGGAGTTAATGCTTTTGGAGAAGATGCAATTCATACTTTCTTAACTGCGGGATATGTTTTTCAGGTCAATGATATGTGGAAAGTAAAACCTGCATTCATGGCAAAATTTGTAAAAGGAGCGCCAGTTTCGGTAGATTTAACGGCTAATGTTCTATATAATAATAAGTTTGAACTTGGTGCCGCTTATAGAATAAATGATGCTGTGAGTGCCTTAGTAAATATCAATGTTACGCCATCTTTGAGAGTTGGTTATGCTTATGACTACACACTTTCGAATTTAGGACAGTTTAATTCGGGAACGCATGAAATTATGCTGCTCTTCGATTTAGATTTATTAGGAAAAGGATATGATAAATCGCCAAGATTCTTTTAAAATGAAAAATATGAAAAAACTACTCGTTATTATATTCGTATTTTCAATACAGTTTATAAATGCTCAGGATCAGGATTTGGCTAGAGCCAAGCGATTCTTTGATAAAACATATTATGCAGAAGCCATTATATTATATGAAAAGCTAGCCGAAGAAAAGCCTTCTCAGGAAGTTATAAAAAATCTGGCAGATTCTTATTATTATACCAACGATCTGATAAAAGCACAACGTTATTACAGGCTTTTAGTTAAAAATTACAACAACGATTTAAACAAAGACTATTATTTTAGATATGCTCAGGCGCTAAAAGCAACTAATAGTTATGACGATGCAAATACAGTTTTAAGAGAATACTATTCCAAATCCGGAAATAGTGAAGATCTTGCTAATTTCGAAAATGAGATTAAAATCTTAGAAAATGTATCAGCAATTGGTAAACGATTCGAGATTCAAAATCTGGCTATAAACACACCAAATTCTGAGTTTGGAGCAGTAAAGTATAAAGATAATCTCGTTTTTGCAGGAGTCAAATTAAAACCGGGAATATTTGATAAAAAATTTAAATGGGATAATGAAACCTATTTAAACATTGTAAAAGTGCCACTTCAGAGTATTAATTCAAGCGATGCAGATATTAGTTATTTTGCTGATGAATTAAAAACCGGAATGCATGAATCGAATGCTGTTTTTACAAAAGACGGAAAAACGATCTATTTTACACGCAATAATTCTAAGAATGGCAAAAAGAAAAAGAACGATCAGAAAATATCTAATCTTCAAATATTTAAAGCTGAATTGGTAGATGGAAAATGGAAAAATATAGTTTCATTACCTTTCAATAGCCCAAATTATTCTGTGGAGCATCCCGCTTTAAGTCCTGATGAAAAAGTATTGTATTTTGCGTCTGATATGCCAGGAAGTTTAGGATCGTTTGATATTTATTCTGTAAACGTAAATAAAGGAGCGTTTGATACACCACGAAATTTAGGTACGGAAGTAAATACAGATAAAAGAGAGCAGTTTCCATTTGTTTCGGCAGATAATAAACTTTATTTTTCCTCAGATGGACATTTAGGCTATGGATCGCTTGATGTTTTTGTTTCAGAAATTAAAGGAAATGAACATACAAAAGCAGTTAATATTGGTTTGCCCTTGAATTCTAATCTGGATGATTTTGCTTTTAATATTGATTCAGATACCAAAGAAGGATATTTTGCATCCAATAGAGAAGGCGGAAAAGGAAACGACGATATTTATTCGTTCAAAGAAACAAAAGATTTAATTGTAGAAGATTGTAAACAATTCATCGCAGGAATAATTACTGATGTCGATACCAATCTGGTTCTTGAAAATGCGACCGTAATCTTGCAAGATTCGGATAAAAAGACATTAAACACTTTTACGACAACTTCAGACGGAAAATTTAATTTTACAGTTGCTTGCGAAAGCTCTTATACAATTGTGGCTTTTAAGGAAAAATACACAAACGAATCGAAAACTTTAGAGATAGGAAAAACCAGATACCAAACAAACGATGGTTCATTGGCGCTTAAATCTTTAGAAGCAATTAAATTGGAAGAAAAGCAAAATGCCGAAAACAAAAGAAAACAAGAGATTATTATAGAAGAAGAAAATAAGAAAAAAGAAGCTTTGGCAGCTATTGCTTTAGCGGAAGCAACAGAAGCCAAGAAAAAAGAAAAAGTTGCTGAGATTTTAAAACAAGAAAAAGATGTTGTAAAAGATGATAAAGACAGATTAATTATTAAAACTGATCCTATTTATTTTGATTACAACATGTGGTATATCCGTAAAGAATCTAAAGTAGTTTTAGGAAGAGTGGTAGCATTGATGAATAAATACCCAGGAATGGTTATCGAAATAGGTTCGCATACAGATTCGCGCGGAAATGCTAAATTCAATGAAGACTTGTCTCAAAAAAGAGCAAACTCAACCAGAGAATTTATTATTCAATCGGGGATAAATGTAAGCAGAGTTACCGCCAAAGGTTACGGAGAATCTGTGCCAATTATAAAATGTAAAACAGATGATTCCTGTTCAGAAGAAGAGCACGAATTAAACAGAAGAAGTGAATTTGTTATTAAGAAACTATAAATAAGCTTATTTAAACCTGTCAGAATTAATAAAAAATATAATTTTAAAAAGAAGCCTTTTTTTTGGCTTCTTTTTTATTTAATTTTATAAAATAACAATGAACTTAAAATATTTAATTATGAAAAAACCAGTTATATTTTGCTTGCTTATAGCTTGCATTGGATTCCAAAGTTGTAAAAACGATGAAAAAAAGAAAGAAATTGAAGCCGTAAAAGCTGAAGGAGAAAAAGTTGTAAGTGTTCAGTGTTATAAAGCGATTTATGAAAAAGATACAATTGATTTAAAAGTAAATACATTAAAAAACGGAAAGATATCCGGAGATATGATAATGAAAGTTGCTAAAGCGCCAATAAGAACCGGTGAAGTAGCAGGAGAATTTAAAGGTGATACTTTATTTATAGATTATACTTTTGTTGATACTGCCAATAAAGATACAAAGTTCAAAAACCCAATGGCACTCTTAAAACGTGACAAACAACTTATTCTAGGAAACGGAACCATGCAAACTACAATGGGTGTTACTTATTTAGTAAAAGATAAACCAATTGATTTTGTAAACGTAAAATATAAATTTGCAACAGTTGAATGTACTGAAAAGTAAACCTTATTACTTATAATAATCTTTGTCAAAGTTTTAAAATTTGACAAAGATTTGAAAATAAAAAAGCCGTTTCTAATTAACGAAACGGCTTTTACTATTTTTTAGATTCTATTGTTTTTACAAAACTTCTCCTTTAATTTTTAAGGCAACTCTACCGTCAGGATAGTTTACAGCATTGGTTTCAACAGTAATTGTTTTACGGATAGGACCGGAAACCATATTGTATTTTACATCAATTTTCCCTTTTTTACCTGGCAAAATAGCTGCGGCAGGTTTTGTAACGATAATTGAGCTTACGGTAGATTCGGCACCGGTAATTAATAGTGGCGCATCTCCAGTGTTAGTAAATTCAAAAGAGCGAACCCCATTATCACCCTTAGAAATTTTTCCATAATCGATTGTGTTGTCTGGGGCTGCAAATTCAATTTTTGGGCCGTTTTGAGCATAACCAATTGTACAAAACAATGCGATTACAATAAAAGTGGCAACATTTTTCATTTGAAATTATTTTAAGTTGTAAGTAAATATACTTTGTTTTAATTAATACACAAATTTTTATTTCGCTTTTTATAGTGTCTTTAATTATTTACTTTTGCTGTCAGTTATAATTACAAAAATTGAACCAGTTTTTTTTACTGTTAATTTGTTTTACTGTTTAATCGTTTAATTGGTTTAAAAACATAACAAATCAACGATTAAACAAATTAACAATTAAACGGTTAAACCAACAATTAAACATATCCACGATAAAATGACAATTCCAGCACAATTTGACGCTAAAACGATCGAGAATAAATGGTATGATTACTGGATGAAAAACAACTATTTTCATTCAGAGCCAGATCATAGAACACCTTATACAATTGTAATTCCGCCACCAAACGTGACAGGAGTCTTGCACATGGGGCATATGTTGAATAATACAATTCAGGATGTTTTAATTCGTAGAGCACGTCTTAAAGGCTTCAATGCCTGTTGGGTACCGGGAACGGATCACGCATCGATTGCGACCGAAGCAAAAGTTGTAGCTAAATTAAAAGCAGAGGGAATCAATAAAAACGATTTAACTCGCGAAGAATTTTTAGCGCACGCTTGGGAATGGACGGATAAGTATGGTGGAGTAATCCTGGATCAGCTTAAAAAATTAGGGGCTTCTTGCGATTGGGAAAGAACCAAATTTACGATGGATCCTGATATGTCGGCTTCTGTAATTAAGTCATTTGTTGATTTATATAATAAAGGATTAATCTATAGAGGTTACCGAATGGTAAACTGGGATCCTGAAGCAAAAACAACTTTATCTGATGAAGAAGTTATTTATGAAGAACAACAAGGGAAATTATTTTTCTTAAAATATAAAATTGAGGGAACTGAGGAATTTTTGACCATTGCCACAACTCGTCCTGAAACTATTTTTGGAGATACTGCAATCTGTATTAATCCAAACGATGAGCGTTTTACTCATTTAAAAGGTAAAAAAGCAATCGTTCCTATTTGTGGTCGTGTAATTCCGATTATCGAAGATGAGTATGTAGATGTAGAATTCGGAACTGGATGTTTAAAAGTAACTCCGGCGCACGATATGAATGACAAAACGCTAGGAGAGAAGCACAATCTTGAAATCGTTGATATTTTTAATGAAGATGCTACGCTAAATAGTTTCGGATTGCATTATCAAGGGAAAGATCGTTTTGTGGTTCGTACCGAAATTGCAAAAGAATTAGAAGAAATTGGAGCTTTGGCAAAAACCGAGATCCATTTAAATAAAGTTGGAACATCTGAAAGAACCAAAGCGGTGATCGAACCAAGATTATCAGATCAATGGTTCTTGAAAATGGAAGATTTAGTAAAACCTGCAATCCAATCTGTTTTGGTTGATGGAGATATTAAATTACACCCAAAACGTTTCGAGAACACTTACGCACATTGGTTAAACAATATCCGTGATTGGAATATCTCTCGTCAGTTATGGTGGGGACAACAAATTCCGGCTTATTATTATGGTGATGGAAAAGAAGATTTCGTAGTTGCAGAAAACATCGAAGATGCATTAAAATTAGCACAAGAAAGAACATCTAACAATTCACTTACAACATCTGACTTAAAACAGGATGTTGATGCCTTAGACACTTGGTTTTCTTCTTGGCTGTGGCCGATGTCAGTTTTTGGTGGAATAATGGATCCGGAAAGTGCAGATTACAAATATTATTATCCAACAAATGACTTGGTAACAGGTCCGGATATTTTGTTTTTCTGGGTTGCGAGAATGATTATTGCAGGTTACGAATATGCTGGTGAAAAACCATTTACAAATGTATATTTAACTGGTTTAGTACGTGATAAACAACGTCGTAAAATGTCTAAATCATTAGGGAATTCTCCTGATCCTTTAGACTTGATCGAGAAATTTGGTGCAGATGGAGTTCGTGTAGGATTACTTTTAAGTGCTTCTGCAGGAAACGACATTATGTTTGATGAAGAATTATGTAACCAAGGAAAAGCGTTTTCAAACAAAATCTGGAATGCGTTTAAATTGATTAAAGGTTGGGAAGTTTCAGATACTATTCCACAGCCGGAATCATCAAAAGTAGCGATCGAATGGTACGAAGCGAAGTTGCAACAAACTTTAGTTGACATTGAAGATAATTTTGAGAAATACAGGATTTCAGATTCGTTAATGGCAATTTATAAATTGGTTTGGGATGATTTTTGTTCTTGGTTTTTAGAAATGATCAAACCGGCATATCAACAACCAATTGATAAAGCAACGTTTGATAAAGCAATCGAAATGTTAGAAAGTAACTTGAAATTGTTACATCCGTTTATGCCTTTCTTAACTGAGGAAATTTGGCATTTAATTGCTGACAGAACTCCGGAAGAAGCTTTAATTGTTTCGACTTGGCCAGAATTGAAACCATTCAACGCAAGTTTGATTACTGATTTTGAAAATACAATTGAAGTAATTTCAGGAATTAGAACCATTAGAAAAGATAAAAATATTCCGTTTAAAGATGCAATCGAATTGAAAGCAATCAACAGCGAGAACATTTCGACATATTTTGATACAATCGTAACGAAATTAGGAAACATTTCAGCTTTCGAATATGTTTCGGCTAAAGTTGATGGAGCGTTATCTTTCCGTGTAAAATCAAATGAATATTTCATTCCGATTTCAGGAGGAAATATTGATGTTGAAGCCGAAATCTCAAAACTGACTGCGGAATTAGTTTACACGCAAGGTTTCTTAAAATCAGTTCAGGCAAAATTGTCTAACGAGAAATTTGTTGCCGGAGCGCCAGAAAAAGTCTTGGCTAACGAAAAACAAAAAGAAGCTGATGCATTAGCAAAAATTGCTACAATCGAGCAAAGTATTGCTGGTTTGAAATAAGAATCAGATTTACTTTTAAAAATAAAAAATCCCAATACTACTTTTAGTATTGGGATTTTTGCATTTAATTAAGCTTTATTTGACGGGTTCTCTTAGTATTGTTTTCAATTTTTCGGGAGGCGTTTTTCGGAAATCAGATAAATAGATTTCATGATGCATTCCGTTTTTCTGCAAATTATTGTTTTTAGAAAACTCCTGAATTTGTTTAAGTGTTTCGGGCTCATTGGCAAAAGGTCCAATATGAAGAATTTGTATTACTTTGCCTTCTGTCATTTCATAAAATTCAATTGTTTCTGCTTGTTTTATTTGTTTTTTGATGGCAATATCAATAGCAGTTTCAACTTGTTCTTTGGTAACAAAATCTGGCATTCTAATCATGATTCTGTAATTCCATTCACTTCTTGGAATTTTTAATGGTGCTTCATCAATAGATATATTATTGTATTTTTCTTCATCAAAACTCCATAAAGCTTCAAGTTTAGGAACAACAAAATCATTATTTAATGTTTTGCACATAAATTTTATCGCATAAGCTGTTGGATACAACGCCTGAATATTATCTGCAAATGCTTCACCTGAGGGATCACCTTTGCCCACAATTGATAAATAATGTGCTTTTTCGATATGTATTATTTGAGGCTTAGCTTTGGCAGTATAATATATCTTATCTGTCTTTGTTAAATCTAATTTATTCATTTTTTGGATGTTTAGATTACAAAGTAAATTACATCTAGTGACAACCCTATGTCATTAGTAATTCTGTTTTTACTTCTTTTTAGTCAAAACAAAAAACCTCATTTAGTGATAAATGAGGTTTTCTTTATTTAAGGGTCAGAGCTTTTCCTTTTGAAAAGCAGAAAGAAGCTTTGGTGGATTAAAATCTAATTCAAATTTTTAGAATTTGTATCTTAAGCTTGTCATAATCTGACGAGGTGCAATTGGATTCACACTGTAATTTTCGTGAACTGTATAGTTCAATTCATTTGTAATATTTGATAATCTACATAAGATTGAGATTTTTTTCCAAGTATAACCAGCTGACACGTCTATTGTTGTGTAACCTTCTAAAGGGATTTCTCTATCCCATATTCCGTTTGGTTTAGTAGAATCGTATTGATTGTTCCAACCTCCAGTTCTTTTTCCAATATAATTCCCGATTGCTCCAACAGAAACTCCTTTAAAGAAACCATCTTGCAGCGTGTAGAAGAAACTTAAATTTGCTGTGTTTGCGGGAGTTCTTGCTAAACGATCACCTTCTATAAAACTTCCGTTTAATCCAGATGTTTGTGTATAGCGCATATCATTATAACTGTAACCTGCAATAATATTTAAACCTTCAGTTGGTCTTGCTGTAATATCAATTTCAATACCTTTACTTTTAGTTTCCCCGCTTAAGACTTTTACGTTAGTATCAATATTTGGAGTTGTTCCGTCTGCTTTAAATTCGGCTGTTTGTGCTAAATTACTGTTCGTAATTTGATAAACCGTAAAGTTTGCACTAAAAAGTCCGTGTAAGAAATCTGTTTTAATTCCTGCTTCATATTGATCAATAATCGATGGAGCAATTGGTTTTAAATCTGCAGTTGTTCCTGTATTTGGTGTAAATGAACTTGAGTAGCTACCAAACAAGGAGATTTCTTTTGTTGGTTGGTAAATTAATCCAAATTTTGGAGAAAAAGCATTATCTAGTTTTTTACTACCAATAACGGGTGTTGCTTTTTCAGGGCTTACAGTAAGTGTTTCTTTGTAAGTTGTTACTTCAGCTTCTTGCCAAGACCAACGAACACCAGCTAAAACTTTGAATTTATCTGTAATAGAAATCAAGTCTTGAAAATAGGCGCCAAAACGATTGGTTTCCGTTTTTGCGATTTGAGTAGCTCTTGCATTCGGAATATCATTTCTTTGTGTCGAAGGATCGAAATCAAAAAGATAGATAGTATCATAAAGATTCGGATCATATTTACCATTTACCTTAACTTTTTGTTCGCTAAAAGCATAAGTATAAGCGGTTACAAATGAATTTTCCCAATCTACACCTGTATATATCTGATGTTTTACAGATCCGGTACTAAAGTTTCCTTGCAGGCTTAATTGGTCTCCAAGAATTTGCTCTAAGTTTTTCCCTTGAGTTAATCCTCTATTCCAGTAACCAGGTGTTGGGTATATTTTAGTATCATCTAAATTAGACAATTGAGCTGTTGATTTTTGGGTTCTGTTGTAAGTCTGGAATGAACTATTAAAATTAAGTTTCCAGTTTTTATTGAAGTCATGATTTAATAATGCGGATGCGCTGGCAGATTTTGTATTACCATTAGACCAAAGAGAACCGTAAAAAGCATTACGTGGCAAGTCTAAAATTTGTTTTCCTATAATTCCAGTTCCAAAATCCGGAGTCCAGTCTGCTGTTAAATAATCTCCCTGAAGAGTAATTTGTGTTTTTTTGCTTACATCAAAAAGTAAAGATGGGTTTATGTATAAACGTTCGTTTTTTACTACATCTCTAAAGCTTTCAGAGTTTTCATATGATCCATTAATTCTAAAAGCAATAGATTTAGTTAAAGGACCATAAAAATCGATAGATGGCTTATAAAAAGCATAACTACCCATTTGCATTGATATTTCACCGCCTTTTTTAAATGATGGTGTTTTGGTTACAAGATTTAAAATTCCACCTGGTGCAACATTTCCAAATAATAAGGCTGATCCTCCTTTTAGGAATTCTACTTTCTCTAAACCAGAAACATCAGGGATAGAACCAGCATTATAGCGAAATCCGTTTTTAAACATATTATTGGCAGACATGTCATATCCTCTTGAGAAAAAAGATTCCTGAGCACCACCACGGGCTGAACTTACGTAAACACCATTTGCATTTTTTACTACTTCGCTTAATCTGATTGCTTGTTGTTGCTCAATAATTTCAGCACCAATAACTTGTATGGTTTGTGGATTATCCATTGGTTTTAATCCTGAACGAACTGCTGTTACTGGTTTTGGTTCTTTGCTTTTAGTAACAATCACTTCATTAAGAATTTCTCCTTTTTTGTTTCTTACAGTGTCGTTTACAGCCGAACCGCTTTCTGAACTTGCATAGTTTTGACTATAAGAGGCTAAACTTAAAAATGAAAATCCGAAGAGTAAAATATATTTCATGTTGTTTATTAAGAATAAGTAAAAATAATTTTTGCAAATATAAATAGGTAGATCTTCTCCTGCAAAGTTTATTTAGATTAATTATGGTTAACATTGTAACTGTTTATATGTTAATTATTTGTGAAATAAATTTGAAGGAAAAGTAACATGTAAGACAGTTTTCTTTATGGTTGAAACGTGCCTTTTTAAAGTAAAAAAATAAAAAAACCTTGCTGTAAAAAAGCAAGGTTTGTTAAAAAAGGCAGAAAATAATTTATTTGACTGTAATTAAATAAGTAGCCATTTTCCAGATTTCATCGTATTTTTTACCATTATGTTCTCCGGCAGCTTTTTCGGTATAAGCAAATTCTACCATATAGTTTCCTGGCCAGATTGGTGTAAACGAAATTTCTCCGTTTTCATTACTCCATAATTCTTTTTCCCAACCGTTTGGGGCAATTACTTTCATTTTTTGTTTTTTGGCAGCTTTAGCTTCGTACAAGGCATTTACATTTATAACCGCTTTTTGTTTGGCAGTTGCAGCATCTTTAGAAAATAAGCTGATAACATTTGAATTTACTGATGCTTCGTTTCCTTTTGCAGGATTACCAACCGTAACGGTAGCACTTGAGTTATAGTCCAATTTCATTGTTCCGTAAACATCTTTTACCGTATGGTGCATTACTACTGTATAAACACCGTCTTCATCTGGTGTGAAAAAAGCCTGATATTTATTTTCTAAAGCTGTTGCAGAAAGTTTCGTTTCTTTGTTTGAAGGACTGATTACTACTAATGAAAAGTCTTTTAAATCAGAGAACCATTTAGCAGAAGCAGTAATGTCGTTATCTGAAAATTCTCCAAAGAAAACAGAGATTTCCTGTGCTTTACCTTTAGTACCGGTTGCTTTAGTTTCAATCCAAAGAGCGTGAGCAAATAGGGCAGGACTGGCAACTAACATAAAAAGTGAAAATGTTATTGATTTTAAAGTTTTAGATTTCATAAAATGAAGTTTAAATTTTAGTAAAAATTATTATTGTTACAAACTTAAGTCTTATTTAGAATAATTAAAAATAAAACCAATAAAAAGACTGTTTTAAATTTGTAATGTTTTAGTTTTTAATTGAATAAGAAAAAATAAATGGGATTAATTAGCTTGAAATTAATACCATTTTGGTTTTTAGTGTTGAAATGGCTTCTCCCGTCCCGAAGCTTCGGGATCGGGATGCTCAGCCTGACAATCTTTATGTTATAAACAATTGTCTAGCTTAGAATTTATAAGTAAAACTCGCTACTACATTTCTAGGTTTCTGTGGATTTAATGTAGACCAGCCTCCATTAAAATAATCTTTATTAGCGATATTATTAATGTTTAATGCTATGCGAAATTTATTCGAATTATAAAATGCGGAACCATTGATAACGGTATAAGCCGGCAAAACAAATTTTCCGGTTACAGAACTGTCTAAAATAGCATTTTCACTGGCATAATTCCCTCCAAAACCAAGACCGAAATTTTCTAGGAAACCTTCGTCAAATTTGTAAGTAGCCCAAAGGTTTACTAAGTTTTTTGGTCCGGACCAGAAAGGTCTTTTTCCTTGTTCCAACCAAACATTTCCTACGTCTCCTTTTGTAATTTTACTGTCATTATAGCTGTACCCGGCAATAATACTCAATCCTTTTATTGGAGCAGCATTCAAATCAAATTCAAAACCTTTGCTTCTCGCTTCGCCACCTTGCACGGAATATGTAGCATTACTGGTTACCAAATTGGCAACATTAATATCATAATAACTTACAGTAGCATTCAATTTATCAGCAAAAAGATTTGCTTTTACTCCAAATTCTAATTGATTGGCATGTTCCGGTTCAAAAGTTTTTGATCCAAGTAAATTTCCGTCAGGATCATAATTCAATGCCGGAGCAACATTTCTAAAACCATTCATATAATTGGCGAATACAGCCAATTTGTCTTCGATAGGCTGATACAATAATCCGAATTTTGGTGATAAAGAAGTTTGTGTATAATCGTCGTCGTCGTTGTTAATATCGCCTTCGGTATCAAAATAATCAACTCTTAAACTTGCCATTGCCAATAATTTTGACGTAATATTCAATACATCAGATGCATAAGCGCTATAAGTTGCATCTTGCGGATTAAAATTTCCTGCAGCTTCATTGGCAAGAAGTTTATCAACAGAAGTCTGTGTCAGATAATAAGGATTCTGAGGATCTAATTGTCTCACTTCGCCTTGTGCGGTAACATTGTACAATTTACCATAACCGGAACCTCCATACATGACATTTCTTTCAAAATAATCCAAACCTACAACAAGACGGTTACGCATTGATCCGATTTTGAAATCGCCAATAAAATTTTGCTGAATATCAGTCGTAACAGTTTGTGATTGTTCTTTGGTTATCCATAAGCCAAAATCTTTATTACCATCTTCATTATCGTAGATATAAGAGTAATATCCTCTTGATTTAGAAGAACTTCTTGATAATACGGTTTGCGAAGTCCATTGATCAGAAATTTTATAAGTCATTTGACCCTGCAAACTAAATCTTGGATTTTTCATTGGTAAATCATTACTATAAAAAGATAGGTTTGTGTTATAGTTTAATTCGTCTAAGTTCGCGTATTGCAATGGTTTATCTCTTCCTAAAAACAACATCGATGGCGTAGTTTTTTCTTCCTGCATAAACTCTGTATTGATCAGGAAAGAAAGTTTGTCGTTTACTTTATACGAAAGGGAAGGTGCTACAAATATAGAAGTACGATATCCTGCATCCTGAAAACTATTTTCGGTTTGATACGCTGCATTAATTCTAAAAGCCACATTATCAGCGTCGTCAAGTGGTGTGTTAACATCGGCAGTTACTCGGTTTAAGCCGAAACTTCCCGTTAAATACGATATTTCACCGCCAAAACCGCTATAAGGCTTTTTTGTAACCGTATTAATAAGTCCGCCGTAACTTACCAAACTACTTCCAAACAAAGTTCCAGATGGACCTTTGATCACTTCGATACGTTCTACGTTTGCAGGATCTAAACTACCGTTTGTCAAGCCTGGTAATCCGTTTACAATATTTGCCTGAACTTCAAAACCGCGCAAAGTATAATACGATCCACCATCACCGCCACGACCGGTAGATTCCCATAATTTTTGAATTCCGGGAACATTTTTCAAAGCATCTTCATAATTTGTAATGGCTTGTTCTTTGATTAATTCCGATGAAACAATATTGTAAACCTGAGGATTTTCGATGTTTTTCAACGGCATTTTAGAAACATAAGTACTTTGTTTCGGGAAGGCTTTTCCTCGATTTCCGGTAATAATTACTTCTTTTAATTGTTTGTTTGAAACCTTCAATTGCAAATTTAGCATTGTAGTTTCATTGCCAGAAACGATCACTTCTTGTTCTAAAGTTTCATAACCTGTTAGAGAAACCTGCAAAGTGTAGGTGTTTGCTTTTACTCGGTTAAACTCAAAAGCACCATCTTCATTGGTAATTGTTCCGTATTTGGAATTTTTAAGAATGATGTTTACACCAACGGCAAGCTCACTGTCTGAAGTGGTAATGGTTCCTTTAATTTTTCCGAAGTTTTGTTGTGCGAATGCCGTGGCTGTTACAATAAAAGACAGACCAATGACATATAGAAATTTTGTTGTTTTAGAATTTAAATAGTTCATTTTGATAAAGGTTTTAGTTATTACTTGTGATGATTGGTTTAAGTATTATTATTTAGCTTTTTTCTTTTTATTATTTCGTCCCCACCAAATATAAAATCCCGTTACCGGAAGACTGGCGCAAATAAAACTGGCAAAAAAGGCCAATATTTTTCCGGGTAATCCCAATATGCCTCCGGAATGAATGGGGTAGTTTAACGAACGAAGTTTGTCTCCGTTGTTGCGATCTGCGAAGGTTTTCTTTTCTAATATTTTGCCGGTATACTGATCAAATTGTAGAAAGACTCTATCAAAACTTCCTCCATTTTCAATAAATACAAATTGCGATTGTAAAGAGTCCGAAGGAATTGAAACAATGTAGTTTTTGGCATTTGGATAATCCTGTTTTAATGCAGCATAGATTTTATCCAACGGATTTTGATTGTCTTTTTTTGAAATATCTGATTTTATTTCCTCTTGTTTTCTTTCGATAGTCTGACCGCCATTGGCAATCCATTTTACACCATTATCAACCCATTCAAATGACCAAACTAAACCTGTTAAGGCAATAATCAAAGCAAAAATCAGTACATAAAATCCCAGAATATTATGCAAGTCGTAGTTTTTACGTTTCCATTGTGTGGTGTTTTTCCAGCGAAACCAATAACGTTGTTTTGCTGCTGCTTTATTTTTTGGCCACCAAAGTATTAGTCCGGTAATCAATGAGATAATGAATATGATAACGGCAATACCTACAATTGGCTGACCAATGTCATTTGTCAATAATAAACTCCAATGTAGAGAGAAAATAACCTCAAAAAATTCCGTTGTAGCATCTTCTATTTTCTGAATTTTTCCTGTAAAAGAATTAATGTAAATGTTATAACTATATTCTGTTGTGTCCCAATACCAAATGGCATTTTTGTTTTCGAAAGTTTTACTGGTTTGTAATAGTATGGTTGCATCTTTTTCGTTTCGGATATTTATGGAATTTATGGGTTTGTCAGTTCCAATAGAATCCTGCACTATTTTGACCAATTCTGATAGCGGTTTTTGCACGTTTTTAGTTTCATTTGCAAAATAGCTATCGTGATACACTATAGGTCTTAATTCTTCATCAAAGACGTAAATACAGCCTGTAATACCCAGAATAACGATAATTAGACCCGAGCCTAAACCGAGCCATAAATGAATTTTAAGTATGATTTTTTTAAAGGTCATTAAACGTTTATTTATAAAAAGGAAAAGATGATTTATTAAAAAACACCTCTGGAGTTGAGGTGTTTTTGATAAAGATTTTGCTTAAAATTTCAGGGTTAAGTTTACCAAGACATTTGATGGAGTTTGTGCCATTCCATAAGAATCCCAATATTTTTTGTTGTTGATGTTGTTGAATTTAACACCAATTCTCCATGTTGGCTGATCGTAGAAAACAGTTGCATTATAAACCGAATAAGATGGAGCGTAGAAACTTTCGTCTTCAAATTTATATTGTTTGTCTACATAGTTACCTCCAAAACCAACACCTAAATCTTTTAGTTTGTTTTGAAATTTATAAGAAAGCCAAAAGTTAACTACATTCTCTGGCGCACTGCTTGCTTTATTTCCTTCAATAGAAGGATCTGATGATTTTACGATACGATTATCATTATAAGCATAACCTACCACAGCGTTTAAACCTTCAATTGGATTTGCAATAAATTCAAAATCTAAACCTTTACTTACCTGTTTACCATCCTGAATACTAAAACCATCAGGAGTTGTTCTTGTCGCATTATCAATAGTAATGTTGTAGTAACTTAATGTAGTACTTAGTTTTTTATTGAAAACTTCTACTTTTACACCACCTTCGTATTGGTTGGCGTAAACTGGTTTCAGGATTAACAAGCTTCCGTCCGGCTGATTTACTGGACCTGAATTTTGAAAACCATTCATATAATTTCCAAACAAAGAAACTTGATCTTTAACAACTTCATAAACCAAACCTAATTTAGGAGACAAAGCAGTTTGGTTATATCCATCGACATCTACAAGTTTTTTCTGAACGAAGTTGTCCAAACGAAGACTCAACATTGCTGATAAACGATCTGTAAAACTGATTACATCTGAGGCATAAACACTAAATATTTGTTCGTCCGGAACTGGCCATGTAAGTTGAGATAGTGCTGCATCAACTTGTTTTTTTCTAATAGGATCAAAAGGTTTTGTCACATCAATAGTGTCTATAACTGGTGTTGCACCATAATTGAAGGTGCTTTTTGAAAATCGGTAATTTACACCCAATAATAGTTTATGTTTGATGCTTCCGGTAGAAAATTCACCATTAATATTTTCTTGTATATTTGTAAACTGATTGAATATTGGTCCAAAACGAGATACACTTCTTTGTACTTCTGTTGGTGAACTCCATTGTGTGTAATATTGATAACTACGATCTACATTTTCATCTATGAAAGAGAAAAGCGTCGTAGATTTCCAATGATCTGCCAATTGATATTCTGCCTGAACAAAAACTTTTGCTGATGAGGTTTTAGCATCGAGATCATCATGAAACAAACTTTTTCTGTAGTCTATTTTTAGATCCGTTGGGTTTGTAATTCCGGGAGCATAGGAACGTCCGTAAGTAGGGCGTGTGTTGTTTACATTATAGATTTCAGTGTCAATACTTAAGGTTAGTTTGTCAGTTGCTTTATAAATAAGACTTGGCGCAATCAGGAATGTTTTATTAAAACCATAGTCTAAAAAACTTTTTTCAGTATTTAGAGAAGTGTTTAATCTAAACAATACTTTATTATCCGGTGTTAATGGAGTATTGATATCAAGAGCAATTCGGTTCAATCCAAAACTTCCTCCGGTATAAGATACTTCTGTTTTTTTGCCTTCAAAAGGTTTTTTGGTAACAAGGTTTACAACACCTCCAAAAGAAGATACAGACGATCCAAACAAAGTTCCTGATGGCCCTTTAAGAACCTCAATACGCTCTGCATTATCGATAGAAATAGAGCTGCGTCCAGTCATGTTTTCCATTCCGTTTCGGGCATTAACGCCAGTACTAAATCCTCTAAAAGAAATTTCAAGTCCTCCCGAAGGATAAATTTTTGTAGTTACACCAGGTGCATTTACAACTGCGCTTCTAATGTCTATGGAAACTTGTTCTTGTAAAAGTTCTTTTTGAATCACACTATAAACTTGTGGATTTTCCAGATTTTTAAGGGGCATTCTCGCAACGTAATCTGTTTTTTTAGATAAGATGCTTTTTTTGCCATTTACAACAACTTCGTGTAACTCTTTGTTTGAAACCTTCAATTGTAAGTTTACAGTTGTGGTTTCACCTTCGGCTACGATAACTTCTTGTTCTGTTGTATCATAACCCGTTAAAGATATCTGTAAAGTATATGTATTTGCTCGAACTCTGTTCAATTCAAAACTACCGTCATCATTTGTAGTAGTGCCATATTTTGAAGCTTTAAGGATCACATTTACACCAGCAGCTGCATCGCCGTCAGAGGTTGTTATTGTTCCTTTTATTTTTCCGAAGTTTTGTTGCGCAAAAGAACAAAAAATAGAGAATAGAAGGCCGATTGTAAATAGAAGACGATACGTTTTCGCAGAAGAATAT
The DNA here is from genome assembly GCF_900187965.1 of Flavobacterium sp. ov086. Lineage (GTDB taxonomy): Bacteria > Bacteroidota > Bacteroidia > Flavobacteriales > Flavobacteriaceae > Flavobacterium. Next base: position 87,657 of record NZ_FZNL01000018.1, on the reverse strand, counting down.
TTCATTTTAAATTAAATTTGGTTAAGATTTATTTTTATTTAGAATTAATAAAAACAGTGCAAATGTAGAAATTAATATTTCCTTAACAAATATTATTTGACTTGATTTAGTGTACTTTTTGTTATCTTTTGGTGAACTTTTTTTAAAAACTTGCAGGAAAAGAAGTAATTGGCTTAAATTTCTGACTTTTATTAAAAAACAGGAAAAGGGTAGAAGTTATACTTCAAAAGCCTTAATTTTGTGCTTTTAAAACGAAACTCTCCCCATGATTTTACCTTTTTTGAAAAAAATACAGAATTCGCCAAAGGGATTCCGTTTAGCCAATACTGTATTTTTTTTCATCTCCGGATTTGGGTATTCTTCCTGGGTATCCAGAATTCCACATATCCAAGCGCAATTGCATTTGTCTGAAGCTGAATTTGGTGCTGTTTTATTTGCCTTTCCAATAGGTCTGATGTTGACAATGCCTTTTACAGGAATGTTATTAAATAAATATAGCAGCCGTTATATTATGTTATTAGGAGCAATCATGTTTAATATTGCTTTGTCGTTACCTGGTTTGGCTGCATTTGTATGGCAGTTAGTTATTATACTTTTAATGTTTGGAGCGTCCCGCAATATTTTTAATTTATCTATTAATGCACAATCTCTGGAGGTCCAAAAATTATATCCCAAATCAATCATAACGCGTTTTCATGCAGTTTGGAGTATTGCAGTTTTTTCCGGAGCGGGTTTTGGATACATAATGGTTACACAGAATATTACGCCTACTTATCATTTGCTAGGAGTAAGTATTTTTCTAATGGGACTTACAGCTTGTTTTTATCCTGTAAGTATTCATAATGAGCCTGTACCGGTTAAGAAAAAGTTCTTTTCGATGCCTGAAAAAAATTTGATAAAGTTTGCTTTGATCTGTTTCGTTTCTATGGCTTGCGAAAACACCATGTACGATTGGAGTGGTATTTATTTTAAGAATATATTGAAAGCTTCTCCCAAACTAACCAGTGCAGCATTTGTGTTTTTTGCAACTGCGGTAACTTTAGGACGTTTGTTTGGAGATTATGGCGTAATGAAATTTGGAACAAAACGAATTTTGCTTTACAGTGGTATTTTGATCACTTTAGGATTTGGTATTTGTTTTGTAATGCCATATGCTTATCCAACTATTTTTGGTTACGTTTTAATTGGATTTGGAGTTTCCTGCGTGGTTCCGTTAGTGTTTAGTATCGCCGGAAGATCTTCAAAATTAAGTAGCGGTTCTGCATTAACCTCTATATCTACAATTGGTTATCTTGGCTTTTTACTTGTTCCGCCAATGGTTGGCTTTATCTCTGAATATTTAAGCATGAAATGGGCATTTTTTGTAATGGCGCTTTTAGGTATTCTGATGATTTTTATGGTGAATAAAATAGGGGAGAAGGAGTAGATCTTTGAAGTTTCTAAGATTCTGAGTTGCTGAGGTTCTAAGGTTTTTTCTTTTTTAACGCTGATGCGAGCGTCTCGCTCGTGAACTTTTTTTTGTTTTGAACTGGACTAAAGTCCAGCCCTACAATATTTTCCGAACCTCTGGTTCTTTTATGTTGGTTTTAGAATTCCTTTGTTTTCTATTTTTAGTATCTAAATCCAAGGATGTTTTAAAAAAAATCTTTGAAAAATTTTTATTTTTACTGGCAATTATTCAAATAAAGTTCTTTTCCATTAACTTGACCTAAATCCGAAATTTGTTTCCATACTTTGCAAGTATTTTCTTTATCTCCTAATCCAGCATATGAGGCTGCCTTATTGTAAAGTGCATCGATATTTCTAGGATCTGCTTCAAATGATTTTTCAAAGAAATCAGCAGCGCTTAAAAACTTCTTTTCTTGAAATAATTGAATTGCTTTTTTGAAATAGTTTGAACCTTCTGCCATTTTAGGAAGTGTTATTCCGTACTTATTATCAAATCTATTTACATCATTTGTAAAGAAAAGTATATTAGTTGCTCGGCCAATTTTTTTTTACTTCAAAAACAAACGGTAATTCAACAGATTCATATGCCATAAAATCTTTTAAATCCCAGTCTTCAAAAGAATTATTGAAATAGTTGCTTATTCTTTTTAGTTGTATTGAGTCCTTTCTTGTAGAATTAGTGATTTCTGTTTTTACTTTTTTCTCTTTTGGAAAAATGATAATCCTTCCACTTAAACGAAGATTGTAATAAGAACTATGCTTATTAAAATCTTCATTCAGCAGTTTCATAAAAGACTCTTTGATTTTAGGAGTAAAGTTTGATGAAGCTACTATATGAGTTTGATTTTTGTATTTTTCTTTATAGTCAGCAATCATGGTTTCTTCCCTTACAAGATATAATCTTTTTAATTTTTCATCAGGAGTATCATTAATTTTTTCGCATAAAGTTAGCGAGTCAGCAGTAAAACGTTCTACTATATATCCTGAATATTGAGATGTTTGAATTACATTGTCTATTAGTTTATAATCCAGAAGGCATTTTGATAAATTTTCTTTGTAATCAAGTTGACTGAATAAACTCATATTCATGCAAAACTTATTTGTACCAATAACAAATCTTGTATTAATTGAATCTATTGGAAATCCAGTGTAAAGCCTGCTTCCATCTTTCATTTCAGTTTTAAAGTTTATCCAATTCCCTTCTATGTTTGATATGGTAGTTTGAGCTACGTTTATATTAAAAAAAAGTAGAGATGTAAAAAGAAGTATGTATTTCATGAATAAGGAATAATGTATTTAAAAGAAAGATGCTATAAATTAATTAGATCTGCGATTAAGTTATTTCTTAGTCATAACAAACTTCTCAGAACTAACTTTCCCTTGTAAATTTCCTGAAATTTCAGCTGTCAAAGTATTATTAGCTCCCTTTGTATAAGTGATTTTTTGAGGATAATCGTGCTTTGGATTTTCAAAAACCAACTGTTTGTCAGATTCAGAAGTTGAAGGAAAGGCAACAGGTTTATCATCATTTTGACCTTTTACGGTGGCAAAATAAGTTAGAGTTTCACCTTTTTGAGCCAAAATAATGTTTTCTAAATGCAAAGTGTCTTTTCCTTTTATGAAGTATGATGCAGCGCTAAAAGTGCTGTCGTTTAGTTTGATCCAGTTTTCAGTAAGTACTCCGTCTGGTGAAGTATTTTCCCAGTTTCCGATAAGCCAATCTGCTATTTTGATTTTATCTTTCTCAACAGATTCCTTTTTTTGACAAGAAACAACCGCTACTAAAAGCACTAAAAGAGTAATTTTCTGAAACATATATTTTGATATTTGGTTTTAAATTAAAAAGCTAAGTTATTAAAAAAAAGTTAGCAACGAATTTCACAAATTTTAGCGAATTAATTGTTTGAAATGGCGAATATTTAATACAAGAAAACGGGTACAGACTAAAATGATTTAAGCCAAAGTAAAAAAGAATAATTCGCGAAAATTTGTGGAATTCGTGGCGAAAAAAAACTATACACTTTCACTCAAAATTGAATAAACCAATTCTTTAGTTGGTTTTTGATCTTTTAATCTGGCTCTAACATCATCAAAAGTCACTTTAAAATCACAACCTGATTTATAATCGCTGCATCCATAAGCGGTATTCCCTTTTAAGATTGTTCCTTTTTTACATTTTGGACATGTTAATGCATCTGATTTTGTTTCAGGTTTTGGTTTTGAAGCCGTTTTTTTAGGCTCTAATTTAAGCTTGTAATTTTCTTCAAAGCGAATCAATCCTTCGACTGTTCCTGCTTCGGTTTTAAAGCCTTTTATATTGACTGTAGAACCTTTTTGAACTAATCTTAAATATTGACTTTCTGTTATTTTTTTCTCCGCAAAAGTATATGGCAGTACAAAATCGCAGCCTGCTTTATAATTACCGCATCCGTAAGCGGATTTTCCTTTTATAAGCGTTGCTTTTTTACATTTCGGACAGGTTTCGGCCAAAATTCCGGCAGCTTTCTTTTTCTCTACTTTTACAACTTCTTTTTGAACGGTTGCTGCATGCGAAATATTGGCGTGTCTGGTTTCGCTTCGTACTTCAAATACCAAAGCTTCAACCATGCGCTTCATGTTTCTGATAAATGCAGCAGCGGTAAATGTACCTTTTTCAATATCTTTCAATTGCTTTTCCCAAGAACCCGTAAGTTCAGCTGATTTTATTAATTCGTTCTGAATCGTATCAATAAGCTGAATTCCTGTTGGCGTTGGTAAAACTTGCTTTTTATTTCGAACAATGTATTGACGTTTAAAAAGTGTTTCAATAATATTCGCCCGAGTTGACGGACGACCAATACCGTTTTCTTTCATCAATTCGCGCAAATCTTCGTCGTCTACTTGTTTTCCAGCAGTTTCCATTGCACGAAGTAAAGTCGCTTCTGTAAACTGATTGGGTGGCTTAGTTTCTTTTTCAAGAAAAGAGGGTTCATGAGGACCTTTTTCTCCCACAACAAAACTAGGTAATATATCAGCTTCTTTTTCTTTAGCATTCGGATCTTCAAATACAACACGGAATCCTTTTTTGAGGATTTCTTTTCCGGTAGTCTTGAACATAACTTCGGCAGCTTTTCCAATTACTGTAGTATTGGCAACCAAACAATCATCATAAAAAACCGCAATAAAACGTCTTGTAATAATATCGTAAACTTGTTGCTGATTATACTGCAAATTAGCTTCTATTCCGGTTGGAATAATAGCGTGGTGATCCGTTACTTTTTTATCGTTGAAAACCTTAGGTGATTTTTTGATCTTTTTACCTAAAAGCGGTTGTGTTAACTCAGCATAATGCGTTAATTTTTGCAAAATCCCAGGTACTTTCGGGTAAATATCATTTGGTAAAAAAGTGGTATCAACTCTGGGATATGTAACTACTTTTTGCTCGTACAGCGTTTGTACAATTTTAAGCGTTTCATCTGCCGAGAATCCAAATTTTGTATTGCAATAAACCTGTAAACCTGTTAAATCAAAGAGTTTTGGAGCGTATTCGTTTCCGTTCTTTTTTTCGACAGATACAATTTCGAATTCGCTTTCTTTGACTTTATTAGCCAAAAGTTCTCCATCTTCCTTTTTCAGAAAACGACCTTCTTCATAACTAAAAAGTGTTTCTCTGTATAAAGTCTGCAATTCCCAATAGGGTTGAGGTTTAAAATTTTCGATTTCTTTCCAACGATCGACCACCATTGCTAATGTTGGCGTTTGCACGCGCCCAATAGACAATACTTGTTTGTAACCGCCATGTTTTACAGTGTACAAACGTGTGGCATTCATACCTAATAACCAGTCACCAATGGCTCTTGAAAATCCGGCGTAAAATAAATTATCGTAATTGGCAGAGGGTTTTAAATTTTCAAAACCTTCTTTTATGGCTTCTGTGGTAAGGGATGAAATCCATAAACGCTGTACTTCGCCTTTGTAATGTGCTTCATTCATTACCCAACGCTGAATCAATTCTCCTTCTTGTCCGGCATCCCCGCAGTTTATAACCACTTCGGCTTTGTCGAAAAGACTTTTTACAATTTTAAATTGCTTTTGAATTCCTGAATTCTCAACGACTTTGGTTTCGAATTTTTCTGGAAGCATGGGCAGATTGTTTAAATCCCAGCTTTTCCAGTGTGGTTTGTAATCGTTAGGTTCTTTTAAGGTACATAAATGTCCAAAGGTATAGGTCACGGCGTATCCGTTGCCTTCATAATATCCGTCGTGTTTGGTATTAGCTCCCAAAACGGATGCGATTTCACGTGCTACACTTGGTTTTTCGGCAATACAGACCTTCATTTTTTCTCCTTCGTTATTTAATAGGCGAAATTAGGGATTTAGAAATTGGTATTGAAATTTTTGTTTGGCTTTTGCCACGAAGGCGCTAGGGCGCAAAGTTTTTATATAGAATGTTTTTTAATCTCGTAAAGACTTTGATAGTTGATATAAAACTGTAATTCATGTTATGCATTTATAAAATTAAAAGAATTCTCATTGCTATTAAAAAACAGAAAATAAAACACTGTTAACACCCATAAAACAAAAAACAGAATGGATAATACAATAAAAACTTTAGAAGAATCTTTTGTTTTGGTTTGTCCTTTATTTTGGAATTTGCTGTTGGGTTGTAACCAATCGTGATTTAATTGATGTTGGGTGGTTAGATTAGTCTTCGGTTGAATATTGTTTAGAGTATTCAAATATTGTGGCTTGGTATTTTGATTCACAAAGTTTATGAACTCACGTTTATTTTCAGAATGAAACAACTTTATGTCTTCAATTTTTTTATTTGAATTTACATAATTTATAGCTTCTCTTATTTTTTTTGAGAACTCATGATATTTATTTTCAACAATTTGAATCTGTTTTCTCGATTCTTCAATTTTTCTGCCGTTTTCCTGATGCAATCTTGAATTTTCTTCAATACTGTCTTTAAGTGCCTTAACAGTTACTCTTTTGTTTTCTTCAAGCTCTGTTATTTCTTTTTCGAAATCATTTACCATTACCTGTAATCGTTTCTTTTTCTCTTCTCTTAAAGCTTGTATTTCAGTATTAAATCCTTCTTCGGTTACGGTTTTATAAAGGCCTTTGCTATGAGTAAATTTTGCAATTTCTTCATTATCGGTAAAAAAAACAGTATCGAAATTATTTAATAACTCTAATGCTTTTTTTAAATTTTGCTGTAGTTTATTGGTTTCTATCGAAGAATAAACTACTAAACAGGCATTTGATGTATTGAAGTTTGACGGTTCATCAAAACTTTTTAGATTAAAGCTAAGTTTGTCGAAATCCTGAGGCAGATCAACAGAAAAGTTGTCTGAATGATTCACCATTATCGTTTTATCCTCAACGTTTTTAGCAGCTAATATTTTATGAAATTCGTTTAGTTTAGTAATCGTAAGATGATCTTCGGCAATTTCATTTGTAAAAAAAATGCTTGCCCCAATAAAAGTTCCTCCTCGATCAGAATTTTGTTCTTTTGCAAAGGAGTATTTTGAGTATGCAATTGAATTTAAGCCATTTGCTGTTTCTTTACGAATAGAATATATGGTACTGTCTTCAAATAGTTTTATTGCGTTAGTGTTTAAATCGAATGTTTTGATTGATTTTGCCACATTTTGATTCCCAACCCTAAAAAAAGTTTGTCTAAAACCATAGGGATTTCCAAATGTTCCAAATGCTAATAAATATATATTTTGTTCCATTTAAAAGTTAAATTTTAATCGTTCCCAAAAAGTACCTTCATAATCTAACGGATAACCAACAATGCTTTCATAAAGCCAATTAGATAAAATTTGGGCAGGAGCCAGATTTAAAAGTGTAATTCTCTCCCCGTTTCCATTGTTTTCAATGCTGCCAATTGTAAAATAAGTTTTATTTAATTCATACGAGTTTATTCTGGTATTAGTTCTGGGTAATCGTTCGTTAATGAAGTTTTCTAATTCATCTTCATTTGAAACATCTGTTCTACCGGATTTATCCCATTTAGAAACCACTAAAATCACATTTATAGATTTTAAATTTTTCCCTTTTCTTTCCAGTTCATCCAGAAATTCATTTATTAATGTATCTTCTAAATGTGCCATGTCAAAACTGGTAACAATTATAAAAGTCAAAGGTATATTGGCATTTAAATAAGCTTCAATACTACTGTGATAAGTTCCGCCTCTGCTAATATCTTTATGATTTTCGCCAGAAGTTTCCAGAAAAGTTAAGTTAATGGGAGGAACCCTTTTTGACTTATTATTAGGCTCAAATATTAAATCTAATCGTGTCACCTGATCGCGCGTTGTTCTGTTTGGGAGAATGCCTTGTCTGATATTTTCAAAAAAATCAGCCAATAGAACTTGTGCTTCTTTTGAATTTGGAGTTCCTAATTTGGGGCGTAAAACTCCGGCTTGTGAACTTAAGTAATAGAGCATCGAAGAAAGAATAACTGATTTTCCGGATTCGCCAACACCAAAAAAGAAAACAAAATTACTGTCTTTGTTTTTAATCTCATTGGTACTTGCATTTGCCAAAGGAACAAAATCAGTTTTTATTTCATTTTTTGTTTCAAATGAAATTGGTTTTATTCTTTCATCATCAAAAATCAAAGGCTTTAAATTGTTGCTATCGTTAACCATTTTTATATAATTTTAGTTTTTTGCAATTAATACTTTACCATTTCTTTTGTTTCCGCCAAATACACTTGTACTATTATTATTTGCATTGTTTGTAGTGACTAATAATACAATTATGACAATAACAAAATCTAATAAAATACAACCCATTAGTACAACAAATTGGTACATTCCGAAGTTTTTAATAGCGTGGTCAAAAGCAAACCCAATTTTTCCAACGTCTTGTGTTTTTGAAATTTCGGGAGTGAATTTAAATTTATCTTCGCCTAAAACGGTATGAGCACGATTGCCTAACTTGTTGTATTCGGTTAGTGATTCGTCAATTAAGCCCTGAGAGATATCGTCTTTTTCTTTTTTAGAAAGCAGTAATAAATCCTGAATCTTTTTATTCCATTTTAAGACCGCATTATTGATGTCAGTTTTTAAAGCTTTTTCTTCCGGAGAAAGGTCAGAAATCATATTATCTATTTGGCGTCCCATTCGTTCGGCCAGGTCATCATAATCGTTACGGACAGGAGTAAGAAAATCTACTTTTTGACCCGTTAATTGTTCTATATCTCTTATCAAAGACTGTGCTCTGGTTCCTATTCCTTTATTCCCCGGATCTTTTATCTGCTCCATCATCTGCTTTTTCTTAATTTCAATATTTTGAGCAGTTGCGCCGTTATATTTATAACTTAATTTAGATTGAACATCTGATTCCAGATTATTAAAACGCTCATTTATATCCCTTAATTCGGTTGTGTAAATATCGGTTCGCATAAATCTTGTGTACAGAGCATTAAAATTTGCCATAAAACAAAAAGAAGCGATAAAAATATAAATACCGACTAGACTTGAAGTCGAACGCCCTTCGGTTTTGGCAACTCTTAGCATCCAGACTAAAAACAATAATAAAAGGGAAAGTACTAAGGCAATTATAAAGGATGCAGGACCAAAAATCTGGTCTAGTCCAAGCCAGGTTTGGTAAAAACTTACGCTAATTAATAAAAAGGCAAGTATTGCCAAAAAGAGATCGGTTGCTTGAATTGGTTTTTTACTCATTGCAATTAAATTTTAGAATTAATAATTGGTTTTAATTAGTTTTTTTCGGTTCGAAAAGAATTTATTTGATTCATTTATAGAAACAAAAAAGTCGAGACAAACCATTATAAAATAACTATTTGTGATAAATATTACTTCAAAACTACCGTCTTATGATTCGTAAATTTTACGGAAATCCGTAATTGCTCTTTATTAGCAAAAATGCTTTGGATAAAAAGGACTGAACTTTATTAGTGTTTATTCAAGGTTGAAAAGAAGATCGAGTATTCAGAAAATTATTAGAAAGGGAAACATATTTTTCAGGAAAGTTTCGTATAAAAAAAATGTGCAAATGTCTTTTTGACTTTTGCACATTTTTCTAAAGGCTTGTTTTTTTATATCTTGAAAATATCAATTTTTTGCATCCACGGGATTCCGGATTCCAAAAACGTAAGTCTTGTTTTTACTATTTGATCTGTTTTGTCTCTGGGATTTTTGGTCACAAATCTTGCTGTAGAATTATTAAAATCTAAAGTATATTTTTGGTCAATGTCTTCTTGTTTATTCGTCGAAAAAGTAATCATATTATTTTTTGCGCTCCATTTTCCTTTTCCGTATTTGTTTACTTCGGGCGGAATTCCGCCCTGTATCTTTGTGTAGTAATGAAACATAAATGTTCCGTCTTGATTTAAGGTCAATTTATATTCAATAATATGTTTTCCTTCTTCACCAAGTGAGCGTGAGTATTCACCAGCAAAATTGTTGGTTTGTGCAGATAATGCTAAGTTGAAAATAAAAAGTAATGCGGCAAGTATTAGTTTCATTGGTTTGGTTGTTAATTCTTTAAAATGATTTTAAGATGTTTCAAACTTAGTGACTTTTAATTCACAAACCTTACGGGAAGCCGTAAGTGAAAGTGTAAAGATTTGTTAAATTTTATAACGATTTTATAAAATAGTGAGCTTTATTAAACTTATAGTTTTTTCAGAAGAAGTTTTTCCTGAATAAAAAAATAATAAGATAATTGCTTCAAAAAATACTCTTCAAAGATTAAAAGAATTATATTCGTTCTACCAAAAAAATAATCCTAACCAATTATGAAACAAGCAACTACTATAGACGAAGTAATTCAGTTTTTGGATGAAATAATAGAAAGATCAAAAGTAGAACAAAGCAATCTTGGTTTGTTTGCTACGTTATATCGCGAAGTTACTGTAAAAGTAAAAGAAGGTATTCAGGATGGTTCTTTTCAAAATGGGGAACGAATGGAAAAACTGGATGTCATTTTTGCTAATCGGTATTTAAAAGCCTATTACCAATATAGAGCTAAAGAAAAACCATCAGAATGTTGGGGATTTGCCTTTGAACAAGCAGAGAAATTCTGGCCAATAGTTGTGCAGCATTTATTACTGGGAATCAACGCGCATGTAAATCTTGATTTAGGAATCGCCTCAGCCCAAGTAAGTACAGTAGAAGATATTGAGAGTTTAAAACACGATTTTGACCAAATAAACGCCATTCTTAGTAATCTGGTTGGAGGTGTCGAAAAATGCTTAATCAAAATTTGGCCAACGCTCACGATGATCCTAAAATGGACAGGCAAAATGGACACTTTTTTTATTGATTTTAGTATGCAAACTGCCAGAGACGGCGCTTGGAAATTTGCCAATGAATTTGTGGCAGTTCCTGAAAACGAGAGAGAAGCCTGTACAAAACTAAGAGACGATAGAATAACAGAAATCGCCCGATTAGTTTCAAACCCCGGATATTTTGTTAGCGCCGTTTTTAAATTCATTCGCTTATTTGAAAGAGGAACTATCGCTCAAAAAATAATTGATATGCAGATCATCGAACAAAAAAATATGGAATGTGCTGTTGTCTGATTTCAGTAAAATAACATTTTATATTATTTCAACTAAGCTGTTTTTACGATCATTTGTTAAGGCAATTACTATTGCAATACCACAGAAAAGCAACGCAATAAATGCACGAACAATTTCATTTCCACCACCTACAGATGGATTTGCAATGGCATCAGGAATATGAAAGAATAGAAAAAACAGTAAAAGCGTAAGTGCTAAAAGAAGCGCAATTGGTTTTATTAGTATTTTGAAAATAATTGATACTCCGGAAATGACAAGGGCAACACCAAAAAAATAAGTCCAAAACATTGGTGCTGGTAACCATTTTGGAACCATTGTAACAAGAAATTGGGCAAAAGCAAAATGACTCAATCCAAATAATATCATAAGAATCGAATAAAAAACGCGTCCACATGAGATAAGTTTTTCTAATACTGATGTGAAATTATTTTCGGTTTTAGCCGAAGTGTTTTCTGTAAATGATCCTGCCATTACAAATGCACCACCGCTATAAGTCAATTCTTCGAGAGCATCTATCCAAACTTGAAAATCTGGGGTTTTATCCGCACTAAGCATTATAATATAAGGTAGGTGAGAAGTGAGGATCGCCACAAGAAAACAAAAGCCTAAATAAAGACAGACTTTTTTTGTGTCTATAAATTTAATTTTAAATACTCCCGAAATAATAATTCCTGCAAATATTAAAGCTATTCCGGTAACAATAGGGAAGATAATATTGTTATGAGCCCAGAAAGGAGATGGAGATAAAATTTCTGAACGAAATTTTTTGATAACAAGTTGATGAATTCCCAAAGTAATGATACCGATACCATAAAATAGCCGGCCAATTTTAATAAGTTCTTTCATTAATAGCAGTGTTAGAAAATAATCAAAGAATAGATTTTTGGAATTTATCAAATGTATAAATTAATTCATAAAGTGCTGATTTACTGTATGTGTTTTGTTTTAACAATTTTTAATCTTATTGTTTGTTTAGTATTTTTTCGTTAGAACTTGTATCAAGTCAGGTCACATAATAACTACGATAATAGAAACACTTTGGAGAACGGAGTCTTTATTTTTTTGATTGCCAAAATCTGTCTTTCCCTTCTCTTATCCATTCTAATGATTGCGTAATTCTTTTTTGTCTTGTTTCGTCTGTTTTTGCATCAGCAATCCAGATTATATAATTTTTACGAAAAGAAGGAGACTTGCTTTCATAAATTGAAAAAGCAATTTTGTCTTGTTCTAATGCTTCAATAAATTCTTTTGGAGCAGCGACTTCTACTTTTTCTTTTACTACTTTTGGCTTTGATATTCCACTAGAGTTTAGTTCCATAGCTTCTTTAAAGTATGCTGCGAGAATTTTTTTATCAGGTAACTCAGACAAATCTTTTACCTTATCCATATATCCGAATTTTTTTCCTGCTTTTACACTTTCCTGGATCATTTTATCTTTCATTAGCTCAGCTTTGTATAAGCTAAAAGAACAATGTTGTTTAAATCCAGCCATCATCACCAAGTGATCACCTTTGTAAGCATAATGAGGAATTCCCCATTTAATATCTTCTTCAACATCAGGACAAGTCTCAAATATAATTTGTCGAAGATGAGTGAGTATAGGTTTTGCAAAATCAGCCATTTTAAAAATATACTCGTCTACTTTTTTATTGTGGTTTGACATAGTTTAAATATTTATAGATGTTTTTATATTAATTCGTCTAATTTTTCGAAGGGAAGACTTCGAAGAGCTGATTCCTAATCTAAAGATAATTTAATTTTTATATTTTCTGTCAATGTAGTTTCTGTCAATGATTTACGGCTTTCAAGATATGAATTAATTTGTAAAATACTGCTTTATTGTGTGTTTTTTCGTATTATCCAATGATGCCAAATTCTATGTCCTCGATTAATGAACCCCAAAAATAGGCGTTATCATTTTTTAATAAATCCGGATCAATTTCTAACAATTGTGCTTCTAAAAACTTAGCGTACTTTTTAAAATTAGAATTCTCCCTATAATTGCCAAAATGTTTATTAGGAATGACATTTTTCCACAAATGATCGTAAGTGTACAATTGCAAAACCAGATGTTTAAGTGATTTTGCTAAGAAGCAATTAAGATTATTTTTTGTAATATTTCGCGATTCTAAATTAAGAATAATACTGTTTTCAGAATGGACTTTTCCAATTACAATTTCTGATGGAGATAATAAAGAAATATTAGTTGTAAAATTAAAATCCAAAATGGTATTGGGTAAACCAATCTCTGTAATAATTACAATTTCTTCTTGGGTTAATGTCTCGTTGATAATAAAATTAATGTCTCTTTTTATTAAATTAGGACCAAAATAGTTTAATATTTGGTTTTCAAATATCATATGGAAATTTTATTTTAAGCATTAAAATATATCGTTTTTATTGCGTGTAGTAACCCACAAATTCCCTTAATAAAGAATATAGATCTTTGAATTCGAAGTAATTTGGACTCACGCCATTAACATCTTGAAAACCATGTTTTTTGAATAGCATTTTTGTTCTCGTGATATGAAAATATTGCGATACTACGATTATGCTTTCAAAGTGTAAACTATCTCGTAATTTAGTTACATTATCTGCCGTTGCACGAGTATTGTTTCCTAAATTGTCGACAATTATTGCAGTATCAGGAACTTTATTGGCAACTAAAAATTCTTTCATTTTGTCTCCTTCATAAAAACCTTCCTTGCCAAAACCGCCACTTACAATTATTCTTTTTACGCGCTTATTTCGATATAAATTTAGCCCACATTCTAAACGCTTTTCAAGACGTTCGGATAAGGTTCCGTCTTCGTTTACTTTGTTGCCAAGAATAACAGCAACATCTGCACTTTTTCCGTTATCATTCAAACCATCAATTGTGATAAATATGGTGTGTGCCATAAACCATATTAAAAATAGAATAGGAAGATATTTAAATACTTGTTTCCAGTTTTTCATAGAATGATTTTACAAAATATTTCTTCATTTTTTAAATTTTATCCCTTATTGCGACAACAATTTCTTTATAATTATCATATTGATCAGGGCTAATTAGTAATTCTTCGCCATTTTCCAGAAGTATCGTACTTTCAAAATAACCAGTAGTTATTTGTCCTGCATCACTATAAGATCCTTGAATGCGTTCTGTTTGAATATTTGCCATAGACGAAAAAGGAATAAATTCTGTTTTATGTGAAGCTAAACTTATTTTTTGTATGCCTTTTTCTAAAACAATAATTTCAGTGACTGCACGAAGTTTCTGAATGTGAAAAAATATACTCAATGCTAAAAAAATAATTGATCCTAAGCCTACTATAAAATCTTCAGTTCGAAAACTATTAAAAAAACTATAAAAACAAAAGAAATCAAATATGATATAAAACATGTTAATTCTAATTAAATAAAGAGTTCTAAATTTCGAATGTATTTTCATTTAATGCAAAGAATATTTTAATTGTTATAAGTCTGATTCAATTTTTTCTCACTTGCGAAAATGAAAATTTTGCAAGTATTATAAATCTTTAATTAAATCGCCCGGATTTATTTTTAAAGATTGAGCGATTTTGGAATATTTAATTATGACGAATATAAAGTTAAAAATTTGAATTGTAATTATTTTTTGATGCATTCAGTTGCATACAACCGATTGTATACAATCACTTAAAAGTCATCTATTACTTGTAATTTCGTTTTGAAGAAAAAAATAGAAAATAATGGAAATACAATATAAAGAAAAGGTCACAGAATTTCTGGAATCAATGAAAAGAATCAATAAATTCAATAAACTAAAATCAGAAAATAATAGTGACAATTCGTTTAGTGTAAACCTAAAAGTATCCGGTTATAACGAATTAAATTTAATGGTTTCAAGTCTTCTAAAAGCAAGTATTATTTTGCTTAATGACGATGCCCGAAGTCAGGCAACTTTTTCATTTAATGAAGCGGATAATAATGTAATGACTTTGCTTGAAATTGCTTTACAACTTTTACCAGAAGATGAAATGGAAGTATTGGATGATTTGCATGAGATTTATTTGTCGAATGCTAAATAAATCTTGTAATGGCTTGCGTAAGGGAAGGTAATGCCGTTAAAAGGATCGTGTTAGAATTATTTTATTTTGGCTTAAACTATCAATCAGGAATCTATGACCATAAATGAATTCTTCTCCGTTTTTATTATCGTCGCCATTCATTATTAAAAATTTATTTCCATCAAGAACATCAATTCTATAGTCATAATAAATACTTTTTCCATTTTTATGAAGTATCACTTTTTCGTCTTTAATGAATTCAATATATTCAGAAGATGGATTTGTAGTTAGTTTTTCGACAATGTATTCAGATTTATTATTTACATCATTTAGTAATACGTTAGCTTTCCAATTTCCTATTAATAAATTAGAGATTTCATTATTTAAAATCTGCTTTTTCTTTTCAAGATCTTGTAGATAATTACCAAAGATTTGTTGTTTAACATCAAAAAATGAATAAACTTTCCAATCACATTCATATATTTTTACAACTTTATTATCCACAAAAATAGAATAATACTGCACATCTGAGCTTGAATTTATTTCATCGCATTTATTTTTAAATTTTTCGCTTAATTCTAGAAATGAATTCAAAGTTTTAATATCAGCGCTTGTCAATATAATTTCTGAAGACAATAATTTATCGGCATTAGGTCGAGTTATTTTACCATAAACTTTATTATCATGAATTTCAAAACTCATTTCTTCACTGCTGTGACTTTCATCGCCGTGAGTATATTTTATTTGTAAAGTGTTAGTAAATCCAGGTTTTGTTTGGCAACTAACAAAAAGTGACGAAAAGCTAATAATTACTAAAGCTAATGTTTTTTTCATGTTTATTTAATTCAGATACTTTCTGAAGTCTTTCGATTTTGTACAGATTATTATTTCGATTATATTTCTATTGGAATGTTCAGGTTAATTGTTATTCATATCTTTTTTTTATTTCTTCAATAGCATATTTTGCAGAATGCTTTACATCTCTTTTTCTACTTTTTAAATGTTTTTCTAAAAAAGGTATCGCTTTTAATGTTCCTATTTTATTTAGAGTAGCATTTGTATAAATTATGTTATATACATCATCAGAATTATCAAGAATATCAATTAATGTGTTTTCGGCAATGCTATCAAATGAGTTTTTTAAGGATTGTATAGCGCTGTACCGAATTAACCATTTGTCACTTTTTGTTGCTTGAATTAAAGGTTGTAAATCTGTCCCGATTGGTTTTTTGATATTTGCAATTCTGTCTAATAGAGATGAAATTATATATTTATCGGTTTCTTTATTAACGCGGGAAATTAAATGGTCTAAGGCTTTTAAATCATTTGTGTGCTTTGTAATATGACCAAGAAGAAAATACGCACGATCTCGCTTCTTTTTATCTTTTTCATTGTCAATAAATGCAATTAATTGCGGAATGTATTCTGCATTTTCAACATTTTCGGCTTCTCTATAAGCTTTCCATGAAATTGTTTTGGAGCTATCATAACCAGTTTCCATATTATGGTCGCTCCTGTCCAACATTCTGTCAATTATGTCTATTAAGTAATTATTCATTTATTTGAACTTTTTAACTTTAGGTTGTAATTTGTTTTTTATGATAGAATGTGGAGGGATTTTATTCTAAATTATTCCAACCACTTTTATTGTCTTTTTTTAATTGTAATAATCCAAAAAGGATTATCACGCAAATCACAATAAAAAATGGCGACATAATTCGATTACTGTTTAATATTTGTAATACAAATAATATCATGCTAATACTGAAAATACCCCAAAATCCTAATTTTACCCATTTAAAAAGCATTATTGAGAACACGATTCCTAATAATGCAAGTGAACCATGGATTAACATCATATTTTCTGAAATTTGATATTTAGCAATCTTAGACATTTCATCACTTTTAAAGAAATAAAGAATTGTACCAAATGAATAAGCAATTATTAAATAAATTAACCAAGCCGTTAAACATCCATGTCTTTGTTTCTTTTGCATTTTTTATTTTATGTTAGGTTTAAAACTTTGTTTCAATAGTATAACTTAGAATCTGTTTATTTTGGTTCTATTGAATCTATTATTATTATTATTATTATCCTATTACAAAGATTCATAAAAAGTCAGAGACTTTTATCAAATTTATAGTTTTTAAGAACATAAAAATTACGCAAAGTCAGAGACATTTGCGTAGCGCTTCGTAAAGAACACTTCGGAGAGCGGGGGAAAGTGTGCAATTTAGATCTTAAAAATTTTTTTAGATTTTTCCCACTCAATTTTGAAAATATCTCGTGATATAATTACAATTTCTCTTAGTTTTTCTTCTACATTCTCTTGAGTAATATTTTTGAGTTGTTTATTGCTACTGTCTAACATTGAATCAATCTCGTCTAATATTGTATTTAAATCATTATGTTTTGTTTCTTTAATGTTGAGCTGCATTTTTATCCTATTTGAAAGAACATAAAATTTAGAATGTGCTTCTAAATATTTAAGATATATATCGTTATCGGTTTCATTAATATATTCTGAATAAAAAAATACTGCACTCAATGCATAGTTGTATAGGTTACTAATATCTTCCTTTAGTGTTTCTATCCATTTTATTCTGGCGGTTGAAACTATATTTGATTTAACTTGGTATAGTGCTACTAATCCAGCAATTAAAGCGATTATTATTGTTAATGAATTTTCTAGAATTTTTTCTCCAATAGATGTTTCAGAAGGAAATTGATTGATTATAATTTTATATGAAGCATTTTTTAATGGAACTGAAATTACTTTGTAATTGTTTATAGTG
The DNA here is from genome assembly GCF_900187965.1 of Flavobacterium sp. ov086. Classification (GTDB taxonomy): domain Bacteria; phylum Bacteroidota; class Bacteroidia; order Flavobacteriales; family Flavobacteriaceae; genus Flavobacterium. The sequence continues at coordinate 69,834 of NZ_FZNL01000018.1, read as the reverse complement.
TCTTTAATGATTTGTATCTTGTCGATAACCATAGCTTCTTAAATTATAATTAGTATTAAACTTATTGTTAACGTTCTGCTTCTACAGTAGGTCTAACAGTAGGTCTGAGATTAGATTTAGCCATATTTTGGAATTTGCCCTACTCGTACACAAACAGATTGTTTTTTTCTTTTTATTATTACGTTATTTTGATTGCGCTTACGAATGGAAGGCTTGCGCTAATGGGAATAAATCCGCGCTATTGAACGTAAAGAAATATCCGTGTCGTTATTCTATGTATTTGATTTTTATTTTTGCAAATTCAGTTATTAAATCGCTAGAAATGATATTTAAATCGCTTCTATTCAGTCCGAATTTTTCAATATAATTATCTACAAAGTCATGCACTGTATTTTCTGCTTCGGCTAATTTTTTAATACTATCAGTTTCATTCGATGCATTGAATTCATTTTGAAGATGTGCATTCAAATCTTTTCTGAATTGTTTTAGATTACTCATAGTTTATTAATTAGATAATATGTTAAAACCTCATAGCGCATATTTGCAATCTGCGCCATAAAGATTGAATTTTTTCTTTGAAAATAAGTGAGTTCATAAGCGCGACGATCATACCAGCGGGGGATTTTTACTATTATTTTTGTTTATTAGCTTTTAAGAATTCCCAAACTTTAGTATTCATTCTTCCGTAATAATTTGTTGGATTTAACTCTACAATGAAAATGCTTTTATTTTCATATTCTTCTGTAATTTTTTCATAAATCTCTTTTGCGGATAATTCGCTAGAAACTATCCAATTATCTGAAAAATATTTTACCCAATCTCCAAGACCTTTAACTCTATTATCAAATATTTGGCTATCGGAGACGTCATATTTTATTATATATAACTTTTTCATTTATTAAACTTTTTTTATTTGATATTGAGTTTTGAATTCTGTTAATCGTGGTTTCCAAATTCCAGTCCACTCCATTTCAATTTTAAAAGATATTGAATTGTGATTTTGTGCATACAAACCAAAAGTCGCATACCAAGTTCCTTTTATTTGTTCTTTATGATTTTCAATTCCACCAATTATAACTTTAGAAGGATATTTTGTTGTTTGAGAATCTGGAGTTGAAATTTTTTCTGGAGCAGTAATTTTTGTTATATCAATAAGTTTTTTAGCTCCTGCAGGTAAAATCATTGATGTAGATTCTGTTCCATTCCATAATAATGGTTTACCATAGCATTCAATTTGCTGAATAATATTAGTATCTTTTTCTTTAAATTCTAATTTTTCAATAAATATTTCGGTATTAATTGATGGTAAATTGCCATTGTTTTTAATTTCAATTCGGGATATATATATTTTAGCAATTAAGTTATCGGTTGATGAGCCTGATTCAGAATTATTATTAAATTCTTCAATCGTCATTTGTGATGGTTCTGAAAAATCTAAAATTGGTCTTTTCCAATATTCTCTCAAATCATCTTTAAATAATGCAACAACAACTGCACAGAAAGTTATAAATGCTGCAATAACAGAAACAATAAATTTATAATATTCAGATTTATTTAAAACTTCGTTTTCTGGAAAATTTGGTTTTAAGATATCAATTGGAAAAATCTGTCCAAAAATGTATCCTACGACAAGCGGAACAACAATTATTGTTCCTTTTTTAATGTATTTATTCATTCAAATAATTTTAAAGATTTATTTCAATTTAATTTATTTTCTTATGCTTAAATATGTATTATAAATAGCCTGTATATTTATTATATACGAACAAAGTTTCACAAATCTATTTTAAAATTGGTCTTATACCGAGTTTTGTTTTTTAAGATCTAATACCAAAAGAATTGATTGAAAATATTTTTCATAAACATAGCTCCTTTTAATTCACGAATTTTATGGAAATCCGTAAACTCTTAATCTAAATTATTAGACGTGATAGCGGTAACATCCTTTTATGTAAAACCGCATTTAAATAAAAAAAACAAACATCGTTTTTATTTCAAATTTACCACCAAGTAAAAACACCTGATTTTTAATTAAAATAGTTTTTGCTAAAAGTAAATATCTTTAATTGAATGATTTTACGGAAATCCATAAATACCTCAATTAATTCAATGTATAACATTTTTGTTATATAGCAAAAATGTTATATATTTACATGCTCTAAAAGCAAGAAATCTAATAATATTTAAATACCACAAATATGAAAAAAATACAATTGTGGTAATTTAAATTAAAGCAGATGGCTTCAGTAAATGAGTTGTTGAAACTTCTCAAAGAGGATGGTTGGTTTCTTTATAAAAATGGTGCGAACCATGATTTGTATCGGCACGCAACAAAACAGAATCAACTTACTATTCCCAGACATGGTAGTAAAGAAATAGCAAATGGCACTTTAAATAGTATTTTGAAAGCAGCAGGACTTAAATAGTTCTACAGCTTATTTTAAATGTAAAATTCAGACGAATATGAATACACAAAAAAGGATAATCTCGGTTGTTATTGAAAAAACTGCTACAGGTTTTTCAGCTTATGCAAAAGAAATTGATGGATTGGCTACAGTTGGTAATAATATATCCGAAATAAAAGCAAATTTTAATGAGGTTCTTCAATATCATGTAGAATATCTACAGGAAAAAGGAGAAAAGGTTACAATAACTGATTTCGATATTAGTTATCAGATTGATTTAGAGCAGGTATTTGATTATTTTAGTGTAATCAATAAATCGGCTTTTGCAGAGCATTATGCAGGAATAAATCAAAGCTTATTCCGGCAATACACGAAAGGTTTAGCAACTTTGTCAAGTGACAAGATGTTGCAGATCTCTAAAGGATTACACAAATTAGCCGACGAATTAAGTGATCTGACTTTGGTGTAAATTTGAGAAAAAAGATATAATTAAAACTGAAACCCATAGCCCTGATAGAAGCGGCATCCTTTTTAGGCAAACGAATTTTTCTTGTTTTACGATAAATCTTCTGCCTAAAAAGATATAGCGAATAGCAGGAAACAGCTCCAAAAAACCATCATATTTCCACTAAAATTTCTACCTAAAAAACACAAAAAGTTAATGATAGAATTTTAAACAAAAATTTCGTAAATTTGCACTCCAATAAAAGGAATTAGAAAATGTTAGATAGACTTCAAATAGTAAAACAACGTTTTGACGAGATTTCGGATTTGATTATCCAGCCGGATGTTATTTCTGATCAGAAACGTTATGTGCAATTGAATCAAGAGTACAAAAACTTGAAAGCATTGGCTGAAAAGCGTGATGAATATGTGCTTTTGATGGCTAATATAGATGAGGCAAACGAAATTATTGCTGACGGAAGTGATGCAGATATGACCGAAATGGCCAAAATGCAACTTGATGAAGCAAAAGAAAGATTGCCGGAACTTGAGGAAGAAATCAAGTTTATGTTGATCCCTAAAGATCCTGAAGATGCTAAAAACGTGATGGTCGAGATTCGTGCCGGAACGGGTGGAGATGAAGCGAGTATTTTTGCAGGAGATTTGTTTAGAATGTATACTAAATATTGTGAGAACCAAGGTTGGAGAACTTCGGTTGTAGATATGAACGAAGGAACTTCAGGAGGTTTCAAAGAGGTTATTTTTGAGGTTTCGGGAGAAGATGTTTACGGAACTTTGAAGTTTGAAGCTGGTGTTCACCGTGTACAACGTGTTCCTCAGACTGAAACTCAAGGTCGTGTGCATACATCGGCTGCTACAGTTATGGTTTTACCGGAAGCTGAGGAGTTTGATGTACAAATTGATATGAACGATGTTCGTGTTGATTTCTTCTGTTCTTCTGGACCTGGAGGACAATCTGTAAATACGACGAAATCTGCTGTACGTTTAACGCACATTCCAACGGGATTAGTGGCGCAATGTCAGGATCAGAAATCACAGCATAAAAATAAAGATAAAGCGTTGAACGTTTTACGTTCTCGTTTGTACGAACAAGAATTGGCTAAGAAAGAAGCTGAAGATGCTACAAAACGTACTTCTCAGGTGAGTTCCGGTGACAGATCTGCTAAGATTCGTACTTACAACTACGCACAAGGTCGTGTAACAGATCACAGAGTTGGTTTGACACTTTACGATTTAGGAAATATCATGAATGGTGATATCCAAAAAATTGTTGCCGAGTTACAATTGGTTAACAATATGGAGAAATTAAAAGAAGCTTCTGAGGTATTCTAAAAGAGGTTCTGAGGTTCTGAGGTACTTAGGGATTCAGGTTTTATCTTGGATGTTATTATAATAGGGCCGAACTACTTGTAGTTCGGCTTTTTTGTTGGTGTGAATTGTTGGATATACGTGGTTTGTGTTAAATTTAGATTTCTGTTATATTTTTTTTAAAATATTAAGATAAAAGTGTAATTTCGGCTTTTTTAATGAGAAAATTATTGCGTTTGTATTAACATGTAATGACCTGACATGATAAACGGGTCGGCTTAAAGAAAATATATTTATGGAGTTCAAAAAAGGAATGTTATTGTTATTACTAATTTTAGGAATGGCGTCATGTACGAATGATTCACAAGACGGAAATACTAAACCTGAAATTGTCTATGCAGATGTAAAACCAACACAAGCAAAATACAAAGCTTTTTATGGTGAAAGAATTGTAAAGATTAAAAGTACAGGGCGTCCTAACAATGCAGATCCAACTCCACAACCTATTCCGGATATTGTTAAACCTGTTTCGGTGATTTATTATCCGCTTACTCAAACCATTTCATTTTCTAATATATTTGAAAATACCAGGGTAGAGTATAAGGTAACGGGAATTGTTGTAAATAAAGGTATATCGGTTATTTATAGTTTTAAAATAGGTGAAACTGTATATACCTGCAAAATCACAGAGAAAACGTTTATTTCGCCAGCTACTGTTACGGTATATTTTGCCGGTGGATCGTACCAATTTGATGTGACGAATTCTGAGAAAATGAAAATTGCAAAATTGTTGTCAAAACAAACCAATACTTCGGCAGCAAACAGCAAGAGAAATTTTACGATACAATACACATATGCTGATACACTTTTGGTAAAATCGGTACGTAATTATTTCGATTCAAAAACAGGAGTTGCTGCGGTTCAGGTTTCTGATTATGTGTATAATGCAGGGAAAATAGCCAGCAAAACAATTAGCAACGGAGAAGGTTCGATACTAAAAAAGGTTGCGTATGAATATACAAACAACTTAATTACAAAGGCTACAACTACAAATGCTGCTGGAAATGTAACAGCGATTGATACCTATGAATATGATACACAAGGCAGGGTCATTACTATACATTATGGAGATAGTTCCGGGACAATTTTTGATATGATCCGACACCATATTTATGAGAAAAACAAAATGACGACAATTTATACAGATGATAAAGAGTCATTTTATGATACCGAAATATCTGTTTATAACAGCGATCGTAAGCCTTATTTAATATCACAAGATGAGATTTTGGACCCGTTTTATTACTTAGATATTACTACAACAAGTATTACTCATGAAGACGGAACGGTTTCTGGTTTTCCTGAAAATTCTTATGAATATTCTGCTGATGGGTTACTTATTAAAGTCTTGCACAAAATTGATGTATCAAATCCGGACGTTTTGATTCGTGAATACGACGAAGAATAGGTTTCTTAAAGGTTCAAAGGCTTAGAGGGACAAAGGTTCAAAGGATTTCTGTAGAGATGCACAGCTGTGTATCTTAATGAGAGGTTTTAAGATTAAAGAAAAAAGGCTGTTTCACAAAGTGAAACAGCCTTTTTTTATTAAATCATCCTTATACCTCTGGAATTTTATTGTATTTATATAGCCCAAGGTTGAAACCTTGGGCTATGTTAAAATAATATATAAAGAGCTCTTTTTTTCTTATTAGCACAGTGTTATAAAAAGAAAAAGAGACTGTTTCATATATGAAACAGTCTCTTTTTGGGTTCGGAATTAAGTCTTATAATAAGCTTGCAAAGAAACCTAAGCAACTCAGAGACTTAGTAACTCAGGACCTTTAAAAAATATATTGAAGGATATTAACTGTTTAACCGTTTGTCTACAAAAAAACGTATAAAGCAAGTTAGATACCTAGAAATACTCTTGTAAATTCAAAACATTTATATAGATTAGAGTACATGTACACACCATTTTTTAATACTATTTCGCTTAACTTTTCCATAATACATAAATTTTAGTTAGACAATTACTCTTTTGATAGTTCTTGTTGTTATGATGCCTCTTTTGAGGATTCATGCGGTTTTGAAACTAAGTTGGTTACGACAAGCTGCAAAAGTGATCCGAAGATATTCTTGAAAGTCGAATTGCTCTTTCCAACCACAAATCTTTTTGCGAGATAACCAATTCCGATGCTAATGGCAGATTGAGCCAGATTGCTTTTAAAACCTACAGTTTCGTTGATTTCTTCGACCGTATTTCTGATGAGGTTAAGAGGTTTCAAATTCTCTTTGATTTCATCGATTTCGTCTTTAATAGCGCACCATTCGGCGTCCTGTCGAATTTCCAGTTGTTCAATCATCTGATTTAATGAATCAATAGTGTAAATAGTTTCCATAACAGTCTTTTTTAGTTATTAATTTATTGAAATCAGTTTTGGACATCTTTTTTAGTTTCCTTTAAAATACTGGTAATAATCATATTTCCAATAGGGGTTTTAATCAGTTTGTGCTGCGTTTTGTGCATCACAATGGCAACAATTAAGTAAAATAATGCCATGATAAAAAAACCGTAATAATACTCTCCAAGTACTTTTCCAAGCCATAAACTAATACCAATATTCAGGAACAGGGTAAAAAATGCAACAACAGCGCCAACTGCGATCTTTGATGTCAATGTCGATAAAACATCGGCTGATGTTGATACCGTTTTAAGTTTAATTAATTCTAAACTTGTTTTGGTATAATTCTCTGCTTTCTCATAAAGATTTAAGTTCTCGTTTGTTGTTGCATTTGATTCCATGGTAGAGGGTATTTATGGTTTAAAAAGTCCACTTTTAATAGTTCGTTTTTACAGTCTTTGCTTCATCTTTAATAGTATTGAAGTCCTCTTTTGCCTGATTAAATTTTGCTTTGCCTTCTTCAAGAATATCTTTACCGTTTGAAGAAATCGTGCTTACAATTCCGTCAAATTTGGTTTTTACTTTATCTCCATAATCTTTTGATTTATCTGAGATTTTTTTTCTGGTATTCGAACCTTTATCCGGTGCAAATAATACTCCTAAAAATGCTCCTGCTGCTGCAGCTCCTAAAATTCCTAAAATTGTGTTGCTCGTTTTCATAATATTTGATTTTAATAGATTAATATAAATTAATAGTTTGTTGATTTTTAAATTTCGCGACCTTTAATAAGTCGAAGCAATATTGCAATTATAGCAATGACTAACAGAATGTGAATGATACTGCCAAGGCTGTAAACAAAGAATCCCAAAGCCCAAAGTATAACAAGTATGACGGCGATTGTATATAATAAATTTGACATGGCATATATAGGTTATGGTTATTAATTAATTCTTATTTCTTAATTTAATTTATACGAAAGGTATAAAGTCAAATTATTGTTTTTTGCATCCGGAAAAGTATAGGTTGTTCCGGCAAGAGTTGTTCTTTCTTTTCCAACGGTTGTTAATCCGTGATTGTAACGTAAACCAATACTTATTGGGTTAAAATCTACTCCGACACCGGCTGATAAACCAGCATCAAATTTGTTTAGATTGTCAGTATCAATTTTCTGATCGAAGATGATATCTCCATCACCTGTAACTTTGGAGCTTACTAAGTAAGAAGCGTAACCACCGGCATGAATGTTGAAGTTTTTAGTAATATTTACTCTTACTAATAAAGGAACCTCAATATAGTTTAATCTGAATTTAGTGTTTCCGCTTGCAATACCATTGTTATAATCCAGTTCGGCACCTTTTGTGGTAAACAAAATCTCTGGCTGAATGGCTATAAAATCTGAAATTGGCAAGGTGGCATAAACTCCGGCATTGAATCCGTATAATACATTATTGTCATCAGCTTTACTTTGATATAGGTTAGACATATTGAATCCCCCTTTTACACCAAATTCGGTGTTTACATTATTGTCCTGAGCGTGCAGCATTCCAAACGAAGCTGTTAAAAAAAGGGTTAAGGCGCATAAAAAATTGGAGTGAATTTTCATAGTTAAATAATTTAGTTAATAATTAGTGTATAGGCGTTTATATATATTCTTTGTTGATGCGCTCTGTTTCTCGCAAGAGTTCATATTGTCCGGGTAAATACTGTAATACTAACTTTAGAATTGTTTTATCATTTGTTTCCTTAGATATCGATTCAAACAAATTTATTTGTTCGTTTAAAGATTGAGACATGGAGTTTAAGTATGCTTTTTTGAAACCGACTTCTGTAACATCTATCAAATCATATAAATCTCTTTTGTGAGTTGCATTTATTTCGGTAATAATAATTAGTTTTTTATTGGCTATTTTGTTTACTTCCTCTAATAAATCGCTTTGATTTAATTCAATCTTTTTGCTTAATTCCTGTATTTTAATTTCTGAACTTTTTTGCTGTGCAATTTGACTTTTCGAAATAATAGTTTTACTCACATTTGCTGTTGCAATAAAAAAAAAGGCTTCAATTTCTTCTTTTTCATTTTTTGTAAAAGTTTCATTTTTAAGATTGTTTTCTATTGGATTGCTTTTTTTGCATGACGTTATACAAACTGTAACTATCAATAAAAAAACGGCTCTGAAAAATGCTGCTTTTAAGGGAGGAATTGCTTTCATTATTACTTCATAAAGTATTACATTACAAAGATGGCAATGAAACCATGATTTTACTTTACAGCATAAAAAAGAAACGTTATATAATTCCCATAATGGATTTATATAACGCTTATAATGTAACCCTTAAAGGAGTTTAATCTGGTAGAAAAACAGTAAAAACCGAACCTTCATTAAGAGTACTGTCAGCAATAATATGACCTTTGTGGTTGTCTACGATTTTCTTACAAATCGCAAGACCAATTCCGGTTCCGGGATAATCTGTTTTTGAATGTAAACGTTGGAATAATACAAAGATGGTTTCTTTAAACTGAGGGTCAAAACCCATTCCGTTGTCTGTAAAAGTTATTTTATGGAATTTCTTCACATCTTGTTCCAATAAATCCGGATAATCGGCCGAAAGTACTTTTTCGCTTTCAATTCGAATTTCGGGAGCAATATTGGGATTACTGTATTTTAAAGAATTTCCAATCAAGTTGATGAAAAGCTGCTCGATCTGATACGGAATAACATTCAGTTTTGGTAATTTTGATGCTGTAATAACGGCTTTTTTTTCTTCAATTACTTCTGTTAATTCGGCTTCAGCATTTTCTAGTAATTCATTTAAGTTTGATTTTATAAACTCTTTTTTGGTTGTATTAGTTCTCGAAAACAAAAGTAAATCATCAATTAAAACACGCATTCTTTTGGCCGAAACTTCAATTTTTGCAATATAATCTCGTGCACTTTGCGACATAACCGCTTTATCAGCATCTGAAACTCTTGAGATAAAAGTCTGGATTTTTCTAAGGGGTTCCTGTAAATCGTGGCTCGCAACATGGTTAAACGAAGCTAATTCTTTATTGCTTTTTTCAAGCTCTCTGTTTCGTTCCTGAAGTTCGATATTCAGCAAATGTTCATCGGTAATATCAAAATTAATTCCGAGGAGAATTTTACTTCCCTGTTGATCGGTTACTAATTTTCCGGTAGTTTTAAAATATCTTATTTCATGACTTGGAAGTATAATTTTATAATAAACAAAAGGCAATTGTTTATTGTTTAAAATTCCTTGCATAGAGTTCGAAACGGTTTCTTTATCATCAGGATGCACAAAATCCAGAAAAGTTTCTTTTTCCGGAACAAAAGTATTTGGCTCAAAGCCCAATAAACGGTATTGATTGTCTGAGTAGTCTATTTTATTACTGTCTAAATCCCATTGCCAGGTGCTGAATTTACCAATTGCTTCAGACTCAGCAATAAGTCCGCTTGAGATAAGAAGCTTTTTATTGAAGACTTTAAGGCGTTCAAAATCACGGCTAATTTGTCTGTAAGCGAGTAAAATGAAACATAATGCAACCAGAAATAAGGAGATTGAGAAAAGCGGGCTTAAAGAAATTTCGGCATCGTAGATTTTTAATCTTTTAGACAGATAGCTTTTTTCGATGTCGTTCATTTCGTCTACTTTAAAACGAATATTTTCCATCAGGATTCGGCCGCCAAACATATGATTGTCTAGTTTTCGTTTATCATATGTTTTGGGATCGCTGTATTTTAGGCAATTTTCAAAAGAAACAAAACGCTGAATAATCAGCTTGAATAAATTTTGAAGATTTTGACGCTGAACGGGATTATCAGCAGTTAATTTTTTCAGGTTAATAAATGAAGTGTTTACCTTGTCTCGCGAATAAATATAAGGCGTTAAAAAGCGGGCATTACGTGTAATTATATATCCACGCTGACCCGTTTCGGCATCCTTAATCGCCGACATTAATCGTTCCAGTTGTATGTTTATTTCATATGTATGCATTACTAACTTACTGGATTCGTTTAAATCCTGGTTGTGTTTGTAAGCAATAGAAGATAGAAATAACAAAATGAAAACTGCGATTACAAAAATAACTCTCAATGAGTTTGAAGAATTAAAATTTGGTATCCATTTCATTGGTATTCTATTATTTTAGTCGGAGCAGGAAATTATCACGATTTAACCCAGAGGTATGATAGTGCCAGTTTACGGTCACGACTTCATTAATTATTTTTTTAAGCGTATTAAAATCGCTTGGCTTTTTGATATAAATATTGGCTCCCTGAATAAATGTGTCTTCAATATCTTCTTCAGATGAGGAAGTCGAATAAATTGCAATGATAATATTTTTAAGGCGTTCTGTTTTTTTTATTTCAATTAAACATTCTTTACCTGTTTTTTTAGGCATATTCAAATCCAGAAACAAAATATCGGGCAACTCATTATCAGGATCCATTAAATGATCCATTAACTGCATCCCGTCATGTACAAAATCTACATTAGTTTGTATCTTGATTTCTTCAAAAGCATCCTTAAAAAAAAGACGATCATCCTCATCATCATCAGCCAATAAAATGTATAATGCGTTTTTTTGCATTTTAGTATGGTATTTGGGTTTTATTTTAAATTTTCTCTGCGTTTCTTAATTATTCTCTGAAAAGCTGATGGCGTTATTCCGGTTGTATTTTTAAACTGTGTACTCAAATGTGCAACACTCGAATAGTTCAGTAGAAAAGCAATTTCGGTCAAACTCATTTCATTAATAATAATTAATTGTTTCGCTCTTTCAATTTTCTGTAAAATGATAAAATTTTCAATAGAAGAGTAGGTTACCTCCGAAAAAACATTTGATAAATAACCATAACTATGGTTTAGTTTCTCGGCCAGAAAAACAGAACTTTTGTAATTGTTGCTGTCATCCATAAAAACTAACTCGATTATAGCGTCTTTTATTTTCTGAACCAAAACACTTTTTTGATTCTCAACAATCTCAAAACCACACGGACTTAAATTATTTTTTAAAGTTTCAAGCGCATCTGCATCAAGATTGTCGGCAATCTCGATCTCACCAAATCCTAAACTCGTAAAATTTATATTTTGTTGTTCCAGGTTTTGTTTTAAATAAAGAGAGCAAATGGTATTTATGTCGAACTTTATAAATAGTTTCATTTTAAAGAAATTTGGTTAAAGATAATTAAATTATTTTTGGTTACGACTTTTAATGCCTGTCAGAGTTGCAGAAACATTAAAAACATTAAAAAAAATTCTCAAAAAAATACCGTCTAATATGTTTTATTAGACGGTATTCCGGATTAAGTCATAAGGATTTACAAATCTGATAGGATTTGATGAAATTCTTCTTTTGTTTTTCCCAACTTTTGCTGAAGTCTTCCGTACATTTCGTTCTCTTTTCCTTCAGCAAACATCAAATCATCATCTGTCAGAGTTGCGTATTTTTGTTTCAACTTTCCTTTTAACTCATTCCAGTTTCCTTTTATTTCGGTCGCATTCACGATCTTTTCTTTTGCAATTAATAGTTTTGTAAAGTTGCAAATTATTAGCCAGTTTTGTGTTACATCAATTTTGACAAGCGTTTCATAATTCACATTTTACTTTATCAAACCTGATAACGGCGTAAAACCCAAGCCATTTTTTCATGCTCCTGTAATAAACCGGTTATAAAATCTGCCGAACCAATATCATTATTTTCCTTTTCAAAAACCGGAATATAATCTCTAAACTCAGTCACCAATTGCTCGTGATTTTCTAAAAGTTCTTCAAGCATTTGTTTTTGTGAAGCATATTCTTTAGGAGATTCTTTCAGCGTCGAATTTTCGATAAACTCTTTCATGGTTCCAATCGTTTTTTCTCCAAGCTGACTAATGCGTTCTGCAACATCGTCAATTTGAGCTTCTAAAATCCTGTACTGATCTTCAAATAATTTATGCAATTCCATAAAACTATTACCGGAAATATTCCAATGAAATTTTCTCGTTTTTACATATAAGGTCATTTCATTAGATAAAATTGTGGCTAATATTGCAGTACTCTTTTTTAAGTTTTTAGGTGTTATTCCGATATGAAGACTCATAATTTCCTGATTTAAGGTTCATTATCAAAGTTAGAAAAACGGTTCTCTTTTTTTCTTACATAATTTATTGAAGATGTTACATGAATTCAATGTTTTGGTAACATATTTATAAATCAATTATTGTAGTTTTGCCGCCAAACCAAACTAAAAATCCAAATTTTAATGAAAAAACTAGTACTTAGTTTATTACTTATTGCAATCACTTATTCGACCAAAGCACAATCTTATATTGGCTATTTTCATGACAACTACGCAGGTGTGCAAAGCGTACTTTTTAATCCGGCTTCTATAGCGGATTCTCGTTTTAAAACAGACATAAATTTATTTTCCATAAGTGGTTCTGTACAAAATGATTTGTATGGTGTTAAACTTTTTGATGTCTATAAAAAAGGCTACGATTTTGATAAGGAATCTGTTATGAGTCCAAAAAACAACAATAGCGGTATTGCTAATGTTGATATTATGGGGCTATCTTTTATGTTTAATATCGCACCAAAACACACTTTGGCTGTTTTTACACGAGCAAGATCTATTAGTAATGCAAGAAATGTAAACGGATATCTTGTAGACCAGGTTAAAGATGGTTTAGATCAGGCCAACAGTTTTAATTTTAATACTGGAAGCCCTAACGGAGCCTCAAATTCATGGGGAGAATTAGGTGTTTCTTATGCAACTGTTTTATATCAAAATAACCAACACTTTTTAAAAGGAGGTTTGACAGCAAAGTATTTACAAGGTGGAGCAAATGGATATGTTCAGGGAAAAAATGTAAATGTAGCTTTTGTTCAGGATAATGCAAATCCGCAAGGAGGAACATTGATGTCTAGTGGAGAAGTTACTATTGGAGGAAGCCAGGATTGGGAAGCGAATCAGGATTATGATTTTGATATCAATTCCAGTGGTTTTGGATTTGATCTTGGACTTGTTTACGAATGGAGACCGGAATATGAAAAGTACGATTTAAGAAATGCTGCGAAAGTGGATAATAACTTTCGTGATTTAAATAAATATAAATTACGTTTTGGATTGTCTGTTACGGATATAGGTTCTATAAACTACAAAAATTCTAAAATCGATACTTATAATGTAACTGGTGTTGTAACGCAGCAAATGATTGATGATGCAAGTAATTTGTATGATTTCCTGAACGAGCATTATACTAAAATTTCGAGCTCAAAAGGAGTAAAAACAAACTTGCCAACCGCAATACATGCAGATGTTGACTGGAATATGTATCGAAAATTCTATTTGAATCTTAACGGAGACATCAGTATGGCAAGCGATACGAAGTTAAATGGAACAAGTATTGCCGACAGAGTAAGTTTGACACCGCGTTACGAAAGCAGATGGTTTAGTTTTTATGTGCCAATGACCTGGATGGAATATAGTGGAATGCAGGTGGGGTCAGGAATTAGATTAGGTGTTTTCTTTGTAGGTTCAGGTTCTGTTCTTAGCAATTTAGTTTCGAAAGAATCAAAAGGAGCAGATTTTCACTTGGGAATGAAAATTCCGGTTTACGAGAAAAAATTCAAAGATACTGATGGAGACGGAGTAATTGATAAAGAAGATGCCTGCAGAAAAGTAGCAGGACCGGAAGGTAATAATGGTTGCCCTTGGCCGGATACTGATGGAGATAAAGTCTTTGATAAAGACGATGCTTGTCCGGATGTAAAAGGACCGGTTGAGAATAAGGGTTGCCCTTGGCAAGATACTGACGGAGACACTTTATTAGATAATGTAGATGCTTGTCCTGCTGTTGCGGGTCCGGTAGAAAATAAAGGTTGTCCCTGGCCGGATACTGATGGAGACGGAGTTTTAGATAAAGATGATGCTTGCCCAACAGTTGCTGGTTTGGCAGAGAATAAAGGCTGTCCGGTTCTGGATGCAGACAAAGACGGAGTACCTGATAATGTAGATGAATGCCCGTTAATTGCAGGTCCTGCAGATAACAAAGGATGTCCGAAAGTGACTAAATCTACTTTAGAAAAATTAAGAGTAGAAGCTAAGTCGATCTTTTTTGTAACTGGAAAAGCAACATTGAGCGATGCTAAAAAAGGAGAAACTTCAGGAAGATTAGACGCTATTAAAGAGATTTTGAAAAACTATCCAAATGCTAAATTTGCAATCAATGGACATACAGATAATGTAGGGAATCCAAAAGCAAACCAAAAACTATCAGAAGCAAGAGCAAAAGTAGTAATGGACGCTTTGATTGCAAAAGGAGTAAGCCCGGAGAATTTGACGTCTCAGGGATTTGGAGCAACAAAACCGGTACAATCTAATAAAACTGCTGCAGGAAGAGCAGAGAACAGAAGAACTGAAATTGTGTATTTGGGTAATTTATAAGCGAAACAGAATATAAAGTCAAAAAGCCATTCTTAATTGAATGGCTTTTTTTATTTTTGCATACTTTCTAAAAAGAATTATTTCTGATGTATTAGAAGAGCTAAAAAATCAAGAATGACAACACAACAATTACACGAACAAATCCTTTTAAAAAAATCATTTTTATGCGTTGGATTGGATCCCGATCTAACTAAAATTCCACAACATTTATTAGAAACCGAAGATCCTATTTTCGAGTTCAATAAAGCCATAATCGATGCAACACACGATCTGGCAGTGGGATACAAACCAAACACCGCTTTTTTTGAAGCTTATGGTATAAAAGGATGGATTTCATTGCAAAAAACAATCAATTATATCAATGAGAATTTTCCTGAAATGTTTACTATCGCCGATGCAAAACGCGGAGATATAGGAAACACTTCCAGTATGTATGCAAAAGCTTTCTTTGAAGATTTGAGTTTCGATAGTGTAACCGTTGCACCTTATATGGGGAAAGATTCGGTTGAGCCGTTTTTGGCTTTCGAAAACAAACATACAATTCTGTTAGCGTTGACTTCTAACGAAGGTGCTTTTGATTTTCAAACCTTAACTACAAACGGAAAAGAATTATACAAACAAGTTTTGGAAACTTCTAAAACATGGAAAAATAGTCACAACTTAATGTATGTTGTTGGTGCTACAAAAGCCGAATATTTTGCAGATATCAGAAAAATTGTTCCAGACAGTTTCTTACTAGTTCCCGGAATTGGCGCTCAAGGCGGAAGTTTGTCTGAAGTATGCAAATACGGAATGAACGACAAAGTTGGTTTATTAGTAAACTCGGCAAGAGCAATTATCTACGCTTCAAAAGGAACTGATTTTGCTGAAAAAGCCAGAGAAGAAGCATTGACGGTTCAAAAAGAAATGGAAGAGATTATAAATTCTAAGTTTCAGGTTTAAAGTTTCAAGTTGCTTGACTTTGAACATAGATTTTAACCGCAAAGTGTGCAAAGTTTTTTACTTGCGTGGTTTTGTAAAAACGCAAAGTTCGCTAAGCTATTTATTATAAACTTTGCGAACTTTGCCTTTACTGAGCATACAGTTATATGAAAAACTTTGCGCGCTTTGCGGTAAAACCACACAATCCAACAAACTTGAAACTTGAAACAAAGAAAACCTGAAACAAAAAGCAAATGAAACAATTAAAAGACCAGCTTGGTACTTTGCATATTTTTGAGAATGCCCCCAAACGTATTATCTCATTAGTACCTTCGCAAACTGAATTGTTGTATGATTTAGGTTTAGAAGAGAAAATCATCGGAATCACAAAATTTTGTGTTCATCCGTATCATTTCAAATCAACTAAGAAGGTTGTTGGCGGAACGAAGAAAATTCATTTCGAAAAAATAAAATTACTACAGCCAGATATTATTATCTGCAATAAAGAAGAAAATACTCCCGAAATTGTCGAACAACTAGGCGCAATTTGCCCGGTTTGGGTTACTAATATCATTTCGATCGAAGACAATTTCCAAATGATATCTGATTTCGGACAGCTTTTTAATTGCCGCACCGAAGCCCAAAAGTGGAATGACAAACTGACTTTCGCTTTAAGCGATTTCAAAAAATACGTTCAGGATATATCTGTTAAAAAAGCCGCTTACTTTATTTGGAAAAATCCTTATATGGTAGCGGGGGACGATACTTATATTAATGAGTTATTAAAACTAAACCATTTTCAGAATATCTACGGCAATAAAGGCCGTTACCCTGAAGTTGAACTTAAAAAAATGCGTTTAGAAGGTGATCCTGATTTGGTTTTCCTTTCCTCAGAACCTTATCCGTTTAAAGAAGAAGACGCCTTCGAAATAGGGCGTTTTACACATCACGCTAAAACTATTTTCGTTGATGGCGAAATGTTCTCCTGGCACGGAAGCCGACTATTAAAGGCTTTCCCATATTTTAAAATATTACAAGAGCGACTTAAAAGTTAGTTTCAGGTTTTCTTTGTTTCACGTTTCAAGTTTGTTGGATTGTGTATTTAACCGCAAAGTGCGCAAAGTTTTTTATATAACTGTATGTACAGTAAACGCGAAGTTCGCAAAGCTAAATCAACATAAAGCTTTGCGAACTTCGCGTTTTTATAAAACCACACTCATAAAAAAACTTCGCGCACTTTGCGGTTAAATTATGTTCAAAGTAAAGCAACCTGCAACCTGAAACAAAGAAAACCTGAAACAAAACGAAAGAAACTTTCGGACAAAAAAAATGCCGGCATCTCGAAGAAGCCGGCATCATTTAACTAACCAAAACCAAAATAATAAATAACCAGTTTATTACACTACAAAGATCCAACATATATGAATGTTTAGCTGTTAAGGTTTTGTTATTACTTTGTTGGACATAAGTTAAGATTCTTTAAAACGCTTTTCTGAGCTTTCTGTAACGTTAAATAATTTTTAGTTATTAAAATATAATAACAATCAATTTTGTTTATGAATATCGTAAAGATAAGTTTGTATATTTGATAAAGTGTTAAATATCAGTAATATGTGATTTCTTAAAAAATTAGCATTTGCTAGAGAACCGTTAACTTTATTAATAAAAAAACAAAAGAAATGAGTGATTCAAACGAAAGTAAATGTCCTTATCACAATGGACAAATGAAAGAAACTGCTGGTACAGGAACATCTAATAAAGATTGGTGGCCAAATCGTTTAAACTTAAACATATTGCGTCAACATTCTAGTTTGTCAGATCCTATGGAAAAAGGTTTTAATTATGCTGCTGCGTTTAAAACTTTAGACTTAAATGAAGTCAAAAAAGATCTTTTTGATTTAATGACAAACTCTCAGGATTGGTGGCCAGCTGATTATGGTCATTACGGTCCTATGTTTATTCGTATGGCATGGCACAGCGCTGGAACTTACCGTATATCTGATGGTCGTGGAGGAGCGAGTTCAGGTAATCAGCGATTTGCACCTCTAAATAGCTGGCCTGACAATGGTAATTTAGATAAAGCACGTTTTTTACTTTGGCCAATTAAACAAAAATATGGGAATAAAATTTCGTGGGCCGATTTGATGATCTTAACCGGTAACTGCGCTTTAGAATCTATGGGATTCAAAACTTTTGGATTTGCAGGTGGTAGAGAAGATGTTTGGGAGCCAGAACAAGATGTTAATTGGGGAAATGAAACAACATGGCTTGGTGATACAAGATATAAAGGAGAACGTGAACTTGATAATCCTCTTGCAGCAGTGCAAATGGGATTAATTTATGTAAATCCTGAAGGACCAAACGGAAATCCTGATCCACTAGGATCTGGTAGAGATATTAGAGAGACTTTTGCCCGTATGGCGATGAATGATGAAGAAACCGTAGCTTTGACAGCAGGTGGACACACTTTTGGTAAAGCACACGGAGCAGGAGATGCATCATTAGTAGGAGCAGAGCCTGAAGGTGCAAGCATTGAACAAATGGGCTTAGGATGGAAAAGTAGTTTTGGAACCGGAGTAGGTAAAGACGCTATTACAAGTGGTATTGAAGGTGCATGGAAACCAAATCCGACAACTTGGGACAATGGTTATTTTGAAACATTATTTAAATATGATTGGAAATTGACCAAAAGCCCTGCAGGAGCGCATCAATGGGCACCAACTGATGAAAGTGCTACAATCGTAGAAGATGCATTTGATCCTACGAAAAAACATGCTCCAATGATGACAACGGCAGATATGGCAATGAAATTGGATCCTATTTATGAACCAATTTCAAGAGATTACATGCAAAATTTTGACAAATTTGCTGATGCTTTTGCCAGAGCGTGGTTCAAACTAACTCACAGAGATATGGGGCCTATTGTACGTTACTTAGGGCCTGAAGTTCCAAGTGAAGTATTGATCTGGCAAGACCCGATTCCTGCTGGTAAAAATGAATTAAGCCAAAATGATATTGCTGTTTTAAAGGATAAAATCCTTTCAAGCGGTTTTTCGATCTCACAATTAGTGCATACTGCATGGGCTTCGGCTTCTACATTCCGTGGTTCTGATAAACGAGGAGGAGCTAATGGGGCTCGTATTCGTTTTGAACCTCAAATCAGTTGGGAAGTCAATTCTTCAAATCAGTTAAAAAATGTATTGGCAACTTTAGAAGCGATACAAAAGGAATTTAGCAATTCAGGAAAATCAGTTTCTATAGCAGATTTAATTGTTTTGGGAGGATCAGCAGCGATCGAAAAAGCAGCATCGAATGCCGGATTAAATATAGAGGTTCCTTTTACACAAGGAAGAGGAGATGCACTCTTAGAGCAAACAGATGTACATTCGTTTGAAGCGTTAGAGCCAAAAGCGGATGGATTCAGAAACTATAAAAGCGCTAAAACAACTGCAATAACAGAAGAACTTTTGGTAGACAAAGCTCAATTATTAACCCTTACAGCACCTGAAATGACCGTTTTAGTTGGAGGTTTAAGAGTACTGAATGCTAATTATGACGGTTCTAAGCATGGTGTACTTACTGCAAAAGCAGGAACATTGAGTAATGATTTCTTTGTTAACTTATTAGATTTGGGTATTACCTGGAAAGCAACTAATGAAACCGGAGAAACTTTTGAAGGGCGTAATCGTGCAACAGGAGAAACAAAATGGACGGCAACCCGAGCAGATCTTATATTTGGTTCTAACTCAGAACTTCGTGCTATAGCAGAGGTTTACGGAAGTAACGATGCCAAAGAAAAATTTGTAAAAGATTTTGTTGCAGCATGGACTAAAGTAATGAATTTGGATAGATTCGATTTAGTTAAATAATTTTTAGATTAAATACTAAAAAGCAAACCCGACAGGTTTTAAAACCTGTCGGGTTTATATGTTTATAAGAAGGTTCAAAGGTTCAGAATTACAAAGGCTCAAAGGATAAAAAAGAAACCAGCGAAATCTGTTTCAATCCGTATAATCCGCGGGCAAAACCTATAAAACAATATTAAGAAAAAACAACTGTTTTATTACTGTAAACCATTGTCTTACGTTCGGCGTGTAATTTTATGGCCCGAGCAAGAACAATACGTTCTAAATCACGTCCCTTCATAATAAAATCATCTACCGAATGTATGTGCGAAACTCTCGCAATATCCTGCTCGATAATTGGACCTTCGTCTAATTCTTCGGTAACATAATGGCTTGTTGCACCAATAATTTTTACCCCACGTTTAAAAGCGGAATGATAAGGTTTTGCACCCGGAAAAGCCGGTAAAAACGAATGGTGGATATTGATAATCTTATTCTCGTAAAGCGAAATCAATTTTGGCGTAATAATTTGCATATAACGCGCCAAAACAATAAAATTGATCTGATATCTTTTCAATAATTCAATTTGTTTGGCTTCACCTTCTTCTTTATTGTCTTTTGTAAAAGGGACACAATGAAACGGAATATCAAAACGTTCCGCAATAGATCTTAAATCGTTGTGATTACTGATAATTACCGGAATTTCGACATTTAATTCATCAGCGCTGTAACGTCCTAAAATATCAAATAAGCAATGATCGTATTTAGATACAAACAATGCCATTTTTGGTTTTTGCTCCTGATTGTATAAATCCCAG
Organism: Flavobacterium sp. ov086; assembly: GCF_900187965.1. Taxonomy (GTDB): domain Bacteria; phylum Bacteroidota; class Bacteroidia; order Flavobacteriales; family Flavobacteriaceae; genus Flavobacterium. The sequence goes on along the minus strand of NZ_FZNL01000018.1, from coordinate 49,241 downwards.
GACATATTAAACTGAGTTGCGATGGACTGATTAAAATCGGCTTTAAAGCTTTCTATAGTAACATTATGATTGGTTAATTCACATTCCAATCGCATAAAAAACACATTTTGCTCTACATCAACATGTTGGTCAATATATGTAATGTTTCCTTCTACTTTTGCAATAAAAGTTGTCACTGCCGCAATAATTCCTTTTTGGTCTTTACAGTGAATCAGAATCGTAATTTTTTGCATTTTGTTTTTCGGTTGGGTTGTTATAGTTTTTTTTATTTTAGCCACGAATTTCACGAATTAACACGAATCAAATTTGTGAAAATTCGAGAAATTTGTGGCAAAAAAATTATTTTCCGTCCTGCATTGCAAACACGCTTTTTAGTAAAGGCGTTGTTCTTGCACTAATATTAGTTCGGATATCTTTTTCTTCAACAGCAATCATTTTAAAAACTCCTGCCAAAGCTTGGTTTGTAGTATAATCAGTCAAATCAGGATTTACTTTTTTTACTAACGGAATCGTGTTGTACTTGTTGATAATGTTTGTCCAGACAACATCAGCACCTACTTTTGCAAAAGAGCTTTTAATTACCGGATTAAATTTCCCGTATAAAGCTGTAGTAGTACTATTTTGCAAATAACTGGTTGCGGCGCTATCATTTCCTAACAAAATATTTTTTGCATCTGTAAACGACATGTTTTTAACTGCTGTAACAAATATTGGGGTTGCTTCTTTCACTGCATCTTCTGCAGCGCGATTTAGCACTTTAATACCTTCATCGGCAAGAGAACTAAGACCAATTTTACGTAAAGTTGCGTCTACTTTTTGTAATTCGGCAGGCATTAAGATTTTTACAGCTTCATTTTTGTAAAAACCATCAACTGCGGTTAATTTACTCACTTGTTGCGTAATACCTTTATTAAGAGCTTCTTTTAAACCAGATGCGATATCAACGCCGCCTATTCCCGGAAGTTGCGAAGATAATTGAGGTAATTGATTTAGGGTTTGTTGTACTTGTGCACAAGAGCTAAGAGAAAATACAAGGGCTAAAATTAGAATCTTTTTCATTGAGTAGGTTTTTATATAAGTTTCAAAAATACTACTTATTCAAAAACAAAGCCACAATTTTATTTTAGGAGCATAAACAATTTGTTTTATAACTAACAATTTGTTTTTTTGAGGTTCTGAGGCTCTGAGTTGCTTAGGTTCTAAGGTTTTTTAGGAGCTGATCCCGCTATCCGTTTTAATCTTTTGCTTTTTAAAGGAAAAAGCAAAAGGGTTTCCACTTCTATTGAGGCTAGAGAGGGCATTTTGTTTTTTTTAAGAAATGATTGTTTACAGAATCTCATTTCGGATCATTAGATAAACAATCATCCCAATAAAAATTAGCGTAATTATATAGCCAGTCCAGATATTTCGCTTTTCAAATTCTTCGATATACTGATCTGTTAGTTTTCCTTAAAAGCCTTTTATTATCCAAAAGAAAAAACCTCCAATCCAGATAGATTCTAGTTTTGCTTCAAACGGTTCTTTATCCATTTTTTTTGTTTCTTTAATTTTACAGTATTTAATACTTCGTAATTTTTCTAAAGAGTAAAATTATAATTGGTTTATGCATCTTAAAAACGTAGAAACTCAGTCCAGAAGCTTCGGGATAGCGACTTTAAATCAAGGCCAATTCATCCTAATGTTTTGATTCCAGTAGGTTTTGCTTGAAATATAGGTATGCTGTATTTCAGGTATCGGAAGATTGTTAGAATCGTAGAATTGTACTCTTATTATTTTTTCGTTGCTGTCATCTTTTAGATTGATATTTCCTTCTGCAGCATCAATTAGTTTCTTTTTCCTTAAGTATAATCCTGGTTTTTCAATAATAAAGACGACAGCTGCTTCGTTATTGGATTCTCTTTCGCCGGCCAAACTTCCGTCTTTATCAAAAGTTTCAACCCTTTGTAAAAAAATATTATTGTAATAGAAAAGTTGAAAAGCAATTTCACCGTGCAATACTTGCAGTTTGTGATTCATGACACGAAATCGAAGTACTTGTTTTTTTGCATTTGTAAATTCTATCGAACCGTTTCCGTCTGCTTTAATGTTATTAGACAAAACTTTAGCAGGTTGGGAGAATTGCTTTATTTTATTGGTATATACATCGTATTTAGAACCGGATTGAGCGTTGACACAAATATTTTGAAGAAGGAACAAAAACACAAATAATAATGGTTTCATTTGATATTTTTTTAAAGTATTGGTGATAAATTTAGAAAAAACCACCTTGTAGATTTTTTCGTTTTATTTGCTTGATTTCTTTTTCTGTAAAAGAATAGATTGATTCTTCAATCCATCTCCATCGTTTTTGCGTTTCAGTATCCATGCCCATCGCACCGTAAACAATTTTGATAGTATTATTGGTTGTAGACATTCTTAACCCCACGAATCGATCCTGAATTTTATCTGAAGACGCTGTTTTAGTACAAGTTTCTAAATTCTTTAAAACTTCAGGGTCTTTCTTAAACCATTGTCTTAAGAAGGACAAATGTGTTTCAGAACATTGATACCCTAAATTTAATGCTGACAGGAATTTACATTTTAAATTGCTTTCATCAGCTTTTTTTTCGCCATCCCAATAGCAATCGTTTCCAATGTTTGTTGTGATATATCCCAGTGCAGCACGTTGTGCATTGGTTATTGTTTTTATATAATCTTCATTGATTTGAAGAACCCCTTTTTTGTCTAACCAAAGGATCTCTACGAAATTGTTTTGATCAGTTTTGGCTTCAGCTTCTTTTTTTACAGTTTGTAATTTGGAAGTTTGCGAAAAAGCGGCATTATAAAAACTTAGAAAGAATAACAGAAAGAGAAAACGTGAACTCATAATTGAAGTTATAAGATATAATAGGAAAAGTGTTTTTATATGGTGTTTTACTTCTTCAATAAATCAATATTTTCTTTGGTTGCCTCAATATAAAGGCTCATTTCGTTGTATTTCCAATTTCCTTTTTTGGTAGCAACAACAAACAAAGTTCCTTTTCCTTTAGGTCCTTTTATTGGAATTTGAAGATCACAATTTCCGGTGTCATTATTGATATTGATACTTCCGGAGGTCATTCCATCTGTTTCAATAGGGTTTCCTAGTTTTTCAATTACAGTTTTGTTATTTTTTGCGGCTGTCATAGCGCCTTTGTAAGCGTCAGAATCGGTCATCATCGAAGTGACTCCAAAGAAAATTCCGGCTATAAATAAACCAAGAAGTACCAATAGACTTAAACATCCTGTTGGTACAAACCATTTCCAGTTTCTGTCCCACCAATTTTTTTTAACTTCAGTATAATTTTCTTCCATAATTAAATGTGTAATTTAAGCATAGAAAGATACTATTATTCTAGTTAAAATTGAAAAAAAATTGGCAGGAAAGATTACTTTAATAGTGTTTTTTGTTATTTTACAGCGGCATACTTATTTGTAAAAAGACGTCCTTGTCCAATTGAGATTAAAATATCGTAAGGATCTTTATAGTCATCAGACATGATCGATGCGAGTTGCAGATTTTTGATTCCTTTAATTTTATTATCCTGAACATCCAGCTCACCTGAGAAAATAATTAAGTTTTGATATTTTGCCTTATCTGTACCTGTATCAAGTTCGCCATGACTGTGTAGTAAGATCGAGAATTTATTATCCTGACCAGATATGAAGGAACCTTTTCCTTCCCAGATTTCATTTTTGGGATCGTAATAAATGGTGAAATTTTTGAAATCAACGCTTAAACGAGCCGTATTTTGGTTTGATAATGTAAGAGTAGATGTGCCAATGGAGAGACCTAAATATCCATCATTAAAATTTGACATTGTACAACGAAGCGGATCAATCGTATAAATACCTTCTACATTGGGCGGAGTATTGCCTTTATGAATTGTAATTCCTAGTTGATCTATTGCTGTTTGCATCTTACTATCAACATAGTAATCATAAAGTTTTTGTTCAGAAGCGGGCGTTTCTTTTTCGTTAGAATCATTAGAAGAACAAGCTGTTGCACCAAGAACGATGCATAAAATAAACAGTTTAAAGGTGGTGGTTTTCATCTTATAGTTATGTTTAGAATTTAAATAAAAAAAGATTTTAGCCCTAAAAAAGAGCTAAAATCAATTAGTAAATATATCTTCTGTTAACTCTCAGAGTTACCAATAAAAGTTTAAAAACTAACAATTTAAGGTGATAATTGATAAGATGATATTCAGAAAAATAACCTTTGGGGCAAAAAAGGCGGTTATACGATAATTATAAAAAACTAGATGTATTGTAGGCAATACAAATTAGGATTGTAAACAGGATTGATTTGATTTAAATCGGCTAAAATTTTGTGTGTGTAATCTCTACCGCCAATTGCTAAATAAAACAATGATTTTGACAGATACATTGGTCTTATAGGGAAAGTGCGCCAACTAAGTAATACATTCTTTAAAAAATGTTTTAAAACATATTTAATTTTATTTTCTTCCGGACGAACAAAATAAATGGTTGAACTTTTAAATTTGGTCATCAGATTTGGAAACATCACAAATCTTGCGCCCTGTTGAATTAATAGATTAATTTCAAAAAGAGTTAATCCTTCAATATTCTCTGTTTTCATGATAATTGGTATTAGAAATTAGTGGTATTATTATGATGCAAAGTTCCTTCGATTTTGATAAATTTTTATCCTTTAAAAGATTTAAAATTAATAAGTTAAGGTATTTTTTTTAGTTCAGAATAAAACAAAAAAAGAACTGTACAAAAGGATTCACTTTGTACAGTTCTCTGGTTATTAATATCCCAACTTAAATATTATTTATTCGCTACAGTATTTTCGTTTAAAAGTATTTTACTCAAATCACTGTCTCTTTCATAAACATCCTGAAAGAAACTTACCTCACCAGATTCATTTACCCATGATGTAAAGTAGCAAATGTAGATAGGCACTTTGTTTGCCAATTTAAAAGTAGTCTCTTCAGTACCATCCATTGCTTTGTTAATTCTTTCTTCTGTCCATTCCGGATAATCTTTCAACATTGCAATTGCCAGTTCTTTAGCTTTATTAACATTCACACAACCGTGGCTAAAAGTTCTTTTTTCGAAATCAAATAATGTTTTTGCAGGTGTATCGTGCATGTAAATATCATCTGGATTTGGGAAAATAAATTTCACTAAACCTAATGAATTTTCCGGACCTGGTTTTTGTCTCACCTGACCGTTTACAATTTCCATATTGTGTTCTTCTAAATAATTTTTGTCAGCAGCAATTTTTGATTTCAATTCATTATCCACAATACTTTGCGGAACAGTCCAATAAGGACTAAAAACAATTTTATCAATGTTACTGTTAAAAATCGTTGTTTTGGTCAATGGAGCACCTACGAACACTTTAGAAGTCAATTCGATTTTACCATTTTTTACATAAATCAATTCAAACGATGGCACATTAACCATTATATATTCTTTGTTGTCACCAAGTTGTGGCATAATAGCTTTACAACGCTCGATATTAAGTGTCAAAGTTTTAATTTTTTCATCAATTGGGGTATTCAAATCCTTGATATTATCTTCATTAATAATATAGTTTGGTTTTAAACCGTTACGCAATTTATATTTCATTACACCATCCATTAATTCCTGATCATAAACATCGCTTTTAGAATCGTTTTTCAAATCGCCCATTACGTACAATCTATTTCTAATTTGAGCTACAGTATTTGATTTTGCATCAGGTCGAATGTCTTTATAGGGAGTTTCTACAGATATAGGTTTCCAGTTGTCGTCTTTCTCTATTTTTTTGTATTTCTTTAAAGCATCTTCAAGTTTAGAATATATATTATTTACCACAGAACCGTTTTTAGGGTCTTTATCTAATAAAGCAGGTTTACTCATTAAAGAATCTAATAAGGTTTCATAAGAGATTGTTTGTTGTTTTCCTTCAAGTGCTTGATTAGCATAGATAATGTATGCCGCACTCAACAACATATCAGAATCTGTTTTGGAAAGTTTATCTTTAGAATCTGTACTAAAAATCAAATTAATTTCTTCTTTATAAGGAAATTCAATTTGCGCTGATTTCTGATCTGTGTTGTTTATTTTTTTGAATAGGATATTTCCGAAGTCAGTTATTTTTCCATTTTTATACCATATAGTTCCATAAGATCTGTTTTTGTATAAAGAAATCACATCATTTTGGTATTTTTTTAAATCAGAATATCTTCTAAAAAAATCATTCAATACTTCTGTGTCTACTACATCATCGTTCTTATAAATAGTATTCATGTAAATGTCGGCAGAAGTTTTTTTTGTATTTACATCATTTTTCTCAAGGTTATTAAAAGATGAAGTAAAGAAACCTGCGACTAAAATTAGGGTGAGTGGATATAATGTTTTCATTTTATTTTAAATTTTTACGTTATTGTTCGTTAGGAAGTTTTGGTAAAAATTTGGGGTTTTTCTACACTGCTAAATTAATGTATCATGCTGCTAAACAAGTTGTTAGATTCAGTTTAAATGTTGCGAAATTGCCATGTTTGTAGGTTTTATATGTATATATCAACTAGTGGTTTAGATTGTTACCCCTGATATGAAAAAAAACATTTCTTTTTTTGTTAACATAAAGCTATTGAAGTGATCAAATATTAAAATAATTTGTAAATTGCTCCCTTAAAATTATCATATTCATAAAATGGAACAACAAAAACCATATAATCCTAAAAATAAAGTAAGAATTGTAACCGCTGCTTCACTTTTTGACGGACACGATGCTGCCATCAATATTATGCGTCGTATTATTCAGTCAACGGGAGTTGAGGTAATACATTTAGGTCACGATCGTAGTGTCGAAGAAGTTGTAAATACCGCTATTCAGGAAGATGCAAATGCGATAGCAATGACCTCGTATCAAGGTGGACATAATGAATACTTTAAATATATGTATGACTTGCTTCATGAAAAAGGAGCGGGACATATCAAGATTTTTGGTGGAGGAGGCGGAGTAATTCTGCCAAGCGAAATTTCAGAGTTACATGAATATGGAATAACAAGAATTTATTCTCCAGATGATGGACGTTCTTTGGGTTTACAAGGAATGATCAATGATTTGGTAGAACGTTCCGATTATCCAATTGGTGATAAACTAAACGGAGAAATCGATCATATCGAAAATAAAATTCCAACGGCAATTGCACGTTTGATTTCGGCAGCAGAGAATTTCCCTGAAATCGCAAAACCGGTTTTCGATCAAATTCATACTAATAATGCCGATTCTAAAATCCCGGTTCTTGGAATTACAGGAACAGGTGGAGCCGGAAAATCATCTTTGGTTGATGAATTAGTTCGTCGTTTTTTAATTGATTTTCCGGAAAAAACAATCGGATTAATTTCTGTCGATCCTTCGAAACGTAAAACCGGAGGAGCACTTTTAGGAGACAGAATCCGTATGAATGCCATTAATAATCCACGTGTTTATATGCGTTCATTGGCAACACGTCAATCCAATTTGGCATTGTCTAAATATGTTGCTGAGGCTATTCAGGTTTTAAAAGCGGCAAAGTATGATTTGATAATCCTTGAAACTTCGGGAATTGGACAATCAGATACCGAGATTATGGATCACTCAGATGTATCCTTATATGTAATGACTCCGGAATTTGGTGCTGCAACACAATTGGAGAAAATCGATATGCTTGATTTTGCTGATTTGGTGGCGTTGAATAAATTTGACAAAAGAGGTGCTCTTGATGCCATTCGTGACGTTAAGAAACAATATCAAAGAAATCATAATTTATGGGATAAAAATCCTGATGAAATGCCGGTTTTCGGAACAATTGCTTCGCAGTTTAACGATCCTGGAATGAACACGCTTTATAAAGCGATTATGGATAAAATTGTCGAAAAAACAGAATCAAATCTAGTTTCGACTTTTGAAATTACACGAGAAATGAGCGAGAAAATCTTCGTGATTCCGCCACACAGAACGCGTTATTTATCTGAAATCGCTGAGAATAACAGATCTTATGATGAAAGCGCTGCTTCTCAACAAAAAGTAGCGCAAAAACTATATGGAATCTTTAAAACGATTGAATCAGTTTCTGGTAAAATTCCGCAAATTAATAAAGCAGGAATTGACGATTCAACAGTTTTATCAAGCGCAACCGAAGTACATGACGAAAATCGTATTTTCTTAAACCTTTTACTAAATCAGTTTGATAAAGTAAAAATGGATTTAGATCCGTACAATTGGGAAATTATCCTGAATTGGGACGAGAAAGTAAACAAATACAAAAATCCGGTTTACTCGTTTAAAGTTCGTGATAAAGAAATTAAAATCGCAACACATACTGAGAGTTTATCGCATTTACAAATCCCAAAAATTGCTTTGCCTAAATACGAAGCCTGGGGAGATATTTTGCGTTGGAATTTACAGGAAAATGTTCCTGGAGAATTTCCGTTTGCGTCTGGATTATATCCGTTTAAACGTGAAGGCGAAGATCCGTCAAGAATGTTTGCGGGAGAAGGCGGACCAGAAAGAACCAACAAACGTTTTCATTATGTGAGCGCAGGATTGCCGGCAAAACGACTTTCGACAGCTTTTGACAGTGTGACTTTATACGGAAACGATCCTGATATTCGTCCTGATATTTACGGAAAAATCGGAAATGCAGGAGTTTCGATTTGTTGTCTTGACGATGCTAAAAAGTTGTATTCAGGTTTTGATTTGGTTCACGCCTTAACATCTGTAAGTATGACTATTAACGGGCCTGCGCCAATGTTGTTAGGTTTCTTTATGAATGCGGCGATCGATCAGCAATGTGAGTATTATATTAAGGAGAACGATTTAGAAAAAGAAGTTGAAGCTAAAATCAACAAAATATATAAAGAAAAAGGAACAGAACGCCCTAAATATCAAGGCGATCTACCAGAAGGAAACAATGGTTTAGGTTTAATGCTTTTGGGCGCTACCGGAGATCAGGTTTTGCCTCAGGAAGTTTATAATGAAATTAAAGCCAGAACGTTATCACAAGTTCGTGGAACGGTTCAGGCCGATATTTTAAAAGAAGATCAGGCACAAAACACTTGTATCTTCTCTACCGAATTTGCGTTGCGATTAATGGGCGACGTTCAGGAATATTTTATTACCAAAAATGTTCGTAATTTTTATTCGGTTTCGATTTCAGGATATCATATTGCTGAGGCAGGAGCGAACCCAATTACGCAATTGGCATTTACGCTTTCTAATGGTTTCACTTACGTGGAATATTATCTAAGCCGTGGAATGAGCATCAACGATTTTGGGCCTAATTTATCGTTCTTCTTCTCGAACGGAGTAGATCCTGAATATTCGGTTATTGGTCGTGTGGCACGTAAAATTTGGGCAAAAGCCATGAAAAACAAATACGGAGCCAACGAAAGAGCGCAAATGCTAAAATATCATATTCAGACTTCCGGACGTTCGTTACACGCGCAGGAGATTGATTTTAACGATATCAGAACGACTTTGCAGGCTTTGTATGCAATTTACGACAACTGTAATTCGTTGCACACAAATGCGTATGATGAAGCGATTACAACACCAACCGAAGAATCTGTGCGTCGTGCAATGGCGATTCAGTTGATTATTAATAAAGAATTAGGTTTGGCTAAAAACGAAAACCCAATTCAGGGTTCATTCATAATCGAAGAATTAACAGATTTAGTTGAAGCAGCCGTTTTACAAGAATTTGACCGAATCACGGAACGTGGCGGAGTTCTTGGTGCAATGGAAACAATGTACCAACGTTCTAAAATTCAGGAAGAAAGTTTGTATTACGAAACCTTAAAACACAACGGAGATTTCCCAATTGTGGGTGTAAATACGTTCCTGAGTTCAAAAGGTTCTCCAACGGTAATTCCGGCAGAAGTAATTCGCGCCACCGAAGAAGAAAAACAATATCAAATCACAATGCTCGATAACTTACACCAGTTTCACGAAGCAAAAGTAAACGAGCATTTAAGCAAACTACAAGAAGCCGCGATTAAAAACGAAAACTTATTCGACCATTTAATGGAAGCTACAAAGGTTTGTTCGCTTGGTCAGATTACTTCGGCATTGTTTGAAGTTGGCGGGCAATATAGAAGGAATATGTAAAAAGTAATATTTAGATAAACTCAAATAATCAAGAATGTACTGTTTTCAGTATTTAATAAGATATTTGAGTTTACCTAAATTTAGATTAATATGCGTTTGGTTAGCTAGGGGTTGGCTAGTATTGATTTATCGTTATCTTTGACATCTAAAAGTTAAAGATTATGGCGACATTAAAATACTTACTTCAGAGTAAGAGTGAAAATTCAAATATTTATGCTCGCTATTCAATAAACAGAACAGCAGTTTTTAAACGAAAAACGGGTTTTGTAATTAATCCAAAAGATTGGAGTGAAGACAAATCACAACCAATTCAAAAAAATGAAGAGTTAAAAGCCTTAAAATCTAAATTAGATAAATTAGCAGTTTTTGTAAATGATGCTTATAATAATGCAATAAATACAGGTGTAGAGTTTACAGGTTCTTGGTTGCAACTCCAAATTGATTTATTCAATAATAAGATCGTTGTTGTTGATTTGGATGTATTAACTAATTCCATCAATGCATATATCGATAATAATGAAGATTTAAGACGAGGTTCGATTAAAAATCTAGAAAATCTAAAAAAGTTCATTACTAATTACGAAACAGATTATTTGAAAGGAAAGCAGGTACTTATTAGAGATATTGATTTAAATTTTATTGATACCTTTAAAAAGTATCATATAAGTAAAGGTCGCTCAGTAAATTATATTGGAACTTATATTTCATTATTAAGGGCTGTTGTTAATAAGGCTTCATTAAGTGGCATTCCAATCCATCCTCAGTTTAAACAAATAAAGGCTATTAAAGAAGTGAAAGAACCTGATCAAGTTATTATACTAAATGAACAAGAACAAGACCTTATAAAAAATGTAGTTTTAGTACGTGAAGCTCATATTAATGCTAGAAAATGGCTTTTATTAGGATGCTTAATTGGTCAGAGATCAAGTGATTTACTTAATATAACGGATAAGAATATAAAAGACATTCAGGGAATGAAAATCATTGAATTGAAGCAACAGAAAACAGGAAAACTGGTTGCAATTCCGCTACTTCCAGATGCTCTTGAAATAATCGAAAATGGATTGCCATATAAAATCAATTTAGAGCATTTTAATAAATATAGTAAAGAGGTTTGTAAAGAAGCTAAAATTGATACAACTGTAAAAGGGAAGATGCGCATAGATAATAAAAGAACCTTAACGGCTGGATTTTACAAAAAATGGCAGGTTGTCAGTTCTCACGTTTGTAGACGCTCTTTTGCAACTAATTTTTACGGAAAAATACCCACGCCAGTTTTGATGAATATCACTGGTCATAGTACAGAAAGTATGTTCCTATCTTATATAGGAAAGACAACTTATGACAATGCATATCAAATGTTAGAATATTTTAACAAACTTGATGTAAAATAAATATTTAGTCAATTAGTAGTAAGTAAAAAATAAATATGATTCTTTAAAAATATGTTAGCTATTATGAGTCGATTGCTATAAGTTTTTTAATGGGAATTGAACCGCTATCATCCACTATGATAGCGGTTTTTTTTGACCTGAAATTTGCATTTCTTTAATTATCCTCAATTGCTCGCGTTTGCATTAAGAAAATACTTTCAAAACTTATTTAAAATTTATTTTAAATAAGTTTTTTACGGTTAAAATTTAATTAATATTATTATTTTTTAACATTTAATTTTGTTTTTAATTGTGTTAGGTGTTAAATATGTAATTATTTATTAAAATTAATACTTTTTTCAACAAAAAAGGGTCAAAATGGCTTTTCGCCATAATACATACTTCAAGGGATTAAACTAAATACCCCTTGTTAATATATTTATTATGACGAAAAAAATTAATGTCAACAGTAAAACACAGCAAGAGCTGTTAGAAATTATTCTTAAAGAATTGATTCAATTAAAAGAGAATGTACACGTCCAACAACACAAATTAAATTTGGTTGTCCAAAAACCTCAACAGTTAAACATCTTTGGACTTGCTGAATATTTAAATGAATCACCACAAGCAATTTATTTAAAGGTCAAACGTAAAGAATTACCCTATACAAAATTGAAAAATCAAACAATATTTAATATTGCTGAAATTGACCTGTTTTTAGAAATGACAAACAACAAAAAAAGAATATTAACTGCTAAATAAAAAACTATGTTACAAAATCAAATTATACTAAACGGAATAACAATTGAGCAGTTAGCAGAAGCTTTAGCTCCATTGTTACAATCTACTATAAGTCAATCTCAACAGGCATTACCTGAGAATATTACAAGAAAACAAGCGTGCACAATTCTAAACATTGGATTGGCTACATTATGGAAACATACTAAGGAAGGTAAACTAACTTCTTATGGAATTGGCAACAGGATAATGTATAAGCGTGACGAAGTTCTACAAGCTTTGAAACCTCTTAATATTTAAAATGATGGATATTAATGAAAACAACGACGAAAATAGCACAGATGTTATAGTAGACATAATGGAAGTTTGGGAACAAGAGTTTTTGAAAAAAGTAAAACAAAAAATCCGAATTATAAAAACAATAGAGGATGCATTATTAAAAGGATCTGAACTCATAGATAAACGCGATGAATCTTTTATAAAGGCACGTAATTATTTGACTGAAAATAATCCAGTAAATAATGCTTTGATTAAATATATGACAGCTTTTATAGAATATGATACAAAGCTAAACGAAAAGTATTATCCATACGATATTGATGAACTGAATTTATTATATGAGAAAAACACACAATTTGATGAAAACGGTGCGAGAAAAAAGGTTCACAATAGATTCAATACATTATCATTTAGAAACTATGTGATTTTTATGACATTGAAACTAGATGGACAATACGATTCTAAGTTAGATGATAAAATTTTTCGGGTTAAATCCAGTGATAACAGAGAGTATAATCCGCTTACAAAAATACCAAAGCAATTACGTGCATTTCTACCGTTTCGAATTAAAGAATATGATATTAAAAGTGCATTCCCAACATTCATTGATAATGAACTTGGGTGTGAGTATAGACATAATATTTATGAAAGTATTGGTAAAAAAGAATTTGTTCGGATATTAAATGCAAACAGTGAAGAAGGAGATGAAAAATGGTATGCAAAAAATATACTTAAACTTAAGAAAGTTTATGGTAATAGTGCGACGTCAGTTTTAACAAAAGATAGATACCTAAATAAAGGTAAGGCATTTAGAGATTTTGCAAAATGCGAAAGTGAATGCATTTATGAATTAGTAAAATTAAACAGCATAAAATACTATGTTCGATTACACGACGGCATTTTTGTATTGACCGATATTCAATGTAATACGCTTAATTTTGGTAAAGTTAAATTTGTCGAGAAAGAATGTACACCTCCCGTAAAACGAGATGGAGTACCTAATTTATTTTATTATTTTAATGATAAAGGACAGGTTAAAATAACACCATCATCAATTGCAGATTATTTTGTGCAAGAGAATTTTCAAAGAATATCAACTAAAGCTGACAAACTAATTATCTATAAAAATACCAATAACATTATTGAGCCATTTAATGTGAACAATGATTTGTTGTCAATTTTAAAACTTGGTGTTATTGAATGTGGTTATCAACGAGAGAAGGTAGTTAGCGAGATTTCAATTAAATATGATCTTATGATTAAGCCAGCCTTACGTATTATTGATCCAAAAGTATTAAAACTTTATCGAGATTCGCGACATGAGTTTGGATTGCCATTTAAAAATGGTTTTTATTTAATGGACAAATCGGGACAATTTAAAATGAAAGATTACAGTCAAATCGACGGTTTTTTTCCAAAACATAAAATACAAGAACATGAATTTGTGTACACTGATGAGGTTGGCATGTTTGAAAAAGTTGTACAAAATGTAAGTGATAATAATACTTTAGATTTTCAATCTATGTTGGGCTATTTAGTTCAATCGTATAAAGATGCAAGTTGTTGTCCAGCTATTATTTTAAGTGATAAAAATGCAGATAATGTTAACAGAAACGGAGGAAGAGGAAAGACTTTATTTTTGAAAGCATTAGAACATGTATTACCAGTAATGGTAAAAGGAGGTTCAGAGTTTGATATGAAATATACACACGTTTTTGCCGATCTGGAACCAGAAACGCAATTATATGTTATTGATGATACGGTTGCGGGATTTAAATTTGACCAAATATACACCCAAATAACGGGTAGTTTAGTATGTCAAAGAAAAAATATCAAAGCTGAAACAATACCATTTGAGTTATCTCCAAAGTTTGTTTTTACCACTAACTATTTGGTCGGTTATAATAAACAAAATAACTCCACAAATAGACGTTTTATCGAGTACCAATTTAATAATCACTATAATCAAAATAATACACCCAAGAAAGAATTTGGTTGTACCTTGTTTGATGATTGGGATATAAATGAATGGAATAAATTCTATTCATTCATTTATCGTTGTGTTTCTGTTTTTTATAATCACTCCATTATCACTCCAATTTACGATAAAGAAAAGGATAATTATAATATTCTTTTTAATGATACTGTAAAACAAGAAGTATTTGATATTGTTATGAAGCAAGTAATGAGTGAACGTAGTTTTTTTACTGTTGGCGTTTTCTTAACTAAATATGGAGAACAGCCATATATACATACAAATCCTAAATATTTCACTAACAAAAATACTAAGTTATACATTGATGCGTGGTTTACTAAACAATCAAATAATGACGATAATATAAAATGTTGGTCATATAGGAAAGATAAAAGAATGTGGGTATATAACCCAGATAATATTTCAACAAATTCGTTATTGAAGAAATTTAGTGCAATTCCTAGTAATTTGTAAGTATTCCGATTCAATCGAAAGAATGTTTAAGAACTAAGTAAAATTACAATGTTATGTAATATTACGTATAACTTGCTTATATGCTTACATGTGTGTCGGTACTTAGTTGTTGACTGCTGACACTACTTACGTTTAATTATAAATAGTATTTAAGGAAAAATAAAATATCAATTTTTTTTAAAAACTTACATTATACATATTTGATTATGTTAGTGTAAGTTTTTTTTATTTTATATGTAATCAGCGTAAGTGCTTTTTTAATGTGTTTATTGTTAGTTGTTTAAGTAGGAAAAAGGATGTGTAATTAGATTTTTTTTCTTTAAGATATTACGTATAAAACAAAAACAAAAACAAAAAAACAAAATCAAGTTTTATTTATTTTTTTGTTTTAAGTGGTCAGCTATTATGAAACAAATTTGGCTGATAGGAAGTACTTGTAATAGTTCTTTTAATCTTTTTACAACTGCGTAAGATTTTTTGTTTGGCATTATCCAAAAAAATATTATCAGTACCAAAAAAAACAATAATATTATTAATAGATTAATTGTAAACGGGGTAATTTGGCTCATTTTATTTTCATTTATTGTTGAGACAAATCTATAGAGAAAGAAAAAAAATTTACGTTCCTACGAGTTCCGGAACGCCTAACCTAACAATTTTGAATGTGGAATTTTAAATCCTTCTTTGTCAAATGTTTTTTGACTTTCAATGAATTTTTCATCGTCTGGATTTAAATATTTCCTCAACGTATCTTCAGTTCCTTCAACGTCAAAATTTTGCCTTATTAATTTAGCAAATGCTGTATAGTTTATTTCTCCATTTCTGCCTTTTGGTGCATCGACATATCCATAATGAGCAAGTGTTCCCAATAGAAAACCAATGTGAGTTCTTTTACCAGTCCATTTAATTTTTGGACTAATTTCTTTCAATTCTCGTATATCCACTATCATCTTTTGAATTTTGATTAGTTCGAGAATAAATTTATATCCGATCAAAAATAATGATAGAGGTAAATTACTTAGAGTTTTGAATCTTTTCAAATGAAATTCACTAAAGTAAAAACTTTCAATGTCTATTGTTCTTCTGTTTTCATTTTTAAAATCAAAATTGCTAAAAAGGGTTGGTATTTTACTGCCTATTAAGAGATCATTGTAATCTGTTGTTGTTATATGTTTATAATATAAATCTTCAACTTCAGCATTGTCTAATAAAATTGAACAATATCTCGATTTTTTTTCATCAACATAAAAATCAGACTTTAAAGTTTTTAATTGAATCTTGATGGCTTCAATATTAAATTTTATGAATGAATCAAAATTATCAGGATCTGATGTTGAGAGGTTTAAGTAAATTTCACTTAGTGAATCTTGATAGAGTTTTTTTATTTCTTTAATTATCTCTTCTTGTCTTAGTTGAATTGATTCTAAACTTTTTTCGTAAAAATCTTGATTTTCATATTCCACAAGTACATAATTCTCAATATAATCTATGTCTTCTGAACCAGCCAAAATGATAAAATCTAAATAATAATTGTTTCCCAATGCTTTAATAAGTGATTTAACTATTTTCATAAAATTGTTATTTTGCTATTCTAATGTTTGGATTTCCATAAATATGCATTGCTAATTTACCTTCAGGAACTATAAAAGCTGTCGAAATGTTTTCCTTATAATCTCCTAGATTTAAATTAGCAATATGTACGGCTTCTGAAATTTTATACCCCTCGTTAAAGGAATCCAAAAAGCTTTCTAACCAATAAGATGGAATAGTTATATCTAAGCGCCAAAAAGGAGCAATTACGGCTTTATAGCCAAGAGCAAGAATGTCATGACAAAGTGAAGAAACACCTTTTGCAAAAAAATCTTCAGTTACAACACCAGAATTACAGATAAACAATATTGCTATTTCTCCATGTCCAAATAAATATTTTGGATCAACAATTGCACTTTTTGAATCATGATTTGTATAAATGCCTTTAAATTCCATGAATCCCAATTCTCCATGAGCTAAAAAAATATTTATATCTGTGTCAATTTTTTTCTTTATGTGGCGCGAAGTTAGAATGTTTGTTTTCTGTTTTTCCAATACTGGTTTTATATTTTTAAAACTTATGTTTATTGGGATATCTTCATCTTCAATTGGTATCCAAGCAGTAGAGGTAAATTTATCTTTTATCAAATATTCGTTACTATTTTTAATAAACCATTCTAATGAGATGATATTTGTGAAAGGAACCTTTGAGCTTAAAAAATCACCATTATTAATTATTAAATTTGAAGAAAATTCCGAAAGATCAATTGAACTGCAAAAGAAAACTTCCTCATAATTTAGATTAATCTCAAGGTCAGTGAATGCAAATGTTTCTAATGAGTTTACATACGCATCATCTTGTGCTCCAAGATCAAAGTAGTTATTAGAATTGAAATAGAAATCTTTCTTTGATTTTGACCAAAGTCTCATTTTTTGAATATCCCATTTTTTTAATTCTTTTAATGAAATGTTTTTTTCACTATTTATGGTTAAAACATAGATATTAGAGTTAAGATTAAATAACCAAACCAAGAGATTGTTTTTGGCTATAATAGCCTCTTTTTTAATATGAGTTAAATAGTTATTTAATCTATCTATTATTTCTTTATCAGGTACGGGTATTGACTTTACAACAGTATTAAAGGCGTGATATTTGTTGTTGAAAGTAAGATTATTGTCATTAATAATTATTCCACAAAGTAATATGCCATCAATGTCTTCTTCTTTTAATGCTTGTGATAATAAGTTTTTGGTATTAAGTTCTAGGTGTTTAACCTCAAATTTAAAGTCATGAGAAGAATTTGTTTCGAAAACACTTACTAGTAAATTTATTAGGTTCTTTTTATTATTTTTCTCATCGCCAAAATGTTGGGCTCGAATAGTTAAAATGGTGTTTGAGCCTATTTTGGCTTCTAATTTTGATATAAGATTAGCAAGTTGTCCATACGAATCTACATGAAAATGCTCTTCATAACGCTTTACATTATATAAATAATTTAGCCAAGGTATGATGCCATTCTCTTCAAAAGAAATTATATCATTTATGTTTTCATCAAGATATTTTAAAGACTCATTAATTATTTCAGGTTTCTTACTTCCAATTTTAATTATACCTAAATAGTAACTTAGTTTAAATTTTTGTCTATCATATACTTTAAGTTTAAGTTCATCAATTCTTATGTTAAGGTTTTCCATCATGGGAAAAAAATTGAATGTTCTATAGAATTTTAATGCATTGTGCAATAAATCATTTTGAACAGAATATTTAAATGTTTTATATCTTGATAACGAAGTGTAATATAGAGATCCGTAAATAGATGCTTCAAATGGACTGTTTTGATAGATGAAACAATTAAACAGTAATCCCCACCCATAATAGTGCTTTTTTTCTTGTATTGAAATTACCAAAATTTCTTCAGAGAAATTTCTAGCTCGCTGATATTTACTATTGTAATTAAGTGTGTCAACGAAGTTGTGACATACTGTAAAAAACTCATAGTCTAATGAATATTTATTTTTAAAAGCCTTTATTATTGTTATTTGTAACATAAAATCCTCTATCCTCTCATCAGTGATTTTTTCAGGTTTTAATGTATAAAGGATGTTTAAAGCAACGGAAATGATCTTTTTTTCTTCTTCTTTTGTAAGAACTTTATCAGGAACAGTAAAATCATACAGCCTAAACATATTGGAAGGTTGTGATTGGAATATTTTTGTCAACAATTCAAAAAATTCATTGGGTTCACATTCAACTAAATCAAAAGTTTTATCTTCAATAATATTTAAATATGAAATATTTGAAAAAGCATTATTTAGTGAGTTTACCATGCGTGTAAAACCTTCAATCTTACATTTTTTAATAATTTCTAATAAATCTGACTTGTAGACTGATATGTCATAGTCTGCGTAAGCTATTTGATTAAGAATGTTAGATATGGAATATTCGATAGATTCGTCGTATAATTCTTTAGTTCTTTTATCTAAATCATAGTAGTATTTATTATTTAGAGCATTTTCAAGAATTACCAAACGATTAGCTATATGGTCTCCCTCATCAATTTTGTCGATTGCCTCAGTTATTATTTTTGGGATAAAACCTTCTGGAGTAAGGTCGGTTTCTCTCCAAATCATTCGTTCACGGATAACACTAATTGGCGGAGCAAAGGATAGAAAATTTATAAAGTTGTTATTAAATTCATTTTCGTCTTTATAGTAAGTTATCTCTGCATATTCTTTTTGTATAGGTTGGTTATTCTCGTAAGAGAATAATCCTCGTTTAAGACTTCCGGTTTCTATGTAATTTGTGAATAATGAATAATCAATAATTGATATTCCATTAATGCTGAGATTTGAAAATTTATTGTAATTAGAAATTATTACTGGTACTATTTTTTTTTCCGAAAAATAATTTGACAGGACTTCAATTTTTTCAACTAAGGAAAATGTCGATTCAGAAATTTCAATAATTGCATTATGTATTTCTTTTGACTCTATTGGAAAATCAAAACATTTTGTTTCTATTAAAATATAATAATCTTGAAGTTCAAAAAAAAGATTATTGTCAAGATTTATTAGACTGTCTAAATGATTAATTTCGGTTTTTTTGAAATTGAATTTTATTCTCAGTGCTGTTAGCTCTTCCTCAATGTAATTTTTTAAAATTAGCGCTCTCTTTTTATTGTCATGGTTTGCTTCTATTAATATTTGCTCATATAAAAGTGTATAATTGGGTGCGGATAATGTTGAAATACAGAAATATATATCATTGTTAACTTCAAATAAAGGTCTCCTCCAAAGATAAGGTCGATCAGAACTAGAAGTTAAAGCTTTCAAAATCTTTATTATCAATATTTCATCAAAATCTGTACATGTTTTTAAATAACTGATTAGATGATCTTTTTTAATTTTTGCTGGAGATTGATTAACGGATGTTTCTTTTGAACTTAAAGTTTTATTATTAAATAAAATATAAGTTAATTCAACCATTGGAATTAAAGCCTTATTTAATTGTTCAAGGGTTAATCCGTTATAATATTCTAATTTTTGATTTTGGTAATGATAATATTTACTTAATAAATGTATCGTGATTGACAAGTTTACATCTGTTTCATCAATTGTTCCGGTTACTAAATTTATGTAGTCCGAACTAATTTCGCAGTTTGTGACACCAATCTTTTTTTTATTAAACTTTTTATAAATATATGATAGTGGTAATCTTAATTCGTAAAAATTACTATGTGTCCTGATTTCAGACGCTTGATTTAGTAGTTTTATCCATTTTATTCCTGATAAAATTTTTAATACTTCTGAGTTCTCACTTTCCTCTAAATCGCCATTTTCATAAATTAAAATCGCGTATGCAGATTCTATGTTTAAAAAAATATTTGCATGATTCCATATTAGATAGAAAAATTGTCCCAATTCTAAGTCAGTAAAACTAATACGTGGATGGTAATCTGTCTTAATAGGATTCCATTTGTTCAGTAGTGATATTAAATACCCCAAAATATCACCACCTACTTCAATCATATGTTGCATTGAAACTTCTGAACCGTCTTCTGAAATAAATTTTGAAAATTCAATATCACCTTGGTGAAAAGCTATTTTTTCTCCCATCAATTGTTGGGTCATCAAAGGTATAATCTCAAAATGATTTTTGTTAATGCTTTTAAAAAGAAAATCTAGTAGTTCTTTCTTTGTAAAATTCAGTTCTAAAAAACTATTAAAAATGAAATTTTGAATTTCATTTGAAATTTGATTACACTCATTTACAAAACTTATGACACTAAGTTCCTTTTCTGTGAATTCTTCCCCGTAATTGTCTATTATTTTGTTTAAATCAAAATCTTTTAAAAAAGGATTAGCATAATCAGATTTTAAAATATGTGCAAGTTTTTCTGAAATTGATTCGAGCATAAAAATTTAAGATTTTTAATTTTTTGATCAATTTACATTTTAAATTGTTTGTCATACTATTTTTATTAAAATATTTTTATTCAATATTGGATTTTTTAAAAAAGTATAAGATGATATACAAATTTGGTTAATGAAATGTAGTACGATTAACGTAAATTTAGATTAGATAATTATGAATAATGCCAATAGATAATGGTTTCAAATTAGTAAATTTGTTTTGACTCGTAAGCTTGAATTAATTTTAAATAAAAGTATGTTAAAATCATTACCACATAGTTCAGAAGAATATTATTGTATAAATTGTTCAGATTTCAAAAAACAAAATGAAGTGGATCCAGATTGGAATTGTATTGTCTGTAATAATTCTGTCGAAATAAGAATAGTTACTAAGAGTAAAGATCAAAATTGCCATAGAATTTCTGCAACAGAAATAGAAATTGATGATAAAGTGTTAATGCACAGAGATGAAAAATCCATGAGAGTCTTAGGGAAAACAGATCTGGGAATTATGGTACAATTAAATCTTGAAGGATATGGCGCTTGGAAAGTTAAAAAAGATGAAGGAATATTGAAAATAAATGGGCGCTGGAATTTTTAATTTCTAAAATTTAGTTTTTTTTGCAAGCACTACAAAAGTAAAACCTTTTTTAATAAGGTTAAATATAAATTTGTTGGACTGAGTTATTTATAAACTACTTTTTAGTTACTTTTATAAGATTAATTTTCAAAATATGGATAAGAAAACCGAAGGAGCATGGTTGATAAATCATACAAAAAAACTGTTAGATGTTCGTGATACATACGATTTTGGAGAAATTTTACTTGCAGGTAAAAGTGGTTTGTTTCTTTCAAATTTAGCTGCATCAGAACAAAGTACGATTGATAAAGATAAAGTTGGAGCGATTGCTCGTATTTCAAATGTTGGGCGAACTGAATTTAAGGAAATTATATCAACTTTAGAAGAAGCTCAATTAATTGATTCATCTACGGATGGTTCAATCGAAGTGTTAGGTTTAACCTCTTCTTCAGTTTTAGGTCATACTTCTGATATTTTTTTAAATTCAAATCCAACTAATTATCAAAAAGCGGCATTAGATTTGGCGGAAAATGTGTCTGAGTTACCAAAAAAAGAAAATATTTTGAAAGAATATATTTCTGATACACATCAGTTGACACAAACTCAAACAACTGATTTAATATTTCAGTCGGAGCAGATTGGTTTTGTAGATTATGAGAATATTGATCTAAAAGTGAAGTTTTATTTTAATGGTAATTTATTTAAGAGAAATGTTGCAGAAAAAGCTAGTAAAGTACTTTCTTCACTTACTCCTGAAGACAATAGACGTATAGCAGAATTTGATCAAATTTTAAATACAAAAGGATGTACAGCTATTGAAAATGCAAATCAAGTTCTGGGCGTTCCATTATTATCAAAATTGCAATCTATTGGGATGTATGACTTCAATGAAGTAAGTAATCCTCAAGAGACAAAAGTTTTTATTACTCGTCCAGCGGCTTTTGAGAAGTATGGTAATCCATTTGAAGAGGATGCCTTTGATTTAGCAAAAGCATTTGTTTCTTCGTTATATTATGGAATGAACTTTAGAAACCCTGATGCCGGAAGAATTACAATGCTTAATGCCTTGATGAGAAAACTGGTTAATGGTCATTGGGTTGGACCTGCACAAGCAATAGGTGAAGATTATAAGCTTTTAGAACTTCAAAGGGTAATTGAAGTTAGAAGAGTACCAGGGAGGGATACATATCATATGAGGTTATTAAAAAAAGATATTGGAATGTTAGCCTTGCAAGTACTAGAATTTGGAACAACAGTGGATGAAGCTATGGTTATCGCAAACAGCACTGCAAGTGTAACACATTATTCGGGACCAGAACAGCAGAGAGACGTACACAGAAGAAAACAGACCTCTCAAACAAAAAACCAAGTAGCAGACATGTTAAGAACATTAAGAGTATAATGGAAAATCAACAAAAATTATTTAAAGGAGAGCTTATGGAAGAGTTGTTGAGAAATTACTTCCTAAGTTTAGGTTATTACGTTGTCAGGGGCGTAAAATTTCAATATCAAGATTTTGATGTGTCTGATATAGATTTATATTTATACGGAAGAGCTTCAAGTCTTACGAGAGAGAGAATTAATGTAGATATTAAAAATAAAAAATCTCCTCAGGTTTTTGAAAGGATAATATGGGCTAATGGTGTAATGAAGTTGTTAGGTTTTGATTCTTGTATCGTCGCGACGACAGATGAAAAACCAGTTATTCATTCGTTTGGACAGCTCCATAATACAGTAATTTTAGATGGCTCTTTTTTATCTAAACTGAGAGGAAAAGAAATAATCGATAGATTCAGTGAAGAAGAATTATTGGCGGAACTTTCAAAACATAAAAGTTATAAAACGTATAATAAGGATTGGCGATATCTTTACGAAAATTCAAAGTCAAAATTATTGAATGAACAAGATTATTCTGGTTTCAATTCTACATTAATTCTTTTAAAATATTTTGTTGAAAAATCCTTAGTTGATGTTCAAAAGGCAGAAATTGCAACCCGTATGATATACATCTTATTATCTCACTTATTGGTTATAATGGATTTTATTTTAAAAGATATTGCTTTTCTAGATACATCAATTAGGATGAAGCGTATTTCTGAAGGATTGAATTATGGGAACTTAGGTAAAGATGGAGTTAATAAAATTATAGAAATAGCTTATCAAATTGCAGGAAAAAATGTAGTTTTTTCTCATCAGACTAATTTAGATATCCTAATTGAGTATTTTAGTAAACTGGAAATTTCAAAAAAAATGTACTCATGGGCAAAAGAATTTGAAACTCTTGGTTATAGTAAGACTTTTACAAATCCTAATTTGATTGAAAATATAGGACTAAAGGGACCTTTATTTGTTATTTTGGATTACATGAACATTGAAAGAAGAAAATTTTTCAATCAATATGAAAATGCAAAGTCTTCAAAAGAAAATGAAATTGTTAATGATGACTTGAAAAGTCTAAATGAAAAGACTAAAACAGAATTTGAAGGTAACGAAAATAATATTGATGATTCAAAAATTATTAAAGATTCAAAAGAAATTGTAGGCAAAGGGAATGTTAGAACTAAAAAATAACAAGATATACTGTGTAAGAAATAAAAATCCACTTAAAAAGTGGATTTTTATTATCTGTTTTTAGCAAAGACGACTACTCGTTTACTAATTTATATATTTTGATGAAATTTTTAAAGAAGATGTTTTATTAGGAGAATAATGAAATATAGATGTTTAGAATAATTTAATTTATAGCAAAGAACTGTGTGTGTTGTCAATTGGATGTTTTATCTGTTAGTTTTTAGCTAATATGAAGTATAATTTGTTCGTTAAACATTTTCATTTAATATACTTTGAATAGTTTTTTTTGATAAGATCGAATTAGATAAGTATTCCTGATTCTTTTTATAATAGATAATAATTTCATTTCTAATATTTTTTGCTACGACTGTTTTTCTAAATGAACTCATTTCAAACTTACTATTTGTAAAGCTAGAAATAAGAAAGCGACCTGACGAATTACCATTTGTCAATAATAGGTCGAAAACAACTTTACCTTCAAAATTAAAATAAACTAATTCTTTGGATATTTCATTCAATTGATTTATTGGGTTGTTGTAATTAACCGATTGAACAAACATAAAGCCCCCTCTTTTTATCAACTCAAAATTTTTCATAATAGTGTATTATATGAATCATTAATCAAAGCTAACGAATTATTTAGAATTTCAATTGCATCTTCTCTTTTTTCAATAATTCTAGTTGTTAGATCTATATATTCGGTATGAAATATTGTATGTCTTTCTTTTTTATAGTATTCATATAATTTTTCAATAACAACTACTGTTTTAGCACATCCAATAATCTGTTTTTTAGAATCTCTAATCTCTACTGGCTCAATATCTTTTTTAAATATATCAAAATTTCTGTCTATTGAAACTCCTTTTAGAAATAAAAGATGCTTCATTAAACCTTCTAGTGCTTTTAATATGTTAAAGGCAAATGAAGAATGATCAGGTAAATCAATTTCGATCTTTTCAAGAATTATTGCGCTTAAAATCAAAGCTTTAATATTTTCAGGTAAATGGTCATAAGCTAAAGGTATTCTTGCCTTTAATTCATTCTCATAATCTTCATATTTAGTTTGAATTTGATAGTATTGAATAGCTGTATCAAATCGATGTTCTGGTTTTAAATAATTTAATTCTGTAAAGTAATTTATAGTCGAATTATGTAATAGTAAAGGTCTTCCTGTTATAGTTAATGTGTTAGTTTCGTAATAATTAAAAACAACTTGTTCGCCAGTTTCTATCACAATCTTTTTTTGAATGCCGTATGGAATTTCTTTATCTTCTATTGTTAATGTTTGATAATCAATTCCAAGACATTCGATAACAGTTTTAAAGTCGTCAATATTGACATTGCTTATTGAGCTAATTGAGTTTTCCCTATTGTCTGTCACTCCTTTTTCTTTTACAAAATGTGCTATCTCAGAACTTACATCTTGAGCTTTTCCCATTTTATAATTGATGGTTGTTGAGCCATTATTATTAGAAATAAAAGAGATTCTTACTTCCTTTGTTTTTCCTCCGTGATTACCAATTATAATAAATTGTTCTTCAAGTCCATGTCTCACTTTCTTTGAGTCTATTTTATAATCCACGAGACTTTCTTGACAATATCTATTTACAAGTAGTCCAATGTCATTTCTATTTAAATTAAGTTTTGTAAAAGGCATTTTGTTTTTTTAAATTAGTATTATTACAGCTTTATTTCATTCTTATGAGTAAATCTAAGTTCTAGAGTCATAAATACAAGAAGTTATTCATGGTCTAAACTAACTTGTTGATACTTACAAAAAACAGTTTATTAACTTTTTTGTGTAATTAAATAATATGAAAATTGTTAAATAATGGTCAATTGTCTTAACTATTATTGTTGCCTTTTTAGAAGTTGATTATATTCTTCCAAGAGTTTTAAATATTTGTTCTTCCAATATTCCACCTGGGATTCATCTATTTGATAATCTGTGGTCGATTCTGTAATTGTTTTTTGAAAAGGATTGAATTCTTTTATTTCTTCTTTGAAATCATAATGAATAATTTTTCCTATTTCTAGAATTAAATCCAGGGAAACATTACTGTTTTCAAACATAAGATACATCCATCTTCTGCTTTTTGATAATCTTTTAGCTAATTCACTAATTGGAAATCCACTTTTATAAACTGCTTTTTTTATTATTTCTCCTCTATGTTGCATAATCCAAAGATTAATACTTTGGTGAGAAATTATATTTACAAATATTGCGCATATGTGTGTAATTATTTCTATTTTTACAGCATGTAATTTAGATCAATATTCATTTGTGTGAATAATATGTGCATAAATTACAGTTTTATTAATTTGTTTAAACAATATTGAATATGAGAAATGCATTACTATTATTTGTAATAACTTTTACTTTTTTGCAACAAACACAAGCGCAAACTACACAGGATTTACTGGAAAAGAAACGTCATGAATGGAATTATAGCGAATGTGGAAAATGTAAAGAAAACCCATTTACGTTCGATCAAACAATAGTAAAATATTTTATTGCGAATGTTTATGATAAAGATAACAGGAATTCATTTGGAGCTAGTCAAGATGAAAATGATACTGATGAACAATATAAAGCCAAAGTTGAAAACGCAAAAATAGCAATGATTTCTATGGAGGTTTTTTCAGATTCGACGACTACTACAAAAATTGGTACAGTCAAACTAACTCAAGTCTTACCAACAGAAATTTTTGTAATGCTAGCTTTCAAAGAATATAATGGTCTGAAAATGATAAAATCTTTAAAGGACAAGAAGATATATGTAATTAAGAAATATGCTTTTGATTTTAGAGATTATCACTATACTAGTGGAGGTTCAATTATTAAAATGTATACAGATCCATTGGCACTTCAAAAAGAAAAATCAGCAGTTGCAAATTATCGTGTGATATTGAATAATTCTATAATTACAGTTAATCAATTGGAAGCTATACAAAAAAAGCATACGTTTCAAAGAGTTAATCAATATGGGCATGTGTTATCAACACATTATGATACCACCAAATTTACAAAGATGGAAATTGTTACCTATAAACAATTATTAAAGAAATTAAAGACGCAACGAGAAAATGTAATTACAAAAAATAAGGAGACAATAGGGAGTAAATCTTTACAATATGATTTATTAGACATACCAGATTATGGAAAACAAACTAGGATTGAAGATGCCTATCAAACATATATTAACGATTTTGGTTATATTGATTAATTCCCTACGATCAAACAGAATGAGAGTTTTTTTCAACTCCCTATGCTATTTATTGTATAGGGATTTTTTTTTTATACAATTTTGATTTTGCTGAAATATTTATAGTAGATAATACATATGCTCAAGATATCAAGGAAATTGCCTAATAATAAAAGATAATGATGTACTCAGGATGTCATTATCTTTTATTATTTGCATATTTCGTCATTATATTTCTTAAATTCACATGAGAATAGTACCTGAAATTTAAGAAATGAAATGTAAAATTTACGATAGAAATTTCAAAGAGAAAGCAATTCAATTGGGTTCCGAAATGGGCGTGAGAAAAGCTTCAAGAGAACTTGGTATATGGTCATCAAATATAAGTAGATGGCGAAAAGAGTTTCTTAAATATGGAGAGGCAAGTTTTTGCGGAACTGGAAAGTCTAGACTTACACCCGAAGAACAAATATTTTCCAAACAACAAAGAAAATTAAAAAGAGAGCTTAAAGAATCATTACTTAAAATTGAGATTTTTAAAAATGGGCATAAATTTGTTTCTCAAGGGAGGCTGATGACTTATCATTTTATTGAAAATAATGTAGAAAAGTATACACTTAAAAAAATATGCAAAGTTTTTGGAGTAAGTAGAAACGCATATATTAAATGGAAAAATCAGATAATTTCTCCGACACAAAGTCAAACAAATTTATTAAATGAAGAAATAACTTCAATCTTTTTTGAATACAAAAAAATATATGGTAGCAGGAGAATTGCTGCAGAATTACTAAGTCGAGGCTTTACGATATCACAACGGCAAGTTTGTAGTCATATGAGAGTACTAGGTCTAGTTAGCAAACTAAGAGAAAATTATAAGGTCAAAAATGTTTCGCGTTATAATCCTTGTCTTTTTCCTAATATTTTAAATCAACAATTCGCGGTTGAAGAACCTTCTAAAACTTGGGTGTCAGGGATAACTCGAATCCAAACAGCGAAAAGACTTTTATTTTTAACCATTATTATGGATTTATTTGATAGAAAAATTATAGGGTGGAGCCTTAGCAATGGATTAACCGTTAAAGAGACTACAATGCCTGCTTGGGAAATGGCTGTTCAAAATCGTAAAACAAAAAAGGGTTTAATATTTCATTCTGATAGAGGAATTCAATATGCAAATAAAATGTTTAACCGTAAATTAGACTCTTATAAGTATATTACACGAAGTATGAATCGAAAAGGAAATCATGCTGACAATTCTATCTGTGAAAGCTTTTTTACTTCTATTAAATCTGAAATAGTTAATTTAAATATGCTTCTAACTAAAAAACAAGTGGAAGAAAAAATATTTGAATATCTTGAAAATCCTCATTAAAACGACATTCTGCTATAAATTAATAAACTTCAGAATATGAAAAAATATGAACGAACTTTCAAAGAGTATGCAGTTAAATTAAGTTATGAACGAGGTAAAGGGCAAATTATAAATATCGAACGAGAGCTGGGAATAACTCCAAGTTGTTTGAACAGATGGCGTCAAGACTTTGAAAAATTTGGAAAAGGAAGTTTTTGTGGAACTGGTTACTTAAAATTAACTCCTGAACAGGCTGTAATAGCAAACCTTGAAAAGAAAATTAGAAATTCACATATTACGCTGGAAATTTTAAAAAAAGGAACCAAATATGTTTCTCAAGGAAAAGTAATGATTAAGCAATTTATTGAAAACAATAAATCTGAATTTTCAATTTTGAAAATGTGCCAAGTATTAGAAGTATCGAGAACTACATATTATACAAGAAAAAAACAGGAGCTTTCAGATACAGAAATTCGAATAATTTTATTAAAAGAGGAAATTACAACTATATTTTATGAATTTGAGGGAAGATATGGATACATCGAAATTAGTAAAGAACTTCAAAGGAGAGGATTTAAAATATCATGTGGACATGTATCTGCCTATATGAGGATACTAGGTCTGCGTACCAAAGTTAAAAGAAAATTTAAGGCGACAACTGATTCAATTCATAATCATTATGTATGTCCAAATGTTTTAAATAGAAAATTTACAGTTAGTGAGCCTGCCACAGCTTGGGTTTCAGACATTACATATATACAAACCATGAGAGGCTTTTTGTATCTTACAATTATTATGGACTTATTTGACAGGAAAATTATTGGATGGAGTTTAAGCGACACAATGAGTACAAAAGCAACTACTTTGCCCGCTTGGGAAATGGCAGTAAATAACAGGAAAATCAGTAAAGATTTGATCTTTCATTCTGATAGAGGTGTTCAATATGCTAATAAACTTTTTAGTAAAACATTAGACTCGTATAAGTGTGTTAGGCGTAGTATGAGTCGTAAGCAGAATCATAATGACAATGCCGTTTCCGAAAGTTTTTTCCATTCTTTTAAAGGTGAATTAATTCATGGGAATAAACTCTTACCAAGGAAACAGATGAGAATCGAAGTATATGAATACATTGAAAATTGGTATAATAAAAAGAGAAGGCATTCGTATTTAGGCTATAAGACAATCGAAGAATTTAGTAAGATTAATTTAATTTGAAGAAATTGATAAATCCTATGATGGTCTGTTGTTTTTAGTTTTATCGAATATATGAATTGATAATAGCATGTAAGACATAATCACATCAGACCCACTATGCAAAATATTGTTTATTTACATCAGTATTTTTTATGAAATATATCAAGGCAAAGAATAAATTAAGATTGACATTTTATTATATTTGAATAGTGCTCAAGGGATGAAAAAAATATATATATTTAATCAAAAAAGGTGGAGCTCATTTTAAATTGGAATTTGGTTATTAATATCACTGGGATCTGCTATAAATGGACGAAATTTATGATTAGTTTTCTAATGGTTGACTAGAATGTGTTTTAATTTTAGTAAAATAAGGGTTAATCAATATAGAAGGAATATGTAATTTTTTAAGATTTTATAGATTTATGAAAACCTCTCAGAAATGGGAGGTTTTTTTGTTTATAGTTTTAATAATTAAAATTCCATGGCTTTACGGTTTAACGTAATTTTAAAAAAAAATGTTTACCTATATTAGCAGACAAAGGGTAAAAATATTATTTATGAGCGGATTTAAACTAATTGCAATAAGACCATTAATTAATTGCGATCAAAAATTTATAAAAAACTTAATTCCAGGTAAGATTTATCAATTTTACAATGATTATAATTTTATAAATAGTAATAAAGAAGTAGTAAAACCAAAAGAAGAAGTTTATGATGTTTTGTATAGTTCAAAAATTCCATATAATCTTTATGAAATTGAAACTGCTGATGGAAATTTAATTAATGTCAATATCTCGGCTCTTGTTGGCGAAAATGGCTCAGGTAAGAGTAGTTTACTCGAATTTTTTTTTAGATGCTGTTATGTAATGTCTGATCTTTTGGGGCTAATTGATGATACAGTTTCAATGATGCAAAGAATTAGAGCAAATTTTGGAAATTTAACTAACGAAGAATTTATAGATTATAACAACCTAATTTATAAAAGTAGATTTGAAATTTATTTTTCTGTTAATAATGAAATCTATAAAATAAAACATGATACTCCAATAGAGACCGCCTACATGCCTTATTTGCATAAAAGGACTAAAGTGATAACTAAATCGCTGATTTCTTTCTATAAAAAAGAAGATCTTGGTTTTGTAAATGTTCCTGATTTTGATCTTAATTATTTTTTTTATTCAATAGTAATTAATTATTCGATTTATGGTTTAAACAGTAAAATTTCAGGGAACTGGATTAAATCACTATTTCACAAAAACGATGGATATCAGACGCCACTAGTAATTAATCCATTTAGAACAGAAGGTGTTATTGATATTAATTCTGAATATCATTTAGCTCAATCTAGATTATTATTGAATATTGTGGATCTAGGTAATGAGAGCACCTCATATATCATTAAAAATAAAATTTTTGAAAAAATAGAATTTATTATTGATCCTAGTAGTTTAGAAGAATTTGAGAATATTACGACGAGTCTAGTTATTAATGAAATTGAAAAAATCAATGGCATACCGATATTAGATTTCGTAAATTCGTTATTAACTAATCTTGTAGATTTTACTTTATCTGAAGAACAGCTTGATCAATTGCAACAAGAAATATCTAAAGATTTTGAAGAAGGATCGAAAGTTGATTATAAATATAATATAAACGAAAAAGTAATTAATTATCAAAAAATATTATTTTATATAATTAAATATTGCATCAGAAAGGTTCTTAAAATTTGTTATCAATATGAAGATTATAGTGAATTTAGGTATTTAGAAATAAGTAGCGATAAAATAACGATACAAACAATAGTAAAGCTGCCAGAATTAATTAAGAAATTGAAAGATGATAATAGTCACACAACTATCAAATTATATCAGGCTTTAAACACTATAAAGCATAAATATTTTTCTAGTGAATGGAAAGTCGTTCAAAATCCAAAAAATGTAAATAGTAAAGCTTATTTCTATAATCAAAATAAGCAAGAGTTTATTTCAATGATTAAGGAAGCACAAAAAAACACTGTCAATAAATTCGAAGAAGAGCAACTAATTCCGAATGCTTTTTTTAAAACAAAAATTTTTATAAATGATGATTATAAAGGAAAAGAGTCTTACGAGTTTGGATCTTTAAGTTCAGGAGAACAACAATTAATTCACTCTGTTCAATCTATATTATATCATATAAAAAATTTAAATTCAGTATTTTATTCATTAAGTGTAAGAAGAATTGGTTATTCAAATATTAATCTTATTCTTGATGAGATTGAATTATATTATCATCCTGAATATCAAAGAGATTTCATAAAAAGTCTATTAGATGAAATTAAAAGATTAAAGATTAAAAATATAATGGGTATAAATATTCTCTTCTCAACACATTCTCCTTTTATCTTATCTGATATTCCTCATCATAATATTTTAAAATTAGAAAAAGGGAAGCCAAAAATATTTGATTTGTCTGAAAAAACTTTTGGTTCAAACTTATATGATCTATTGAAAAATGACTTTTTTTTAGACAAAGGATTTATAGGAGCTTGGGCAATGGAAAAAATAAAAGAAGTGTTAGATTATGTTAATGCAAATAAATATGAAAAAAATAAGCATAACAATTTTTTACTTTTAATAAATCTAATTGGGGATGAAATAATATCAATGAAGTTAAAACAATTATTATCTCAAATTAAACCTGAGTTTTTAAATAAAAAAGTACAAAAAATTAGTGAGCTTGAAAAAAAGAAAAGACAAATAGAACAACAAATTAATAAACTCAAAAAAAATGGTTAGTATTTCTGAAGCTACTTTGACAAAAACTTGTGATGAGCATTGTATCGCATTTTTAGAAATTTTAAATATAAAAATTGAAGTAGTGAGATTATGCTTATATTATTATAATTTGAACTCAAAATTACATAAACAAGATTTTGATCGAAAATTAAAATCCATAAAAGGGGAAGACAATATTAAAGTTCAAGCTGTAAATTGGTTTCTTAAAAAATCTACAAGAAAAACTAAGACAAGAAATGGCGAACAAAGAGATATTCGAGTTATACATAAAACAGAAAATTTTTTTATTTCCAAAAACCATATTTTCTCAGCTAGCATAAATATCACACAACAATTAAAATTACAATTAGATTATTTTACTGATAAAAAAATCAATACTATTTTGAGTTCAAAACCATCAGTTATTTTACAAGAAAGTAAAGATTACAAACTTTTATTTAATAAAAATGTAAATAAACAAGTTAAGAGACTGATAGGATTTTTATTTGATTATAAAACTTTTTCAAAAAAAGATTCAATTTATTCAATAAAGTGGGATGCATACAAATTATCAGAGAAATTAAAGATTAACACTTGTTTATATTGTAATAGAAATTATATTTTAACAGTTACAAATTGTAATAAAAAAATTATTCGGCCTGAATTAGATCATTTTTTTCCACAATCTCAGCATCCCATATTAGCATTGTCTTTTTATAATTTAATTCCTAGTTGTCATATTTGTAATTCCAATCTAAAAGGCAAAGTTTCATTTTCATTAGAAAAATATCTACATCCCTATTTAAGTAATTTTGATAAAGAAAATGCAAAATTTACTTATCAACCTAAAAATCCATCCGCTTTTTATGGGGACACTAGAAATTTGAAAATTAAGATTGATACATCAAATGTATCAAATCTAGAACGCCAAATAAACGGTAATATTGAACTTTTTAAATTAGATTATATTTACAACGAATATCTGGAAACTGTAACTAATTTTATTGATCTTCAGAGAAAAACAAATAGTAAAAGAATAAAAGATATTTATGAAAACATATTTACAGATAGTAAAGGAAAAAAATGGATATATAATGAAAAAGAAATTTATGAGTTGATGATTAGAAATCATTATGATTCAGAAAATTTTCATAAAAAACCATTAGGTAAATTTGAAAAAGATATTGCTAAAGAATTAAAATTAATTTAAAAAAAGTACCAGCGATTGAAAATATTTTCAGTTGACTGCAAAATTTATTCAAATGATAAAAAAAATCAAACCGTGACAGATGCTCACGGTTTGAAATACAAATCTTCATTAACCATTTCCCCAACATAACTCAAATACTCAAACTCATTCAAAGGGAACATCTGCACAACAGTTTCTAAAATAAGACTCACGTTTATAGATTCATGCTTCATCTCGTCAATTTTATGCATGTCATGATCGAGTGCCAAGATGCATAATTTTAGCATATCGGTAATAACACAACCTAGTTCTAAATAATTCACAACCTTAATTTGAACTGTATAAGAGTTTTTGTCTTTTGTTGGTTTTAGAGTTGTAAAATATTGTGCAGTTAATTTTTTAAGTCTTGCTAAAGTTTCAATTTCATTGGTTTCCATAAGGCGTATATTTTTAATTTGTATTCTGTTAATCGGTTTATAGTTTGATTTTTATATTTCATATAGAAAGAAAAATCGTACTTTTGTTTAGCTTGGCGAAGGAAGCGTTAGATTGTATATTACCAAACCGTTTTGGCTGGTATTGTACTTTCTAAATAAGTTTTTTACCCGTTGAGGTTTTTCACACTTAATTATTATCTTTGAATTATGAGCACACTTACAAAACCAAATCATATAGGGCGAAAAATAAGCCGTATTCGTGAACTTCGAGATATGAAACAGGAAGCTTTGGCGCAGGCTTTAGGAATAAGTCAGCAAACTATATCTGCTATTGAAAACAGTGAAACTATAGAAGAAGAAAGACTTATAGAAGTTGCAAAAGCACTTGGTGTAACGGTGGAAGCCATTAAGAATTTTTCTGAAGA
Source organism: Flavobacterium sp. ov086 (assembly GCF_900187965.1). Classification (GTDB taxonomy): domain Bacteria; phylum Bacteroidota; class Bacteroidia; order Flavobacteriales; family Flavobacteriaceae; genus Flavobacterium. Next base: position 14,615 of record NZ_FZNL01000018.1, on the reverse strand, counting down.
AGGTATGATTAATTATTTTAATACTTTTAATGATACAAAAGACAGTAATGTAAATTTTGGAAATCATTGCACTTTTAATCCATTAGATAAATTAATGGAAGCAGTTGAAGAAAACAAAAAACTTTACGAACGTCTGTTGAAAGCAGAACAGGATAAAAACGAATATTTAGAAAAATTACTGGCAAGGAAATAATATTCCTTAAACAGTTTTGTTCATAAAAAAAGCATCAACCACGGTTGGTGCTTTTCTGTTTTAATGCAAATATTTCGAAGTATTTTTTATTGTATATTTAAAACCAAATCCTGAAGTTATAATGAATATTGTATTAGAAAATAAAGGAATCCAAACAGATACATTTTACCTGCCGGCTTTTGTTTTGCTGGAAGGTGAAGTAGTTGTTTTATTTTTAAATAATCGCAGTCATTACAATGATACTGAAATGTTTCTGAAGGATATTTTTTGTGGTAAAATTAAGCATGAAAATGTGATCCTGCATCGAAAGATGAAATATGTGGATTATTTTAGAAGATCATATTTTAGGGATACTTTTTTCCCTTTGACAGTGGAAAGATATCTTAAGAAAAACGCAGATCTTAAAAGTCCTTTTCCTAATAGAATATATGAAGATAAATGGATTAAGAAAGAAACGAAAATAGAGAATCTGGCAGGAACTCAAAGAAAGCTTTTGACTTTATATGCGACTCTTTCAAAAACAAAAGATATAGTATTTGATTTACCTGCACTGGATTGGGAAGGAACTGAGTTTGCTTTTAAGATGGTGGCTGATGCAGTAAAAGATGGCGGCTCAGCGATTTTGCTTGATGGTATTGAGAATATGAAAGAATACGCAGCAGAATTCATTGAATTAGAATGGAATAAGGATAAGCTGCCTCCTATAAAAGAATTTAAATTTAAATTTTAAAAAAATAATGCGAGATTACATTGTTTGGAGATAGGGAAAGTATAGAAATTTGTTTTTTTAGATTTCTTTAATCAATAAAACCTTTCAGAAGTGAGAGGTTTTTTTATATTTTAGTGTTATGAAAAATACTGTCTATTATATTCTGTTTCTTTTTGTTACGGCTTTTGGTTATACCCAAAATAAGCAATTGTTACAAACGGGAGTTATTATCGATTCGGTGAAAATTACAACTAATCCAGCGGAATCGTATGCAATATATTTTCCTAAAAAATACGATGCTAAAACTCCATTGGCATTGGTTTTTATTTTTGAACCGGGCGGAAAAGGAAAAAGAGGGATTGAGCCTTTTATTCTGGCTGCAGAAACGTACAATTATATTTTGGTATGCTCTAATACTTTAAGAAATGGACCAACTCAAAATAATATTGCTATTGCCAATAGATTATTTGATGATGTACTGCAAGCCTATAGTTTTGATGTTTCGCAACTTTATATATCAGGTTTTTCAGGCGGTGCAAGACTAGCTAGTTTCTTTGGGATATCCACGGGCGCTTTTCAAGGAGTTATTGCTTGTGGCGCTTCTTTTAATGGTACGGATAAGTTTATACCTCCTTCTAATAATTTCTCCTACGTAGGCATGGTTGGCGATCGGGATATGAATTATCAGGAAATGATAGAAAACAAAGCGTGGCTGGATAAAGCAAAGATTGTAAACACACTTTTTGTTGCTCATGTAGAACATGTTTGGCCCAAACAATCTGAAATGCTTCGCGCATTTGACTGGCTGGAAATTCAGGCTTATAGAAAAAATATAAGACCAAAGAACGATACAATTATTAAAAGAATTTATGATACCAATTTACGAATAGCCGATAGTTTAAAGGCGAATAAAGAAATGGTACTTTCGGTGAATGTCTACGAAAAAGGGATTACTCTATTTAATACAAATGAAGACAACATTCTAAGAGCTAAAATTGCTGAGATCAAAAAATCCAGAGAATATAAAGATGAAATAGCAAAAATAGAGAAGACAAAGGTTTTGGAAAATGAAATTTTAGACAAACTTTCGCTTCGCTTTGACCAGGAATTAAAATCGGCTAAGAGTAATAGTAGTTTTAAATTTTGGAAATCTGAAATTAAGGATTTGAACGTTATGAAGTTAGACGGCAAAAATCCTTTAGTCCAGAATATGGCTATTAGAGTATTATATTGGTTTCAGGTTTTGGTTTATGAAGTTGGGCAGGAAAATAAAAGAAACCAACAAAATGATAAGTTTGCTTATTGTGAAGAATTGTATAAAATTATTACAGAAACAAATTAAAAAAGCATCAGCGACAAAAAGAAACTTTCTTTTACCGTTTAGTCAAGCTTAATTGCCTTTACTTTTTCAGGATTTTTTAGGCTTGCGTTTCAATTTTGCAAGTATGGCATCGGCTTTTTCATTTTGACAGATGAATTGTAAAGCGTCAGCATAACGATAATAATATATGGGGTCTAAATCAGATGTCAAGGCAAACAATTCACCGTACCATACCGCAGCTTTTTCCAGTTTACAATTAGAATAAGAAGAATTTCCTAATTTTTGGAATAAATCTACTGATTTATAGCCTTTTGCAGCAACTTTTTCGTAGGTCTCTATTACATTAACATAAACGTATTTGTCACTTACTTTATCGGTTACATAGTTTTTTTCATTTTGCGCAGAAATACGAAATGAAAAAATTGTTAGTAGTGCTAAAAGAACTATTTTTTTTTGCATAAGTAGTAGTTTAAAAAAATGTTAGGGGCACTCATTTTTTTCCTTTATTGAATAATTTATAATGTAAGAAAATTTCATCTTTTTGTTTAAAAGGGTAATTTTTGTTTGCAAATGTATGTAAATCAATGACATAAAAACATAAGTAAGTGTTTTTTTTAGGAACAAAGCACATTAAAAATCTTTATTCTGCAGTGATTTGAAGTAGTGAAACTTCTCAAAAACGTCTTATTTGGACAACAGTATTTGTTTTGAATTATAGCAAGCAAAAAAAAAATCAGGAAAAATAATATTAAAAAAAAATGGTCTGAATGTGGAAAGCCGTAAAAGGATTACAAAGATTACATTTATTTTAGCACAACGAAGGTGGAGTTCAGAAACCACTTAAATAAACGAGGAGTTCCTGAAAATCCTAAAGAGTAAGAAAACAAAAATAAAATACCACCAATCATGATTACAAAATTATTTTACAAAACGGCTCTTTGCCTTGGTTTAATCTTAGTAATGCAACAAAATTGTTTAGCACAAGCAAAAACAAAAGATGAATTAAAAGCAGAACGTGAAGTTTTGAAATCTGAAATGAAATCTAAAGATTCAGAAGAGCGTAAAGCAAAATTGGAGAAATTAACTGCACCTAAAACTTCAGGTATCTCAAGTGTTGACGGGCTTGCATCAAATTCAACTCAAATGTTAACTTCTACAAAAGAAATTAATACATTAGTTCCTGAAATGTACAAAAGAACTGTTGGAGAATCTGTTGACGGTGTTGCAGATGTAACGGTTAAAAAACCAACTTTAGATGAACTTAATACTTTAGGTTTAAACATTGCAACACAAATTAAAACAGTATCAGATGCATCAGCAACTGTTGCGACAGCTTCAACTGATTTAAAAAGTGCCGGAATGATGCAAGCGCCTAAAGGAGCAAAATCATTAAGCTACTCAAAAGATGTTATGGCTTTAGTTTTACCAGAATTAAACTTAAACTTAAAAGTGGTAAACAATCTAATCTCTACTTTAAAATCATCAGGAAACTACTAATATGAGAAATTTTAATTTTCTTTTGTTACTGTTTGTGAATAGTCTGGTAGGCTATTCACAAGGGGTAACAAAACCCGTTATAGGTGTTGCTCAATTTACTTCTGAGGTAGACTCTAAATATTCAGGAGCAGTTGCTGAAAAAGTAGTTCAGATTGTTACTAATTCAAGACGTTTTACTGTTGTCGACAGAACAAGTTATGATAAAGTGAAAGACGAATTGGAATTTCAAAAAACAGAGGCTTTTCTTGATAGTAAAAACACTGCAAAACAAGATGCTGCCCTGGCGGCTGAAAACATGATCATTGGAAATATATTGAAAATGAGCGTGTATGCAATGAAAAATACAGATGGCAGTGTAAATGGTTATAAATCCAGTGTTGCTTTTACTTTAAAAGTAAATGAAGTAGAAACTGGAAAAACAACAGAAGCCGAAAGTTTTCAAACAGAAGTTAGTCCGTTAATGTTATCTCCTGAAAGTGCTGTAAATGAAGCTCTAAAATCTATTGAGCCTAAATTGAGTGCCTATTTTATCAAGACATTTCCATTAACAACTAAGATTAGTAAAGTCCTGGCTACAAAAAAAGAAGCGGCTTCGACTGTTTTAATTGCTGGTGGTAAAGAATTTGGTTTTAAAGAAGGTGACAAACTAATTGTTGAAAAAAACGAACTGATTGACGGTAAACCTTATCCATCGCAAATTGGGGAATTAAAAGTAGTTAAAATTGCTGGAAGTGATTTTTCTGAGTGTTCTGTTTCAGACGGAGGAAAAGAAATTTTAGCAAGATTTAATGCCGCCGAAAAATTAACGTGTAAACTAATCGTAAAATAACATAGTATGATTTTACAAAAAAGAATAAGTATTGTTATTCTGTTCTTATTTTCAGTAATACATGGCTTTAGTCAAAAAACAGTTCCAGCTTCTCCGGTTAATTATCTTTCCGGAAACGCAGGAACCATTACAATGAGAGCAATTGGTACAGGTGGAAATCAACAAGACGCAATTAGTGAAGCAGAAAAAAGTGCTATCAACGTATTACTTTTTAGAGGACTTCCGGAATCAGAGCAAAAAACGGCTTTAATTGGCAGTAATGAATCTGAAGAAATAGAAAAGCATAAAGAGTATTTTGATAAGTTTTATACTCAAAAAAGATATAAAAGCTTCATTATGTCGAGTATTCCGGTAGGCAAGTTTGCAAGACAAAACGGAGGTAAGAAAAGTTTGCCTTTGGATGTTAAAGTCAATTTAGCGGCACTACGAGCAGATCTTGAACAAAATAACATAATCCGCAAGTTTGGATTTTAAAATAAAAGATATGAAATATAAAGGTATTAATTGCATTGTTTTATTTGTAACGTTATGCGTTACAAATTTTGCGTTTGGTCAAAATGCGGCAACAAGTACAGGCGGGCAAGTTGTAACAGTTCAACCTAAGATCATGGTGATTCCTTACACAAGAGAAGGAGAAGATTTGCGAACTGTTCTGGAAGACGATCCAAATAAAAGAATTGCAATAACTAAAATAAAAGAAGGTTTTGACAGCAGAGGTTTTACAACTGTTGATTTTATTGCAAAATTAAAAGCAGCTAAGGATAATCATGTTTTTACTTCTGATAATCAAACTGATATAAAATCTCAGATTGTTCAAATGTCTGGTGCTGATGTGTATGTGCAAGCCGAAGTCATTATTGATAATGCAAGTTCTGGAAATTCAGTTAAATTAATTTTAACAGGTTATGAAGCATCAACCGGAAATTCATTAGCAAATAAAGTTGGTGAAAGCGGAAGATTTTACACAGAAGACTACAACAAATTAGCTTCTAAAGCTGTTGAAAGTTGTATTCAGGATTTCTTAAATGTAATGCAAGCCAAATTTACAGATATTGTAAACAATGGTAAATCAGTAATTGTTGACATTAGTTTTGATGCAGGTTCTCAACATAATATGTCATCAGAAATTGGTTCGGATGGTTTGCCTTTATCAGATCAGATTGAGGCATGGATGGAAAAGAATGCATTCAAAAATAATTATCATATCCAAGGTACAACAGATTTGAAAATGATCCTTGACGACGTTAAAATTCCATTAAAAGATCAGGCAACCGGTAATAATTACAACCCGAATAAATTTGCTCTTGAACTTTTTAAATTCTTTAAAGGATTAGGATTGCAACCAGCAAAAGATGTTAAAAGCAGTACTATTTACATTACAATTAAATAAATAGAGATGAAAAATATTTACTTTATAATAATCGCTTTGTTTTTTTCATTGGTATCAAAGTCACAAACAAGTAAGGATATCGGAAAAATTTCTCTTTCGGTAGTTGTTCCTGAATATATGGAGGATTTAAGTGAATCTCAGCTTTCAAAACTAGATACAAAAATTTCTCAGATCGTGACAGCTTCAGGATTGTCTGATTCAGGTTATGGCAACAACTTTGTTATTTATCCAAAATTTGCGGTTAATGAAACTAGTGTTGTTGAAGGCGGAATGCAAAACATTACAGTAGTTTCTGTTGATTTTAGTTTATTTGTGAAACAAGTAGATAATAATATTTTGTTTTCAACAATTAGTAAAACGATCAAAGGGAGTGGAAGCAGTAAAGAACTGGCACTCACAAACGCAATTACCAAAATTGCAGCAAACGATGCCGGGTACAAAAAGTTTATTGATGAGAGTAAAACTAAAATTTTTCAATATTATGAAACAAAATGCTCTGATCTTATAAAAAAATCAGACGGATTTGTAAAAACACAACAATATGAAGAAGCTTTAGGTTTGCTTATGTCGATTCCTGATGCCGTGAGTTGTTATAGCCAGGTTCAGGTAAAAGCAATCGAAGCATACAAAGGTTTTCAAAAAAAGAATTGTGCTAAACAAATGCAATTGGCGAGAAATACAATCGCAACAAATGATTATGTCGAAGCATTGAATATTTTATCTGAAATTGATCCTTCTTCTCCTTGTTTTAAAGAGTCACAAACTATCGCAAAAGTCGCTGAAGGAAAAGTGAATGCAGAGGAAAAAAAGCAGTGGGATTTTCAAATGAAACAATATAATGATGAAGTAAGTTTAGAAAAGCAAAGAGTTAATGCTATAAAAGATATTGCTGTTTCGTACTATAAAAGCCAAACATCAGATATTAATTATACAGTAATTGTAAAATAGAAAAGCTGTAGTGAATTTAGCTTTATCTATTATTACTACTTCATACCCTGATTTGTTTCTTGATATTTATACAGATCATTTTATTTTGATCTGATTTAGAATAAGAAAAGGGAAGTAAACAAAAAAGCATCAGCCGTGGCTGATGCTTTTAATTTTTTAGGGCAAAAAAATTAACGACGGAAAGAAGGACTTTCGTTTACCGATTCGTCAAGCTTAACTGCTTTTACTTTTTTAGCTGCAACTTTAATTTCGTGTTTTACAACTTTACTGCTTTCTTTTACTTCTAATGTATAAGTTCCAGAAGGAAAACCTTCTAAGCTTATTGTTTTTGAAATCTCTAATTTGTCTGCAGCAGAATCTCCTTTGTAAACTAAATTATTGTTTTCATCATAGATAGAGAAAATTGATTTTTCAATGGTGTTTATAGCAAAGCTAACTACTTTTCCATTTCCGGTTTTTATATTTAAAATATAATCACCTTTTCCATCAATTGCATAAGTAAAAATTGTTGTTAAAAATACGGCAACAACTAAGCCCATTTTGATAAATTTTGTCATGTCTTTTTTAATTGTTTATTACTATTTGAGGCGAGCCCAAAACTAAAAATTAAAATTTAATTTTATGCAAAAAAATCACTTTTTTATAAGTCTAAATTGCTGAATTAAAGATGTTTCAGAGTTTTGGCTGAACTATGTACGTAATTACTGGGCTCGTAGATGTTTTTTTTAGTATTTTTTTAACCCCGTAAAAACCAGTCTTTTGAAATTATTAAGAATAGTTTTTCAAAAAAGATAAGTTGAGTGAGAGCCGGAAAAAAATAGGCATAAAAAAACAGCTCGAGAACGTCTAAGGAGCTGTTTTTTGAAGACTATTATTTTAATTTTTCAATAAGTCTAATCTCACTTTTAGACTTCCTGAATTCAGAATTTTTTAGCGTACTGCAACGCTGGATTCTTTAGCAGAAAAACCTGCTTTGTAAACTGAAGAAACTGCTTTTTTAGACAAAACCGTAGTATCGTCAGTTATTGTAATTTCATGTTTCACTTTTTTTACATTATCTTCAACTTCAAGATAGTAAGTTCCGGCTGGAAATTCTTCTAAACTAAAAGTTCTCAAAATCCCGTCTTTACCTGAAGCAGATTCAGCATAAATTAGAGTACCATCTTTGTCATAAATTGCTAAACTGGCCTTTTTTACCTGATTAAGGGCAAACGTAATCAGTTTTCCATTCGTTTTTATTACGTGAAGATTAAAATCTTCATTCCCGTCGATTGCATAAGTACTCATTCCTGTGAAAAGTACAGCACATACTAAACTCAATTTTAAAATCTTTTTCATGGTATTTAGTTTTTAAATTAATAGTTCTAATTCTCTGATGCTAAATTACTTATCAAATACATATTTTCTCACAACTCTATTTGCTGATTTCGATGCTGTATTCTCATTTACGAAACCGATATAGGTTAAAGTTTGAATTATATTTATCGTATTTGTTAATTTGATTATTATTTTTCAACGTTTTGTATGGATTAAGAGAATGTAAATTTATCCGTGTTTCTTACAAAAAGAATGTATAGAAAAAGATTTAACCGCAAAGCACGCAAAGGTTTTTTTATTCTGGATTGAGTATAATAAACTCAAAGTTCGCAAAGCTTTGTGTTGACTTAGCTTTGCGAACTTTGCGTTTGTATTAAACTTTGCATATAAAAACCTTTGCGTGCTTTGCGGTTAAAAAAAACTTTGCGACTTTGCAAGATTAAATATAAAAACCTGTGCGTACTTTGTTATTAAAATTAAGTAGAGAGAAAAAGTCTTTGCGTGTTTTGCGGTTAAAAATTAAGCATAAAGAAAAAAACTTTGCGCCTTCGCGCCTTCGTGGCAATCTTCCAAAAAAGTATAAAGCAAAAAAAAACAGCTCAATAACCACAAAGAGCTGTTTCTAAAACTATACAGTTTTTAAACTTTACTAACTATCTAACCTCATTTTTATACTGTATGCGAGTATAAACTTTTCTAGCGTACTACTACGCTTGTATTGTTTGCAGAGAAACCTGCTTTATAAACAGACGAAACTGCTTTTGATGATAAAACCGAAGTGCCATCAGTAATAGTAATTTCGTGTCTTACTTTTTTTGCATTATCTTCAACTTCTAAGAAATAAGTTCCAGTTGGCAATTCCTCTAAGCTAAAAGTTCTTAAGATTCCGTCTTTACCTGAAGCATTTTCAGTATATAGTACAGTACCTTCTTTATCATAAATTGTCAAGTTTGCTTTTTTAGTCTGATTCATAGCAAACGTGATCATTTTTCCATTCGTTTTTAATACATGAAGATTAAAATCGTTATTTCCGTTATCATTTCCATCAATTGCATAAGTACTCATTCCTGTCAAAAGCACTATACATATTAAGCTTACTTTTAAGATATTTTTCATAACTATTGTTGTTTAAGTTTTTACTTCTAATTTTCTGATGCTAAATTACCTCAGGGATTAGTATTTTTTCACAACTGTATTTTCCAATTTATATGCTATATTCTCATTTACGAAAGCGTTATAGGTTAAAATTTGAATTATTTTGATCGTTTTAGTTAATTCAGCTATTATTTTTTAACCTTTTCAAATTTATTAACAATTTTTGAATTATCCAATATTCTTACAAAAATTACTATATACTTATAAAATCTTTGATTAAATGAGATATATTTAAAAAATTAAGGATAAAAAAATCAGTCTTGAAAAAATAGCCGAATAATCTCCGTTTTTATCCGTTGAGTTTTGCTGTTTTTTGTGCTGTATTCTCATTCACGAAACCGATATAGGTTAAATTTTAAATTATTATAGGTGTTTTTGTTAAATTTGCTATTATAATTTAAAGATATTATCATGAAGACTATCGCCCCGGCTCTTGAAGTGATATCAAACTCCTACGGAAGCTCTTTTACCTACACGAAACACGCCGAAAAGACCAACAGTAAAGCTCATTTATGGCATTACCATCCGGAGATTGAATTGGTCTTTATAAATGGTGGAGCAGGAAAGAGACAAATAGGAAGCCACGTTTCTTATTATACCAATGGTGATTTGATTTTAATAGGTGCAAATTTGCCACATTGTGGTTTTACGAACGAACAAACGGGAAACAAAAACGAAACCGTTATTCATATTAAACCGGAATTTTTGGGGAATGATTTTTTTATCGCTCCAGAAATGAAAAAGGTTCATAATATTTTTAAACAGGCCAAAGTTGGAATTGCTTTTGGCGGAGAAACTAAAAAACATATTGGCAAGAAAATCGAAATGATGGAGCATCAGCTTCCGTTTGAGCGCTTGCTGACACTTTTGAGTATTCTGGACGAATTAGATTCTTCACAAGATTATACTGTGCTTAACGCCGATGGTTTCTCGCTGGAATTGCAAACACAGGACAGCGACCGAATCAATATAGTTTTCAATTATGTAAAAGATCACTTTCAGGAATCTATTGCAATAGATGAAATTTCGAGTCTGGTGAGTATGACCACGCCCTCATTCTGTCGTTATTTCAAAAAGATTTCAAACAAAACTTTTACTGAATTTGTAAATGAATATCGTTTGGTTCACGCCTCAAAACTTCTGGCTGAAAAACCAATGAGTATAAATGAAGTGTGCTACGAAAGCGGTTTTAATAATTTCAGTCATTTTAGTAAATCCTTTAAGCAATATACAGGTAAAAGTGCATCGCAATACCGTCACGAACATAAGATTATTATTAGCTAAGATAAAATTTGCCCACGGATTTTACGGATAGAGCGGGTTTTCGCAGGTTTTTTTTGCCACGAATTTCACAAATTAGCACGAATTGAATTATTGTGAATAAGTGAAATTCATGGCAAACTTTTTTTCTACAACTAATATTCTAATAACATCATTTTAATCTTTGGTAAAAAATATCCAGCATATCAATTAGTGAAAATTAGTGTAATTCGTGGCAACTCTTTCAGCACAAAGAAAAAATCCTTCTAATCTGTGCATCCCGATAGCTATCGGGAGTGGCAGAAAAAATATCACAAATTCATAATTCAACACCTTAAAAAACGGGTCGGATTTTTCATATAATTAATTCGAAAAAAGGGTATATTTACAATCCTTAATCGAAAAAAAATAAATATGAAAAACTTTAAAATCTTAGTATTTACGGTTCTTTTGTGCGTCTCGTCTATGAGTTACGCTGCAAAAGTAGATACATTACAAGTTGCCAGTACAGCAATGGGCAAAACCTACAAAGCCGCTGTTGTATTGCCAAATTCGTATGCTAAAAGCAAAACTACTTATCCGGTTATGTATTTGTTGCATGGCGCTTACGGACACTTTAGCGACTGGTTGAAAAACACACCAAATAAAAAACTAGTACAGAATTTATCAGATCAATACAATATCATTATTGTAATGCCAGAGGGAGAAGTTTTTAGTTTTTATCTCGATAGCCCCGTAAATCAAGGTAGTCAGTTTGAGACTTTTATTACGCAGGAAGTAGTTCAAAAAGTAGATAAAACATATAGAACAATAAGCAACAGAAGTGGGAGAGTGATTACAGGACTTTCGATGGGCGGTCACGGTGCTTTGTATTTGTCGGCAAAACATCCCGATTTATTTTGTGCTGCCGGAAGTATGAGTGGTGCAGTTGATATGAGTGTGATGCTAAATAGAGAATCATCGGCGCAAGTAGTAAAATTAATGCAGCCTGTATTTGGCGACAAAAGCGATAGCTCAGAAATGTATGCGCAATATGCGGTTATCAATATGCTCGATAAAATTAAAGCCAACAAACTACCCCTGATTATAGATTGTGGAGTAGATGATTTTTTAATAGAACCCAATAGAGAATTACACCGAAGATTGGTTTATAACAAAGTAGAACACGATTATACCGAACGTCCTGGAGCACATACCTGGGATTATTGGGAAAATTCATTGCCATATCATGTGTTGTTTTTTAGTAAAATACTTTTTAAACCCAAAACGAAGTAATTACGAAATTAATATTTTTTAATTAACAAGACTTTTAATAGTTTAATTTAAAGTCTATTTTTTGAGATATTGATAAAAATCAGAGCTTTATTTTATTTTTTAAAATTTATAAAGTTCTGATTTTTATTTTTTTAAAATATTATATACTACTTTTCTTATTGTTGCATTCCGTTCGTCGATTTTATTTGAATGATATCGATTTTACTTCTTTTTAAGTAAGAGCATTTACGTTATTAACTAATTTTAACAAATGTTTTTACCCCATGATCGTTAAAGTCAGATTTTTTCTGAGGGTCAATTCTTTTTAAAAGAGTTTTTAGATTTTGTACTTCATAACTTTTTGAAGATGGTTTATTATTTTTCATGTAATTTCCAAATCTGTAAACTTCCGCGTTTTTACTAGTGTAATGGTATTTTAAATACTATTATTATGAAAAAAACTATTTTTTATCACATGAAGATTACACGTCATGAATTGTGTAAAATCTTTCGTTGTTCTTTTACTAATTTAATTTTCCCAAATTTCAATTTGATGAAAATTATTATGCACAAAAAGTATCAATTTTACTTGACGGTACTTTTTATGCTATTTGCTTTCCACCCTTATTTGTATTCGCAAGCCATATCAGGAGCAGCTGTAAAAGCTAATTTTGGTATTGATGCTGACGTTTATGCAAACAAAGAGCAATTTTTAGTTCCCCCTACGACTTCTGGTATTTATGATGACTGGTTTTTTAGTTCAGCTTTTGCTGCTGGAACCGGCGAAAATGTTATTGATCAGACTAATGCGGCAGGGCTAAAAACATCAATCCAATCGAATAATAATTTTACATTTGAAAAAAGAATGTCGAAACCAAAAAATACTATGGTTGGTAATTTTTTGTGGATTGATGCCGTTTACGGGCGTGATGGAAATTCTACACAAAACAACAGCGACTCAAGTATTTTTTCTGGAAATTCTAATAAGAATGGTGATAATCCTACCACTTGGGCTTTAGGCTCAGGTAGTATTCCTCAAAAAGATGATATTGTTGATGTATTCGGTTATTTGAAAAGAGATTTATCTCCAGCTGCATTAGCAATTAATCCTAACGGAGTTTTATGGGGATATGGAGGAGCATCTAAAATTTCCTCTGATGGGAATTCACATTTTGATTTTGAATTTTTCAGAACAGAAGTTACTTTTAACGGTGGAGCTTTAGTTGGTACAGGCGGTCAGTCTGGACACACAGCATGGACTTTTGACGGCACCGGAAAAATACTTGTTCCAGGGGACGTAATTGTCGCCATCGATTTTGAAAATGGTGGTACAAAACCAATCGCTAGTGTAAGAGTTTGGATGTCTAGTGCTGATGTAGCTTCTTTTAATTCAAAACCAAACAGACCTTTTGATCTTACCGGTGTTTTTGACCAGGGTAATGGTGCACCTCCTTACGGATATGCAGAAATAAATGCAAAAGGCGGAGGTATTAATGGAGATGTTTTTGCAGTTGTTAATGTAACTGCTTCTACATTAGGGCCACCTTGGGGAACTTTGAGAGGTTCGCAAGCCTCTTTTCAAAATGATTTTGAAGCTTTGCAGTTTGCAGAGTTTGGACTTAATTTGACAGCCTTAGGATTAGATAGTAGAAATATTAATCAAAGTCCCTGCTCAAATTTATTAGGTTCACTATTAGTAAAAACAAGATCTTCATCTTCATTTACTTCAGAATTAAAAGATTTTTCAGGACCATTTTTATTCGGAAACATTACTGATGTAGCCGTAGTAGGTAATGTTAGTAACCCATTAACCTGTAATAATCCAACAGCAACTTTAACAGCAACACCAACTCCTGCAAATGCTATTATAAAATGGTACGGACCTTCACCTGATGGTATTGCCGATGGGCCATTTATAGCAGGAAATGCACCGGTTGTATCTGTTAAAGGGGTTTATACCGTATATGCATATACTAATTTAGAAGGCTGTTTTGCAAAAAAAACCGTCACAGTTCTTGAAAATAAAGTACCGCCAAATGTTAATGCAGGAAACGATAAAGCCTTAACTTGTTTGATAACATCAATACAATTGTCGGGCTCATCAAGTACACCTAATGCTACTTATTTATGGAGTACAGTGGACGGGAATATTGTTTCGGGCGGTACAACTCTAACCCCAACGATTAATAAAGCAGGAACTTATACATTAACAGTCACCGACCCAATAAATGGATGTCCGGCATCAGATACCGTAACTATTACGGATACTCCGCCAACACCTATTAATATAGTTTGTCCCGGAGATAATATAAAAAGTTCTTGTACATATGCTGATCAGACTGCAGTTAATGCTGCTTTCGAAATCTTTAAACAAGGTTTTTCAGCTTCAGGAGGTAACGGAACTTTAACAATTACAGGATTAGAGAATTTGACTCCTCCGGCTTTATGTGGTGGATCTGTAACTGTAAATTACAACGTTACTGATGCTTGCGGATTACAGAAATCTTGCTCAGCTACTTTCACTATCACCGCTCCGGCGGAAGTAATTCCGGTATCACCGGATCCGTTTACCGCTTCAGCTTGTGCTTATGCAGATCAGGAGGCTGTAAATACAGCTTTCGAAACCTTCAAACAAGGATTTAGCGTAAGTGGAGGTTGTGATCCGAAAGGAGTTTTTCAAGGTAATCCTGTTGCACCCAACTTATGTCAGGGCGGAACCACCAGTGTAAGTTATGTGATTAC
>NZ_FZNL01000009.1 GCF_900187965.1 Flavobacterium sp. ov086 | reverse complement strand
TTTGTTTAGTTAAACAATGGCTTTTCTTAACTATTTTTAATCTTTTTTATAAGTGGCTGGTATATCGGTTTTTAACTTTTGAAGTTTTCTACCCTTTGTGGGAATTTGGATGTTTTCCGGGGTTTTATGTGGTTTTGCCGCCAAGGCGCTAAGGTTGCTCTTTCTTTTTTTATCAGAGTTATTGGGGTTTGAAAAGTCTCTGAGCTCGTTTCTTTGCTGGTTTTTATCTCGCGCAAAGACGCAAAGGCGCTAAGTTTTCTCTTTTGACGGGTTTGTTTCTTATGAAAACTACTGCCCTAGCCCCGATAGTAACGGAAATCCTTTTGCTTTTTAAAGGAAAAAGCAAAAGATTGTAGTGCATAGCGGGAAATAGCTCCTAATCTTTATTAAATTCCAAAATGCTTCTCCCGAAGCCTCGGGACGCTCAGCTAGACAAATTACTTCTCCTTATATATAGGTGCAAAAATAAACCCGACAGCTTTGGAAAACTGTCGGGTTGTGTGAATTATTTTACTCTTATATATAGTATGCAAAACACACCTTATATATAGGTATAGATAATTAGTTTAAAGCGTCGATTACTTCTTTGGTGATTTGGATGCTTTTTAGTTTTTTCTGATGATCAAAAATTGGACTAGTGACCATTAACTCATCTATTCTTGCGTAATCAATGAACTTTTTAAGATCGACTATTAATTGTTCTTTGTTTCTAGTAAAAGTACAAGCTGTCATTTGATTGACATGAAAACGTTCTTCTTCGCTCATAATATCATCCAGAGACGGAACTGGCGGCTGTAAACCTTTACGATCGTTACGAATCAGGTTAAGGAACATTTGATATAAACTAGTCGATAGAAATTCGGCTTCTTCATTCGTGTCTGCGGCAACGATATTGACACACGCCATTGTTTTTGGCTTGTCTAAAACTGCGGAAGCCTGGAAATTTTCGCGATAAAACTCAAATGCCTGAATCATTTGGCGTGGCGCAAAATGTCCGGCGAATGCATAAGGCAAGCCATAAGCTGCAGCAAGGGCAGCACTTTCCATACTTGAACCTAAAATCCAGATGGGAATATTTGTTCCTTCGGCTGGGAAAGCACGAACTTTTGCTGTGGCATTTTCTACTGAGAAATAATCCTGAAGCTTGGTTACATTTTGTGGAAATCGCTGCGCTTGCTCAAAAAAGTCTTTTCGGATTGCTTCGGCTGTTGGCTGATCTGTTCCCGGTGCTCTACCTAATCCTAAATCAATTCGGTTTGGGTAAAGTGTTTCTAAGGTTCCGAATTGTTCGGCTACTATTAAAGGAGAATGGTTCGGCAACATGATTCCGCCTGAACCTACGCGGATGTTTTTTGTCTGACTGGCGATGTAACCTATCAAGACTACCGTTGCCGAACTGGCCACATGTGCCATATTATGATGTTCAGCCAGCCAAAAACGCTTGTATCCTAATTGATCTGCGAGTTGCGCTATGTCTTTTGTTTTTTGAAATGTTTCGGTAGCATTACTATCTTGTGTAATAATTGCTAGTTCTAATATAGAGACTGAAATTGGGTTTTTCATGAAATTTTTTGATTTGCACAAAATTAATTCATTTATAGAGATGTCTTTTCTTTTCTAGTGTTAATAGAATTATAATGTTTTATTTTATCACTAAAACTATAAGTAATAAGCACTTCTCAATAATTAATTATTGTTTTACGATAATTAATTATACATTTGCAATAACAAAACTAAAATTAAGCGCAAATGAAAACCACTTACTTTGTTTCGAAAATACTATTTTACGTTACGCGATTTCTGTCTATTGTATATTTTACATTATCACTTTATTCTTTGCTAACTTTAAGTACAGGATGGTTTTTGAATTTTCAAGATAATGGAAAGTATTTTCAGATTTATTACCCTTTTACAGAACATCCATTAATGTTGGGCGATTACAATCTTCCTTATATTATTTTTGAATTTCTGTCGCCTTTGAGTCTTTATGGGCTTTTCTTTTTACTGATTAGTAATGTGTTTAAAGTGTTTTTTCAGCCTAAATTATTTACTCAAAATGGTATTAATCACTTAAGGCGATTTTATTTGGTTAATTTATTCTTACCCAGCATTGTTATTTTTCTAGCTTCTATTTTTGTTTCGCTGGATAATGAGGTTTCTATTTTTATTGTTTTACATTTTATGCTTGCAATATTTGCTTATTTTTTAGCCGCTATTTTTAAACAGGGATTAAACCTTCAAAACGAACAAGACTTATTTATATAATCATGCCAATAATTGTAAACGTTGATGTCATGCTTGCCAAACGCAAGATGCAAAGTAAAGAGTTGGCTGAAAAACTAGGAATCACGCCTGCCAATTTATCGATACTTAAAACCGGAAAAGCCAAAGGTATCCGATTTGATACTCTGGAAGCTATTTGTAAAATATTAGATTGCCAGCCTGGTGATATTTTAGAGTACATAACCGAATAAGCCTTTTTTAAATCTCAATTAAAAAAACCGACTCTTTGATGTCGACAGGAATTCTATTGCCTATTTTTTTTCAAAATAATCATTACAATCAATCATTAAATCAATCAAAAAATGAACAGTTTATCAATCAAAAACCTCAGCAAAACGTATGAGAACGGCACACAAGCTCTAAGCAATGTGTCACTGGAAATCACTAACGGAATGTTTGGCTTGTTGGGCCCAAATGGTGCCGGAAAATCAACTTTAATGCGAACAATTGCTGCTTTGCAGGAACCAACTTCCGGAAGCATTGCCTTTAACGGGGTTAATATTCTTGAAAACCCAATGTTTATCAGAGAAAATCTGGGCTATCTGCCTCAGGAATTTGGCGTTTATCCTAAAATTTCGGCGTATCGTTTGTTAGATCATTTGGCGGTTTTAAAGGGAATCGTGAATAAACAGGAAAGATACGATCAGATTATGGCTTTGTTACAGCAAACCAATTTATTGCAACACAAGGATAAAGCGGTTCACTCCTTCTCTGGCGGAATGCGTCAGCGCTTTGGTATTGCACAGGCTTTGCTTGGAAATCCGAAGATTATTATTGTCGACGAACCTACAGCCGGGCTCGATCCTGAAGAACGAAATAGGTTCAACAATCTTTTGAGTGAAATTGGCGAGAGTATTATTGTGCTTTTATCGACTCATATTGTTGAAGATGTTCGCGATCTGTGCACTAGAATGGCTATTATATCGGATGGAAAATTGATTTTGGAAGGGAATCCGAATGAAGCCATTGATTTATTGAAGGGAAAAATTTGGGTGAAAGCGATTTTTAAAACTGAATTAGCAGAATATCAAACCAATTTTAATATTATTTCCTCTAGCTTAAATTCTGGTAAATTGAATATTC
The DNA here is from genome assembly GCF_900187965.1 of Flavobacterium sp. ov086. Lineage (GTDB taxonomy): Bacteria > Bacteroidota > Bacteroidia > Flavobacteriales > Flavobacteriaceae > Flavobacterium. The sequence goes on along the minus strand of NZ_FZNL01000009.1, from coordinate 181,598 downwards.
ATGTTTTTTCAGATCAGCAGCCTGATTCTGATTTCAACTTGATTTCGCCTGATTTAAGCGATGTATACTTTAGTGTTTTGTCTAATCAACTTAAAAGATAACGTTATGCTTTCAAAATTAATTCAATTTGAATGGCATAACAGTACCAGAAACTGGAGCTTTTATGCCACATTTTTAGTTTATTTAGTTTTAGGATTTTTTATGAGTGCTTTTGCCAATTTTTCGTTTTCAGGCGCTTACAAAAACAGTCCCTATGTGCTGACTTACGCCATTGGTTTGATTTCTTTGACCACGATATTCTCAATAACACTTCAAGTTGCTCAGAATTTTATCAAAGAATATGAAACCAAATTCGACACAATTATCTTTACCACTCCTATTTCTAAGTTCCATTATTTAAGCAGTAAATTTATTATTGCTCTTGGAATTGCTGTTGTTTCTTTTGGCGTATTTATCGTTGGAATGCTGATTGGACATTTAATGCCTTGGCTTTCTCAGAATGAAATTGGTCCGTTTTATATCATCAATTATTTATGGCCGTATTTGGTTTTGGTGATTCCGAATATACTTTTATGCCTTTCTATTTTAACAACTTTGGCTTGGTTAACGCGAAGTAAACTTTTAATTTACGTTGGTGGTTTCCTGATTTATATTTTATATATCGCAGGTTCGCTGTTCTCCAACTCTCCTATTTTTGCCAATGCCTCTCCTTCGTCTGCAGCAGCGATGTCTTTTGCAGCCAAAATAGATCCGTTTGGGTTGGCGGCATTTTTAGAGCAAACAAGATATTGGACTTCAATTCAAAAGAATACTAATCTTCTAGAATTATCAGGCAATTTTTTATTGAATAGAATTCTCTGGTTATGCATTTCTTTTCTGTTATTATTTCTTTCTTATAAATTGTTTTCTTTCCGAAAAACGAAAACTAAAAAGCTAAAACCAATTAAGATTAATAAAACTGAACCTCTTTCATTTTCTACAGAAACTCCAAAAAACATCGAATTTAAAACTTTCAGACATAATTTTCTGGTTTTAAAAAGCTTCATTAAAATGGATGTTTCTTTGATTTTAAAAGGAATTCCGTTTCTATTGATTGTTCTTTTATTTTCAGGATTGCTTTTAATTGAAATTTCTGATGAGATTGATGGAGGAATCAGATTGGCACAAAACATTACCAATACAGCTTTGATGATTACTACAATTATGGATCGTTTGCCGTTTATTCTCATTATCATCTTGCTTTTTTATAGCAATGAATTGATAAACCGAAGCGAAACGTCACGATTTGAAATGCTGGAAAACACAACTCCTTATCAACAAACGGTCGTTTTGGTTTCTAAAATCATTTCGCTTTTTACAATTCCGCTTATTATAATTGCTTTGAGTATTTTAATTGGTTGTAGTTTTCAAATCCTTCATGCAAATGCTCCTATAGAATTTGGACTTTATCTTTCGCTATTTTATTATTTGGGTTTACCGATTTTATTGATTTCGATTTTGATCATTTTTATTCAGACTGTTATTCCAAATAAATATTTAGGTCTTTCGGCAGCGACTATTATTATTGTTTTAATAAGTACAGGAATTGGGGAGCAACTCGGGATTTCTCATCCATTATTTAGATTTGGAGGTGCTTTTAAAAGGGAATATTTTGATTTGAATGGTTTCGGAAAATATACTATTCCGTTTCATGTTTCGATGTTATACAATTGCGGATTAGCTTTAATTCTATTAATCTTGACTGGAATATTATGGAAAAGAAATGCTTCTATTCTAAAATCTTTCCGAAGACATTCGTTTAATTCAATTCAGAAAGCGATTTTTACTTTTGGAACTGTTCTTTTTATTGGTTTTGGAAGTTATCTCTTTTATAAAACTAATATTGAATATCCTTATATTACTGAAGTAGATCAAAACAATTGGAGCGAACAATATGAGTTGAAATTTAAAAAATATACCCATTTACCTCAACCTACAATAACTTCCGTTAAAAGTAATGTTGCTTTATTTCCATCTGAAAATCGTTATGAGGTGTCTGGGACGTATGAACTAATCAATAATTCTGAAAAACCAATTGATAGTTTACTCTTATATATAGATCGAAATTCGAAACTAACGTCAATTGAAATTCTGAATGTTAAAAAATTAAGCGATGTTTCTGAATTTAATCATTATTGGTTTCTTTTAGCAAAACCGCTTTTACCAAAGCAAAAAATGGAAATTTCCTTTTCGTTTGAATCAAGTTGGTCACCGTTTAAAGGGCATACTTCTTTTAATTCGATTATAGAAAATGGTTCTTTTATGCGAATGAGTCGTTATTATCCCTCTTTTGGTTATCAGGATTCTAATGAAATTGAAAGTAAAAAAGAACGTTTAAAAAGACAATTGAAGCCTCAAAGTCCGCTAAAAAAATTGGAAGACAAATCGCAAATTCCATACAATTTTATTAATTATGATGCTATTGTTTCTACTTCTCAAAATCAAACTGCAATTGGAGTTGGAGATTTAATTGGAAAATGGACCAAAAACAATCGCAATTATTTTCATTATAAATCACATGGAAAGATTCCGTTTCGGTTTGCATTTTCTTCTGCCGAATATCAAATTCAAAAAACAAGTTATAAAGGAATTGCAATTGAAGTGTATTACGACAAAAGGCATTTTAGAAATGTTCCGAAACTGATAAAAGATCTACAAAATACTTTGGATTATTGTCAAACCAACTTTGGCAAATATCCCTATAAAACGATTCGTTATGCCGAAGTTTCTGCTTTTTCCGATGGTTTTGCTGCAACTTCTTATCCTTCGACGGTTTATATGAAAGAGAATTTCGGTTTTTACAGTGATTTAAATCATCGTGACAAGGAAGATGTTATCAATCAATTAACGGCGCATGAATTGTCGCATGAATGGTGGGGAAATGCACAAATTAGTCCGGAGCAAAAAGAAGGAAGCTGGATTTTGACCGAAACTTTAGCACAATATACTGAGCTGATGCTTTATGAAAAAGAACATGGTTTAGAGAAAGGTCTGGAAACTTTAAAAATTCATCTCGACTTGTATTTAAGCAGCCGAAGTTATGATCCTGAAACGCCTCTTTATAAAACAAATTATGACACTCCGCATTTACCATATGATAAAGGAATGCTTGTAATGCATCAATTGCGAATGTTAACAGGAGAGAAAACGGTGAATTTAGCTTTACAGCATTTCTTAACTCATTATAAGTATCCAAATCAAATTCCGGATTCTGAAGATTTACTGAATGAGATTTATTTGGTAACGGATCAAAAACTACATTATAAACTAGATGAAATGTTCAAACAAATTATTACATATTCGTCTAATGTTGTTTCGGTTGAAAGCAATAAAAAGAATGGTTTTTATGAAGTTTCGTTTAAAGTCAATTCTGAAAAATATGCTGAGAATTCGACCGGAAAACGAAAGCTGATCAAAAACGATTCTGTAATAGATATTGGTGTTTATGATGAAAACGGAAAATTATTTTCTTATCCGTTTCCGATAAAAGATAATTCAGTTAAAGGAAAAATTAAACTCAAAACCAAACCTCAACTTATTGTTATTGATCCTTATTTGAAGAATATCGATACTTTTTATAAAGACAACCAAAAGGAAATTAATTAAAAGTTTTTTTGCCAGGAATTTCAAGAATTTTCCCGAATTATTTTTTGCCACAGATTAGAATGATTCTCACAGATTTATTATTAATTTTATTAAATCTGTCGAATGCTGCTAAACAGAAATTAGATAAAATTCTTGAAATTCCTGGCAAAAAAACTATTCTTACTTCAACTGAATCGTAATTAATTTATGATTGGTTTTTCCGTCGCTTGAAACTTTAAAATCTGGTGAATTAGATTCTATTTTAAGATTTGAATTGTTTGCTGAGCCAAAAAAATTCCGTTGATAAGGAGAAAAGAAATCAATAAAAACGTTTTCATTTGGGCTTGCGGTATTTTCATTTGAAATATCTGATTTAGAGTCTCTAAAGATACATTTCTTTGAAAAATTATGTTCCAAAAAATGATATTTCAATAGTTTAAAATTGCATTTAACGATATATAATAATTCTTATTGTACAAAATGCAAGGAGTTCTTTTATAATCAATACTTTACAAATAAGGCATGTAGTTTGTTATTTTCTAAATATTCAAAAAATCTCAAACCACTTATTATGTACCTATCTAATACAAAAACCATTGTGTTTATTACGGGAGCATTTGTGAGCCATTCTTGCTGGCAGGAATGGATAGTTTTTTTTGAAAATAAGGGCTATAAAACTGTTGCGCCACCATGGCCGTACAAAAATGAATTGGCAGAAACTTTAAGAAGTGATCATCCAAATTCTAAAATTGCTCAACTGCGATTAAAAATCTTAATTGATTACTATACTGAAATTATCGAAAAACTGTCTGAAAAACCCATCCTAATTGGGCATTCTTACGGAGGTCTTTTGACCCAATTATTAATTCACAAAAAATTAGCCGCCACAGGAGTATGCATTCATTCTTTTCCTCCAAGAGGTGTTATCACAACAAGATTCTCTTTTTATAAAGCAATATGGAAACCTTTGAGCTTTTTTTCTTCTACAAAAAAGACGCATTTAATGTCCTTTAAAGAATGGCAATATGCTTTTACAAACGGAATGTCTTTTGAGGAACAAAAAGAATCTTATGAAAAATTGATGATTCCGGAATCTAAACAAGTAATACGTGATGTATTATCAAATTCAGCTAAAATTAATTTTAAAAAAGCCCACGTTCCAATACTTTTTTTATCGGGATCTAATGACAATATTATACCATCATCACTCAATTATTCTAATTTTAAGAAATACAAAAACGTGCATTCTATAACGTGTTATAAAGAATTTGAAAATAGGAACCATTTTGTTCTAGGACAATTGGACTGGAAAGAAACTGCTGATTTTATTGTCAATTGGCTGGAGAAAATCAGTTTAATTTAATTCTCTTTTGATTTCCAGTTTTTTGATTTTTGAATTTAATGTTGAAGGATGTATGTCCAGAATTTCTGCTGCACCACCAGTTCCTGATATTTTTCCGTTGCACTTTTTCAGGATGTACAAAATATAATCTCTTTCGTTTTCCAGAATAGTTTTGATCGAAAATGACTCGTTTACCTGATCAGGATGCATTTTTGAAGATGACGAAAATTCGATTTCTTTAATTGTGTTCCCGTCCGTCAATAAAATTGCGCGTTGTATCACATGTTCTAATTCTCTAATATTTCCCGGCCAGTTGTAATTCATGATTTGCTGTAAAGCATCTTCTGAAAATACAGGAGCTTTTCGCCCCATTTTCTCACTATAAACCTGAGTAAAATAGTTTGCTAATTCCGGAATATCTTCTTTTCGTTTTTTTAATGGCGGAACTAAGATTGGAAAAACATGCAGACGATAATACAAATCCATTCTAAATCGTCCGGCAGCAACTTCCTCTTCTAAGTTTTTATTGGTGGCGGCAATAATTCTAACATCAACTTTTAGAGGTGCTTTTCCACCAATACGTTCGATTTCTCTTTCCTGCAAAACGCGCAATAGTTTAACCTGAAGTTCTAATGGCATTTCTCCTATTTCATCTAAAAAAATAGTTCCACGATCGGCCAATTCAAATTTACCAATTCGTCTGTCTAAAGCTCCGGTAAAAGCACCTCTTTCGTGTCCGAAAAGCAATGATTCTGCAAGATTTTCAGGAATGGCCCCACAATTTATAATGACCAAGGGTTTGTCTTTTCGAGGAGAAAGTGCATGAATACTTTGAGCGATTTTCTCTTTTCCTGTTCCGCTTTCGCCCAAAACTAAAACGGAAGTATCTGAAGGAGCTACTTTTCTAATATGGTCAAAAACAGTTATCATCTGACTGCTGTTTCCTATTATTCCCTCAAAGCCAATTATTCTTTTTTCAGAAGCTGAACTTTTACTTATTGTTTCTTTTTTTACTTTTTCACCCATATTCAAAACTTCTCCTGAATTGGCTTTATTGATAAACTGGATTAAATTATTCTCTAAATTTGATAGCAGTTTTAAATTTTCACCTGAATATATATTAAAATTTCTACTGTAAAAAGTAAAATAAAATTTTTGAGCTGATGCGATTGTAATTGGGAAAACCAAATACGATTTGATTCCGAAATTATGAGCAATTAAACTTTTTATTGGTGCTTCCTGAAAATTATTAATCAAAGATTCTTCGCTATATATAATAGGCTTTGCATCAGGTTTTGATTTTTTATAAGTCTCATTTAATTCTTTTACCGAAACATCTGCTATTTTAGATAGTTTTTCGGGACTTATAATCTGGTAATCGTCTATGTTTTTACGTATAATACCCAAATTGTCATAACTTTTCGTATTCAGAAAACCAACTTCTAAGTAATCAAACGAAATAAAGGATTGTATTTTTTTTGCCAACAATAACAATGCATCTTCCCATTTCAAATCAGAATTTACAATTTCATTGATACCATTCTGAAGTTGTAATTGCTGCATCAACTGCGATTCTAAACTATATTCCTGACGATAAAAAGCAATCTCAAGCGTGGTTAAAACATCTTGCTCTCTAAAAGGTTTTACGATAAATCCGTATGGTTGTGTCGTTTTTGCCTGATCTAAAATACTTTTGCTGGAATTGGCCGAAATAAAAATGAATCCAATATGCTTTTCTTTTAAAATCTGAGCCAATTCGATTCCGTTTCGGGTTCCTTTTAGCATAATATCCAAAAAGACCAAATCAGGTTTTTCGCTTTCAATTTGTTCTAATGCCTTATCAACAGAACGTGCAATTCCAGTCACTTCATAATTTGCTTTTTCGAGTATTAATTGCAAATCATGCGCTTCAATAAATTGATCTTCAACAATTAAAATTCGCTTTTTAAATGTTGTTTTAGATACATTATTTATTCCGCCGGAATTCGTTTTCATAATTATAGCGTTTTGGCATTATATTAATCTTATATATTGGCATAAAATTAGTTAATTTTATGAAGCAAAACCTTAATTTCTTTAAATTTAAATCATAAAAAAACGCTTTTATGTGGATTTTACTGATATTGTTCAAAACACTTAAAAGCCTTTATTTTATATTTGTTTACCACAAGACCTTAACAAATTTAATCCTGAGCAAAATATGAAACAATTCTATTTTTTATATTTTTTATTCTTTCTCATATTTCAATCCTGGGCACAAACTTCGCCTTCAGTAACTAAATATGACTTAAAGAAAAAAAGGCTTTTGATTCAGGCTTCTTCCATCTATTTATACAACTCAAATCAGGGTGCAATTGATGTAGACAGTTCTGTTGTTTTGGCTTGCAAAGCTTATAAATTACCGGTTTCTTTAGCTTACGACGAAGGATTTAATGATGGTTCTTATTTAATTGGAAAGGATTTAATCGAAAAAGGAGATACTAATTCGGTAAAACGTCTTCTGGCAAAATCAAAAGGTGAGGATCAAATTAAACTATTGATGCAATTAGGTAACTTTTACCTTTTTAAGCCGGGAACAAAACCAGAAGATTTACAAAATGCCTTCTTATATATCAAAAAAGCAGTTGATGCAAGTAATTTCCTTAAACTAAAAAATTGGCAACATCAAAGTTTATTGTTGTTAGGCAAGTATTATTTTCAAGCAAATAATCAACCCGAAGGAAAAAAATACTTCTCTCAAGTTATTAATGAATGTCGAAAACAGAATGATAAACTTGGCCTTGCAGATGCTCTCGATGCATATGGAACTCTATTGTCTAATTTCGATCCTGAAAAAGAGAAAACACTTCAGGAAGCCATTTCTCTTTATGCCACATTGGGATTAGAAGAAAAAAGAATAGAAAACTACATGAAAATTACCACCATCTATTTTTGGACGGGAAGAATCGATGAGGCTAAAAAAAGATTGTATCAAAATTTAATCGATTTGAAAAAAATTGGTTTCACACACCAGCAATTTGCAGAAACAACCATTGTATTTATCGAATTGAATCAGCGTAACTTAAAAAGCGCTTTGTACTATGCCCTAAAAACTATAAAAAGGATGGATGCTGAAAAAGATTATACTTTAGGCGATATTTTTTACATGCGTTTGGGAGATGTATACAATACAATGGGACATAGTGAGGAAGCATTGGAACTGTATAAAAAAAGTATCGAAATAGGGCAGCAAACTTTAAATAGCGGTACCTGGTATAAAAGCTTTTTTAGTGCTGTTACAGCTCTATCCTTAAAGGGAAAAAATAAAGAAGCTCTTGATTATATTAATTCAATGACTGCACAATATCCGCCAAAAATTGTTTTTGATAAAATGTCTGTTGCTTTCATTAAAGCTAATTGTTATAATGGTCTGAAGAATAACGCACAAACCGAAAAATATTTTAAGGAAATGGACTATTATGCACAACAGTTAACTGCTCCTGAAACCTTTAGAGAAATTGTTTATGAATATACTTTGATGGCTTTGTTTTATGCTAATACAAATCGCCCACAAAAGGCCAAATTCTATACTGATAAAGTCTATACACTTTGTAAAGCCAATAATAAAACCTACAATTCAGAAGTGTTTCAGATTTTATTGTTCAAAACAGATTCTATTAACGGGAATTATAAAGGTGCTTTAACACATTTCCAAAATTACAAAAAGCTGAGTGACTCAATTATTGGCAACACTAAGAATAAACAAATCGAAGAGTTAAAAATTGAATATGAGACTAAAAATAAAGAAGAAAAAATCAAGCTTTTAAACGATCAGTCGAAATTGCAGGAGAGTGAATTACAAAAATCAAAACTCTTGAATACTTTATCGATTTGGAGTTTGATTTTACTGCTAATTACGATTGGTTTGCTGTATAATCGATATCGTCTAAAACAACGAAATCATGCTAAACTTGAAATAAAAGAAAAAGAAATCAAACATAAAAATGCTAATCTTAGACATTTACTCCATGAAAAAGAATGGCTTTTGAAAGAAATTCATCATCGTGTAAAAAATAATCTTCAAACCGTAATAAGTTTATTAAACTCACAATCGGCTTATTTGGATAATGATGTGGCGTTATCAGCGATAAAAAACAGTCAGCATCGAATTCATTCCATGTCTCTGATTCATCAAAAATTGTATAATTCTGAGAATATTTCGACGATAAATATGCCAAATTATATCAGAGAATTGATCGAATATTTGAAAGAATCCTTCAATCTTGGGCAAAGAATTCGGTTCGAAATAAAAATAGATCCTTTAGAGTTAGATGTTGCACAAGCAGTTCCGCTTGGACTTATTTTGAACGAAGCTATTACCAATTCAATCAAATATGCTTTTCCAGAGGATCGAAGCGGAATGATTTTTATTACTCTTGAAGCAACTACAGAAAATCGATATTTATTGACAATATCTGATAACGGAATTGGTATTGATGCAGATTTTAGCAGTAAGAAAATCAATTCGTTCGGGATGAGTTTAATAAAAGGTTTGAGTGATGATCTGGATGCTGAATTTTCAATGGAAAACAATAACGGAACGATTTTGAAAATTGAATTTTCACAAGAATTTCCAATCAATCAAAAAAGTTGAATGATTTAAAACCTAAATTTGTATCTCGAAAACAAATTTCGATTCAAGACTTTCCCTCAAATGACACATAAAATTTTAATTATAGACGACGAAGAAAAGCTCAGAAGTCTGTTGGCACGAATTATAAAATCAGAAGGATTTGAAGTTTTTGAAGCCAAAGATTTGAAATCTGGTTTTAAGAAACTCGAACAAACAGATATTGATGTTGTTTTATGTGATGTAAAATTGCCTGACGGAAATGGTGTAGATTTTCTGCAGAATATAAAAGGAAGTTTTCCATTAATTGAAGTTATTTTATTGACTGCTTTTGGGAATATTCCGGATGGTGTTCAAGCCATGAAAAATGGTGCTTTTGATTATATCGTAAAAGGCGATGATAACGACAAAATTATTCCGCTTTTATACAAAGCCGTCGAAAAAGCGCATTTGCAGAAAAAAGTGCAGCAATTAGAAAAACGTATTGGCGATAAATATTCCTTCAATACTATTATTGGAAAATCAAAAGGAATCGAACAAGTTATTGATCTTGCCAAAAAAGTCGCCAAAACCGATTCAACTGTTTTGCTTACCGGCGAAACCGGAACCGGAAAAGAAGTTTTTGCTCAAGCTATTCACGAGAACAGCAATCGTGTTGGAAAATCCTTCGTGGCTTTAAACTGCAGTACTTTCAGTAAAGAAATTCTCGAAAGTGAACTATTCGGACACAAACAAGGTGCTTTTACCGGAGCCTTAAAAGATAAAAAAGGTTTTATTGAAGAAGCCAATGGCGGAACTTTATTCCTTGATGAAATTGGAGAAATGCCAATAGAGTTACAGGCAAAATTACTCCGTGTTTTAGAAACCAGCGAATATATCCCGATTGGTGATACAACTCCAAAAAAATCAAATTTCAGATTAATTGCCGCAACAAACAGAGATTTAAAAATAGAAAGTGAGGAACACCGTTTTCGTTCTGACTTATATTTTCGTTTGAATATTTTCGAAATTACACTTCCGCCTTTACGCGAAAGAATAAAAGATATTGGTCCACTTACTCATTCATTTGTCAAACAATTTTCTGAAAAAACGAATAAAAAAACCTTAGATATTGCTGATGATTTTCTTCAGAAACTAGAAAATTATTCATGGCCGGGAAACATCCGTGAACTTAAAAATGTTATCGAAAGATCTGTAATATTAAGCAACGGCACGATTTTAACTTCAGATGTTTTGCCTTACGAAATGCAGCATCAACCTGAAAAACCAACAAAGTCTATGTCGGCTTTCTCTATGCAAAGTGTGGAAAAACTTCATATTCAGAAGGTTTTAAACTATACGAAAGGTAATAAAGCAGAAACGGCCAGATTGTTGGAAATTGGTATTGCTACTTTATATCGAAAGTTAGAAGAATATAACTTATAGCACGATCCTGCAAGGTTTTGAAAACCTTGCAGGTATTCTAATTCCTCAAAACTGTTCGTATATAGATTATTTAAAATTTAAACCTGCAAGGTTTTGAAAACCTTGCAGGATCGTTAATAGCTGAGACAACCTTATCATTTCAATAAAAGCTTATCATTTTGATAGGCTTTTTTTATGCCTGATTTTTGGCATAAAACTACATTCCTTTTATTTACAACACTTTAGCACCACTCTTATTTTTTCGGAACATATTTTGGCATAAGTGAGATGAACAAAAAAATTCATTCTCATGAAAAATCAAGTCACCTCAATCTACAAACAAGCTGAACGCTTTGCCGAAATTACCAAAAAATCTATCATTTCCGGTAATATCGTAAGAGCAAAAAAATGTCTGGCACTTGCTGAACGTTTATTTATTACCGGAAGTATCGAAACTAAAAATGCCATTTCTAATGTGTACGTTTTCTCGGTTTCTTCTTTTATGGAAGTACGTCACTGTAATATTTCACATCTGTTTCCTCAAACGCTTAAAGCGGAATATATCAAACAAATTAATACATCAGGCGTATAAAAGTTTAATCGGTTAAATGTTTAATTGTTTAATCGGCTAGCAATCTGAAATCGTAAGTCTAAAATCTAAAATAAAAATCCATGTTAATCACTTTCCTTTTACTCGCATTGGCAGTTTTGCTTTTTGCCATTTGTTTTAAATCAGTTGAATTTTTTGAAAAAATCTAAATCATGACTGCACTATTTATTATTTCGATCGCCGTTTTTGGCTATTTGGTTTATGTATTAATCAAACCTGAAAAATTTTAAAAAATGAAAAAGTCACAATCAAGAAAAATGCAAATAGTATATGCGTGTGTGGCTTGGTCATTAGCCTTTATAATACTTATTATGTTTTTATAAAAGCTCCAATTTTATTTAATTTCTAACAAACAAAATATGAACACAGAGTTATTTGGCGTCATCAGTATTTTTATCATTACGATAGTTTTAGCCATTCCAATAGGAAAATATATTGCTAAAGTTTATTTGGGTGATAAAACATTGTTTGACCCAATTTTCAATCCAATTGAAAAATTTATTTTTAAAATCAGCGGCATCAATTCCACTGAAGAAATGAACTGGAAACAACACTTAAAAGCACTTTTAGGTATAAATATGGTTTGGTTCTTTCTTTGCTTTTTTGTTTTACTGTTTCAAGGATCATTGTTTTTAAATCCCGATAACAACCCGTCTATGAGTCCTGATTTGGCTTTTAATACTGCCATTTCATTTGTCGTAAATTGTAATTTACAGCATTACTCAGGCGAAAGCGGCGTTTCTTACTTGTCACAAATGTTCTTAATGTTCCTGCAATTTGTTTCTGCTGGTGTTGGAATGGCAGCTGCAGCAATGATTTTTACTGCAATGAAAGAAAGAACTACGGATAAACTGGGTAACTTTTACAATTATTTCATCAAAAGCTGTACACGTATTTTATTACCACTTTCTACTATTGTAGCAGTTGCTCTATTATTTAGCGGAACTCCTATGACGTTTGAAGGAAAAGATGCTATCACAACTTTACAAGGTGATCATGTAGAAGTTTCTCGCGGACCCGCAGCGGCATTTATCGCTATTAAACATATTGGTACAAATGGTGGTGGTTTTTTTGGAGCCAACTCGGCGCATCCTTTAGAGAACCCAACTTATTTTACTAACGCGGTTGAATTATGGGCGCAATTAATTGTTCCGTTTGCCATGATTTTTGCTTTAGGTTTTTATCTAAAGAAAAAGAAATTATCCTATGTGATTTTTGGAGTCATGACGCTTGGATTTCTATTACTGGTCATTCCAACAGTTATTAGCGAAATCAACGGAAATCCTGCTATTGAAAAAATGGGAATCTCCCAAGCAACCGGAGCCATGGAAGGAAAAGAGGTTCGGTTTGGTCCAGCGATTTCAGGTTTTTGGAGTATTGCCACAACCGTAATTTCTACAGGTTCTGTAAATAGTATGCACGATAGTTCAATGCCAGTTTCCGGTGCTATGGAATTGCTTGCCATGATGGTCAATGCCTTTTATGGCGGCTGCGGAGTTGGTATTCTTAACTTCTATGTTTTCATTATTCTGGCTGTATTTATCTCTGGATTAATGGTAGGTCGAACACCTGAGTTTTTAGGTAAGAAAATCGAAGCGCGGGAAGTTAAAATTGCTGCTTTTATTGCTATCCTTCACCCTTTATTAATATTAGCAGGAACAGCTTTCGCTTCTTATTTTGCTGCAAATGATACCGCAATGGGTTACTGGTTTAGCGGAAATGCGACTGGCTGGTTAAACAATCCCGGTCATCATGGATTCTCAGAAATGTTATATGAATATACTTCAAGCGCTGCTAATAACGGTTCTGGTTTTGAAGGTTTAGGAGATAACAATCCGTTCTGGAATATCACTACAGGAATTGTGTTACTATTGAGCCGTTTCATTCCTATCGTTGGGCCGTTGGCAATCGCAGGATTATTGGCTAATAAAAAATACATTCCGGAAAGTGCCGGAACTTTAAAAACTGACACTTCTATTTTTGGAGTAATGGTGTTTGCTGTAATTGCAATTATTGCTGCCTTATCATTCTTCCCAGCGTTGGCTTTAGGTCCATTGGCAGAATATTTTACCTTAAAATAATATAAAAGAAAATGACTAATAATAAATCCAATTCATTATTTGAAAGCAAACAGGTAAAAGAAGCTTTAGTGCAATCTTTTGTGAAGCTTAATCCAAAAATGATGATCAAAAATCCGGTAATGTTTACCGTAGAAATAGGAACTGCCATTATGTTTGCCGTTTGTATTTCCATTTTAATGGGAGCAAGTGATCAAGGCAGTTTTATCTATAATTTAATTGTATTTCTAATTTTACTTGCAACACTTTTGTTTGCCAATTTTGCCGAAGCAATCGCCGAAGCAAGAGGGAAAGCTCAAGCGGATAGTTTAAGAAAAACACGTGAAGAAACTCCGGCAAGACAAATTTTACCTAACGGAGAAATCAAAAACATCAGTTCATCTGAATTGAAGAAAGGAGATATTTTCGTTTGTGAATCAGGAGATCTAATTGCAACAGATGGTGAAATTATCGAAGGTTTAGCCACTATTGACGAAAGTGCGATTACTGGAGAAAGTGCTCCTGTAATTCGGGAAGCCGGAGGTGATAAATCATCTGTAACCGGAGGAACAAAAGTGCTATCTGACAAAATTAAAGTAATTGTAACTTCTGAGCCTGGCGAAAGTTTCTTGGATAAAATGATTGCTTTGGTTGAAGGTGCAAGCCGTCAGAAAACACCAAACGAAATTGCCTTGACTATTTTATTAGCCGCGTTTACTTTAATCTTCGTGATTGTGTGCGTTACGCTAAAACCGTTTGCCGACTATGCAAATGCACCCATCACGATCGCGGCTTTTATCTCATTATTTGTTTGTTTGATTCCAACTACAATTGGAGGTTTACTTTCAGCAATTGGTATTGCAGGAATGGACAGAGCGTTGCGTGCCAACGTAATTACAAAATCCGGAAAAGCAGTAGAAACTGCCGGAGATATTGATGTATTGCTTTTGGATAAAACTGGAACAATCACAATTGGAAACCGAAAAGCAACAAATTTCTACCCTGCAAAAGGAGTTTCTGAAGAAGATTTTATAAAATCTGCTGTATTGAGTTCATTAGCAGATGATACTCCGGAAGGGAAAAGTATCGTGGAATTGGCTGGAGCCGAAACTGCCAATAAATTATCAATTGAAGGTGCTACTTTAATAAAATTTACCGCAGAAACCAGAACTTCCGGAGTTATTTTAAAAGACGGAACCAATATTAGAAAAGGGGCTCAGGATGCTGCAAAAAATATTGCACTTCAAGCCGGAAACTCTTTCCCTGAAGATATTGCCCAAAAAGTAATTGATATTTCGTCTAAAGGAGGAACGCCATTAGTGGTTATTAAAAACAATCAGGTTCAAGGTGTTATCGAATTACAGGATATCATTAAAACAGGAATGAAAGAACGTTTTGACCGTTTGAGAAAAATGGGTGTAAAAACGGTGATGGTTACAGGAGATAACCCTCTAACAGCTAAGTTTATTGCCGAAGCTGCCGGTGTTGATGATTTTATTGCCGAAGCAAAACCTGAGGACAAAATGAATTACATCAAAAACGAGCAAAACCTTGGTAAACTTGTTGCTATGATGGGTGACGGAACGAATGATGCTCCTGCCCTAGCTCAAGCAAATGTGGGTGTTGCCATGAACAGCGGAACTCAAGCTGCTAAAGAAGCCGGAAACATGGTCGATCTTGACAATGATCCAACGAAATTAATTGAGATTATCGAAATTGGTAAACAGCTTTTAATGACTCGCGGAACTTTAACTACTTTTTCTATTGCAAATGACGTTGCGAAATATTTTGCTATTGTTCCTGCTCTTTTTATTACTGCGATTCCTGCGCTTGAAGGATTGAATATCATGCGTTTGCATAGCCCTGAAAGTGCTATTTTATCAGCAGTAATTTTCAACGCTATTATCATTCCTATCCTGATTCCGCTTGCGCTGAGAGGTGTTGATTATAAACCAATCGGAGCTAGTGCAATCCTTAAAAGAAACCTGTTGATTTATGGTTTAGGCGGATTGATTGTCCCTTTTATCGGAATTAAATTAATTGATTTACTGGTTACCTTATTTATGTAAATATTAAGCTTCTGAGGTTCTAAGTCGCTATCCCGAAACTTCGGGACTAAGTTTTTTTCTTAGTCTTAGCCACTTAGTAACTCAGCAACTTAGAAACTCAAAAAACAATGAAAACTATATTTTCACTATTAAAATTGACACTGCTTACCGTAATTCTGTTTGCAGTTATTTACCCTCTTGCAATTTATGGAATTGCTCAGTTTGCTCCTAATCAAGGAAAAGGAGAAACTATTTCGGTTAACGGAAAAGTGGTTGGTTATCAAAAAATCGGTCAGAAATTCGATAAGTCGAATTATTTCTGGGGAAGACCTTCGGCTGTAGATTATAATGCTGCCGGAAGTGCGGGAAGCAATAAAGGACCAAGCAATGCTGAATATTTGGCTTTGGTTCAAAAAAGAATCGATACGTTTTTAGTTGTTCATCCTTACTTGAAAAAATCTGAAATTCCGGCAGATATGGTTACGGCTTCCGGTAGTGGTTTAGATCCTAATATTTCTCCGGAAGGTGCTTTGATTCAGGTAAAACGTGTTGCCAAAGAAAGAAAATTAGCTGAAGATAAAGTAAAAGCTTTGGTTGAAGCAAATATCAATACGCCAAAAGTTATGGGAACTCCAACGGTTAATGTGTTGGAATTGAATGTGGCGCTTGATGGATTGAAGTAGTACGTTTTTAAACCCGACAGATTTTAAAAACCTGTTGGGTTTGACAAAGATTTTTGCCTGTTTTATCATTTCGACGGAGGGGAAATCGCACTCGTAACTCGACAAAGTTTGACGACATACTGTATGGAATTTCTAGTGTGATTTCTCCTTGCGTCGAAATGACAAACTCTTAGGGAAAAACTAAAACGTACAACTAATACCTAACAGGTTTTGGAAACCTGTTAGGATAATAAATGCCCTTTTTTTTCCAAAATGCCCTAGCCCCGATAGTAGTGGAAATCCTTTTACTTTTTTCTTTAAAAAGTAAAAGATTGAAACGGATAGCGGGAAATAGCTCCAAAAAAACTTGTTCAGATTGTGTATTTCTGTACGGAGATTTCTCCTTCGTCGAAATAACAAACTGGATGTAAGACCTACTTAAAAATACCACATTAAAAAAATGAAAAAAATTATACTTACCGCTTTAATCGCATTTGGTTTTAGCAATTTACATGCACAGGAAGAATCAAAAAGTCCGCTTACGTTTTCAGGATATGTAGACGTTTATTATAGTTATGATTTCGGGAAACCGGATAATCATACTCGCCCAAGCTTTTTTTATAACTATAACAAAAGCAACGAAGTGAACCTAAATTTAGGATTGGCAAAAGTGAATTACTCTAAAGATAATATTCGTGGAAATTTTGCCTTGATGGCGGGAACTTATGCCGAATATAATATGGCTGCGGAACAAGGTTTATTGAAGAATGTATACGAGGCAAATGTGGGTGTGAAGATTTCGCAAAGCCATAATTTATGGATTGATGCAGGAATTATGCCGGCGCACATAGGTTTTGAAAGTGCAATTGGAAAAGATTGTCCCACTTTAACAAGAAGTATTCTCGCTGAAAACTCTCCGTATTATGAAACGGGAGTAAAAATTGGTTACACCTCTGAGTCCGGAAAATGGTATTTGGCAGGAATGTATCTAAATGGCTGGCAACGTATTGAGAAAGTAAAAGGCAATCAAACGCCTGCTTTTGGAACACAAGTTACTTATAAACCATCAGACAGAGTGGTTTTGAATTGGAGTACTTATGTTGGAAATGAACAACCAGATATCGACAAAAAATGGCGTTATTTTAATAACTTTTACGGACAATTTAAAGTAACGGATAAAACAAATGTTACGGCTGGTTTTGATGTTGGATCCCAACAAGCGGCTAAAAACAGTAATAAATACGACACTTGGTTTTCGCCAGTTTTGATCGTGCAATACAAACCAACTGATAAAATTCAGCTTGCAGCTCGTGGCGAATATTATAGTGATGAAAAAGGTGTTATTATCGCAACGGAAACTCCAAATGGTTTTAAAACTTACGGATTTTCAGCTAACTTTGATTACTTAGTTACTGATAATGTAATGTTTAGATTAGAAGCAAGAAATCTTTCGAGTAAAGATGAAATATTTACAAAAGACAATCTTCCAACGAATACAAATACGTTTGTAACAACTTCGCTGGCGATTAGTTTTTAAACATTAAAAATTATTTTTTTACCATTAAGATATTAAGAAAGTTAAGCTTTGTCTTTATTAACTTAATGTCTTAATGGTTAAATAAAAATAAAAAACTTTGTGTCTTAGTGCCTTCGTGGCAAATATTATGAAACAGGAAAAAGAAAATAATGCACAGCACTTTCTCGATTTAATTCAGAAATCACGAAAAGGAAAGTTTAAAGTCTATATTGGGATGAGCGCCGGTGTGGGCAAAACTTATCGTATGCTGCAAGAAGCGCATTCGCTGTTGAAAAACGGAATTGACGTGAAAATTGGTTACATCGAAACACACATGCGCAAGGAAACGCATGAACTTTTATCTGGTTTGCCCGTAATTCCGCGGCGAACCATTTTCTATAAAGGGAAAGAGCTCGAAGAACTCGATGTACAAGCGATTATCAACCTTAGACCTGAAGTGGTAATTGTTGATGAACTGGCACACACGAATGTTGAAGGAAGCAAAAATGAGAAACGCTGGCAAGATGTTCTTGAGATTCTGGAAGCGGGAATCAATGTGATTTCGGCAGTGAATATTCAGCATATTGAGAGTCTTAATGAAGATGTAAAACGTATTACCAATATTGACGTTCAGGAACGAATTCCGGACAATGTTTTGCGATTGGCAGATGAAGTCGTGAATATCGATTTGACTTCTGAAGATTTGATTGCACGTTTGAAGGAAGGAAAAATTTATACGGCTGATAAAATTCAAACAGCTTTGACGAACTTTTTTAAATCGGATCAAATTCTACAATTACGTGAATTGGCTTTGAAAGAAGTGGCAAGTCAAGTCGTTCGAAAAGTTGAAAATGAGGTACCTCAACTTCATGCTTTACGTCACGAAAAACTTTTGGCTTGCATTAGCAGTAATGATAAAACGGCTAAAATTGTAATTAGAAAAGCAGCACGTTTGGCAAGTTATTACAATGGATCGTGGTATGTTTTGTATGTGGAAACACCCAGAGAAAGCAGCACAAAAATTGCATTGGACAAACAACGTCATTTGATTAATAATTTTAAACTGGCTGTACAATTAGGAGCAGAAGTGATTAAAATAGAAAATAAAAATATTGCAGATGCTATTTTAATAGCCGTTGAAGAAAAACATATTACAACTGTCTGCATTGGGAAACCACATTTGAATTTATTTAAAGTAATTTTGTCTACAACGATTTTCAGACGCTTATTAAATAGCTTGTCTTTATCGAATGTAGACCTTGTTATTTTGTCGTAATTTTTTTTACCATTAAGAAATTAAGAAAGATTAAGCTTTGGCTTTATGAAATTTAATAACTTAATGGTTCATATATAAAAAAACTTGTTTTTAAAACAAACGTCATGAGAATTAAAACTAAATTGAATCTGGGAGTTGGATTATTATTTTTAATGATTATCATACTTTCGCTAGTGAGTGGATATTCTGTTTTTTTGATAAAAGCAGACACTGAAAATATTCTGAAAGCAAATTATAATACGCTTGAATATTCCCGTAATATGATTTTGTCTTTGGATGAAATTAAAATGAATACCGATAATAAGATCCTTACTTTTAAAGAATATCTTGAAAAACAAACTCAGAATGTTACTGAGCCCGGTGAAAAAGAAGCAACAGCTAAACTTGAACAAGATTTTTTGCTTCTGCAAAAAAACAGCACAAATGAAACTGTAAAAACACAAATCAGGCAAGATATTTTCGCAATTATGAAACTCAATCTCGATGCCATAAAACAGAAAAGCGATATTGCAAAACATACCGCCGAAAATGCCAATTTATGGATTGCTATTGTGGGAAGTTTGTGTTTTTTGATTGCTTTTAACTTATTGGTTAATTTACCGAATAATATCGCCAATCCAATTAAGGAACTAACTCAGAGTATTAAAGAAATTGCTAATAAAAATTATTCAGAGCGTGTGCATTTTACCAATCACAATGAATATGGCGATTTGGCAAAATCGTTTAATACAATGGCACAAAAACTACAGGAATATAATAACAGTAATTTGTATAAATTATTCTTTGAGAAAAAACGACTCGAGACGCTTATCAATAATATGAACGATCCTATTATTGGACTGGATAATGAAGGAATTATTTTGTTTGTGAACGACGAAGCCTTGAAAATTATTGGAATGAAATCTGAGGATGTTATCGGAAAATCAGCTTCAGATTTGGCATTATCCAATGATTTAATACGCTCTTTAATTTTAAAAGACAATACTGATTCTTCTAAAAAACAGCCTCTTAAAATTTATGCTCATGGAAAAGAAAGTTATTTCGAGAAAGAAATCCTAAATATTACCATAATTCCAACTGGCGAAGAAAAAGAAATCAATATTGGCGATGTGATTATTCTTCGAAATATTACTCTTTTTAAGGAACTTGATTTTGCGAAAACTAATTTTATTGCCACCGTTTCGCACGAATTAAAAACACCAATTGCTTCTATAAAACTGAGTCTCCAATTGCTTCAAAACAACAAAACTGGTGACATGAATGACGACCAGAAACAATTGGTTGAAAGTATAAAAGATGATAGTCAGAGGTTATTGAAAATCACTGGTGAACTACTGAATTTATCGCAACTCGAAACTGGAAATATTCAGCTGAATATTGAAAAAAGCAATCCGTATAACATTGTAAACTATGCTGTTGAAGCAGTAAAAGTTCAGGCAGAACAAAAGCAAATAAAATTAGTAATTGATGCCAATGAAAACCTTCAAGATGTAAAAGCGGACAGTGAAAAAACAGGCTGGGTTTTGATTAATTATTTGTCGAATGCAATCCGATATTCTTCTGAAAAAAGTACAATTGTCATTCAATTAAAGAAGGAAAACAGTCAGATCATATTTCAGGTTATCGACACCGGAAAAGGAATTGACGCAAGATATAAAGACAAAGTTTTTGATAAATATTTTCAGGTTCCTGGAAGTCAAAAATCCGGAACCGGATTAGGATTAGCAATCAGCAAGGAATTTATTGAAGCTCAAAACGGAAACGTTGGTGTAGAAAGTAATTTAGGGCTGGGAAGTACGTTTTGGTTTTCGTTGAAAGTATAAAAAAGAGCCATCGGCTCAGCCAATTTTGTAGGGCTGTCCCGAAGCTTCGGTATTAATCCAGTTCAGCAAAAAGCATAAAATGTTATACATTTATATTTTCAACGGATTAAAAAATGATATAATATTTAGCCAATCTTAATCGAACTATCTCATTTAAAGCCAAGAAATTAATATTCGCTTAAGGTTAGATTAAGCCTAAAATAGTTGATTTGAACATACGTTATTATTGCAACTTATAACAATAACGAAAGATGTTTTACAAAGCGATTTCTCTGATGTTTTTATTTGTTTTTTTGAGTGCTAATGCACAACAAAACGACTCCATAACAAAAATTGACAGTACTTCACATAACCTGAAATTTAATTACAAACAATTAATTATTCCGGGTGTATTAATTGGATATGGTGTAATTGGTATTGGAAATGATCAACTCTTAAGTTTCAACCATCAAATCAAAGATGAAGTTACCGAAGATATTGACAAAAAAATCACTATTGATGATTTCTCTCAATATGCACCTGCAGCATCCGTTTATGCTTTGAATGCTTTTGGTGTAAAAGGCAAAAATAACATGCGTGATCGTTCTGTAATTTTTGTGACTTCGTATGTTATTATGGCTTCGACTGTTTTAGGTTTAAAATCACTCGTACATGAAGAACGTCCTGATGGAAGTTCTAACAATTCATTTCCTTCCGGGCACACAGCCACTGCTTTTGCCGGAGCCGAATTTTTATGGCAGGAGTACAAAGACAAATCCATTTGGTACGGAATTGCCGGTTATGCCGTAGCAACAGGAACCGGGCTTTTTAGAATTTACAACAATCGTCATTGGTTAACAGATGTTGCTGCCGGAGCCGGAATTGGTATTTTGAGTACTAAACTGGCGTATTGGATGAATCCATATATCACCAAAAAACTTTTTAAATCGTCTTCTGAAAACAAATCAACTTCTATGGTAATGCCTTTTTATAACGGGCAGCAATATGGGTTGGGTTTTGTGAAGGTTTTTTAGTTTTTTTTCGCCACGAATTCACGAATTTTGATTTAAAATAATTCGTGAATTCGTGGCGAAAAAAATAATCCTTCAAATCGGTGCATCCCGATAGCTATCGGGAGTGGCAAAAACTTCTACGTATTCGAAGTATTATTCTTAATCTCCATTACTTCTCTTTTTACCTCCAAAAGTAAGTCTTTCATGCTTTGTGATTCGGTTGCTTCGTGACGTTTATCACTACGTCCAATGCTGCATTCGTATTCCCAGATTTCAAGAATATCAGATGCTTTCACTTCATAATTCGGGTAAAAACGATTGTCTGATTCTAAAACCAAGGCATTCTTTTTATTCTTATTCAAACGTTTATAAACCATTCCTTCATTTTTGGTAATCAATATATAGGTCTTACCATCCATCACCTCTCCCAGTCTTTCTACATAACGACCAATAATAATGGATCCGTCTTCGTGTGGTGGCATCGAATCACCTTCTACCGGAAATCCGCGGTGTTTACCAGGTCCTAAAAACGGAAGAGAAACTTGTTGCAGACTTTCAATATATTCCGGATCGGCATAACCGTTTAGGTAACCTGCTTTTGCTTTTTGGGATACAATTTCGATGTAATTCTCCCCAAAACTATCTACTTGTATCGGTAAAATAAGTCGGTTGCCTTCTAATTTTATCAAGTTTTCTATGTTTATCTTTCGTATATCGACAGACAATAATAAATCAATGCTCATATGAAAGTATAAAGCAATTTGCTTTAAGATATCATATGGTGCTTCTGAAGTTCCGTCTTCGTATTTAACATATCTTCCTCGGGTAATTCTAAGGTTTTCAGCTAATTTCTCCTGCGATATTTTATGCTTAACCCTCAATGCTCTGATATTATCTGAAAATAAGGACATAATTTAATTTGTTATAATTTAGAACAACAAATATACAAAAAAATGTTATTATCTGTACTAATTTTGTTTCATACAAAACAAGGAAATGGCAAGGGCAATTGTACACATGGATTTGGATACTTTTTTTGTATCCTGCGAAAGGTTAACTAACTCAGAATTAAACGGAATTCCGTTGATTATTGGAGGTGGTGATCGTGGCGTTGTGGCCTCTTGTTCGTACGAAGCCCGCTATTTTGGAGTCCGTTCTGCGATGCCTATTCACATGGCGATGAAACTTTGTCCGCAAGCCAAAATTATCAAAGGTGATATGGAATTATACTCTCAATTATCACATGATGTAACACAGGTTATTCAGGAAAAAGCGCCAATTATGGAGAAAGCCAGCATTGACGAATTCTATCTTGACATTACCGGAATGGACCGTTTTCACGGAAGTTACAAATGGACTGATGAATTGGCAAAGTCAGTCATTAAAGAAACCGGACTTCCTATTAGTTTTTCCTTATCCATCAATAAAACCGTTTCTAAAATCGCTACTGGCGAAGGAAAACCAAGAGGAAATTTAGAAATTCCCGAAAATGATGTACAGGCTTTTTTAAACCCGTTATCGATTCAAAAAATACCAATGGTTGGAAATGTAACTTTTCAGCTATTATCTAGAATAGGCATTCGAACCATACAAACTTTATCTGAAATGCCTGCTGAAGTATTGCAACGCATGATTGGTAAAAACGGCTTGGATATCTGGAAAAAAGCTAACGGAATCGATAACACGCCTGTTGAACCTTATACCGAAAGGAAATCTATTTCTACCGAAACTACTTTTTCTCAAGATACAATTGATATTGAAAAACTCAAAAGAAAGCTTGTTGGAATGGTCGAAAAACTGGCTTTCCAACTTCGGTCTGAGCAATGGCTAACTTCAACAATTACGGTCAAAATACGTTACGCCAATTTTGATACCGAAACCAAACAATGCAAAATCGCTTATACCTCGGCAGATCATATTCTGACCAAAAATGTAATGGAATTATTTGATAAAGTTTACCAGCGTCGTATGCGATTGCGTTTAATTGGTATTCGCTTTAGCGGACTGGTTCGTGGTACGTATCAAATTGATCTTTTTGAAGATACTCAGGAAATGTTATCCCTTTATGCCGCAATGGATAAAATGAAAAGCCGTTACGGTTTTGACGCTGTTATGCGTTGCGCCGGAGCTCATTTTAAACCAAATAATAAAGATGAAATTTTAAAACGTATTAAATAAAATCATGTATCTCAATTGTCATTCTTTTCACTCGCTGCGCTATGGCACAATTTCTCTCGATAAACTCGTTGAGCAGGCTGTTTCGTGTGGTGTAAAAGCTGTGGCACTTACAGATATTAATACCGTTACCGGAATTTATGATTTTATAAGAGATTGCAAATCCAAAGGCATAAAACCTCTTGTGGGAATAGAATTTCGCTGCAATCATCAATTCCGGTATATTGGCTTAGCCAAAAATGCAGATGGACTTGGTGAAATGAATCGGTTTTTAACAGATCATAATTTCAGCGGAGAAACTTTGCCGTTGATTGCTCCTGAATTCAAGTCGGTTTTTATTATTTATACTTTAGAAAATGCTCCGAAAACCCTTCGTGAAAATGAATTTATCGGAATCCGATCAGATGAAATTTCTAAGCTTTTTACTTCGGGACATAATAATAAGATAGATAAAATGGTTGTGTTTCAACCGGTAACTTTTAGCAATAAAAGAGAATTTAATCTGCATAAAATTCTTCGTGCCATTGATACTAATATTATTTTATCAAAATTGACAGAAGCTGATTATTGCAGAACTTCTGAAAAAATGTTGCCTCTGGAATCGCTCTTGCCTTTTTATGAAAAATATCCTGAAATTATAACCAATACTCAGCAAATAATCGATTCTTGTAATTTTGAATATGATTTTACTCCAAAAAGAAACAAGAAACATTTTACTAAAAATCGTGAAGGTGATATCGCATTACTAACTGAATTAGCCTATGAAGGGTTATTATGGCGCTACGGCAAAGATCATAAAGAAGCAAAAGCACGTATCGAAAAAGAACTTAAAGTAATTGATGAATTACAATTCAGCGGTTATTTTTTAATCACCTGGGACATTATTCAATATAGTAATAGTCAGGGATTCATGCACATTGGCCGAGGCAGCGGCGCCAATAGCATTATTGCGTATTGTTTGGGTATCACTGATATCTGTCCGATAGAACTGGATTTATATTTTGAACGTTTTTTGAATTTAAATCGAAAAAGCCCTCCCGATTTTGATATCGATTGGAGTTGGAAAGAACGCAATACCATTTTAGAATATATCTTTAATAAATATGGTCGTGACCATGTTGCTTTTTGTGGAACTAATGTCGAGTTCAAGCATCGATCTATTTTTAGGGAAGTCGGAAAAGTTTTTGGTCTTCCGAAAGAAGAATTGGACATGCTTGCCAAAAATCCGATGGCATTACACGAAACTAATTCTATCGTAAAACTGGTACAGGAATACAGTATTATGATGAATAAATATCCCAATCAGCGTAGTATGCATGCTTGCGGAATTATCATTTCTGAAGAACCCATTACCAATTATACACCACTTGAAGTGCCTCCAAAAGGATTTCCTATTGTACTTTTTGATATGCATATTGCTGAAGAAATTGGTTTTGACAAATTCGATATTCTAAGCCAGCGTGGGATTGGTCATATTGATGATAGCGTAAAATTGATTGAGAAAAATCGAGGTATTAAAGTCGACATTCGTAACACTTCGATTTCTAAAGATGAAGCCATATGTAATATTTATTTGGCGCAAGGCCAAACTATTGGTTGTTTTTATATCGAAAGTCCTGCCATGCGCGGATTATTACGCCGACTCAATTGTGATAATTATAAAATTCTGGTTGCGGCTTCGTCAATTATTCGCCCGGGAGTTGCACAATCCGGAATGATGAAAGAGTATATTTTTCGCCATAACAATCCGGAACAGTTTCAATATTTTCATGATGTTTTCAAAGAACATCTTGGAGAAACTTACGGCATTATGGTGTATCAGGAGGATGTTATTAAAATCGCCCAACATTACGGAGGACTTGCCGCTGCTGACGGAGATATTCTGCGTCGCGCCATGTCCGGGAAAGGAAGGTCATTAGACGCTTTGCAAAAAGTAAAAGATAATTTCTTTGCTTCTTGCGCTCAACAAGGGCATCCAGAAGGACTTAGTCAGGAAATTTATCGCCAGATTGAATCCTTTGCCGGATTTTCATTTTGCAAAGCACACTCGGCTTCTTATGCTGTAGAAAGCTATCAAAGTTTATATCTCAAGATTAATTATCCTGTGGAGTTTATGACGGCGGTAATCAACAATCAAGGCGGATTTTACAGAACCGAGGTTTATGTACACGAAGCACGTATGTCTGGCGGAACGATTCTTAATCCTTGTGTGAATAAAAGTGAATATCAAACTACCGTTTACGGAACCGATATTTATTTAGGTTTTATGCATTTGCAGAGTTTAGAATCAAAAACCGCTCATTTAATCGAATCGGAAAGGGAGAAAAATGGTGATTATCTTTCTTTAGAAGATTTTATTCAACGCATTCCAATTGGAATTGAAAGCATGAAAATTTTGATTTTTATAGATGCTTTTCGTTTTACAGGAAAAACTAAAAATCAGCTTTTAGTTGTTGCTAGTTTGCTTCTAAACAATTTTAAACCCGAAAACAGAAGTTTAATGCTTATGCAGGAACCCGTTAAAGAATACAAGCTCCCTACGTTGGAACGTTCTTTATATGAAGATGCTTTTGATGAAATTGAACTTTTAAGTTTCCCAGTTTCCTGTACTGTTTTTGATCTCTTGCAAACCAAATATCGTGGAGATATTATGGCTAAAGATTTAGTAGTTCATCATAAAAAACAGGTTCGAATGCTGGCGTATTTAATCTCCAGAAAACACGTTCCTACTAAAAAAGGAACTATGTATTTTGGAACCTGGATCGATCACGAAGGTACTTATTTTGATACCGCACATTTTCCGGATTCTCTGGCACAATATCCTTTTCAGGGCGGCGGTTGTTACCTTTTGTTAGGAAATGTTGAAGTTGATTATCATTTCCCGACAATCACTATCATCAAAATGGCGAAAATGCCTTTTATTCCTGATCCGCGCTATATGGATGCAAAAGATCAATTTAAAACACAACGTCAAATTAAGGAAGATGTCAGTCCTACGCATCGTGCACCATATCCGCAAGGACATGAAATCAACTTGCCAAGACACCGAATGAAATTTCAAAATTAAAACCGTGATTTTAAAACCTATACTTCTATGTGTTAAAGTTTTAAATAACAAAAGAAGGATTTACGTTATATACAAATGAAAAAACAGGAATATGCTATAGTCGATATCGAAACCACAGGTGGAAACGCCAGTGGCAGCCGCATTACAGAAATTGCGATCATCATTCATGACGGAGAAAACGTGATTGAACGATATGAAACACTTGTTAATCCGGAAAAAGAGATCCCAATTTCGATTTTTGCCCTGACTGGTATTAACAATGAAATGGTGGCTAATGCACCAATCTTTGATGATATTTCAGATAAAGTTTTGGAAATGCTTACTGATCGTATTTTCGTCGCACATAATGTCAACTTTGATTATTCATTTGTTCGCCATCAACTGGAACAAGCAGGATTTAAATGGACGGCGAAAAAACTATGTACCGTTCGCGCAGCAAGAAAAATCAGACCTGGTTTTGCATCATACAGTTTGGGTAAACTTTGCAGTTCATTAGATATACCTTTAGAAAACCAGCACCGAGCCGGCGGAGATGCAGCTGCTACTGCAATTTTATTTTCCCGATTACTCGAATGGGACGATGAAGGTCATATAGAACAAATGATCAAAAACACGTCACAAGATCAGCGTTTACCGCCCAATTTACCTCCTGAAGATTTCAACAACTTACCGGAAAAACCAGGCGTGTATTATTTTTATAATGAAGTTAAAAAGGTAATTTATGTTGGTAAAGCAATCAACTTAAAAAAACGTGTAGCTTCTCATTTTAGCGGACATAAAATAAATCCGCAAAGACAACATTTCCTGCGGGATATCTACAGTATTTCCTTTGAGGTTTGTGGTAACGAATTGATGGCACTCTTGTTAGAATGCACAGAAATCAAGCACCTTTGGCCAACATACAATAGAGCACTAAAACGTTTTGAACCAAGATTTGGGTTATATCAATATGAAGCCCGCAATGGATACAAATATCTGGCAATTGGAAAACTCAATAAATTTCAGTCATGCATTGAACATTTCAGCAGTATACATGAAGGAACAAATATACTGCGGGGTTTGGCAGAACAATTTGAAATTGATTATAGATTTTGCAAATATTCAAGACCTGAAGAAGGAGAAATATTTAAAAATAATGATGTAAAAGAATTACCGGATGTTTCGCTGCATAATGAACAAGTCGACAATGCTATTGATTTTTTATTAAGTAACAGACCCACTTTTGCAATTATAGAAAAAGGAAGAACAGCACACGAACGAAGCTGTATCTGGATAGAAAATGGACATTTTTATGGTATGGGATATATTCCGTTAGATGTTGCAATTACTGATCCATCAGAAGTAAAAAATTATGCTACACCTTATAAAAGCAATCAATACATTGTGCAATTGATTTTTGCTTACGCAGAAAAAAATCCACGTAAAGTTTTTTTCAACAAGAACTTATTAAAATAGAGCTATAAACTTAAAGTATTGACTTATGACACTATTTAGCGATACCGAATTATTTGCGACAGGTTTAAAAGGAAAAAAAATATTTGACCTCCCTGATGCAGAACTTATTTTGATTGATAACTTCTTTACCAAAGAAGAATCTGATCGTTTTTATGAAAAATTACTTCGTCAGACTAAATGGAGGGAATATGAAATGGAAATGTATGATAAAATTGTTACAGCTCCCCGAATGATTTCCTGGTATGAAGACAAAGATAATATCGGAGCAGATCAAAATGGTCCGGACTGGACTTATGAATTATTAACTATTAGAGGCCGTGTTGAAAGAGAAACTCAACTTGAATTTAATAGTCTGTTGCTAAATCTATACCGAAACGGCAGCGATGGTGTTGCGTGGCACAGCGATAAAGAACATAATTCAGGACCAAACCCAATTATTGCTTCGGTGACTTTTGGAGAAACGAGAATGTTTAGATTACGTCATAAATTCCGAAAAGATATTCCGCAAGTTGAGATCCCTTTACATCACGGTTCTTTTTTATTAATGGCGGGTACAACCAATAGTTTCTGGCAACATCAGGTTCCTAAAACTGCCAAAAATGTGTTACCCAGAATAAATTTAACCTTTAGAAGAACTAAACGAAGTGAATGATTATAAATAACTATAAATGAGTTTATAACGACGAGGAAAATTCCTCCTCAAAAAGTTAAAATACTCAGTGTATGCACCTTTTATTAGGCAGACCCTATCTTTTTTACTACTTTTGCAACCTTTTTTTATATATACATTACCAAAATGGCTCACTCAAACAATGATTTATTGCGTTTCTTAGATGCGCAAAACAAACTTTATCTTACTGCTTTTTCTGAAATCAAAAAAGGTAAAAAAGAAACACACTGGATGTGGTTCATTTTTCCTCAGATTAAAGGATTAGGCAAAAGCGATACTGCAAATTATTATGCCATTAACGACCTGAAAGAAGCAACCGAATATTTAGAACATCCTATTTTAGGAAAACACCTTATAGAGATTTCTGAGTTATTTTTGACTTTCAAAAGAAAATCGGCCGACGGAATTTTAGGTGATTTAGATGCACGTAAATTGCGTTCGTCTATGACGCTTTTCTCTTTGGTCGAAAATACAAATCCTGTATTTCAAGAAATACTAGAAGCATTTTTCTCCGGAGAATCAGACCCTCTTACCTTGTCTATTATTAATTCAACTATAAAATCATCTGTTGAAACTGAAATGGTGTAATTTACACCAACAGCTTTTTAGATTATTTAAATTAAAAGACACTACATTTTTTGCTTTTGCAAATTGGGTAGTGTCTTTTTTTTACTCACAGATTTAACGGATTAAACGGGTTTATGCTGATTTTTATAATTCAAAAAAAATACAAAAAATGCCTTGCTAAAAGCAAGGCATTTATATTTTGAAGCATAATTAAAAGTAAAAAAATAAAACCTGTGTAAATCCGCGGGTAAATTCATGTCGTATTTAAACTTTGAACCTTTGCACCTCTGAGCCTCTGCACCTCTCTTATTCTTTCGGTTTTGTTAAGTAATATACCGGAATTCCAGTTAGCATAATTAATACTCCCCAACCACATGTTGAGAATTTTGTGATTAATAATGAGATACAAATTGCTGTTGCAACTACGATATAAAACATTGGTAAAAAAGGATACCCAAATGCTCTGTAAGGTCTTTCAAGATCCGGCATTTTTTTTCGTAAGATGAAAATTCCGTAAATTGTAAGTATGTAAAAAATCAATACAATGATGATTACAAAATCTAATAAATCTCCATATTTACCAGTCAAACACAAAGCCGAAGCCCAAATACATTGTGCCCAAAGCGCCCATGCCGGAACTCCTGATTCGTTTAAAACTGCCGCTTTTTTAAAGAACAAACCATCTTGCGCCATTGTATAATAAACTCTTGCTCCAGCCATAATTAATCCGTTATTGCAGGCAAAAGTCGAAATCATAATCATAATTGCAATGATTAACGTCCCGATGTCTCCAAAAATATAATCAGAAGCTACAACTGCCACTCTATCTGATTTTGCCGTTGCAATTTCGTTTAACGGAACTACTGCCAAATACATCAAATTTGTCAAGACATAAATAATCGTCACAATAAAGGTTCCTAAAAACAAACTGAAACCTACATTTCGCTTTGGATTTTTGATTTCTCCCGCGATAAAAGTCACACCATTCCAAGCGTCACTTGAGAATAATGATCCAACCATTGCAGCAGATATTCCAGTAATCAAAGCCGTTCCACCTATTGGCAGCCAAGAACCATTATCAGCATTATACATACGTGGTGTCCAGGCATCAGTCCAGTTAGCGTCCCAAATTGAAGCCTTTGCTCCTAATGTTAATCCAAAAACGATTAAACCTAACAAGGATAATATTTTGATAATTGTTAGAACCGTCTGAAGAATTTTTCCGTTTTTTACCCCTCGGCTGTTAATAAAAGTCAGTAGGATTATCGTAACAATTGATACTAACTGTGCAGCATTGAGTTTAAAAGAACCTAATTCATAAAGTATATTTTCGTCGCTTAAAGGTTCATAGAGATAAGCAGCAAACTTCGAAAATGCTACACCAACGGCAGCAATAGTCCCTGTTTGAATCACGGCGAAAAAACTCCAACCGTATAAAAATGCGATTAGTTTATTATATGCCTCTTTAAGATATACATACTGTCCTCCTGCTTTTGGGAACATCGCACTCAACTCGCCGTAACTTACTGCGGCTATAATAGTGATCAATCCAGAGATTAACCATATTAATGTTAGCCATCCCGCAGATCCTACTTGTCTGGCAATATCAGCACTTACAATAAATATCCCGGATCCAATCATAGAACCCACAACAAGCATGGTTCCGTCTAATAATCCGAGTTCTCTTTTAAAATTTTCCTGGTCGTTTTCTTGCATTTTTTTGCTTTTTGGGTTGGTTAAAGATATACTTTTTTTAGAAATTTTAGATTTTAGACTGCAGATTTTAGATTCTTTAGAAATATTGTGGGCGTGCCCCTCCGGGTCGGGCTTTCGGCTAAATTCCCGATTAACAAAACTACGGCTAAAAAGCCTTGTTTTTCTAAATCAGGAGATACCGCCTCAAACAAGTTCACTGAACTCCGATAAAAAAATAGATTCAAGTGAAGCAATCCCTCACGCAAATCTCATTTCCATTATAAATTTTAAATAGTAATTACATTGATAGTTTTCAATAAAATTATACTTTTTCATCTTTTTGCATTTGGTATCATATAAAAATAGATTCAAACAAAAAATAAGTTTTAATGGTAATGTATGGTAAGCAAAAAAGCTGTAGCCTTAAAAAAAGCTGCAGTTTTTTCACTTAAAAAAATTTATATCTTCGAATTGAATTTATTTCAAAAATAAATTTCACAAAAAAACTCATGTTTTAAATGTATCAACACGAAGAAATAATCAACAAAATTGCACAAGACAAAATAAATTTTGAACTTGGTACAAAGCTTTTAGAAGAAGAAAAATATAATTTTGAAATACTCTTTGCATTCTTAAAAAATTATATATTCAACTCTATTCCAGATAAAACAGACTATAATACTGAAACTTATCAAAACGCGATAAATACAATTCCCTTAAAACCAACTTATACTTCAATTGTAATTCTAAAAAGTTTTACCCCAAAAATTGCCTTTAATAAATTGGCTAAACTTCCTAAAAATGAAAATACAAAAACGATAATCTCATTAGTTTGGATTTTTAAAGTCACTGATACTGAAAGACGAAATACAGAGTGTAAGAATGGTTGTGGACATTTCTGGCATCAAAATTTGAAGCATGAGAATTGACAACCTTCGCAGATACCTATACTACACCATAATGTTTTATGAGAAATTTATTTATTGGGTAAATCTATCTGAAATTTCAGAATAATATATTTCAATTTGAGATTGTAAAACTGACAAACTAAAGGTTATTACAAAAAAGGCTTTTGAAAAAATCAGCAAATAAAACATTCATTAGACGAAATTCAATTGTTAAACAAAACAGACTCTCTACCTTTATTTCTATTTCCCTTGAAGTACTGAGATTTAATCCTATTCTGATTAGACCAAAGCTCAAGCACCATTTATTCTTTTCAAAAAATAATATTCAATTATTTCATTATCAGTATTTTAAACTATAAAAATAAATTTAACAAGAAAAAATAAATCATCCGTTAAACTCCACCCTTTTTTTGCTAAATTTGATACTGGACTTAATCAGTCCTAAAATTTCAAACATTTCATTAACAATTGTTTACCTTTTTAGACTAATTAAATAATCACCCAAAAAGATTATAAAAACAGAGAAAAACAGCTTACAAAGCAACCTTTGCAAGACAGAAGAACTAAATTATTAACGTACAAATTCAAAAATTATGTCTAAGGTCCAATTTTTAAAAAAACTACGTTTTCCTAATGTCTTTATTCTTTTATTGATAGTGTTTATATCTTGCGCTTTATTAATTTGCATTAACTTTTTTACAATCAAAATCTTATCTGCAAACAGGGCATATGTCAATGGCGAATCACATTATTCAAAAGGTCAAAAAGATGCTTCACGCCATCTTATAACTTATCTTTTTACCAAAGACAAAAATCAATGGAAATTGTATCAGGAAGAATTAAAAGTTCCGCAAGGAGATGGCATTGCCCGAGAAACACTTTTAAAAGCTGGTGACAATGCAGTAGCCCGAAAAGCTTTACTTGTAGGCAGAAATCATCAAGACGATCTGGATGATTTGATTTGGTTATTTGTCAACTTCAAACAAATTTCATACTTGTCAAAAGCTATACACGAATGGGGTCAGGGTGATCAGTTAATCTTTAAATTATTTGTTATTGGCGAACAAATCAATGCCAAAATAAGCCACGACATTTTGAGTATTGATGATCAAAAAAAATTCCTTCAGGAAATTAGTGTCATAAGTGACAAGCTTACCATTAACGAACGAAATTTCTCGAATACGCTGGGAGAAGGAACCCGAAAAATAAAATTTTTACTTACCATTTTCAATATCACCTTCATACTTATTATAGTTTGCAGCGTTTGTCTTTATTATTCGATAATGGTAAAACGTTTAATTGTTTCTAAAAAAGAAACTGAAACTAAAAATGAGAATCTAATTCTTGTTAATCATGAGCTTGATCGTTTTGTTTATAGTGCCTCACATGATTTGAGATCTCCCATAACTTCTTTGAAAGGTTTGATAGAAATTACCCAACTGGAAGATGACGTTACTCAAATTAAAAACTACCTGAGTTTGATGTATCAAAGTCTTGCCAAACAAGATCAGTTTCTAAGTGACATTATTGATTATTCAAAAAATAAGCGAATACAAATCATAATGGAACCGGTTAGCTTGCAAAACTTGTTCAACGAATCAATTTCGCAATTAATGCACATCGAAAATGCCAACAGAATAACTTTTAGACAAGAATTATTGGTTGATCAAATTCAGAGTGATGGTTTGCGCCTAAAAATTATTATCAGCAATTTACTTTCTAATGCTATAAAATATGCTGACAACACTAAACAGGAAATGTTTATTTCTATAAAAACTTATATTCAGGAGGGTTTTAATAAAATTGAAGTTGCTGATAACGGAATTGGCATCAACGACGAATTTAAAGACTATATTTTTGAGATGTATTATGGTACAAATAAAAACAAAGGATCTGGTTTAGGTCTTTATATTGTAAAAGAAGCTGTTGAGAATATCAAAGGAAACATTTCTGTGTTTTCGGAAAGTAAGATTGGCAGTAAGTTTATTGTAGCAATCCCTAACGCTTATGGAACTTAAACCTTTATTTTTGTTGATTGAAGACAACCTAATCGACCAGCTTGTTACGACGCAATTACTAAAAAAAATACTTAGTGTTGACCAAGTAGCTATTGCAAATAATGGCAAAGAAGGTCTTCAATGGCTCAACGCTAATAAAAGGAATAAACAATCCCTTATCATCTTACTAGATATTCAGATGCCAATTATGAATGGTTTTGAATTTTTGGAAGAATTCCACAGACTTAGTAACGAAGTAAAAAAAGGAATTCAAATTTATGTTCTTTCGTCGACTTTAGATTCTGACGAAATTAGACTGATTGAAGAAAATCCGTATGTAACTGATTTTTTAAATAAGCCTTTTCCAATTGAAGAATTAAAAAGGAAGCTTTTATAATTGAAAAGCTATTGTAAAACACGATTTACCTGAGAAAAGGTTCTTCCGTAATATGGCTCTTTTGTTGACGAAATCATTACTCCGCCGTGTGTTGACGAGTGAACAAATTTAATTTCTCCATCCAGCACTTCAACTACCATTCCAACATGGTTAATATGCCGCCTTCCATTTGTTCTAAAGAAAATTAAATCACCTTTCTGAGCCTCTTCTGAGTTGACTTTGAAACCAATTCGAGATTGTTCGATAGAACTTCTTGGCAGCTTAATATCAAAACTATTAAAAGTACAAATCATTAATCCTGAACAATCAAAACCTGCTCTTGTGGTTCCGCCCGATCGATATCTTACTCCAATATTTTCAGTCGCATTTACAATCAATTGATCTACTAATTCTGAGTGATTACTTACTCTTATTACTGTCGATGAATCTTCTTTAATTTCTGAATTTTCTGCAACCTGAACAGGAGGAGCTAAAGTATCTTTTGCAACCACCGCAGCGTTTGAAGCTTCTAAAGCAGCAGCTTTTTCTTTTGAAGTACGAATTTTCAACACATAACCAACTGGTAATTTCCCTTTTATAAACGGGTTTTGGCGCTCTAGTTCTGCAACTGTTATTCCGTATCTTTTTGCAATTGCATATTTTGTTTCTTTAGGCAAAACCTCAACAGCAACTTCAACATCTGATGTTGAAGGAATAACTTCTGGTTTTCCAGCTTCTGTAACCTGAGTTGCATTTTCTAAAGTTACAACAGTATTTTCTGCAACCTGGGTTTGAGATGTTATAGAAGTATCTTTTATTTGCTGATTGGCTTTTTCTTTTGAAGTTCTAATTTTTAAAAGATAACCAACTGGCAATTTTTTCTTAATAGATGGGTTTTGTCGCTCCAGTTCTGCAACTGTTATTCCATATTTTTTGGCAATAACATATTTTGTCTCTTTCGGCTTTACCTCAACAAAGACTTCTACATCTGTTGAAGGGATTATTTCCTGATTTTCTGGTTTCTGATTTTTACTTGTATTTTCTCTCGATACAATAGCTTTAGACGGGATATTAAGCTTCTGCCCTATTTTCAGATCATCACTTTCCAATGTCGGATTTGCCTTTTTTAAATCATCAACAGAGATATTATATTTTTTTGAGATTACCCAAAGATTTTCTTTTTCTTGTACTTCGTGCAGATTTGAATTTAAAATTATTGCAGGAGCTGTATTGGCAATAGTTTCCGTTTTTTTTGTCGCGACCTTTTTATTATTATTCGGAATTAATAGAACCGAATTTAACTTCAAAATTTTAGGCGCATCAGGATTTGCCTCTGCAATATCTTTTGGTTTTACTCCATATTTCTTAGCAATTGTAGTAAGGTTGTCTCCTTTTGAAATGGTGTGTTTAATGTATTTTTCCTGAGAAAAAGCACCGACACTGAAAAAAAACAATACTATTACTAATCTAAAAACCATTATCTATTGAAATTTATTTGTCACTCTACTTTTGAGATTAAAATGTCTAACTTTAAACTCAAAAACATCAATTATATTACTCGTAAGGCGAATTTAACTTTTTAAAGTAAAAAAAACACGTTTTTTAACAACTTATTTGGTTGAAATTAACAAAATCGGCATAGAAATTGAGCCAACATTTTGAAACAGTACACTTTATAAAAATCAGCATTTTTAAGTCTAAAACTAACTCAAAACCTGAAAACCTTGTGAAAAAACTAATCTTAACACTCTTTTTCCTGCCTTTAGTATCAATTGCTCAAAACATAAAAGGTATTGTTGTTTCTGAAAAAAACAATCTTCCTATTGAAGACACCAATAT
The DNA here is from genome assembly GCF_900187965.1 of Flavobacterium sp. ov086. Taxonomy (GTDB): domain Bacteria; phylum Bacteroidota; class Bacteroidia; order Flavobacteriales; family Flavobacteriaceae; genus Flavobacterium. Next base: position 144,886 of record NZ_FZNL01000009.1, on the reverse strand, counting down.
TTTCGCTTTATCCAGCCATGTTGGAACTTTAACAAGTACAAAAGGCGAATTTTCTTTGAAACTTCTCACAGAATTTAAAGACTCTGACACGTTACAATTTTCTCATGTTGGTTTTATAACTACAAAAATTACCGTTACAGATTTAAAGAAACTAAATTTCAAAGTTTCACTTCCCGAAGATGTCGAAAACCTAAAAGGCTTAACGATTTCTTCCAATCAAAAAATAAGATTAAAATCAAAACTACATTCTACCAAATTAGAACCTTTAAAATACGGAATCTACGCTTTCGGTTCTATTTTGAAAGAGGACAAAATTTATGTTATAGGCGGGGATGCAAGTTACAAAACAGATCCATGGGAAAAAGTTAAACGCGAAAGACCTGATTTTACCATGGCAGATTACCTGAGAGAAGTTATGTTTCAATCTAATGGGGAATTCTACAAAGACAAATTATTGATTTATGATATTAAAAATGATTCATGGGAAAACTCCGAACTAAAATTCAAAAAAAGAGCGTATCATAACCTTAATTATTACGACAATAAAATCTATATTATAGGAGGAAAAAGAATATCTGCAAATGGAAAATTTCAGTATCTACAAGATGAAATTGAGGTATTTGACACCAAAAAGCAAAGCATTACCGTTGACAAAACAAATCCGCATCAGGCTTCTGACGCCGCTTCTTTTACCTACAGTGACAATATTATAGTAATTGGCGGTTCTATAAAAATGAACACAGAAAACAATAAAAAAGTCTTTACAAACAAGGTACATCTTTATAATATTACTTCTGGTTATTGGTACGAACTTGCAAGTATGCCAACTGCCAAAGAAGCTTCGGGAGTATTGGTTAATGACAAAATTTATCTTATTGGAGGAAATAACGGAAATCCTTTGTCTGAGATTGAAACTTTTGATTTGGCTACTGAAAAATGGCAAACCGAAGGGGAATTATTTGATGGATTAGAAAAACCTGCTGTAACTTATCATGATAACACCATTTACTTTTTTGAAAATGATAAAATGTATGTTTACGATATTAAATCAAAACAGTTAAAACAATATCTTACAGATCTTAGCTTAAAACAATCGAGCATGCACTACTATAATGGTAAATTGTATATTTTAGGAGGAAGCACTGAAAACTCTTATTCAAGCACACCTTCGGCAAATGTTTATAGTATTAATGTTGATGAATTTGAAACGACTCAACTGAATAAGATTAAGGTTTTGTCATCCGGATCAAATTTAGCTAAAGCAAATGATTGATATTGTTTGAATTTAGTTTATTATTTGAAAAATGTCTTTTCTTATAAAAAACAAGCCATGTAAATAACTCAACAAAGAAAATTTTACCGCAAGGTTTTGTGAATTGCGCTTTGCTTTGAGATCACAAAGGGATTGTGTTTAAAATTGATTTATAATATTTGTGCCCTAGCCCAGATAGAAGCGGCATCCTTTTTTATGGCTTTTTCTGCCATAAAAAAGATATAGCGAATAGCTGGAAATAGCTCCTAATAAAAAAACGCCCTGTTTTCACAGAGCGTTTTTAGTATAATTGAATCTTAAAGATTATGCTTTTCCGGCAGCAATTAAGTTTAATGCTGAACCTGCAACGAACCAGCCAATTTGACCAGCGTTGTAAGTATGGTTTGCCAGGATAATATCTTTTGTACCATTTGCGTGAACGAATTCTAACGTTAATGGTTTTCCCGGAGCGAACTCCGTTAAATCAGTAAAGTTAATAGTATCATCTTCCTGGATTTTATCATAATCTGCTTCATTAGCAAATGTCAATCCTAAAAGTCCTTGTTTTTTAAGGTTTGTTTCGTGAATACGAGCAAACGATTTTACTAATACAGCTTTAACTCCTAAGAAACGTGGCTCCATAGCCGCATGCTCACGAGATGAACCTTCGCCATAATTGTGATCTCCCACAACGATAGACGGAACTCCTGCTGCTTTGTATGCACGAGCTACAGCTGGAACTGCATCATAAGTACCCGTTAATTGATTTTTAACTGAATTTGTTTTTTGGTTAAATGCATTTACTGCACCAATCAACATATTGTTAGAAATATTATCTAAATGTCCACGGAAACGTAACCATGGTCCTGCCATAGAAATATGATCCGTCGTACATTTTCCAAATGCTTTGATTAATAATTTTGCTCCCGTAATATTTTTACCATCCCAGGCATCAAACGGAGCTAATAATTGTAAACGCTCTGATGTTGGGCTTACAACAACCTGAACTCCTGAACCGTCTTCAGCCGGAACCTGGAAGCCCGGATCTTTAACATCAAATCCTTTCGGAGGCAATTCGTCTCCTGTTGGAGCTTCAAGCATTACTTCTTCACCGTCTTCGTTAATTAAAGTATCTGTTAATGGGTTAAAACCTAAATCTCCTGCAATTGCCATAGCGGTAACCAATTCTGGCGAACCTACGAAGGCTAAAGTATTTGGGTTACCATCTGCACGTTTTGAGAAGTTACGGTTGAAAGAGTGAACAATAGTGTTTCTTTCTTCTTTCTCTGCTCCTTCTCTGTCCCACATACCAATACATGGTCCGCAGGCGTTAGCAAAAACGGTTGCTCCGATTTTCTCGAAAGTATCTATAAATCCATCTCTTTCGATTGTATAACGAACTACTTCTGAACCCGGAGTAATTGTAAATTGAGATTTAGTTTTTAAGTTTTTAGCACTTACTTGTCTTGCCAAAGAAGCTGCACGAGAAATATCTTCGTAAGAAGAGTTCGTACAAGAACCTATTAAACCTACCTGAATTTGTAATGGCCAGTTATTTTTGATCGCTGCTTCTTTCATTTTAGAAATTGGAGTCGCTAAATCCGGCGTAAATGGTCCGTTTAAGTGCGGCTCTAATTCTGTTAAGTTGATTTCGATAACCTGATCAAAATATTTCTCAGGATTAGCATAAACTTCCGGATCTCCGGTTAAGTAAGAAGCCACTTTATCTGCAGCATCAGCAACATCTGCTCTGTTTGTAGAACGCAGGTAACGACTCATAGAATCATCATAACCAAAAGTTGAAGTTGTTGCTCCAATTTCAGCACCCATATTACAAATAGTACCTTTACCAGTACATGACATAGAAGTTGCACCTTCTCCAAAATATTCAACGATTGCTCCTGTACCACCTTTTACAGTAAGAATACCGGCAACTTTAAGGATAACATCTTTAGGAGCAGTCCATCCTGATAATTTACCCGTTAGTTTTACTCCAATTAATTTAGGAAATTTTAATTCCCAAGCCATACCGGACATTACGTCTACGGCATCTGCTCCACCAACACCAATAGCTACCATTCCTAAACCGCCTGCATTTACAGTGTGCGAATCGGTACCAATCATCATTCCTCCAGGGAAAGCATAATTTTCAAGTACTACCTGGTGAATAATTCCAGCTCCTGGTTTCCAGAAACCAATTCCGTATTTATTTGAAACTGACGATAAGAAATCGAAAACTTCGTTACTTTGTGTTTTTGCTCTGGCCAAATCGGTTGCAGCATCTACTTTTGCCTGAATCAAGTGATCACAATGCACCGTTGTAGGTACTGCAACTTTAGGTTTACCAGCGTGCATAAATTGTAATAATGCCATTTGCGCCGTTGCATCCTGACACGCTACACGATCCGGAGCAAAATCAACATAATCTACTCCTCTTCCAAACGCCTTCGTTGGATTTCCATCCCAAAGGTGATTGTACAAAATTTTCTCCGTTAAAGTAAGTGGACGACCAACAATCTCGCGTGCTTTGTCAACACGCCCTGGCATGTTCTCATACACTTTTTTAATCATTTCAATATCAAAAGCCATAAGTATAATTGTTTTTGTTTTTTTATTTTGAACATGACAAGTTACGAAAAATAGAGTAGGTAGAAAAGAAAAAGCCCGAGTTTATACTCGGGCTTTTGAATTATAATTAACAATCATGTGATTACATAACTAACAACTTGTGAGACGGTGCAAACCTAGTCAGGCTAATACCATCTACCGCTGCTGTATACTCTTCTAATGTAGGAGTTCTACCAAGAATTGTAGACAAAACAACAACAGGTGTAGAAGAAAGTAATGATTCTCCTTTTTTACCTTCAGAATCTTCTACAACTCTTCCTTGGAAAAGACGTGTAGAAGTTGCCATTACAGTATCTCCTTTTGCAGCTTTTTCCTGGTTACCCATACAAAGGTTACAACCCGGACGCTCTAAGTATAACATGTTTTCATATTCAGTACGAGCCGCACCTTTTGGAGCATTATCGTTGAATTCGAAACCAGAATATTTTTGTAAAACTTCCCAATCACCTTCGGCTTTAAGTTCATCTACGATATTGTAAGTAGGAGGCGCTACTACAAGAGGCGCTTTAAACTCAACTTTACCATGTATATCTTCAATATTTTTAAGCATTTGAGCCAAAATCTTCATGTCTCCTTTGTGAACCATACAAGAACCGATAAATCCAAGATCTACTTTTTTCTCTCCACCATAGAAAGATAAAGGTCTGATTGTATCGTGTGTGTATCGCTTAGAAACATCAACATTGTTTACGTCTGGATCAGCAATCATTGGTTCGATAATCTGATCAAGATCTACAACAACTTCAGCATAATATTTAGCATTAGAATCCGGAGTCAATGCTGGTTTCTCAGCTGATTTAATCTCTGTAATTCTCTTATCTGCTTTGTTGATTAATCCTTGAAGAACTTGTTTTTCATTGTCCATTCCTTTATCAATCATAATCTGGATTCTGCTTTTTGCAATCTCCAATGATTCGATTAAGGTATCATCTTCAGAAATACAGATAGAAGCTTTTGCTTTCATCTCTGCAGTCCAATCTGTAAATGTAAACGCTTGGTCAGCAGTAAGAGTCCCAAGATGAACTTCAATAATTCTTCCTTGGAATACATTCTCTCCACCAAACTTTTTAAGCATTTGAGCTTGTGTTGAATGAACTACATCACGGAAGTCCATATAATCTTTCATTTCTCCAATAAATGTCACTTTTACAGATTCTGGGATTGGCATTGAAGCTTCACCGGTAGCAAGTGCAAGAGCAACTGTTCCTGAGTCAGCACCAAAAGCAACACCTTTTGACATTCTTGTATGTGAGTCACCACCAATAATGATAGCCCACTCATCGATTGTAATATCGTTTAGAACTTTGTGAATTACATCAGTCATTGCATGATAAACACCTTTTGGATCACGAGCTGTGATTAATCCAAAATCGTTCATGAATTTCATCAATTTAGGAATGTTTGCCTGAGCTTTTTTATCCCATACTGAAGCTGTATGACAACCAGATTGGTATGCACCGTCAACGATTGGCGAAATTACTGTAGCCGCCATAGATTCTAATTCCTGAGCAGTCATAAGACCAGTCGTATCTTGTGAACCTACGATATTAACTTCTACACGAACATCTGAACCTGCATGTAATACTTTACCTGGAGCTATTCCAACAGCATTTTTGTTGAAGATTTTTTCTACTGCTGTAAGTCCTTGTCCTTCAATAGAAATTTCTTTTGATGGAGCAAATACAAGAGGAGCTTCGATATCTAAAACTTTCGCCGCTAATGTTTGAAGTTTTTTACCAAATACAATTGCGTATGATCCTCCAGCTTTTATAAATTCCATTTTCTGAGGTGTGAATGCCTTAGAAATATCAATTAATTCTTTATCGCCGTTATATAGCTTTTTAGTTTTTGTATTTATTGTAAGTACGGTTCCTGTAGCAACAGAATAAGCTTCTTCTAAAATAGGCTCATTATTCTCATTACGAATAATATTACCCTCTGCATCAAGCTTTTTTACCCAGTTTTTAAGGTCCAAACCAATACCACCAGTAACGTCAACTGTTGTTAGGAAAATTGGAGAAATACCATTTGTTCCTGCTACGATTGGAGCAATATTAATAAATGGAACATAAGGACTTGCTTGTTTACCTGTCCAAAGTGCCACGTTGTTTACACCTGACATTCTTGATGAACCAACTCCCATTGTACCTTTTTCAGCAATCAACATAACGCTTGCGTCAGGATGTTTTGCCTGTAATGCTTTTATTTCGTCTTGTGCCTGAGGCGTAATCATACATTTACCATGAAGCTCACGATCAGAACGAGAGTGCGCCTGGTTACCCGGAGAGAGTAAATCTGTTGAAATATCTCCTTCTCCAGCGATGTACGTCACTACTTTAATTTCTTCAACTACTTCTGGAAGTGTTGTAAAAAACTCTGCCTTTGCATAGCTTTCAAGAATTTCTTTAGCAATTGGATTATCATTTTTAAATGCTTCTTTTAAACGATCTGTGTCTGCCTCATAAAGGTAAACTTGTGACTTTAAAACATTTGCAGCTTCTTTTGCAATAGATGCATCATTACCAAGTGCTAAATCTAATAATACTTCGATTGAGGGTCCACCTTTCATGTGTGATAATAACTCAAAAGCAAAAGCTGGAGTTATCTCTTTTACTTCAGATTGACCGAGAATAATTTCTTTTAAAAACTTAGCTTTCGTACCAGCAGCACTTGTAGTTCCAGGTACAACATTATAAATAAAGAATTTAAGAGAATCTTCTCTGTACTCATTATTCAAATCTTTAATTTGTTCAATGATTTCGCTTAATAATTCAGCACCATCAATTGGTTTCGGGTGAAGTCCCTGACCTTTTCGTTCTTCAATTTCTTGAATGTAATCCTGATAAATATTCATAATAAAAGTCTTTTCTAGGTATTTTATTTTTTTTGTACGCAAATTTAGGTATTAAAGCCGACAATTAAAAAAAATATAATAGAACTCGCCTTTTCAAAAATTATTATTGTTAAAAAACGATTTTCACTGCTTGTTTTTGTCAAAACATCAATTTTGTATTAAAAAAATGAATTATTGGTATTTTAAAATCTTTTCTTTAACAAAGTCGAAATTCATTGTTATAAACGATGTGAGATTTTACCTCGTTTTTAGCTAAGAATCTTTCTAAATTAATATTTACAACGTTATAGTAACGCCTTTTTCTCTCCGTACCCATTTCTTTTCACACAAATTTTTTACCATTTCTTCATGCTAAAAAAAATGAATAAAAAAAACTGTAATTCAATTTTTCTTATAACTTTGCAACTCAAAGTACTTTTAAATAAATACAACTATGAAACACAAATTAGAGATTTTAGAATTTTACAATAAGCCGGGAGTAACCACGAGCTTAGTTGTAACCAATTTTAGCACAGTTTTATTAATCCTGAGTCTTTTTTGCAAGGAATTTGGTTTTCGCAATTTTGAAACGATTGCGATATTAAGTTTGATTGTAGAATTTGTGTTCGGCGCAACTTTTTCATTCATGATTCTTGGAAAAAAAGAGAAATACATTCATATCATACCTTTCTTAATATTGAATTGGCTTATCGGCTGTTTCTGTTTAAATACTTTTATTCCCGTTTTTCATGATCTTCCAATATGGATTTATCTAACAACTCTAGCTTTTTGTTTGTCTAATTTTTTAATTTATCGACATACAGGAGAAAATCAAACTATTTCTATTTCCTTTTTTATAAATGGCCTGTCAATTGGAATCATCCTATATTTTGCACTCTATCTTATACCTCTTATGCCTGTTTCTTTTATCGGAATTCTGGCTTTAGGATTGGGCTTTTATGGTTTAGTTCCTGCACTGGTCCTCATCATTCATATAGCAACCATATCTGGATATTTAAACCGAAATAAAAATTATTTGATCTCTTTTTGCATCGGTTTTTTGATTGTACTAATTGGCATAACTGCTTTCACCGCAGGATTAAGTATCGAAAGCAGAAAAATAGCGCAATCTATTACAATGAAATCATTTGATAAAGATGAAGATCTGCCAAATTATATTTCAGTTTCTCAGAACTTAAAGCCAAATTTCTTCAATGAAATATTACTTAAAAAAGATATCGTTTACATCCCACTTCACGATATATTTTCTTTTGGAAGCTTTGATTCGTTTGGTACTAAACAATATAATGAACGAAAAATTCATAATCCATTTATATCTATCGCTTACTTGTTTTGTGAAGATCTGGATTTAAGCAATGATGACAGAATTAATATCCTGAAATCAAACTTTGACAAACGATTAGAAACAGAGGAACAATTGTGGAGCGGTGAAGATCTTTTTACCAAAAACATTAAAGAAGATGTAAAAGTATATCCTGAGGCACGTTTGGCTTACACCGAAATTACAATGAAGATTGCCAGTGATGAAGGTTCATGGAGAAATCAGGAAGCAATTTACTCATTTCAGCTACCGGAAGGTTCTGTTGCGACTTCACTTTCTTTATGGGTAAATGGAATTGAACGAAAAGGTGTTCTGACCACAAAAGAGAAAGCTCAAAAGGCCTATAAACAAATTGTTGGTGTAGAAAATCGCGATCCGTCATTAATGCAATGGAAAGAAGGAAACAAAGTTGTAGTTAGAGTTTTTCCAATTAATAATACAAATCCAAGGGAATTTAAATGTGGTTTTACAACTCCTCTAAAAGTTGAAGATAATGAAATGAAATATCAAAGTCTTTCTATAAAAGGTCCAAATATTTCGAATGCTCAAACTATTTCACGAATTCAGGTTGTGGGAAATCAAAAAATAGAAACGAGTAAAGATTTCGAACTAAAAAATCATTTTTATATCAATCAATCAAAAGGTTTAGACAATTGGGAAGCCAATATGCCGATAATCAAAAACTCGCAATCGAGCTCATTTGCATGGAAAAATAAAATTTATGAAGTAAAAGATATTCAGAAAACAGTCATTACATTCAAACCTTCAGAAATTATATTGGATTTAAACAGCAGCTGGACTACCAAACAAATAGAATCTTTTGTAAATCTGGATAAAAAGAATTTGTTTGTCTATATAAATGGAGAAAAGAAAGCTATTAGTAAAGAAAACTTCAAAGCTATTGAATTAGACTTCGAAGATTTACACTATTCTTTATTACCACTTTATAAAATTACTTCAAACAGTTTAATCATTACAAAATCTGGCACTTTCTCTGCTAATTTTGAAGAACTTGAAGAATCTGATTATTTAAAGAAAATAAGAACGGGAACAAAAGATAGAAATTTAAAAGTAATCAATATCTCTTCTGACATTAATCCATTTTGGCAGACTGTAAAAGAGCAGAAATACGTTGATTATTTCCAAACCAGTTCTGAAAATTGTTTGAAACTAATTGAGCAAAATCAGTTTGTTTTATACAAAACCGAAAAAAACACAGTCAATATTGAACCTGCACACATTTCAATTACAGAAAATGCAAAAACCGATTCTGTAAAGAGCAATGGACCAAATCATATTTACAGAATGTACGCTTTTGGAAAGGTTCTCGAAGAACAAGTTAAAATTCAAAACGATTCTTTAGCCAACAATCAATATGTTGACTTAGCCAAAGACGCCAATATTGTTACTCCAATATCCTCGTTAATTGTTCTTGAAACCGACGAAGACTATAAAAATAATGGAATCGAAAAAAATGTTGATACTCTCGAAAATGCTTCTATCAATAATGATGGCGCCGTTCCTGAGCCACACGAATGGTTATTGATCATTATTGGATCAGCAGCACTTTTCTTTTATTACAGAAAAACCCAAAAGCAAACTATCTAATGAATCCTTTTTTAGTTCAATACAAAAAAACAATTGTCCTTTTTATTTTAGTTTTCCTTTTTGGGATAAACTATACCATTGTATTAAATGGTCTTGACAGTAATCTTTTTGGGATTGTTTTTTCCATTGCATTATTTCTTATCGGGGGTAGAAAAACTTCATTTAATATGAATTACCCCCTTTTAGGATTAATTTTTCTATTAGAATTTATAAGCTATCGTTTGCATGCCAAATCATTGCACTTTCTAGCTTTATCTTTATTTGCGTGTTTTATCTATTATAGTTTTACACGCAAATTTTCGTTCATCGCTTTTATTTGCATCATATTATTTTCTTCGCTTTTTAATACTTTTTTTGATTATCTAACAGTCGAAATCAAACAAACACTTTGTTATGGTGTATATCTAACTTTAAAAAACTTCATTTCAATAGATAAGATTGAAGGCGTTAATTTTTACATCAACCATGCAAAAATAACCATTGACACAGCTTGTATGGGTTTGTCAATGTTTAAAACAGGTTTGCTTGCCGGAGCTTTTTTATTAACCATAGAAGAAAGAAAACAGCAAAAATACTTTAATATCAAACAAATTTTCTTGTTCTGTTTTCTTCTGATTTTACTCAATATTGTTTCGAATTATTTCAGAATCATAACGCTAATTCTATTTAATTGTACTCAAGAGAATATACAGCATTACACTATTGGATTGCTTTGCTTCGTGTTTTATCAAATTATTCCGATGTTATTTTTAATTCGTTTTTTTAAACCTAAAAAAGCAGCAGTCATAAACAACAAAACCAAAAATTTCAATTTAATACCAATTGCAGCTGGAATGTTAGTTCTTTTCGCTACTAGTTTAGAAATCAAAAAAGAACAAGATTATAAATTACTAGACAATATAAACTCGGACTATAATATTAGTAAAGGTGTTTGGGTAAATAAGGAAGTTTTTAAGATTGCGACTCCTGAAAAGCTCATTTACATTAAAACACCAGCACACAATCCTTTGATTTGCTGGACAGGAAATGGTTATAAAGTAATAGAATCAAAAGTGATAAAGAAAAATAATGATGAAATATGCTTTGTTCGAATGGAGAAAAATAACATTCAATATTTTTCATACTGGTGGTACGAATGCGGCAATACAAAATACACTTCGCTTGTTGAAGTATTACTAATCAAACTCTTTTACAATAAATCAATTCGCCTTGTAAATGAAACCAGTAAAACTCCTCTATAAAAAAAGCCTAACAGACTTTGTATTTCTGTTAGGCTTTTTTAAGTTTTTATATTCTCTTACATCAACTTCTGAATAATAACTTCTTCAGTTATTCCCTCTGCATCTGCTTTATAATTTTTAATAATTCTGTGTCTTAAAATTCCGGTTGCAACTGCTTTTACATCTTCGATATCCGGTGAGAACTTTCCGTTGAAAGCTGCATGTGCTTTTGCGGCCAAAATTAAGTTTTGTGACGCTCTTGGTCCTGCTCCCCAATCTAAATAATTCTTCACAAAATCATTTGACAAAGCATTATCCGGACGTGTTTTACTTACCAAAGTTACAGCATATTCAATAACATTATCAGCAACTGGAATTCTACGAATCAGATGTTGAAAATCAATAATTTCCTGAGCTGTAAATAATGGATTGATTGTCGTTTTTGCATCAGATGTTGTACGTTTTACAACTTGTACTTCTTCTTCAAAACTTGGATACTCTAATTTTATAGCAAACATAAAACGGTCTAATTGTGCTTCCGGCAAAGGATAAGTTCCCTCCTGCTCAATTGGGTTTTGCGTTGCTAATACAAAATAAGGTAAATCTAATTTATAATTCTGTCCCGCAATTGTTACAGAACGCTCTTGCATTGCTTCAAGTAAAGCGGCTTGTGTTTTAGGTGGTGTTCTGTTAATCTCATCGGCTAAAATGATATTCGAAAAAATTGGCCCTTTAATAAATTTAAAATGTCTGTTTTCATCCAGGATTTCGCTTCCCAAAATATCTGATGGCATCAAATCTGGTGTAAACTGAATTCTTTTAAAATCTAATCCTAGAGCCAGAGCCAGAGTATTGATCATTAAAGTTTTTGCCAATCCGGGAACACCAATCAAAAGTGCGTGTCCTCCAGAAAATATACAAAGTAAAATTTGATCTACAACGTCATCTTGCCCTACAATGATTTTGGCTATCTCGGTTTTTAATTCGTTTCGTTTTTGAACTAAATTATGAATTGCTGTTACGTCCGACATTTATGAATATATTTTAAATTAAAAAGAGTTAGCACTATGGATTCATAAAACTAACTCTTTTTCTTTATTTAATAAAAATTATTTTTTCAACCAATTGTATACAAAATTACAATCTCTGTACTCTCCAATAATTTTAATGTAAGTATCTTTTATTTTTGTATCAAACCATTTTGAAATTGTCGTGATTTGCTTTTCTTTTAATGCCAATTCTTTAATTTTAGTATAATCCTTAGCATAATCAGCAACGTGTTCGTCAATTCTATTAGTAACGGTAATCAACTTGTATGTTTTTTTACCTTTATCATCTGTATTTAAAAGTGGTTGTGAAACTTCGTCATCTTTTAAATTAGAAACCTGACTGTATAATGTCGGATCCATTTTTGTCAACTCAAAACGTGTATCCTGAGTATTCGGATTTACCAAAGTTCCTCCGTTTGCTCTTGTTTCTTTTTCGTCAGATTCTGTTCTGGCAGCATCAGCAAAAGAAATTTCTTTGCTTACAATCTTATTTCTAATAGTAGTAATTCTTTCTTTAGCTTCTTTTAAAGCGTCTTCAGAAACCGTTGGCGCAATTAAAATATGACGTAATTCAACTTCTTGCCCTTTTATTTTTTCTACCAAAATAATATGATAACCAAAAGTAGTTTTAAAAGGTTCTGAGATTTCGCCTTCTCCTAAACTAAAAGCAACATCTTTAAATTCCTTTACAAAAGGGGTTTTCCTTGTCATTTTATAAAAACCTCCCGTTGGTGATGATCCTGGATCTTGTGAATATAAAACTGCTTTTGTAGCAAAACTAGATCCTTCAAGAACGTCTTTACGGATTGCATTTAATCTGTCAATTACTTTTTGTTCGTCTTCTTTTGAAACTTTAGGTTCTACCACAATTTGCGCTACTTCCATCTCTGCTCCAAAAGTTGGCAATTCTTCTTTAGGTATTTTTTTAAAAAAATTACGAACTTCTTCAGGAGTTATTTCTACTGCATCAACGATTTTCTTAGTCATTTCCTGAGCTAATTTTTGCTCTTTTAAGATATCAGCAAAATAAGTTTTAAATTCTTCTACAGAATTCTTCTTATAATAAGCAACTACTTTATTGATGTCTCCAACTTGTTGAACCATATAATTCAATCGATCGTCCATCATGCTTCTAACTTCGGCATCACTAACCACGATACTATCCTGAATAGCCTGATGCGCGTATAATTTATCTTCTAAAAGCTTACCAAGCATTTGACATCTTGTAATATCTTTTATAGAACCACCTTGAGCAGTAATCTCTAAATATCCTTTATCAATATCAGAATCTAAAACAATATAATCTCCAACAGTAGCAATAATACCATCAACTTTTAGCTTTTGACCAGAAGGAACTTCAACTGGTTTCTTAAGGATAGTATCCTTTATAATTTCCTGAGCCGAAATAATTGAATTGAAAAAAAGTAAAAAACACATTGTCAACACTAGCTTGTAATCAATTGTTTTTAGCTGTAATTTTTTTAATAACATTATTTTAAATTTAATTTGAATGTAAAGATCTTGTTTTTAGAATTTCGTTTTAAACTAAAATCACCTTAACCTATATTTTCAGAAATGACTCTAAAAACACTAAATATTTAAGATCTAGTTCTTTTAACTTATGCCGAACAAAAATAACAATTCAATTACATAATACAACTATCAGCTATACTATTAACAAAAAATTATATGGAGTGCACTCAAATTTCATAATTGAAAGGCTGGTTATACGAGATTAATCTTTAAAAAAACACAAAATCATTGCTTTAATATCCTCCAAAAACTCGCATTTATATAAATCATCACAAACTCCAAACACTTAATTTACAATTCAATAAAAAAAGTTTTCAACACTACAACGTTTTCGTTGTATAACTATTTTCTTGTAAAAACTGACCGAACCAAAAAACACATACTTTAGATGCGTAATTTACAATTTATAAAGGCTAAAATTACGAATAGTTTTATTTTAAGCCCATATAAATATATAATTACGACTTTATCAATCTAACTTTAACCAAATCTCGATTATGAAAAAACCTAATGCAAAGATTTATTTTCTTGCAGCAATTACAGCACTCTTCTGTTCTTGCTCGCAAAATGAAACAAACGAAGTCGATTCAAAAGCTGAAAGTCAGAAATTTGAAATCATTAATGTTACTCATCATGACGGAAAACCCTTCAGTACAGGATCTTCCAGCTCATCTTCAACAGGAAAATATGTAGATAACCCTGGTGGCGGAGTCATGATGCAGGCCTTTTATTGGGATGTTCCTGCTGGTGGAACCTGGTGGAATACTGTAAGCGGCAAAGTAGCTGCTTGGGGTAATGCAGGAATTGGATCTATTTGGTTACCACCTGCTTCAAAAGCTCAAAACGGAGCTTTCTCTATGGGATACGATCCTACAGATTATTTTGATTTTGGAGATTACAACCAAAATGGCTCTACTGAAACCAGATTCGGATCTAAAACTGAGCTTGTAAGCTTAATCACAAATGCTCATACTGAAAACCTTAAAGTGTATGCTGATATCGTAATTAATCACAATAGTGGAGGGCAATCTGAAGCTAATCCGTTTACTGGAACAAATACCTGGACTAATTTTACCGGAATAGCTTCCGGAAAATTCCCACGTACTTACAATGACTTTTACAAAAACAGCTATGGTAATAATGACGAAGGTGCTTTTGGTGGTTTTCCGGATTTATGCCATGCTGCACCAAATGTTCAAAATTGGTTGTGGCTTAGAACTGACGGAGTTGGTAAATACTACAAAAACACCATGAAATTTGATGGCTGGAGATTTGATTACGTAAAAGGTTTTGCTCCATGGGTTGTACACGATTGGAATGCTAATGTTGGTGGATTTTCAGTTGGAGAATATTGGGATGCAAACGTAAATACTCTTGAATGGTGGGCTAATAATGCTAATAGTTCTGTATTTGATTTTGCTTGTTATTACAAAATGAATGATGCATTTGACGGAAATAATCTTGCATTATTAAACGACGACATGATGTGGAAAAGAAATCCATACAAAGCTGTTACGTTTGTGACTAATCACGATACAGATGAAATTTCGAATAAATTATTAGCGTATTCTTATATATTAACACATGAAGGATATCCAACAATTTTCTACAGAGATTATGAGGAGTGGTTAGACAAAAACAAATTAAACAACCTGATTTGGATTCATAATAACAAAGCAACCGGAACAACTTCGATTTTATATTCAGATAATGATGAATATGTTGCCAGAAGAAATGGTTACAACGGAAACCCTGGATTGGTTGTATATATCAATAACTCAGATTCCTGGCAAGAAAGATGGATTCAGACTAATTGGGCAAATACTCAAATTAAGGATTTCACAGGAAATTCGACTTGGTATCCTACAACTCAGGCAGACAAATGGGTAAAAATACAATGTCCTCCAAAAGGATATTCAGTTTGGTCTATTAATCAGTAATTTTAAATTTAGACTTTTATAAGGCTGCTCCCAAAAAGCAGCCTTATTTTTTTGCTTGTATATTATCTTTAATAAAATGAAAGAGTTCCTAATTTAGGAAGTGAATATTTTTATTAAGCCGTAATTAATAGTACTTTTGCAACCTATTTATACGAAATATGAGCTTTTTAAAAGAAATACAACGCAGAAGAACATTTGGAATTATATCGCATCCCGATGCCGGTAAAACAACTTTAACTGAAAAATTATTGCTGTTTGGAGGAGCTATTCAGGAAGCAGGTGCTGTAAAAAACAATAAAATTAAAAAAGGAGCAACGAGTGATTTCATGGAAATCGAACGCCAAAGAGGTATTTCGGTTTCAACCTCTGTACTTGCTTTTAATTATAAAGACAAAAAAATCAACATTCTTGATACTCCGGGACACAAGGATTTTGCCGAAGATACTTTTAGAACTTTAACTGCTGTTGACAGCGTTATTGTTGTAATTGACGTTGCAAAAGGGGTTGAGGAACAAACTGAAAAATTAGTTGCAGTTTGTAGAATGAGAAACATCCCGATGATTGTTTTCATCAATAAATTAGACCGTGAAGGAAAAGATGCTTTTGACTTAATGGATGAAGTGGAACAAAAACTTGGATTAAAAGTTACACCTTTAAGTTTCCCAATTGGTATGGGTTACGATTTTCAGGGAATTTACAATCTTTGGGAACAAAACATCAACCTTTTTAGTGGTGACAGCCGTAAAAATATCGAAGAAACGATCGCTTTCTCTGATGTTCAAAACAACCCTGAATTAGATAAAATTGTAGGTCAAAAAGCAGCTGAAAAACTTCGTGAAGAATTAGAATTAATTGATGAAGTTTATCCAAAATTTGAGCGTCAGGATTATTTAGATGGAAAAATTCAACCAGTATTTTTTGGTTCGGCTTTGAACAATTTTGGAGTTCGTGAATTGTTGGATTGTTTCGTTTCGATTGCTCCATCTCCAAGACCAAAAGATTCTGAAACTCGTTTAGTTGATCCTAAAGAAGAGAAAATGACCGGTTTTGTTTTTAAAATCCATGCCAACATGGACCCAAAACACCGTGATCGTTTAGCATTTATAAAAATTGTTTCCGGAACTTTTGAAAGAAACAAACCTTACTACCACGTACGTCAGAAGAAAAATCTAAAGTTTTCTAGCCCGAATGCTTTCTTTGCTGAGAAAAAAGAAATTGTAGACATTTCATATCCTGGTGATATTGTTGGTTTACATGATACAGGAAATTTTAAAATTGGAGATACCTTAACAGAAGGTGAAATAATGAGTTTCAAAGGAATTCCGAGTTTCTCTCCTGAGCACTTTAGATACATTAATAATGCTGATCCTATGAAAGCCAAGCAATTGGATAAAGGTGTAGATCAATTAATGGATGAAGGTGTTGCACAGTTGTTTACCTTAGAAATGAACAACCGTAAAGTAATTGGAACTGTTGGAGCACTTCAATACGAAGTTATTCAATATCGTTTAGAGCATGAATATGGTGCAAAATGTACTTACGAGAATTTCCCTGTTCATAAAGCTTGCTGGGTAAAACCTGATGATGCTAAGAATGATGAATTTAAAGAATTTAAACGTATCAAACAGAAATTCCTTGCTCATGATAAATACGGTCAATTGGTATTTCTAGCCGATTCTGATTTCACAATTCAAATGACACAAAACAAATATCCAAGTGTAAAATTATTTTTCACTTCTGAATTTGATTAAATTTCATTTTATAAATACCATAAAAAAAGCGCTAATTTACATTAGCGCTTTTTTTTAATTTGAATTAAACCAACCTTATACTAAGTCATTATATTCCAAAAATTAATTTCTTTTATTAAGAATATCTAAATTAAACCAATACGACAACATAAAGAAATTTAGTCGACGAAAGTAGAATTAAATCGGGTAAACTACATCTAATTTTAACTATCACGCAAAAAAAAGCCCCATTACTGGGGCTTTTATTAATTTATGCTTGTCCTGCCGGACCAAAATTAAGCGGTATTGGTGCTTGTTCTGTCTCTTTGATTTCGCCATGAGCGGCTTCAAAGCGATGAATATTTTCACCAATTGCTTTCAATAATCTTTTAGCATGTTGTGGTGTCAAGACAATTCTTGACTTTACCTTGGCTTTAGGAATACCGGGCATAATGCTCACAAAATCTAAAACAAATTCTGATGATGAGTGATTGATAATTGCAAGATTAGAATAAATTCCTTCTGCAATAGTTTCGTCTAACTCAATATTAATCTGCTCTTGTTGTTGTTTCGGATTACTCATAGTTTCCCTAATTAATAAATATATTCTTCTTTATTAGCCATCATTTCATTGTAATCGTCTTTAGATCCTACGATAGTATTATCGTATTCTCTCATACCAGTTCCTGCAGGAATTCTGTGTCCAACAATTACATTTTCTTTTAATCCTTCTAAATCATCTACTTTACCAGCTACAGCAGCTTCGTTAAGTACTTTTGTTGTTTCTTGGAAAGAAGCAGCAGAGATGAATGATTTAGTTTGTAGCGAAGCTCTTGTAATACCTTGTAGAACTGGCGTAGCAGTTGCAGTAATTACGTCTCTTGCTACAACAAGATTCTTATCATTTCGTTTCAACAATGAGTTTTCATCACGTAAATCACGAGGAGAAATAATCTGACCCGGTTTCAATACAGCAGAATCTCCAGCGTCTTCAACTACTTTCATACCATATAATTTATCATTTTGAACGATAAAATCTTTAGTGTGAATCAATTGATCTTCTAGGAATAATGTATCTCCTGGATCTTGAACTCTTACTTTACGCATCATTTGACGAATAACTACCTCAAAGTGCTTGTCATTAATTTTTACCCCTTGTAAACGGTATACCTCTTGAATTTCATTTACTAAGTACTGTTGAACAGCAGCTGGTCCTTGAATTCTTAAAATATCATCTGGTGTAATTGCACCGTCAGACAATGGTACTCCTGCTCTTACGAAGTCATTTTCTTGTACTAAGATTTGGCTAGAAAGTTTAACTAAATACTTTTTAATCTCACCAAATTTAGATTCGATAACAATTTCACGGTTACCTCTTTTGATTTTTCCAAAAGAAACAACACCGTCAATTTCAGAAACAACCGCTGGGTTAGAAGGGTTACGAGCCTCAAGCAACTCAGTAATTCTTGGTAAACCTCCTGTGATATCTCCTGCTTTAGAAGAACGACGTGGAATTTTAACCAATACTTTACCTGCTTTAATTTTCTCTCCATTCTCAACCATAAGGTGGGCTCCTACTGGTAAGTTATACGAACGAATCAATTCACCTTCTTTACCGTAAACCAATAAAGTTGGAATTAATTTTTTATTTCTAGCTTCAGAAATTACTTTTTCCTGGAATCCTGTTTGCTCATCGATTTCAACCATGAACGATTGTCCTTGCTCTAAATCTTCGTAAGCAATCTTACCAGTAAATTCAGAAACAATTACACCATTATATGGATCCCACTTACAGATCACAGATCCTTTAGTAACTACTTCACCATCCTTAACGAAGATACTAGATCCGTAAGGAATATTGTGTGTATTTAAAACGATTCCAGTTTTCTCGTCAACTAATTTTAATTCAGTTGAACGTGATACTACGATATCAACCGCATTACCTTCACTGTCCTCACCTTTTACAGTTTTTAAATCTTCAATCTCAAGTCTACCGTTAAATCTTGTAACAATACTAGATTCTTCAGAAATACCTCCTGCAACCCCTCCAACGTGGAACGTACGAAGTGTTAACTGTGTACCTGGTTCTCCAATAGACTGAGCTGCAATAACTCCTACAGCTTCACCTCTTTGTGTCATCTTACCAGTAGCTAAGTTTCTACCGTAACATTTAGCACAAATACCTTTTAAAGCCTCACAAGTTAATGGAGATCTAACTTCTACTCTTTCAATCGGAGAAGCTTCGATAGTTCTCATGATTGCCTCAGTAATTTGTTGACCTGATTGAACCATTACTTCATTAGTAAGTGGATTTATAACATCTTGTAATGCAACACGTCCTAAAATTCTTTCTCCTAACGATTCAACGATTTCCTCATTTTTCTTCAAAGCAGAAACTTCAACACCTCTTAAAGTTCCACAATCTTCGATGTTTACAATAACATCTTGTGAAACGTCATGAAGCCTTCTTGTCAAGTATCCGGCATCGGCAGTTTTAAGAGCCGTATCCGCAAGTCCTTTACGAGCACCGTGAGTAGAAATAAAGTACTCAAGGATCGACAGACCTTCCTTAAAGTTAGAAAGAATCGGGTTTTCAATAATCTCACCACCACCAGCAGTAGATTTTTTAGGCTTAGCCATCAATCCACGCATACCAGTTAACTGACGAATCTGTTCCTTAGAACCCCTCGCCCCAGAGTCAAGCATCATATATACAGAGTTGAAACCTTGTTGGTCTTCTCTAATATTTTTCATTGCTAACTCCGTTAATTGAGCATTTGCAGAAGTCCAAACATCAATAACTTGGTTGTAACGTTCGTTATTGGTAATAAGACCCATGTTATAATTCACAGAAATACCTTCAACTTGCTCTCTGGCATCTGCAATTAATTTTGTTTTTTGTTCTGGAATTCTAATATCACCTAAAGAGAATGATAAACCTCCTCTAAATGCGAATTTATACCCCATATCTTTCATATTGTCCAAGAAAGCTGCCGTTGTAGGTACATCAGTCACACTTAAAATGTGTCCGATAATATCTCTAAGGTTTTTCTTAGTCAATACATCATTGATATATCCAGCTGCTTCAGGTACTACTTCATTAAATAATACACGTCCCGCAGTTGTTTGAATAATTTTGAACACTAATTCTCCAGCCTCATTAAAATCTTTTGCTCTGATTCTTACACGAGCATTCAATTCTAATCTTCCTTCGTTTAATGCAATGTTTACTTCTTCAGCAGAATAGAAAGTTAAGTCTTGACCTAAAATTACATGTTCTGGTGTCGAGATACGTTCTTTGGTCATATAATATAGACCCAAGACCATATCCTGAGAAGGTACAGTAATTGGAGCACCGTTTGCAGGATTCAGAATGTTATGAGAAGCCAACATTAATAATTGTGCCTCTAAAATAGCCTCTGGTCCTAATGGCAAGTGAACTGCCATCTGATCCCCATCAAAATCGGCGTTGAAAGCCGTACATACTAATGGGTGCAATTGGATTGCTTTTCCTTCAATTAATTTTGGTTGGAAAGCTTGAATACCAAGTCTGTGTAACGTAGGAGCACGGTTAAGTAATACTGGGTGACCTTTAATTACATTTTCAAGGATATCCCAAACTACAGGCTCTTTTTTGTCTATGATTTTCTTAGCAGATTTTACTGTCTTAACAATACCTCTTTCAATCAATTTACGGATAACGAAAGGTTTGTATAATTCAGATGCCATATCTTTTGGCAATCCACATTCGAATAATTTTAATTCAGGACCAACAACAATTACCGAACGAGCAGAATAATCCACACGTTTTCCAAGTAAGTTTTGACGGAAACGTCCTTGCTTACCTTTTAAGGAATCAGATAATGATTTTAATGGTCTGTTAGATTCTGTTTTAACAGCAGAAGCTTTACGAGTGTTATCAAATAATGAATCTACAGATTCCTGTAACATACGTTTTTCGTTTCTTAAGATAACTTCTGGAGCTTTAATCTCCATTAATCTTTTCAAACGGTTGTTACGGATGATTACACGACGGTATAAGTCATTTAAATCTGAAGTTGCAAAACGACCTCCATCAAGTGGCACAAGCGGACGTAATTCTGGTGGAATAACAGGAACCACTTTCATGATCATCCACTCAGGACGATTTTCACGGTTTAAGTTAGACTCACGAAAAGACTCAACAACTTGTAATCTTTTTAAAGCTTCAGTTTTACGTTGTTTAGAAGTTTCGTTGTTAGCGCTGTGTCTTAATTCATAAGATAAAGCATCTAAATCAATACGAGCCAATAAATCCATAATACATTCTGCTCCCATTTTGGCAACAAATTTATTAGGATCCATATCATCTAAATATTGGTTCTCTTGTGGAAGAGTATCTAAAATATTCAAATATTCTTCTTCAGTTAAGAAATCTAATCTTTGTAATGATTCTCCATCAGCATTTTTAGCAATACCAGCTTGAATTACTACGTATCTTTCATAGTAAATGATCATATCTAATTTCTTAGATGGAAGACCAAGGATATAACCAATTTTGTTTGGAAGAGAACGGAAATACCAGATGTGAGCAATTGGCACAACAAGGTTGATGTGTCCTACTCTGTCACGACGTACTTTTTTCTCTGTAACTTCAACACCACAACGGTCACAGATGATCCCTTTGTAACGAATTCTTTTATATTTACCACAAGCACACTCAAAATCCTTAACAGGTCCAAAGATTCTTTCGCAGAAAAGTCCGTCACGCTCTGGTTTGTGAGTTCTGTAGTTAATTGTTTCAGGTTTCAACACCTCTCCTCTTGATTCTTTCAAGATAGATTCTGGTGAAGCTAATCCTATCGAGATTTTATTAAATCTTTTTATAGGATTCTTATCTTTATTGTTATTTCTATTATTCATCATAGTTTTTACTATTGATTTATCTGCAATTAAAAAATTGATTTTAGATTTCTGATTTTTTTCCGCTTTAAGCGAAACTAAATCAGTAAACTACTACCTCGGGTTACTTCTCTAAACTTCAAACCTTAATTATTTTGAAGCGCTAATTATAAAACTCTTAGGGTTTATATAAAAAATCGGAACGGGTTACGGGTATAAATCCTAAAAACTTCTATAAATGAGTAATCAGCCCCGACAAAAATCGGGACTGACAACTACCTAATACTTATTATTCTTCTAAACGAATGTCAAGTCCAAGACCTTTCAATTCATGCATTAATACATTGAATGATTCAGGTAATCCTGGTTCTGGCATAGACTCTCCCTTAACGATAGCCTCGTAAGTTTTAGCTCTACCAATAACGTCATCCGATTTAACTGTTAAGATTTCACGTAGTGTACTTGATGCTCCATAAGCCTCAAGTGCCCAAACCTCCATCTCTCCAAAACGCTGACCTCCAAATTGAGCTTTACCTCCAAGTGGCTGTTGAGTGATCAACGAGTATGGTCCGATAGAACGTGCGTGCATCTTATCATCAACCATGTGTCCTAATTTAAGCATGTAAATTACACCCACAGTTGCAGCTTGATGGAAACGCTCTCCAGTACCACCATCATAAAGATGTGTATGTCCGAAACGTGGTACTCCAGCTTCATCAGTTAATTCATTAATTTGATCTAAAGAAGCACCATCAAAAATTGGAGTAGCAAATTTTCTACCTAAATTTTGACCAGCCCATCCAAGAACAGTCTCATAAATCTGACCAATGTTCATACGTGAAGGTACCCCAAGTGGATTCAATACGATATCAACCGGTGTTCCGTCTTCAAGGAAAGGCATATCTTCATGACGAACGATTCTTGCAACAATACCTTTGTTACCGTGACGTCCCGCCATTTTATCCCCTACTTTCAGTTTACGTTTTTTAGCGATATAGATTTTCGCTAATTTCAAGATTCCAGATGGTAATTCATCTCCAACTGTAATAGTAAATTTTTCTCTTCTTAAAGACCCCTGTAAGTCATTCAGCTTAATTTTATAGTTATGAATTAAATCATTAACCATTTTATTAGTAGCATCATCAGCAACCCATTGACCTTTGCTTAAGTGAGCAAAATCTTCTACTGCGTAAAGCATTTTTTGAGTATATTTTTTACCCTTTGGTAAAACTTCTTCACCCAAATCATTCATTACACCTTGAGATGTTTTTCCGTTAACGATCAAGAATAATTTCTCAACTAATCTGTCTTTTAATTCAACAAATTTAGTTTCAAACTCCATTTCTAAAGCGCCTAAAGCATCTTTATCCTGAGTACGTTTACGTTTATCTTTTACGGCTCTTGCAAATAATTTTTTGTCAAGAACTACACCGTGTAAAGATGGAGACGCTTTTAATGAAGCATCTTTTACATCACCTGCTTTATCCCCGAAGATTGCACGAAGCAATTTCTCTTCCGGAGTAGGATCTGATTCTCCTTTTGGTGTAATTTTTCCGATCAAAATGTCGCCAGGTTTAACCTCTGCTCCAATTCTAATCATACCGTTTTCATCTAAATCTTTAGTAGCTTCTTCAGAAACGTTAGGAATATCGTTTGTTAACTCTTCATTTCCTAACTTAGTATCTCTAACCTCTAATGAATAATCATCAACGTGGATAGAAGTAAAAATATCATCACGAACTACTTTTTCAGAAATTACAATCGCATCCTCAAAGTTATACCCTTTCCATGGCATGAACGCAACTTTTAAGTTTCTACCTAAAGCTAATTCACCATTTTGAGTAGCATATCCTTCTGATAATACTTGTCCAAGAACAACTCTGTCACCTTTTCTTACGATTGGTTTCAAGTTGATACTTGTACCTTGATTGGTTTTTCTAAATTTAATTAAGTTGTATGTTTTTTCATCAGCATCAAAACTAACCATTCTTTCATCTTCAGTACGGTCGTATTTAATAGTAATGATGTTTGCATCAACATATTCTACAGTTCCATCTCCTTCAGCATTAATCAATACTCTAGAATCTGAAGCCACTTGACGCTCTAAACCTGTACCAACAATTGGTGCTTCCGGACGGATCAAAGGAACCGCCTGACGCATCATGTTAGATCCCATCAAAGCTCTATTCGCATCATCATGCTCCAAGAAAGGAATCAATGAAGCCGAAATCGAAGCGATCTGGTTAGGAGCAACGTCTGTATAATGTACTGCAGATGGTTCAACAACCGGGAAGTCACCTTCCTCACGAGCAATTACATTGCTTGCTGTAATTCTACCAGTAGCGTCCATTTCAATGTTTGCCTGAGCAATCATTTTTCCTTCTTCTTCTTCTGCACTTAAGTAAATAGGTGTACTTTCTAAATCAACTACACCATCAGTTACTTTACGGTATGGAGTCTCGATGAATCCCATTCCGTTAACTTTTGCATAAACACCAAGAGATGAAATCAAACCAATGTTTGGTCCCTCTGGAGTTTCAATCGGACATAAACGACCATAGTGTGTATAGTGAACGTCACGAACCTCAAATCCAGCTCTTTCTCTCGAAAGTCCACCAGGTCCAAGGGCAGAAAGTCTTCTTTTGTGTGTAATCTCAGCTAATGGATTCGTTTGATCCATAAATTGAGATAACTGGTTAGTACCAAAGAAAGAGTTGATAACTGACGACAATGTTTTAGCATTAATCAAATCAATTGGTGTAAACACCTCGTTATCTCTAACGTTCATTCTCTCACGGATAGTTCTAGCCATACGTGCTAAACCAACACCGAATTGTTGAGACAATTGTTCTCCAACTGTTCTAACACGACGGTTTGATAAGTGATCAATATCATCAATCTCTGCTTTAGAGTTGATCAATTCGATCAAATATTTTACAATGGTAATGATATCTTCTTTGGTAAGCACTTGCTTTTCCATTGGGATATCTAAACCAAGTTTTTTGTTCATTCTATAACGACCAACTTCACCTAAGTTATAACGTTGATCAGAGAAGAACAATTTATCTATAATACCACGAGCAGTTTCCTCATCAGGCGGTTCAGCGTTACGCAACTGACGGTAAATGTGCTCTACAGCTTCTTTTTCAGAGTTTGTTGGATCTTTTTGTAACGTGTTGTGGATAATAGCATAATCTGCTTGGTTATTATCCTCTTTGTGTAACAAAATAGATTTAACGTTAGAATCGATGATTTCTTCAACATTATCTTTGTCGATAATAGTATCTCTATCAAGGATGATTTCGTTACGTTCGATAGAAACTACCTCACCGGTATCTTCATCAACGAAATCCTCGTGCCAAGTGTTCAATACACGCGCAGCAAGTCTTCTTCCAATATATTTCTTAATACCAGTTTTAGAAACTTTAATTTCTTCTGCAAGGTCAAAAATTTCAAGGATATCCTTGTCTCTTTCGAATCCAATTGCACGGAATAAAGTTGTAACCGGTAATTTTTTCTTTCTATCGATATAAGCATACATTACGCTGTTGATATCTGTAGAAAATTCTATCCAAGAACCTTTAAAAGGAATTACTCTGGCAGAATATAGTTTTGTTCCATTTGCGTGGAATGACTGTCCAAAGAAAACCCCAGGAGAACGGTGTAGTTGAGATACTACTACACGCTCAGCACCATTGATTACAAAAGTACCGCTAGGAGTCATATAAGGTATTGTTCCAAGGTAAACATCTTGTACAATAGTTTCAAAATCTTCGTGTTCCGGATCTGTACAGTATAGTTTTAACCTAGCTTTTAAAGGCACACTATAAGTAAGACCTCTCTCTATACATTCTTGAATTGTATAACGTGGTGGATCAACAAAATAATCTAGGAACTCCAATACAAAGTTGTTTCTTGTATCTGTGATTGGAAAGTTTTCCATGAAGGTGTTGTACAACCCTTCGTTGCCTCTTTCGTCAGATTTCGTTTCTAATTGAAAGAAATCTTTAAAAGATTTAACCTGAACATCAAGAAAATCTGGATAGTCAGGGATATTTTTTGTAGAGGCAAAATTCAATCTTTCAGTCTGATTTGTTATCATCAATGGACAAAATTTTGATTAAAAAAAAGTAATTTTTTTGTGTAAAAACACACTGTTTAATCTATACTTTCTTATTATAATCAATACATCTTTAAAAATAAACCGGTAAAGATTCAGTTCAATTTTTTTTCTTCGTATTGATCAAAAACTTTTTCGTATTTTAAACTATTTGATAATAAAACTTGATATATTTTATTATACGAAAAATGGTTTAGGTCATTGAGTTAACTCAAGACCTAAACCTAGTTCTTAAAACTGAGTTGAATTATTTAAGCTCAACTACAGCTCCAGCTTCTTCTAATGATTTTTTAAGACCTTCAGCCTCTTCTTTAGAAACACCTTCTTTAACGTTACTTGGAGCTCCGTCAACTACATCTTTAGCTTCTTTCAAACCTAAACCTGTAAGTTCTTTTACTAATTTCACAACTGCTAATTTAGAAGCACCTGCTTCTTTTAATACAACTGTAAATTCAGTTTGTGCTTCTTCAGCAGCACCTTCTCCACCACCAGCAGCAACTACTACAGCTGCAGCAGCAGGCTCGATACCATACTCGTCTTTTAATATTGTTGCTAATTCGTTAACTTCTTTAACTGTTAAGTTAACTAATTGTTCTGCGAATTGTTTCAAATCTGCCATTTTTTCTATCGTTTAAAATGATTTGTAAAATATAATTTATTTATTGTGCGCTAATTAAGCAGCAAGGAAATAATATTCCCCGCATTTGTTATTATGCTTCTGTCTCTTCGCTGTTTGCGAATTGATTTTGTAAAGCAGAGATAACTCTTTGTGCTGGTGATTGCAATAATCCAATAAGTTCTCCAAGAAGTTCTTCTTTAGATTTAATAGTTGCTAATGCATCTAATTGATCATCTCCAATATAAATTTCAGAGTTAATATAAGCTCCCTTCAATAAAGGCTTCGCTGATTTTTTTCTGAAATCTTTAATTATTTTTCCAGGTGCATTTGCAACATCTGAAATAAATATAGCACTATTACCAGTCAATACTGAAGGTAAATCACCATAGTCATTAGCAGAAGCTTCCATTGCTTTTGCAAGCAAAGTATTTTTTACAACCTCTAATTTAATACCTGCTTTAAAGCAAGCTCTTCTCAAGTTTGAAGTTGTTTCTGCATTTAATCCAGAAATATCAGATACATAAATAATATTTGTACCAGCTAACTGTGCAGTTAAATCTTCAATCGCGATTGATTTTTCTTCTCTAGTCATACTAAAAATTATTAACTACCAATTATACTGCTTTAGGGTCCAATGCAATTGCAGGACTCATAGTGCTTGTAAGGTGAATACCTTTAATGTAGGTACCTTTAGCAGCAGTTGGTTTAAGTTTGATTAATGTTTGAATAATTTCGTGTGCATTGTCATAAATTTGCTCAGCTCCGAAAGAAACTTTACCAATTCCTGCATGTACGATACCAGTTTTATCAACTTTAAAGTCAATTTTACCAGCTTTAACCTCTGCAACAGCTTTTGCAACATCCATAGTTACAGTACCTGTTTTAGGGTTAGGCATTAAACCTCTAGGTCCTAAAATACGACCTAATGGACCTAATTTACCCATAACAGCTGGCATAGTGATGATAACATCAACATCTGTCCAACCATCTTTAATTTTTTGTAAATAATCGTCAAGACCTACATAATCAGCCCCAGCTTCTTTAGCTTCCGCTTCTTTATCTGGAGTAACCAATGCTAATACTTTAACGTCTTTACCAGTTCCATGAGGTAATGTAACTACACCTCTAACCATTTGATTCGCTTTTCTTGGATCTACACCCAAACGAACTGCGATATCAACAGACTCATCAAATTTTGCAGAAGCTATAACTTTAATTAATGCAGCTGCATCTTTTAAAGAGTATAGTTTGTTCTTTTCAATTTTTGAAGCAGCCTCTTTTTGCTTTTTTGTTAATTTTGCCATTTCTTTCTCTTAATTAAAAAGGA
Source organism: Flavobacterium sp. ov086 (assembly GCF_900187965.1). Lineage (GTDB taxonomy): Bacteria > Bacteroidota > Bacteroidia > Flavobacteriales > Flavobacteriaceae > Flavobacterium. The sequence continues at coordinate 116,804 of NZ_FZNL01000009.1, read as the reverse complement.
GCATCTCCTGATACAGTTATACCCATAGATCTAGCAGTTCCAGCGATCATGCTCATTGCAGATTCGATTGTGAATGCATTTAAATCTACCATTTTATCTTCAGCAATTGCTTTGATAACGTCCCAAGTAACACTAGCTACTTTTTTACGATTTGGTTCACCTGATCCAGACTTTAGCTTTGCAGCTTCCAATAATTGGACAGCAGCTGGAGGAGTTTTTACAACAAAATCAAATGATTTGTCTTTATACACAGTAATTTGTACTGGGCATATTTTGCCAGGTTTATCTTGTGTTCTAGCATTGAACTGCTTACAGAACTCCATGATATTAACCCCAGCAGCTCCTAAAGCAGGTCCAACCGGTGGCGACGGATTCGCAGCACCTCCCTTAACTTGTAGTTTAACTACCTTACTAATTTCTTTAGCCATTTTTTAAAAAATTTAACACCCTAATCATTGGAAGCGATTACGGTGGTTATTATAGATGTAACAAAAATTATACTTTTTCAACTTGCATAAAACTCAACTCTAATGGAGTTTTTCTTCCGAAAATTTTCACCATTACTTCAAGTTTACGCTTTTCTTCATTGATTTTTTCAACCGTACCGTTAAATCCGTTAAAAGGACCGTCGATCACTTTTACAGTTTCTCCTAAGTTGAAAGGAATAGCACGAGTATCTGTATTAACAGCCAACTCATCTACCTTACCTAACATTCTATTTACTTCAGATAATCTCAAAGGAACAGGTTCTCCGCCTTTGATCTCTCCTAAAAATCCAATTACACTAGTAATAGACTTAATAATATGAGGTATCTCACCAACTAAATTGGCTTCGATCATAACATATCCAGGAAAATAAACTTTATCCTTAGACATTTTCTTTCCTTCTTTTACAGTAACTACTTTTTCTGTAGGCACTAAAACTTGGGAAACATAATCACCCATACCTAATCTGGCAATTTCAGTTTCGATATAAGCTTTGACTTTATTTTCTTGTCCGCTTACAGCTCTAACTACGTACCATTTTTTCACATTATTATCTGCCATCACAAAAAAATTATCCTTTTAACCAGTTAAAAAATCCAGCCAAAGCTTTTGCAAAAAATTCGTCTACTCCCCATGTTGCCAAAGCAAATAGAACTGAAAATACAGCTACAACAATTGTCAATTTTTGAACCTCAGCCCAAGCAGGCCAAGAAACATTTGACTTTAACTCTTCGAAAGCCTCTGATAAATAATTCGTAACTTTTGTCATTTGATATATTTTTTATTGCACGGGCGGAGGGATTCGAACCCCCATCAACGGTTTTGGAGACCGCTATTCTACCCTTGAACTACGCCCGTAATTAAAAGCCAGTGATTTCAGTTAAGAAAACCAACTGGCTTTTTATAGTTTTTATAGGATTATCCTACGATTTCAGTCACCTGACCTGCACCTACAGTTCTACCACCTTCACGGATAGCGAAACGTAAACCTACGCTCATCGCGATTGGGCTTAATAAAGATACATTGATAGTCAAGTTGTCTCCTGGCATTACCATCTCTACTCCTTCTGGTAAAGTAATAACTCCTGTTACGTCAGTTGTACGTACGTAGAACTGTGGACGGTAGTTATTATGGAATGGAGTATGACGTCCACCTTCTTCTTTTTTCAAGATATAAACCTCAGCTTTGAAAGTAGCGTGTGGTTTTACTGATCCTGGCTTAATGATAACCATTCCTCTTTTGATAGATTCTTTATCAACACCTCTTAACAATAAACCTACGTTATCTCCAGCTTCACCTCTGTCAAGGATTTTACGGAACATCTCAACTCCTGTAATAGTAGAAGTTAATTTATCAGCTCCCATACCAATGATTTCAACAGCATCTCCTGTATTAGCAATACCAGTTTCGATACGACCTGTAGCAACAGTTCCACGTCCAGTAATTGTAAATACATCTTCAACCGGCATCAAGAATGGTTTTGCAGTATCACGAATTGGCTCTTCGATCCAATTATCAACAGCTTCCATTAATTCAATGATTTTAGGAACCCAAGCAGGATCATTATTCAATCCTCCTAAAGCAGAACCTTGAACAACAGGACCATTATCTCCATCATATTCGTAGAAAGACAATAAATCTCTAATTTCCATTTCAACAAGCTCTAACAACTCAGCGTCGTCAACCATATCTACTTTGTTCATGAAAACTACCATTCTAGGAATACCAACCTGGCGACCTAAAAGGATGTGCTCACGAGTTTGTGGCATTGGACCATCTGTAGCAGCAACCACTAAGATAGCTCCGTCCATTTGAGCAGCACCAGTAACCATGTTCTTTACGTAATCCGCGTGACCTGGACAGTCAACGTGAGCGTAGTGACGATTAGCTGTTTCATACTCTACGTGTGATGTATTAATAGTAATACCTCTTTCTTTCTCCTCTGGAGCGTTATCGATTTGATCAAACGATTTTGCTTGACAGTAACCAGCATCAGACAATACTTTTGTAATTGCTGCAGTTAATGTAGTTTTTCCGTGATCCACGTGTCCAATTGTACCTATGTTTAAGTGCGGTTTGGAACGATTAAAATTCTCCTTTGCCATTTTACTTAATTTTTAATCTTAGTTATATATTAATTTTCAATTTCCTACTTACTTGAGCCAATGTCGGGAATTGAACCCGAGACCTCTTCCTTACCAAGGAAGCACTCTACCCCTGAGCTACACCGGCAGAGTCCTAATTTTAGATTTTAGATCCTTGATTTAGATTAAAAAAAAGCAAAACCGAATCAAATTCAATTTTTTATCTCTATAAATCTAAATTCTGAAATCATTAAATCTAAAATCAAAATTGTGGGGAGAGCAGGATTCGAACCTGCGAAGTTCACACAGCAGATTTACAGTCTGCCCTCGTTGGCCGCTTGAGTATCTCCCCTTTATTTTATCAATAATTGCATGAACAATTTCAAATCGCATTTGAAATATTTAGAGCCGGCGGAGGGACTCGAACCCACGACCTGCTGATTACAAATCAGCTGCTCTAGCCAACTGAGCTACGCTGGCAATATCAATAAAAAAGTCCGCTATTTCTAACGGACTGCAAATGTAGCTATTTTATCTTTGTATCAAAACATTTTTTGAAAATTTTTTTCAATTATATTCAATTATATATGTGCTCTTATTTTTTCTTTCCTTTTTACCAGTACACGCTCTAAAGATTCTGCTGAAAGCTCAATAGCCTCTTCGAATGTTTTACATTGCTTTTTAACCAAAAAATCATCTCCAGGAACATTAATCTTAATCTCTACTGCCTTATTCTCCTTATCACTTGTTCTTTCAACTTTCAAAAAAACATCGGCCGAAACCACGCGATCATAATATTTTTCTAATTTATCCATTCTTTCCTGAATAAAATCTACCAACTTTCTGTCAACAGTAAAGTTAACTGCATGAACATCTACCTTCATAATACTAATTTTAGGGTTAAACATTTCAGAACTACTATTTGTTCCGAGGATGCGCATCAGTATACACCTTTTTAAGCTCTGCTAAACTATTATGAGTATAAACCTGCGTAGACGCCAAACTCGAATGCCCTAATAATTCCTTAACTGAATTTAAATCCGCTCCGTTATTTAATAAATGAGTCGCAAAAGTATGCCGAAGCACATGTGGACTTTTTTTTACCTTTTCAGAGACTTTACTAAAGTAAGAATTTATTAATCGATACACAAAAGATTCACTCAATTTTAACCCTTTTCGAGAAATAAAAAAATAATCCTCATCGACTATCTTTTCAAGCTGAGATCTTTCCTTCAAATACACACCAAATTGCTCCACTATAATAGGTAAAATCGGAATAATGCGTTCTTTATTTCTCTTTCCTAAAACCTTTACCACATTAGAAGACAAATCAACATTACTCTTCATTAAATATATCAACTCCGCTCTTCGCATTCCGGTCGTATAAAACAAATCAACAACAAGCTTATCTCTTACTTCTTCAAAGCCAACAGGATTATCAATAGCAGACATTAAGTCCGTCAATTCTTTTTCTGAAAAAGGAATCTGAATAATTTTCGGTGTTTTCAAAGCCTTATGCTTCAACATTGGACTAACTTCTATTTGCTTTGTTTTTAAAAGAAACTTATAAAATGCTTTTAAAGAAGCCATTTTTCGATTTACAGAAACATTTGAAATATCCGCATCGACCAAAAAAACAATCCAACTTCTAATCTGACTGTAATTCACCCGCTCAATACTTTCTTGCTCAAAATTATCCTTATTAAACATTTCAAAGAACAAAATATCATTCAGATATGCATTGACCGTATGTGGAGAATATTTTTTCTCCAACTGAAGATAATCCCGAAATGCTTCTTTATTTGACTTCATAAGAATAAACACTTTTCCATATTATACAAACCCAAACCCTACACCTATATATAGAATACTATTTATCTCAAAATTAAGCATAAAAAAACCGTTAGCATCAAAATTTTGACAGCTAACGGTAATTATTTTTATAAAGCTATATACTAACTCTCTAAACCATCTCTCATGTTTTGGATGTAAGCAGCTTTTTGAATTTGTGCTCTTTTGATAACAGAAGGCTTAATAAAAGCAGTACGTGCTCTTAGTTGACGAACAGTTCCTGTTTTATCAAATTTTCTTTTATAGCGCTTTAATGCTCTATCGATATTTTCTCCGTCTTTAATTGGTATAATTAACATAATATTGACACCTCCTCTCGTTAAGGGTGCAAAAGTATATATTAATTATGAATTATGAGGTATAAATTCCAAATTATTTTTTAAAAGAAAAAAGAAGATAGAAAAAAGAGAACAGACTTAAAAATATATCGCTTATAATTAGACAATTAAGTAAAGCTTATTTCTTATTCTTTATTCTTTTAATAAGTTTCTTGAAATAACAACTTTTTGAATTTCAGTAGTTCCTTCTCCAATTGTACATAATTTAGAATCTCTATAGAATTTCTCTACAGGAAAATCTTTTGTATAACCGTAACCCCCGTGAATCTGAACCGCTTCGTTTGCGATTTTCACACAAGCTTCTGAAGCATACATCTTTGCCATTGCACCAAGAGTTGTAACTGGTTTGTGCTGTTGTTTTAAGAAAGCAGCTTTATGCAGTAACAATTCCGAAGCTTCGATTTCTGTTGCCATATCTGCCAACTTAAACGAAATTCCCTGAAAATTACTGATAGGTTGTCCAAACTGATACCTCTCTTTAGAATATTTAAGAGCAGCTTCATAAGCACCTTTTGCAATTCCTAAGGACAAAGCCCCGATTGAGATTCTTCCACCGTCTAATATTTTCATAGCCTGAACAAATCCCTGACCAACTTCTCCTAATCTATTTGTGTCAGGTACTCGGCAACCATCAAAAACAAGTTCTGCGGTTTCACTAGCACGCATTCCTAATTTATTCTCTTTTTTACCTGATGTAAATCCTTTCATTCCTTTTTCAAAAACAAAAGCCGTCATTCCTTTAGAATCGCCTTTTTCACCAGTACGAACAATTACTACTGCAATATCTCCAGAAATAGCGTGTGTAATAAAGTTCTTAGCTCCACTTACAATCCAATCATCACCATCTCTTACTGCCGTTGTATTCATTCCGCCAGCATCAGAACCTGTATTATGTTCTGTCAATCCCCAAGCTCCTATATATTCAGCAGTCGCTAATTTTGGCAACCATTTTTTCTTTTGCTCTTCATTTCCAAAAGTCAAAATATGATTTGTACATAACGAATTATGTGCTGCAACAGATAAACCAATTGAAGGATCTACTTTTGAAATCTCTTCAACAACTGTAATATATTCATGATATCCTAAACCGGAACCTCCATATTCTTCGGGTACTAAAACTCCCATAAATCCCATTTCGCCTAATTTTTTAAATAAAGGAACTGGGAAAATTTGAGCCTCGTCCCACTCCATTATATAAGGTCTTATATTTTTATCGGCAAAATCTTTTATTGACTGAGCAATCATTGATTGCGTTTCATTGTAATCAAAATTCATTGTGTGTTATTTTTTTTAGAACTCCAAATATAAACTAATTATTTTTGCTTTTTCAACAGGAAAACCTTTAATTTTTGATAAATCCTCAATATTATTAAAATTTCCGTTCATACTTCGAGCTGTTACGATCTGTCTCGCCAAAGCATATCTGAAATAAGGAAACTGAGATAATTCTTTTAGAGAAGCATCATTTATTGCTATTTTCTTCAAATCTGAAGGTATCACAACTTTAAAATGCGAATTCAATTCTGCAATTACTTCCGGCGAAAGTCCCCAAACATCACTCATTTGTTCCATAGAAACAAAACAGCCTAAAATCTCCTTTTGTTTTAATATTCGTAAAGATAAAGCTTCACCTATTCCATACACTTTAATTAAATCGTCCTGAGTTGCTTGATTAATATCTAAAACTATAATTTTATTTTCTTTTTTCGAATAAGATTTCGCCACATACTCTTTCTTTTCTGTTTTAAAATTAGATTTATTCTGAGTCCAGTCCGGAAATTTAAACAATGGCGAAATAATCCTTAATAAAGAATCTGAAACTTTTGTGACTTGCTGAAATTCTTCAGTAGAATTTACATATTTATTTTCTTTTCTAAAAGTCAATAAACGATCGATTTCTTCAATCGACATCCCAAGCTTATAACCTTTATAGTCTGAGATAAAATTTGGATTAAAAGTATAAACTTTAGACTTCTCATTATACTTTATAGATTTCAACGAATCAATCTCAGTTTGCAAAAAGGTCCATTGTTCTTTTTCAGGAAAAGACTTTTCAGGAACACTAAAGTCTACAAAAAAATAAACCGCCTGCAATACTATTATAAGTATAAAAAGCAAAAGAATCCCTGTACGTTGTTGGCTTGTAAATTTAAAATGTCTTAATAATACTTTAAAATTCATTATCTAATAAATTTTCATTTTCAAACTGAAATATGATTTGTGCGAAAATAAATCATTTTATTAAGAAAAGTATTAAATAAATGACTAATTTGCGAATTGATTAATCCGCTATAAAACACTAATAATTTTAATGAATATAAAAATTAAAAGAGTGTTTCCTGTGGGTATTATCACATAATTAAATATTTTATAACTTAAAACATGATTATTGTTTTTATTTTTTACAAAAAACAATACATTTGGAGCTTAATAACAATAAACCAATATAATAATATGTCAATTTGGAAAAGAAAACCATTAGCACAGCTTTTAGCAGAAGCTGCTGATTCTGAAAAAGGGTTAAAAAGAACCTTGACCGCTTGGTCATTAATCGCCTTAGGTATTGGCGCCATCATTGGTGCAGGATTATTTGTTAGAACTGCTACCGCCGCCGCGCAAAATGCTGGCCCATCAGTTACCATTGCATTTATTATAGCTGCTATTGGCTGTGCATTAGCAGGATTGTGCTATGCAGAACTCTCTTCTTCTATTCCAATTTCTGGTAGTGCTTATACGTATACCTACGCAACCATGGGTGAATTTCTTGCCTGGATAATTGGATGGGATTTAATACTTGAATATGCCGTAGGAGCAGCAACAGTTGGAATTGCCTGGAGTGAATACCTCAATAACCTACTGGTCAATGTCTTCCATATGAGTCCAATTCCTTTTGAATTTTCTCACTCTCCATTTCAAAAAATAGTTGATCCGGTAACGCAACAAGTGACACATGGAATTATAAATCTTCCAGCGCTTTTTATTGTTAGTGTCATTAGTTTATTATTGATAAAAGGTATCCAAGAATCAGCTTTTGTTAACGGAATTATCGTAATCGTTAAAGTAGCTATTGTTATATTAATAATTGTAATTGGCTGGAACTTTGTAAACCCAGCAAATCACACACCATACATTCCGCCAGCATCAATTTTTACTGATGAACATGGAGTTGGACACAGTTATGGTGGTATTATGGGAATATTAGGAGCTGCAGGAACTGTTTTCTTTGCATTTATTGGTTTCGATGCTGTAAGTACAGCCGCTCAAGAAACAAAAAATCCTAAAAAAGCAATGCCTATCGGTATCCTAGGATCATTAGCTGTATGTACTCTTTTATACATTCTTTTTGCACAAGTATTAACAGGGGTTGCAACAGTTGAAGATTTCAGAACAGGTGGTAAAGAAGCTTCTGTTGCATTCGCTATCAATAAATATATGATTGGATACGAATGGCTAGGACAATTAGTTACTGTTGCTATTCTTGCAGGTTTTTCTTCTGTAATTCTAGTAATGTTATTAGGACAGTCAAGAGTATTTTACGCAATGGGTAAAGACGGTCTACTTCCAAAAGCTTTTAGTGATGTTCACCCTAAATACAAAACTCCATACAAAGCTAATCTTGCAATTTTAGTAATTGTTGGTGCATTTGCTGCTTTTATTCCTGGAGACATTGTAGGTGATATGACTAGTATTGGAACCTTATTTGCTTTTGTTCTTGTATGTATCTCTGTTATTATTTTACGTAAAAAAGAGCCAAATATGGTTAGAGAATTCAAAACTCCATTTGTACCATTAGTACCTTTATTAGGTGTTGCTGTATGTTGCGCTATGATGTACGGTTTAGGATGGACAAACTGGTTAAGACTTTTTGCATGGATGGCCCTTGGAGTTATTTTCTATTTTACTTATGGTAGGAAAAACAGTAAATTAAACAATCCAGAAAAATAATTTTCTATATCTTCTATATAAAATTAAAAGGATCATGAAGTAAAATCATTCATGATCCTTTTTTTATGCATTAAAATTGATTTATAAATCAAAAACTGATGTTCTTTTTGAGCGAATTAAATCTTTTAAACGAATCCAAAATGCAAAGGTAAGATAAACTCCAAAGCCTAAACCAGCCGTAACAAACGAAATATAAATAAAAAATAATCTAACACTCGTTACACGCATTCCTAGCTTGTCAGCCAATCTTGAGGAAACATGAAATCCATATTTCTCGAAAAAGAATTTTAATTTTAAAATAGCAGACATAGTTAGTTTTAGATTTATCCTTCGACTCCACTCAGGATGACATTTGACATTATTAAGAATGACAAATGTACAAAATTATCTAATCGACACATTTTCTAATTAACTAATTACTCTTCAATAGCTCCATTCCTAACGCGCATTGTAAACACGCTTTTTTATTACAATATTCGTTTTTAAGTTCTAATAAAGTTTGGGTTTCAAAAGCATTTCCAGAAAGAACTCCAAAAGATTTAAACTTAGTTATAATTGCGTTATTCTCAGGAGCAACTTCATTCATAAACACAATTAAATCTTCAGAAATTGTCTCTCCCATTATAGTAGAATAAGCAAATTGCATTGGAATTATAGTGTTTATAATTACTAAATCTAAAAACGATTTTGACAATTGTTTTGCTTTCTTCGGACTTTCTTTATCAAACTGATAGTGGTTTTGCCAATATAGACTTGCCGAAACTCCAAGCAATTCATATACTTCTGTGACTGATTTTAAACTTATTATTTTAGAAAATAAGTTTTGATGCTTTTTATACAAATTTGCCAATTGCGAAAGCCGTATGGTTGGAAAATTATCCGGTCGATGCTTAAAAAACTGAACCGAATCTATATGGCATCTCTCAAATTGGTATTTATGCAGAAGATAAAAATATCTGATTTTTAAATCTGTAAAATAAACATCTTCTCCATCCTTATCTAATAAACCAGCTGTACCTAAAAGCAATGCTTCTAAATTTTCGACTTCAAAGCTTTCTTTTCGAATAACTGAAAACGGAATCGCTTTGGCCATCTGTAAGAACGAAGCTCCATTTGTATTTAGTCCAAAATTCTTCGCCAATAAACAGAAAAAAACGGCTTCCCAATCCTGATTTGTCTCTTCGAGTAAATCATAGATAAATTTTGATTTGCGTTCTAAACGTTCAAAAAAGAGCCTTTCCCTCCAATTTTTAAACACAAAATCATCTATTTTTGAAATTTGTCTTTCGCAGAATATCCATGATTTTGGCGCAAGGAGCGATTTGTAACAAGCTATAACATCAGATGAAACATAATCCTTTAAAACTAAAACTGGAATTTCAATGTTGTTTTCTCGAAATATTTCTGCATCATGTTCCCAAACAACATGCAAAATTACATTTTCGTAGGCTATATCTTTTTCGTGATGATGCACATACCAATCAGAAGATTTTATATGAATTTCGATATTTCCGGCCCACTTTTGATTTCCGATTTTGATTTGGCCATTAAAAAAATCAGGTCCTGAAAGCTCTAAATAATCTCCCGTTTTAATAATAGTGACAGATTCATTTTGCGTGGTTTTTAAATTCAATGTTTCAAACTTCTTGAATTTCCAGAGGTAATGAAGAAAATCTTCTTTCATTTTTTGGCTTTTATGATGGTTTATAAAAGCTCAAATTTAATTAAAAATAATACTAATCTTACAAAATAATCTTTTTATCTCAACATATATAACTTAGCACATGCGCGCGCATCAGATAATGCTTCGTGATGACTTAGCTGGATCTTCATTTCTTTGCAACAATCACTAAGTTTCGTTGGTTTTAAACCTTTAGCTTTATAAATCTTAAGGGTGCATTCCCATTTTGAAGCGATATTTAAATCTTCATAATTTAACCCATGAAGTACCATCGATTTAAACAAAACATTGCGGTCAAAACTTTCGTTATGTGCTACTATTATTCTATTTTTTAATCTTTTCTCTATTTCAGGATAAACCTGTAGAAATGATTTAGCATTTACTGTGTCCTTTGGATAAATACCATGAACCCGAATCGTAAACGGATTATACTCGTTATTGGGTGGTTTTATCAAAGTAACAAACTCATCTACAATTATTCCGTTTTGAACCGTAACAATCCCCACAGAACACGGATGATGTCCTGTCGCAGTTTCAAAATCTATCGCGGTAAAGTTCATTTTAAAATCTATTTAAGCTAAAAAACCATAAATCTAACTCAATAATTAGATTTATGGTCTTATAAAATTATTAAAAAATGCTTTATTTTATCGATCCAATGATATCATACTTCGTTATAATATGATGGTTTCCATTTTCAAGATCTACTAAAACAGCATCATTTTCTTTGGTAAACAACTTAGAAACTTCTTCGATTGGAGTTCCTAATTTCACAATCGGGAAAGGTTTTCCCATTACTTCTTTAATTGGTTTTTCGGCTACATTTTTATCAGCAACATAACTTCTAAACAAATCTGTTTCATCCACAGAACCAACAAAACCATTAATGTCTACAACCGGAATTTGAGATATTTTATATTTTCTCATACGTTCAATTGCATGTGAAACCAATTCTTCAGTACGAACAACAATCAATTGTTTATCGATATGATCCTTAATTACATCTTCGGCTTTTGTTACGTTTTCTTCTAAGAATCCACGCTCACGCATCCAATCGTCATTAAACATTTTACCAACATAACGGCTTCCAGAATCATGAAAAAGAACCACAACAACATCATCAGGCTTAAAATGTTCTTTTAATTGCAACAAACCTTTAATACAAGCTCCAGCAGAGTTTCCTACAAAAATAGCTTCTTCAAGAGCAATTTTTCTGGTATAAACCGCAGCATCTTTATCGGTCACTTTTGTAAAACCGTCAATTAATGAAAAGTCAACATTTTTTGGTAAAATATCTTCTCCAATTCCTTCAGTAATATAAGAATAAATCTCATTTTCATCAAAAATTCCCGTTTCGTGGTATTTCTTAAAAACAGATCCGTAAGTATCAATTCCCCAAATTTTAATATTTGGATTTTTCTCTTTCAGGAATCTTCCAACTCCGGAAATAGTTCCTCCAGTTCCTACTCCAACCACAAAATGAGTTATTTTACCATCCGTTTGTTTCCAGATTTCCGGTCCTGTTTGCTCATAATGTGCCAATGAATTAGACATATTATCATATTGGTTTACATACCATGAATTTGGTGTTTCAGAAGCTAAACGCTTAGAAACCGAATAGTAAGATCGAGGATCAGTAGGCTCAACATCAGTAGGACAAACTACTACTTTTGCGCCAACTGCACGCAAAATGTCCATTTTTTCTTTAGACTGTTTATCTGATATTACACAGATTAATTTGTATCCCTTTATGATTGCCACAAGTGCCAACCCCATTCCTGTATTTCCAGAAGTTCCTTCAATAATAGTTCCTCCGGGTTTTAATCTTCCATCTGCCTCTGCGTCTTCAATCATTTTCACGGCCATTCTGTCTTTTACAGAATTTCCCGGATTAAAAGTTTCGACTTTTGCCAATACCAAGGCATCAATTTCAGCAACAATTTTGTTGAGTTTTACCAATGGTGTATTACCAATTGTTTCTAAAATGTTTTTTGAAAAGTCCATTTTTATTTAAATTTAATATTTGGTTTTTAATGTAATTAGAGCCCAATTTTATTGGAAGAAATTCCAAACTAAACCAAATCGGATAACAAAATCACGATAAGGATTATTAGGCGCTGAATAATAATCACTTTTAGAAAACAGAGCATTGATATGTTCTGCTTTTAAATAAAATCGCGTCTGGCGAATTCTCGCGTTTAGGAATAAATCGAATAATGGATATCCTCCGATTTTTTTATTTTGCTGAATAAAAAATTCTCCAACCACCGGATTGTAATCATTACCATAATATTTGGTAAAATAATTAAAAACGACTCCGGTCTGCATATATAAAGCTTTCTTAAAAAAATAACCTGAGTAATAAAATGTGTTTCTGGTTACAAAATCAGGCACATTTAAAATCAAATCCGATTGATCTACTTTTTGATACAAAAGTGTATTATCAAAACCAAAAGGTCCAAATTTAAACTCTCTACTCGCTTTTATTGTCAAATAATTAATCGCATTTCCGTATTGAGCCGGCTCAATGATCTGAATCTGATTAGCAATTTCTGTTGGTGACGAGGCATCTCTAAAATACAAATGATCTTTTAAAACTGAATATTCAACCTCAGCATTCAACCAAGGCGTAAAAACATTTGCGCTAAGAGAATTTATTTTTTCGTTCTTAAAATTGTTCGACCAATTGTATTTTACGTAACTGCTTTGATATAAATTGTAATTGTTATTTGCTAATTTATTGACGTTTCTATATCTAAAATCAAACTGTATTTTATCATTCAAATTGTATCTCAACTTAGCATCTAAATCAGAAAGCGACACATCTGTAATCGATCTTGAATATAAAAAACGACCATTCCATTTGTTTTTTTGATATTCATATTGTCCTCCAAAATTGTTAATCTGTTGATATAAGTTATTCGGAATAACTTTTCCATCCTTAGAAACTATAATTCTGTTATAACTATAATTTGATCTATAATCGTCAACAAAGAAGTTAAATTTCCCTAATAAGGAATTTTCATAAGCAGCTCCAACTTTGTTGTATAATTTTTCATAGCGAGTATGATCGTTAATATTACTTGTTACATAAGACTCTCCAAAACGCTGAACAGGCTCATCATCTACCGTTGAAACTACAGTTGGCTGATTGTATTCGAAGAATTTATACTCATAATTAAATTGATGCGTTACATACAAATTATTACTTCCATTTGTTGGATTTATTCTAAAAGCATGATCAAAAAACAAACGTCTCCCTTTTAGAAATGACTTCGCATCAGTTAGATAAACTTGTAAACGCTGACGGTTTTTATAGTCCTTATTATCACTTTCAAAATCTATTGGTGTTGTTATTCCGCCGTTTTCTTCATTCGAAAGATCCTGAGAAACAAAATGAGCATTTAAAGCATATCTTCTACTTGTGGTTGCATAACTTGTGGTAAACCTAAAATTTCCGGCACTAACCAATTGATTTATATAATCTCCTTCTGAACGTAAGCCTCTGTAAGCAATAGAAAAGTTAAGATTTTTAGACGTATTTAATGTAATAAACGAATCTACGTTTTGTCCTTTATTTATTGTTGTATTAAAAAATAATTCGGTTAACGGAGTTGCAGCCGAGTAATATTTAATTTCATTAGCTTCCATATAATTAAAGTGTTTGCCTTTGAAACCAATTTCAGGATACGGTGAAAAACTTGTTAAATTATATTGCAATGTATTATACGTTTGTCCAATGTTTGAAAAAGGCAAAAGTCCAAATGTGTCTTTTCTAAGATAGTTTTGTTTATAAGCACTTTTTAATGTTAATGAAGTGTCTACATAGGTTGTATCATGTTCTAATGTAATAATTTGATACTGATCAATAGTCGCAACTAATGACTTTTTCTTCTTTACAGTATCTGTTATACTTGAATATTTAGTGTTCATATCTAAACCATTGTTAGGAACGATTTTTTCTTGAGAAAACAATAAAGTTGGTACAACTAATAGGTATAGAAAAATGAATATTCTCATTTGATGGCTTTATATGTAATTATTTCGACAAAATTTGATGAAGCAAAGGTAAAAGATAAAAACGTATAAATAAAAAAACATAATAGATAATATAAAATCTCAACCGATGCGATTTTAAGCAAGAACCCCGATTACAAAAATTGCAATCGGGGTTCTAAAAAATTCAAAATAATTATTATCTATTATTCTAAGTCAATGTCTATTTTATGCGATTATGTTTAATAATCATCATAAAAAAACACTAGAACTTGTCCCAGAATAATTTAGTATTCAGTAAGTCACCACCAATAGCACTAGCAGCTTTTGCATAATTTGTTCCATTAACAGATTGCTCAAGACCAGGATATGTATATCTTACCGGAACTGTCAAAATGTTTTTATTTATGGCCGCTGTAGGTGATTTTAATACAGGGAAATCTAATCTTCTATAAGACGTCCATGCCTCAAATCCTCTGTTATAAAGAGCATACCAAGCTTGCATACCAATTTTTTCTTTCCAGGTTGCTCCACTTAATGAATTTAAATAATCTACTTTAGGTTGCGCTAAGTAAGCAGTAATACTTGCTGGTGCAACTCCCCAATCTGCCATTGAAGCAGTTATTCCAGCATCATAATATGTTTTAGCCATAGCTGAACCTCCAGGGATTAAATTTTTCTCAGCAGCTTCTGCCAATAAAAAATTCAATTCAGAAAAATCAAATATTGTAGCAGGGTAAGTAGGATTGTTTAATGTTGCAGTTATATGCGAATATGTTGCAAAAACGTTAGCTTCACCATAAGTACCACCTACATAAGTTCTGCCCGCAGGAATAACCGGAACTGGCTTAGTAGCATTAACAAAATACTTCGGCATTCTTGGGTCACCACCCGGAACAACAGCATCCATTGCTGCAACAAAAGTTTCAGCTGGAATAAAATCATCTCTCTTACTAACAACTAAATCAGCATACAATGGGTTTTGATTCCCTGAAGTAGTTAAGTAAATTAATTTAGTATTATCTGTATTAGCCGTCATTACTCCGGAAGCAATAGCAGCCTGAACCTGAGTAGCAGCATACGTTGCATCTACATCTGAAATGTTTACTGCTAATCTTACGATTAATGAATTAGCAAATTTTACCCATTTTCCATTACTTGCTGCATCTCCCGCATAAATAATATCAGCACCACCAAAGTTAGGACTTGCAGCATTTTTTTTCAATACAGCAACATCTGCCGTCAATCTTGCTATAAGATCTTTATAAATGGTTTTAGCATCATCATAAGCCGGCAAAGGGTATTTTACAATATCTGATACCTGAGAATACGGAACATTTCCAAAAGTGTCAACCAAGATACTATAGGTATAAGCTTCTAAAATATCAATAAGAGCCAATTTATTTTGGTTAATGGTAGCTGCTTCTTCTGTTTCAGTAACCTGACTTTTAATCATCCCTTTTGCATCATAAAAATCCGCTAATACATCTCTGTACAAAACACGAAAATGAGCATCAGGAATTTTTCTGGCCGTAAGGTCGTATTGACTTTCGTTTGGATAAGTAGTCTCTGCCCATTGTTGAGCAAATAATCTAAAAACGTTAATATTTACGTTGGTACTTGCCATCTGATCTACTAATTTTTTTTCTGCATTAGTAAACATGTATTCCGGCTTGGTTACAGTTGGTTTTTTAGGATCAACATTCATATCTGTAATATCAGTACTGCATGACATAGCAACACTAACAAAAGATATTAATAAAAGTATTTTTTTCATGGTTTAGAATTTTAATGTTAGGTTACAACCAATATTTCTTGTTGTAGGAAGTGAACCTCCTGAATAACCTGCAGACAAGTTACCTGAACTAAGTCCACTCTCCGGATCTGCATCTGGAAGGTTTTTATGGATAATCCATAAGTTAGAACCTACTAAAGAAAGCCTTAAATCAGTCAATTTTAATTTAGAAACCATTGCCGAAGGAAAACTATAGGTAATGTTTACTTCTCTTAATTTCACATAACTTGCATCATAAACAAAAGCTTTTTGTGGATTTTTAGTATATCCATAAATACCACCGGCAACTTCTGGAGCTGGCGTTCTGGTAGTATTAGGTGTACCATCTTGGTTTACTCCCGGAAGGATTACTCCACCACCATTTGCAAGTGTATTTCTTACCGGATTTCCTAACTCATTATACCCTGCAGTTGAAGCATATAAACCTGAGTTTTGTCCGTAGTATTGATCCAGAGAGAAAATATCTCCTCCTTTTTGCATATCAATTAAGAAACCTAATGAAACTTGTTTGTATGTAAATTTATTACGGATTCCGCCAATCCAATCCGGAGTAACATTTCCAATAACATTGGTAACTGACTCAGTCATTAAGTAAGTTCCTCCTTTAGTCACTTTTTGTCCATCAGCAGCATACACATAATCTTTACCAATAATATCTCCATAAGCGTGACCTGCTTTTGCAATTATGCTTACACCACCTTGAAAAGTTCCTAACGTTAATGTTTCAATTCCCGGAGCTAAAGCAACAACAGTATTTTCATTTTTAGACCAGTTTACAAAAACATCCCATTGAAAATCTTTCGTTCTTATTGGAGTCAAATTAAGCTGTACCTCTATACCTTTATTCTCAACCGATCCTGCATTTGCATATCTTGAAGAATACCCTGTTGATGTAGAATAGTCTACAGGGAAGATTTGATCAGAACTCAAACTTTTGTAAATACTTGTCTCTAAACCAATTCTTTTATCAAGGAATTGCATTTCCAAACCTATCTCTTGAGTTTTAGTTTTTACAGTACGCAAATCAGGATTAGCACTAATATCTGGTTTAGAATACAATGGATTTGCTCCAAAGTTATTGAATTTACTAAAAACACCTTGTAATGCATACAAATCAATATTTCCTTGAGGGTTCTCAGCATAACTCGCTCTTAGTTTTCCAAAAGTCAACCAATCCTGATCAATAAGCTTAGTGAAAACATAACTAGCCGAAGTAGAGAATGTATTTACTTTGTTATTTCCTTTTGGCAATGTAGAGAACGCATCATTACGCACTGTACCATCCAAGTATAAAAAGTCTTTGTACCCTAAAGAAACAGATGCATACGCACTATTCACTCCTGAATTATCTTCATTCTCTACTGGATATGGTGCGGGATTTACTGAGTTTGATAACGCATAAATTCCTGGTATAATAAGTCCTCCATCTGTAGAAGCAAGTGTAGAAGTACGTCTTGTTCTTAAAGAGTTAAGACCAACTAAACCATTTAACGAAATACTTTCTGTAAGTTTTTTATTAAAATTCAATGTTAACTGATAATTTTGCTCAGAAAACATACCACTATATTTTTGGTATCCAGAACCAACAGCTAATCTGTTTAATCCAAATGTAGCATTCAAAGAACCTGTTGCTTTTCTTTCTTCACGTAATTCAGAATAACTATCTGTACTTGCTTTTCCTGTTACAGATAACCAATCAGCTACTTTATAATCTAATTGAGCATAACCTAAAAAACGATTTCTCTCATCAGATTGGTAATTTTTATATCTTGTAAAATAAGGGTTATCCCAGTATTTAGCACTTGTATTACCGTTAGCAGGATCTGCCATATTCCAAGAGATGTTTTGTCCTCCTGAATTTCTAAAAACTTGCTCTTGTGCTTTTAAATCAACGTTAGTTGCCCACCATTGACGGAATAATCCAGCAACGTTATCACCACCATAACCAGTAGTATTTCTACCAACAGTTGTTTGTGCCATATAATTTGCAAATGCACTTGCAGATAATTTATCACTAAACTTGTGGTTAATTTTAAAACTGATATTGTTTTTCTTTAATTCACTATTTGGTAATATTCCGTTTTCTTTATAGTTGTTATAATTCAAAACAAAATTAGTTTTGTCAGTACCATCCTCTATAGAGACAGAATTATTGAATGTAGTCGCTGTTTGAAAAAAGGTAATAGGACCATTTTCAGCTGCTTTCCAAGTTGTTTTTTTTCCGAAATTCGGAGAGTATTTAGAGTATGCGTCCCATTGATAAACAGATAGATTTGGGTCAAAGGCAACACCATAAGAAGCATCATCTGTAGTAGTTGCAACTTGGTTTCCGTTACTATCAATAGTAAAAAAAGCTCCTGTTGGTCCAACTGGAATACCTTTAGGATTGCCTGCAGCGTCGTAAGTTGGTCCGTAACCCTGACCGTATTTATCCTGATAAACCGGAAAAGTTTTTTTATCGACACTACCCACTGTAAACTCACTAGAAATAGTTACTCCCATTCCTTTTTTTGCTCTTCCTTTTTTGGTTGTAATCATAATTACTCCATTACCGGCTTGCCATCCGTACAATGCTGCAGCAGCTGCACCTTTCAAAACGTTTAATGTTTCAATATCATCTGGATTAATATCCATAGCAGCGTTACCATAATCGTATGTATTACGGGCACCTGTAGATTGATTAGCACTATTTCCCTGAGAAACGTTAGTATTTGTATTAGAGTTATTAATAGGCATACCGTCAATAACAATAAGCATTTGGTTATCTCCAGTAAGATTTTTAACACCTCTTGACACTACGTTTGTAGAACCACCAAAGTTGGTATTTTTTCTAATATTTACTCCGGCTGCTTTTCCAGAAAGTTCATTAAGAAAGTTTCCACTTGCAACGCCTGAATTTAAATCAGCACCTTTGATCTCTTGCGAAGCATAACCTAAGGATTTTTTCTCTCTTTTAATCCCTAATGCAGTTACTACTACACCTTCCAGTTCAACTGATGAGCTTATTAACTTCACATTTACTGAAGTTGAACCAGCTGATAATTCTTGAGATCTCATCCCAATATAAGTAAATACCAAGGTTTGACTTGGTAATGCTTTGATAGAATATTTTCCATCAAAATCTGTTTGCGTTCCTGCTTTTGTCCCTTTAACTAACACACTTACACCTGGCAAAGGCATTCCTGCGTTGTCAGAAACAATTCCTGAAACAGCTCTTTCTTGCGCAAAGGTAAGTTGCGCCATAAGTACTACAAGTAGCACTAAGAATCCATTAAACTTTAGTTTCATTTTTTTAATTTTGAATTAGTATCCGGCAAACATCATAATATTTTCTTAAAAGAACAATATCTTTTTAAACTTTTGTTAGTGTTTTTTTAATACTACTTTAACAAATATTTTACGTTTTGCATCTAATTAGCACTAAATTAGCGTTATCTACAATTTTAAACACAAAACACTGAATTTTTATCAATACATATTTTAACATTTAATTAACACATAAAGGAAGAATAAGCTTAAAAAAATGAATTAAAAAACAAAATAAACATAGTAATTACCTTCCAAAAAAGAGGTTAAATAAAACAATTTCAGCTAGGAATGTTTTATTTAACCTCTTTTAAAATTATTTGCCACTATCTGACTATTTCAATTTTTGATTCAATTGTCCTAAATTTCACATATTCAACTGATTACACTTTTAGTGTTATTTTTAAAAAAATCATCCAAATTATTTTATAAAAAAACCCTCAATCAAAAGTGATTGAGGGTTCTGTAAATTAAAGTTCGTTTTGTTTAATCAACGGATTTGCATCAATTTCGGCTCGTGGAATTAACCATTGCCATCTTTTATCTGTAGGTGGCACAGCCATCACTCCATTTGTAATTGCAGAATCATGATTTGCACCTGTTCGGTCTAAAGGAGAATTAGTTCTTTTTAAATCAAAAAACCTAAATCCTTCTCCCCATAATTCTATTCGTCTTTGTATTAAGATTTCGTCAACCAAAGCCTGTCCTGTATTAGTAGATAAAATATAGTCCGGATTTCTTGCTTTCTCAAAATCAAAAAGAATTATAGCTGCATCTGCTTGCCCTAATCTTGCTTTTGCTTCTGCTTCTATAAGATACATCTCGGCTGCGCGCATATAAGGTACATCACATCTACTATCTCCAGTACTTTTAGATAGAAATTTTTGACTTGTATAAGGAAACTTAACAAAATTACTTGCAAGCGAAAGATTAGGATGGTTACCATCTTTACTAAAAATAGTTGAGCGTACATCTGATGCTGGAATCATGTTATACAGTTTACTATTTATTGCTCGTGGACAAGTACGTATTACAGTAGAATTATAATTCCTTGACATAAAAGCTCCAAAATTCCCAAAATAATCAGTTTGAACTTCATTAATATGGCTGCCCCACATCCATTCTTTATTGTTAAAATCATTAAAACCTGCACCATAATCTACAACAGACATTAAATTCATTCCTGTTCTGGCTTTATTAGCATAGTCTGCAGCTATAGCCCACTCCCCCTGCGTTAAAGCTACACGTGCTTTTAATCCTTGTGCAACTTTTAAGTTTAAATGAGAATTATTCAATCTTACGTAGCCTACTAATAGAATATTAGCTTCATCTAAATCTTTATTAATTTGTGTATACACTTCTTCTACGGTAGAACGAGGTAAATTATCATTCCCAACAGTTAGAATAATAGGAATCCCTAACTGAGAGTTAGCTTCACCACTTACATATCGCTTACCGTATAATTGCACTAATTGAAAGTGACAAAAAGCTCTATAAAGCAAAGCTTGTCCCTTTACAATATTTTTATCTGCCATTGACCCAATCGCACCATCTGTTGCATTTATTATTGTATTGGCATTTCTTATTATTCGATAATACGTTCTATAAGGGTAACGCACATCCTGCGAGTTTTCATTTCTTAAACCATTCCAGTTGTATACTTGCAAAAAATACCCATTTATAACTGGAAAAACAACATCTTCCCCTGCAAGATCCGTTTGTTGCATTAATCCCCCTAAACCATTTTCATTCTGATTCAATTCATATCTAACATACAAAGATCTGTGAATACCATTTAAGAAAGTCATAAGATTTTCTGTCGTTTTGGTCGCTCCTTCGTAGTCTACAAATTCTGTAGGCTTTTTTTCTGAAAAATCTTCTGAACAAGACCCCAGAACTACAATTACGATTATAAAAAGTATTTGTTTTATAATATTTGATTTCATATTGTTAAAAATTTAAATTAAAACCTAACGTTATTACTCGTGACGGAATATATCTGTTTTGAGTTGTTCCGTTAAAAGTTTGAGTAGGATCCAATCCCTGACGTTTAGTAAACAGTAATACATTTTCACCATTTACATATACAGTTGCATTATCAATAGCTAATTTGGATATTAAATCAGAAGGCAATTTATAAGATAAATTAATTTGTCTTAATGCTAAATAATCTGACCCTATTAACCATCTATCTGAAGCAGAAGTAGACTGCGTATTTCTGTTAATATCTAATCTGGGAACATCGGTAATGTCTCCAGGTTTTTGCCATCTATCAAGAATATCTGTACTTAACGCAGACCCGTAATTATTACCCGTATGCATTAATGCGGCATAATTTGAATCATACATTTTACCCCCTATTTGATAAGAGAACATAACATCCAGTTGAATCCCTTTATATTTAAATGCACTACCAAAAGTTCCAAACAAATCAGGTATTGCAGAGCCTGCATAATGATAAAGTGCTTTATTTTGATCTGTAGTCACATTAACTCCATTTACAAGTCTTCCTGTAGGATCATTGGCAACCATTTTTTCAGGATCAGCTACATATAATGCATATCCGTCAGCAGGATCTACACCATACCAATCTCTTAACCAATAATCATAGATCGATTGTCCCACTTTAAGTTTCTTAGTTCCATCAATAATTTCCTCTTGTGGTAACTTGGTAAGTTTATTACTAATCGTTGAAGCATTTACATTTAAACTCCAAGAAAAATCTTTTGTTTTAAGGATTATACCGTCAAGTGAAATCTCAAAACCTTTATTCACCATTGATCCAATATTTTCAACTCTATAATCTAGACCTGAGGATAATGCATTTGGCACTTCAAAAATAAGTCCATCTGTATTTCTATTATAATACTCAATACTTCCTTTTAGCCTGTTCTTAAACAACCCAAACTCTACCGCAATATCTTTTTGAGTATTAACCTCCCATTTCAAATCTGGTGCTGCTGCTCCGTATGTTATCACTCCTCCTTCACTACCGTTATCATAACCTAAACTATAAGTAGATTGACCTATATAGTAATTTAAACCTTTTGTAACTGTACCATCTTCATCTCTATCTGAAGCAATATGAGAATCATTACCTACCTGTCCAATTGATGCTCTTAATTTCAAATCGTTTACCCAAGAAACATCCTTGAGAAAGTCTTCCTTAGAAACTACCCAAGCACCACTAAAAGACCAAAAATTACCCCACTGGTTATCCTTAGCAAACTTTGACGATGAATCTCTACGTAATGATCCTGAAACAATATATTTATCCATGTAATCATATCCAACTCTTGAAAAATAAGATTCTGTTGAATAATTTCTTGTTTTACTCTCTAAAGTAGTCGTTGTCGCATAATTGATAAATTCTATATCATCTGGAGAAACCTGACCTGTTTTTACTCCTACAGTCCAATTTCTCTCATAATCGAAACTTTCATGACCTAACAATGCAGTAATAGAATGACTTCCTATTTTTTTTGAATAATTTAATAATTGATTATAAGTGATACCCGTAAATATCCTATCTTCTTTAGACATTAATCCAGTAGGAGATCCATCACCTATAAGAGTATTATAAGAATAGATTCTATTAGAATAAGTCTTATCAATAGAAGCGTTAGTTGTGAATTTAAAATCTTTTAGGAAACTTATTTCAAAAAAAGTTCTCCCTGAAAGAGCTAGTCCCTTTTTAACATCTGTATTATTTAATATTTCATATACTATATTTCGACCATTAGACGCGCCTGAGCCTCGAAGAGTAGAATATACTTTATTACCATTATCATCTAAAATATAATCCCCATTTTCTGTATGATCAAAAACAGGATAAATTGGTCCCATATACCTTATTGTTCTAAAAGGATTATTGAAAGAGTTTGTATTAGCTACCCCATCAGTTCCTAATTTAGAATTAGTTAAAGTTCCCGCAATGTTAACTCCTGTTTTAAACCAGTTATTTAAACTTGTATTTAAATTTAGTCGACCAGTTGTTCTTTCAAAACCTGAATTACGTACATATCCCTCTTCATTCAAATGCCCCAGTGAAGCAAAATAATTTGATTTTTCTGATTTTCCCTGATAAGAAAAATCTACATTTTGACGAACTCCCGCTCTTTCCAATTGTTTTTCCCAGTTTAAATCTTCGGGATATAACAATTGTGCGTTAGGGTTTAATTTTCCGTCAGTACCTACAACACTACCAATTGGAACATTAAACGGATTTGTAACCAATACAGTACCAACTCTGTCAGACGCATAAGTATTAGCCACATCAATTTGTGCTTGTGTAGTCATTGGACGGCTATTTCTTATTGCTTCCCATTCTAAAGGATAATATTGATACGCATCTACCCTCTTATAATCTTTAATAGATCGTGAAGTCATACCAGTACTCACATTTAATGAGAATTTATCTTTAAGTGATTTTCCTATTTTAGTGGTAATTATAATTACTCCATTTGCTGCTTTTGATCCATAAAGCGATGTTGAAGAGGCATCTTTTAAAACTGTCAAACTCTCAATATCATTCGAATTTATATTACTAATATCGCCTGCAAAAGGAACTCCATCTACAATATACAAGGGTGTATTTGAGCCATTAACAGAACTAAAACCTCTTATCCTTATTGCTGGTGCTGAACCTGGTTGACCAGCTGAACTCTGAACCTGAACCCCTGAGGTGCTGCCTTCTAAAACTGAAAGTGCATTAGTTAAAGGTCTATTCTCAAGTTGTTCTGATTTAATCTGAGTCGCTGATCCTGTGTAAGAAGATTTTTTTGCCTTACCATAAGCAACAACCACAACTTCATCCAATTCCTTTCCATCTTCTTTCATCTTGGTATTAACTGTTGATGAAGCTCCAATAGTAACTACAGCATCCTGCATTCCCATATAAGAAAATACCAATACATCACCAGTTTTTGCTTTAACAACATATTTACCATCCAAATCTGTTTGGGCGCTATTTTTTGTCCCTTTTACATTGACGTTTACACCAGGAATTGGCCCGCCATTTTCTGAAACAACTCCAGAAATCACTCTTTCCTGTGCAAAAGAAAACTGCATAATAAACAGGATCAAAAATGTTAAAATACATATAAACTTTAATCTCATGCTAAATTATTTTGAGTTAATAATTTAACAAAAATGAATTTATTTTCTTACAATAACAATTTCAAATGTGTTAAAGTTTGTAATTTTTCTTACTTTTTTCAATAACAAATAGACAATAGTCTATACTAAATATTCATAATACACAGAGCACCTGTACAATACGTAAAATCTTACTATCTTTAAAAAAAACAAAAAAGAGCATCTAAAAAGTTAAAAATTAACATAAAGCTTCTTTTTCTCTACACAAAAACAGAGGCATTTATCTATATTTCATTTGTATCTACATAATTATTCCAGAAAAAAAATATAATATTTGCTTTTTAAAACTAAAAAAATGCTTGCAAAAAATTTCTCCGGATTTGTTTTCGAAACTGGTACTGATGAAGCTGGTCGTGGTTGTTTGGCAGGGCCTGTAACTGCCGCTGCCATAATTTTACCAACTGATTTTGAACATGAAATATTGAATGACAGTAAACAATTGTCAGAGAAAACAAGATTTTTTTTAAAACCTATCCTTGAGGAACAAGCCGTTTGTTTTGCAGTTACACATTTATTTCCGGATGAAATTGACGAAATAAATATTTTAAACGCTTCAATGAAAGGAATGCAGGAATGCATTTTAAAACTAAGTCAGCTTCCTGAATTTGTTATTGTAGATGGAAATCGTTCTATAAATGCAAAATTAGGATTGAAAAATACTACCGGAAAACAATTTTCTAAAGCCGAAATAGAGCTTCTAAAATCTATTCCAAATCAAAGCATTATAAAAGGTGATGCTAAGTTTTTAAGTATTGCGGCTGCTTCTGTTTTGGCAAAAACTTATCGAGACGAATATATGGATCAAATCCATGAAGAATTCCCGATGTACAACTGGAAAAAAAACAAAGGTTATCCAACTAAGGAACATCGCGAAGCTATTAAAAAATATGGCCCAACAAAATACCACCGCATGAGCTTCAGGCTTTTGCCGGATCAATTAGAGTTTGACTTTTAGCGCTATTACAAATCAAAAATACCAGCACAAACTTATAGCTTATGCTGGTATTTATTTTAAATTGATAAATGCTTATTGGGTTTTAGCTTTCACATCCGAAATTCCTATAGAAAAACGGTAACCAAATTGCAGTTGGTAAAAAGCTTCGTTGGTTTCGGCATTATTGAATGTTCTAAACCTTAAGAAAATAGCTTGCTTCTTATCTTTATCGGGATGATAATAAACTTCTGCTTCATTTCTAAAAACATTAAAAGCTTCTGGTGCTTCAAAAGTTGGAATTTTATTAAAATTTATATATTTATAGCTAGAATATTCTAGAGAATAACTAAATCCGAAATTATTAAACCTTTTAAACTCGAATGTTACCCCTCCACCTAATCCAAGTCCTTGGACATTTGTAAGTTCATTGCTTATTTTTACATCTGAAATTTGATAGCGTATCGGGAAATAAAAAATGGTACGAAATGGATATTCTTTACCAAATTTAAAATTAACCACATTCACTTTAGTTCCCATTTCTAAATAGGCTTTTTGCAATAAATCTAAACTATTCTTAATTCCATTTTTTGAGTCTGGAAGTACAGTTGTTTCAACCGCTCTTGAATCGGCATCAATCCTTGAGAAATTAACATATGGTGATATTTTGTCTAGAAGTTTTAAATCCCATCCCCAAAAAGGCATACTAAAAGGAAACACATAAAAATCTCCTTTCCCTTGAAGCTGTACAACGCCATTAGGAGAATCTGCAAATAATCCTAGAAAATCAGTGTAAGCTCTTAACTCTACAACATTTTGCAAACTAGTATCTTCTTTTATTTCATATTTAATTGAACTTTCTTTATTCAAATAAACACCATTTTCTTTGGTAGGAAAATCAAAAGTAACATCATTGGGGATAAAGTTGTAGCAGGTCTTGATACATACATTAATACATCAGATAATCGAATTCTTAAATTTTCAGTTTTCTTAAAATCAACAATACCATTTTGATTAGTAGCATGCTTAAAAAACAAGAAATTTTTAGGCGCTTGGGTTGAATATCTTAATATACTTATTGGAACCATATTCTCAAATATCAACTCAGAACCATTTTCATCAAATACAAAGACTTTTATATCTGTAAAAAAACCTTCCTGCATTTCGAAGGTGACTCTTTTAAATTTATAATACCTCCCTTGTTCTACATCAAAATTATCATCATAAAATGCAAACTGTTGGTTTTCTTTCGGAATTATGATATCACCCAAATACGATTCGCTCTTTTCTTTTAGAACAGTTTTAAGAATTTCATTTACTTCTTCATTATTCGTTAATTTAGATTCCTGCAAAATCTGATCTTTTCCAAAATACAAATATGTTTCAGGCTCATCTACATTATTCGTACTTACTATTGGATCTGAAACAGTATATTGATATTTGAAGAGATTATTAATTGTTTTTTCAGGGATCCCTTTATCCATATATACTTTTTTATAAGTCTCAAATAAAAGATAACTTTCATTAAGTTCTTTTCTTTTATTCTGAACTTCAACGACTTTAGTAGAAAGTTCACCTGTTTTAGCTGGGTCCATACTCGCAGATATATTAGCTATATAGTTATTCAGATCTTTTTCTTTCGCTAAGAAATCTGTATTTTTTGTATTAAAATCTTTAGATAGTTTGGTAATATCTATTGTAGCCTGAGCTAAGTCTTGTGGTGTCGGTGTCGCCTGACCAAAACAAGTTATGCCAAATAGTAAGAATGTAATAAGTAGAATTTTCTTCATAGGTTGTATTTATTAGGTTCTAAAAATGATTTAATCTCGAAATAGAGCCTCGTAAAGAAAAACAATTACCCATCCATTTTAACAAGTATAAATACCCGATTTAATATTAAATGCTACATCATTAATACTATTTTTCAAACACATTAAAACAATCAAAAACTGAATATTAGCAACACAACTAAAATGAATTTAAAAATAAAAACAAGAAAGGCTTATCAAATCTGATAAGCCTTTCTTGTCTTCTATCTATATTCGATCATTTAAGATCGTTTCAATTACAATCTTATTTCTTGCTTTTTAAGAATTCAGCAAACTGTTTTGTATCAAAATAGAAAGCTCTGACAGCAGTAATTTTTCCGTTTTTTAAATCGAAATGTTCCGAAATTGGCATCGAAAGTGTTTTACCGGATTTCTTTGCCTTGCACTTTATTGTAAAATAAATAATTACTTCATTTTTCGTCGCATCGCTAAAATAGACTGGTTCTTTTTCTATTTCTAAATCAAAAAATTCAGCTGATTTGGTATACATTTTTGTCCATTCATCAAACCCTTTATATATTCCTCCGTATGGCAAACCTTCTGCCTGACTATAAATCGCACCATCTTCTATTAAGGCCGACATTTCTGCAAAATTTCTGGTTTTAAAAAGCCTTTCATAATATTGAGCAACAACTTTGTAATTGTCAGTTTCCAGATTTTTTAAAATTTCTGACTCTGACAAAGTAACTTCTGAATCCCAAAATCCAATAATTTTACTTACCTGACCTTTTCCATTTAGTCTGGCAAAATCGCGACCGCCCATTATAAGTTTA
This sequence comes from Flavobacterium sp. ov086, assembly GCF_900187965.1. Taxonomy (GTDB): domain Bacteria; phylum Bacteroidota; class Bacteroidia; order Flavobacteriales; family Flavobacteriaceae; genus Flavobacterium. The sequence goes on along the minus strand of NZ_FZNL01000009.1, from coordinate 88,631 downwards.
TTTTTTGAATCCAGAATTTTCCAATCCCAGCTTACATAATTGTCTTTTACGACTTTTGGACCGGATGTTATTACTGCATCCGGGTATTTTTTATAAAACTCATTTATAACATTATTTAATGCTACTGAACCTTTTATAGATGCCGACGGATCCTCAAAAGTACTATCATCTAACCAGATTGTTTTTATTAATTTTAACCGTGTTTCACTATTATGTTCTAACCATGCTTTCTCATAAACTGCAATTGGATTTAATTTATCTTTCTTTTGAGCAAAAAGACCATTAAGCATAAAAAGGAAGCACACAAAGTAGATTTTTCTCATTAGTTTTTAAATTTAGTTAAACCTTTTTAGAAGTATAAATCCAAATTTACCATAAAAACATCAATGAATTACAACACTTCCATAATTTAGCATCAATTCAAAATTAAGGTTCTAATCCAATCATTTTTGCATTTTTTTTAGCTTTTTTTTCAAAAATAAACTCCTATCTCAAAACAGGAACTTCATTAATATTCTTGAAAGTAGTTTTAATTTGATTTTCCCACCCTGAAATACTTTCGGCAGAAGCCTTATCCGCCTTATCAAAGTAAAAATGCTTCTGAATTTCAAGTCCGCAATAATTGAAAATTCCGGTATCAGAAGTTAATGTCAGAGCCTTATCCATTCCGATAGCTTCATATTCTGAATTCGATTTTCCGTGTGAATTAATAATGACTGCTTTTTTCCCTGTTAGTAATCCTTTTTGAACACCCTGATCGTATCGATAAGCAAATCCGTAACTAAAAACGCGATCAATAAAACCTTTCATAATCGCCGGCATTCCCGTCCACCAAATTGGGTAAACAAAAATAATCTGATCTGCCCAGGTTATAAAATCCTGTTCTGTTTTTATATCCTCTGCAACTTGTCCCATTCTTTGTCCTTGCATATCTTCGAGAGATAAAACCGGATTAAAATTGATTTGATTTAAATCCCGAACAATAACTTCTTCTCCTGAATTTTCTAAACTCTCGACAACGGTTTGCTTGAAAAAATGGTTTAAACTTGCTGAATTTGGATGCGCATAAATAATTAAATTTTTCATATTTTCTATTTTTAAAGATTGAACATCACAAATGTAAAACGGAAAATTTGGCGACAATTGTAAGAAAACGAAATCCTATACCACAAAAAATCCCGTTAGAAATATAACGGGATTTTTGAAAGAAGTTGACGTAGATTAATACGCAGTAGAAATTGTTAGCGTTTTCCAGTTTGTTAAATCTGCTTTCACGTTTTCTATTTTACTATTTGCCATATCATAAGCATCTTGCCCTAAAAACAAATGAAGCGGCGGATTTTTCTCCTTACTAATCTGAATCAAAGCTTCAACCGCTTTTTCAGGATCTCCAGGCTGATTTCCGTTAATTTCATTTTGATGCGCCAAAACAGATTGACGTGCTTCTTCATAATCCGCAATTGGATTTTTAGGCAATCCCATAGAACCTTCTGATAAAAAGTTAGTTCTAAAATATCCCGGATAAACCAAAGTCACATTTACACCAAAAGCCTTCGCTTCTGCCTGTAAACCTTCTGTTAATCCTGAAACGGCAAATTTTGTCGAACAATAAATTCCCCAACCCGGAAAACCACCATGATATCCGCCAATCGATGAAATATTAAAGAAATGTCCCGATTTATTTGCTCTAAAATGCGACATAGTATTGCGAATCACATTCAATAAACCAAATACATTTACATCAAAATTACGTCTTGATTCCTCGTCAGAAAGTTCCTCCAGAGTACCAATTTGTCCATAACCAGCATTATTTACCACTACATCGATAGTTTTAAAATGAGTGATTGTATTTTGAACCGCTTTTTGAACACTGCTTTCCGTCACAATATCCATTGCAATTGGCAAAAACTGCTCTGATGTTGTGCCAATTTCAGTAATTAGTGCGTTTACATCTCTTGAAGTTGCAGCAACTTTATATCCGTTTGCCAATAATTTTTTAACCAAAGTTAACCCTAAACCTTTTGAGGCTCCAGTTACGAACCACACTTTATTTGTATCCATTTTAATAGTATTTTAATTAGGATACAAATGTAAGACGCTAACGGTTCTTTGCGCTAACGCGATTCAAACCATAAACTACAAAAATCAAACAGTTCGAAATTGTCGTGGAGTAAGCTGAATGTTTTTCTTGAAGAAGTTATTAAAGTGAGTTGGCTCCTCGAATCCCAAACTATATGCGATTTCTGAAATATTCCAATCCGTGTGTTTTAAAAGGATTTTTGCTTCCTGTAAAATGCGTTCTGCAATAATCTCTGAAGTTGTTTTTTGTGTGGTTTCTTTTAAAGCTCTATTAAGATGATTCACATGAATTGTCAATTGATTGGCAAAATCAGCAGCAGAACGTAATCCAAAACGTTGTCTTGCGTTTTCAATAGGAAATTGTCTTTCGAGCAATTCCAGAAACAAAGACGAAATTCTGCTTGAAGCATTAGAATGCTGAGTAACAGAAATATTAGCAGGCTGCATTTTCATTGCACTGTGAATCAAGTCAAAAACTAAATTCCGCAATACATCATATTTATATGTATAATCAGAATTTATTTCGGTCATCATTTGCTCAAAAATGCCTTTAATTTTTTCTACCTGATCATCGTCAATAGCAAAAACAGGAGATCCGTTTGGCTTAAAAACCGGATATTCCTTTAGATTTCCAAACTGATGAAAAAAAGCTTCCGTAAACACGCAAAAAAAGCCAGTTTGCTGTTCCTCTAATTGTTCCCAATTATAAGGTACTTGCGGATTAGCGAAGAAAAGTACCTGTTTGTCAATCTCTACAATCTTGTCTGCATAATGCACTCTGTTCTTCCCGATAATCAGACTTATCTTAAAATAATCTCTCCTGCTATACGGAATAGGTTTTGCGCTGCAACCCATAAAATCATCCAATACAAAAACATTAAAATGACCGATTTCTTTTTTGAGATTATCGGGCATAAAAAGGAGTTTTTTTTGGTAAAAATCTTCTATACTTTCTAGCTTTTCCATTTTACAAAACTACAAAATTCAAACAATCTATTCAGATTTAGAACTGCAAATATCATTTTGGAATTTCAGAAACTTAGTTGGAGAAATATTCATATAATATTTAAAATCGTGTATCAACTGACTCTGATCATAATAACCACATTGATCAACGATAGAGAGCCAATCGGTTTTTGAATCGTTTTGAATATCTTTTTGAATCGCTTCAACTGCTTTTAAAAATCTTTCGTAACGGCTGATTTCTTTAATGGTATAACCAAAAAACTTCTTTTGATTGAGCTGAATATTTCGTTCAGATTGATTGGTTCTGGAAGCAATTGCTTTTATACGATTTAAATTTTCCTCTTTAAAATCTGCCAGAAGTGTTGTTAAAGCATTTTGCTCTCTTAAATAAGGTCTACAGAACTCTAATATGTAATCGACACGTTCTTTTGTATCAGAGAAACTATGGAGTTCTTCCCATAAAACCGAAAAGCAATTCTCAGCAATTAAAACGTCCGGATGAATTGGCAGTGAATGCGTTAAAAGTGCATTGCCGAAGAATCTGTAAAAGGCATCTTCTTTAAAATTGGCTACTAATATCTCAGAATTGGGTTCTAATGTATAATCAAACGCTTGTTTTATTGGACCTAAAACAATGCATTTTTCGACTTCGAGAGTAGAATTTTTTTCTGATTTTAAAGACGATTTTGTTCCGAAATTAAAAACAAGAATCGTTTGAAAACTAGGCAATAAAGTTTTCGTTATAGGAAATGCTGTTTTATTCTCGGCAAAATAAAAATGAGAAAAAACAGTTTCAAATGCTGAAGGAACCGCAATTCTATGATTGTTATTTTCTTCAGCATTTTTCATACTTTTTATATTTTAGAAGCATTACGAAACAAATTCGGCTTCAAACAATTGAGTCAAATGTTTTACAATTTTGGCTTTTACTTCGGCTTCATCAACTTTTTCTACACCAAGTTCTACTTGTAATGAAGTAACAGCTTTACCACGAATTCCACACGGAATAATATTATCAAAATAACCTAAATCTACATTTACATTCAAGGCAAATCCATGCATGGTTACCCAGCGTGACGCGCGTACGCCAAGTGCGCAGATTTTGCGTGCAAACGGAGTTCCAACATCCAGCCAAACACCGGTTTCGCCATCACTTCGTCCGCTTTTTACACCATATTCTTCTAAGGTCAGAATAATCGACTCTTCGAGAAAACGTAAATATTTATGGATATCTGTAAAGAAATTTTCTAAATCCAAAATCGGATAACCTACAATTTGTCCCGGTCCGTGATATGTAATATCTCCGCCTCGATTGATTTTGTAGAAAGTAGCTCCTTTGGCTTCCAGCTGCTTTTCGTTCAATAATAAATTTTCGATATCACCACTTTTCCCTAAGGTATAAACATGTGGATGTTCTACAAACAGCAAATAATTTGGTGTTGGTAAATCAAGTTCTTCTCTTCTGTTTTTGATTTTTAAGTCGACTATATCCTTAAAAAGTTCTTCCTGATATTCCCAGGTCGATTTATAATCTTTACTTCCTAAATCTTGAAGTTGAATTTTTTTATTCATTTTAATTATTTTTCAAACTCTACTTCAAAGTTGAGTTTGTCAGGATTCTCCATATAATCCGTGAAAGGGTATTGAATTGTAATTGATTTGCGATCTTCACTAAACAAAGCATTTGGGTTTGATACTTTTTTAATTCGCTTAGGAAAATGATATTTTACAATATAGTTGGATGATGCAAAAATCATCTTAGACATATCTGCCGCAGAATCTTTTACTTTTTCGACAACTTGTTTGTCTATAATTGCTTTACGCGTAAATTTCTTTCCGTCGTAAGTATAATTTAATTTACTTTTATTATCTCCTAAACCACCGCCAAATGCTGCTGGAGGATTTCCGCTTCCTCCTTCTAATTTCTGAAGCGCACCAGCCGTTTGCAATATATCCTGTAACTCATTTACGTTCTTGAAATCAGTAGAAAGCGTCATTAAAAACTCTTTTTTCTCTGCATTCATCTTAGTATTTACTATAAAATTTTCCAGTTTTTTAAGTTCCTTCTGAGTCTCTGGTGATAGTTTTGCAATGCTGTCTTTTTTTTCTTCAAATAATTGCTTGAAAGTAAAAGTCGTATCGATATTTTTTTTAGCGCCAGCTCCCATTTGATCACCTACTTGATCTCCAGCCATTGCCATCAGTGAAGAACCATCCATGTCAACAGAAAACTTACCGGCTCCATTGTCGTTTATATACATGTTTTCAGTAAATGTGCAACTTGTTAATGTTGCTAATAAAAAAGAAAAACTAAGTAGTTTATATAATTTCATAGGGTTAATTTTTATCAAAGATACGAAGTCTATTTTTAATTGTTTAATCGTTTCCCGTTGATTTGTTTAATCGTATAATTGTTTTTATTTATGATTTCGCTTCTATATTTTCAGGAGCTAATCCCGCACCCGAGCCTGAAAGTGCGAACTGGCGAAGCAATACATTGCAATCTTTTATGGCTCCCGAAGCCTCGGGACCGTCATAAAAGGATTTTCTCCCGACACTTCGGGACTATCAAGGCTAGGGCAATGGTTATCATGAGAGTGTTTTCGCAATCTTGTCATTTCCACGAAGGAGACTCGAGCGATAACGAACAGACGAAGTAAATCACACGAGAAGTTCCGCAGGAACAAAATATATTGTAGGGATGTCCCGAGGCTTCGGGATTAATCCATCATTCGCAATCAGAACCCAATCTTGTCATTCCTGAGGCACGAGGAATCTCCACAAGAAACTCCGTAAAGATTGGCGACTTTGATTGTGTCCCGAAGCTTCGGGATAGTGTGATTTCTCTTCCGTCGAAATGATAAAAAAATCAGCCTTATTCCAAAACCACTTCCAAATTTGTCATTTCAGGATTTTGCAAACAATCTGAAAGTTGAAATTCTAACGTTAATGATTTTTTATCTGCACTGATAATTGCCTTTTCATTTGAAACCGATTTTATCTTTTTAGGGAAGTGATATTTTAGAATATAAGATTGGGTCAATTTTAAAGAGGCATATTTAGGATCTGCGTTCTTAAATTGATCTTTTGTTTTTTGAAGTTCCCCTGGATTTGTGATAGAAATAGATCGTTTAAAAACTGTTCCGTCAAAATGGTATTCTATGTTAAAATAATGATTTTCGGCCGTTAAAGCATAATTATACTTAATATCATTTGCATAATCTTCTGTCTTGTATAAATCCGGGATATCAGAAACTTTATTGAAATCAAACATCAATACGGTTCTGAATTCTTTTTCGAAAGAGCTCTTTTTTATGTGCGCTTTTACATTCGAATATTTTTGAAATAATTGCTGTTCAGCAGGTGTATACTTCACGAATGTCTCGTTGTATTTTTTAATATATTCCTGAAAAACATAAGTGGTATCCTTAAAAACTTCCTCGTGTGCATATTGATCTCCTGCCAATTGCATATAACTATTTTCGTTGCGAAGCTGGACAACTTCAATCGTTCCGTTTCCATCCGGATTAATTTGAATGGTTTCGGTAATTTGGCAACTTACAAGAAGAAACAGGATTATTAAGGCTGATATGTATTTCATTTTTTCTGAAGGTTCTGAGAAGCTAAGATAGGGAGGTTTATATTTAATTTCGTATGGAAATTAACATTACTATTTGTTTTGTCATTCCTCGTACCTCGGAATGAAGATTGGGTTCCGATTGCGAATGATGGATTAATCCCGAAGCCTCGGGACATCTCTACAATATATTTTGTTCCTTCGGAATTTCTCCAAAAAAAATCCGAAGGAATGTTTTAAATCCGTTGAAACAAAGATTGGCGAATTTCTTTGCAGAGTTTCTTGCGAGGCTTCGACTTCGCTCTGCCTGACAAAAAAACATAAATTATTACAAAACACTCCAACCAAAAGGTCTTTTTAAAACCATAATTTCTAATCTAGCCCCGATAGCAGCGGTATCCTTTTTTGCTTTTTCGGCAAAAAAGATACAAGTCAATAGCGGGACTAAAGGCGATTGAAAACCTGAAATTACTGCTTCAAAAAATCTAAAAACTGCATTCTGAAATCTACATTCTTTTCTTTATCTTTGCACACTTAAAAAAGAGCACAAAATGGCATTATCAGAACAAGAAATCATTAGAAGAGAGAAACTTCAAAACTTACGCAACTTAGGAATCAATCCTTACCCAGCTAATCTTTTTCCTGTAAATCATACTTCGAAGCAGATTAAGGAATCTTTTGAAGAAGGTAAGAAGGTGATTGTTGCCGGACGTTTAATGAGTGTGAGAGATCAGGGAAAAGCTTGTTTTGCCGAATTGCAGGATAGTGAAGGACGTTTGCAATTGTACGTGAATCGCGATGTTTTGTGCGAAGGTGATGATAAAACATTATACAACACGGTTTTTAAAAAATTAACTGATTTAGGTGACTTTATTGGTATCGAAGGCGAATTGTTTACTACAAAAGTTGGTGCACAATGTATTCGCGTTGACGGATTTACTTTTTTAAGTAAAACTTTACGTCCGCTTCCTTTACCAAAAGTTGACGAAGACGGAAACATACATGATGCATTTAATGATCCTGAGTTACGTTACAGAATGCGTTATGTAGATTTAACTGTGAATCCACAGGTTAAAGAAAACTTTATCAAACGTACGAAGTTGTATACTGCAATGCGTGGTTATTTTAACGATGCTGGATATCTTGAGGTTGAAACTCCGGTTTTACAGTCCATTCCTGGTGGTGCTGCGGCGCGTCCGTTTATTACGCACCATAATTCGCTTGATATTCCGCTTTATATGCGTATTGCAAACGAATTGTATTTGAAAAGATTAATTGTTGGTGGTTTTGAAGGTGTTTATGAGTTCTCTAAAAACTTTAGAAATGAAGGTATGGACAGAACGCATAATCCTGAATTTACCGCTATGGAAATATATGTAGCCTACAAAGACTACAACTGGATGATGGAATTTGCTGAAGGTTTGCTTGAGCATTGTGCGATTGCCGTAAACGGAACCAGCGAAGTAACTTTTGGCGAACACCAAATTAACTTTAAAGCGCCTTACGCTCGTGTTACAATGACAGATTCTATCAAGCATTTTACAGGATTTGATATCTCAGGAAAAAGCGAAGAAGAATTGTTTGACGCTGCAAGGGGAATGGGAATCGATGTTGATAAAACAATGGGTAAAGGAAAATTGATTGATGAAATTTTTGGAGCTAAATGCGAAGGAAATTATATTCAGCCAACTTTCATTACGGATTATCCTAAAGAAATGTCACCTCTTTGTAAAGAACACCGTGACAATCCGGAACTTACTGAGCGTTTTGAATTAATGGTTTGTGGTAAAGAAATCGCAAATGCTTATTCTGAATTAAATGACCCAATTGATCAGCGTGAGCGTTTTGAAGATCAAATGCGTTTGGCTGCAAAAGGTGATGATGAAGCAAACGGAATCATCGACGAGGATTTCTTAAGAGCACTTGAATACGGTATGCCTCCAACTTCTGGAATGGGAATTGGTATGGATCGTTTGATTATGTACTTAACGAATAATGCATCGATTCAGGAAGTTTTATTGTTCCCGCAAATGCGTCCGGAGAAAAAACAATCAATTGAATTGTCTGACGAAGAGAAAGCAATTATCCTTTTACTAAAAGGAAACGAAAATAAAATGGATCTTGCGCAACTAAAAGTTACTGCCAATTTAAGCGGTAAAAAATGGGATGTCTCAATGAAAAACTTATCTAAACACGGTTTGACTAAAGTTGTTGTTGACGGTGAGTTTAAATTTGTAGAATTGACAGAGTAGATTCTTTTAAAAACATATTAAATATAAAAAGGAGCTTTTATTGAAGCTCCTTTTTCTTATATAAAAATTTTCCTTAATTTTGAAAACATGGAAAGAGCAAAACTTATTGTTAAAAATTTCGGACCTCTAAAAGATATCAATATCGAAGTTAGAGAAATGGTCACTTTTATTGGCACGCAGGCTTCCGGCAAAAGTACTTTGGCTAAGTTAATTTCTATATTAGAAGATGAAAATTTTAGAAGAAATAGTAAAATTACATTTGAAGAAGAGCTGAATAAGTATAATATGAAATCATTTCCCAATGATGGAACTATTATCACTTATTCCAAAGGAGATTATAGTTTTAAATTTAGAAATCACAAATATTCAAAGACAAATCCTAGAGAGTTAATTAAAGAACAATTTGTAGATTTTTTAAAAAATAGTAAGTCCAATAAAGACAAAAATGACGAATTCAAAAATCTTCTTAAACATGATTTGATATCTAATTGGGAAAATCAATTTACTCCACAAATAGTTAACGATATTTTTAAAAAATTAAATGCTTATTTCAATAATGGTACTAAACCATATGAAATTTCAATCGTAGATTTTTTTCTCCATTATGAAAATATATTAACAGAATATGGAATAAATATTAAATTTGATTCATTATATATTCCTTCTGAAAGAAACTTCCTTCACTTGATTATCGAAAATACCTTAGGATTGATTAATAATAATATTCAAATTCCAAAACATCTTTTAGAGATTGGACAAGAATACGAAAAAGCAATTCATACAATAAAAGAATTATCATTAAATATTATTAATAAAAAATTCAAATATAAAAGAGAAGGAAAAACATCTTACATATATCATAATGAAAATGAAAAAGTAGATTTATTAGAGTCTGCTTCGGGATTACAATCTATTATTCCAATTTTGCTTTTAGTAGAGTATTCAAAATCATTGAAGGAAAAATATAATTTTAATTTTGTTGTTGAAGAACCTGAATTAAATTTATACCCAAAAGCACAGCATGAATTGATAAAATACTTAGTTAAAAATTGTTTATTTGATAGAAAAAATTTAATTCTCACAACACATAGCCCATTTGTTTTAGCATCTATCAATAACTTATTATTAGCTTATGATAAAGGGCAAAAAAAACCTAAAGAAGTAGCTAAAATTATAAAAAAAGAATCTTGGCTAAATCCTAAAAATTTTATTGCTTATGAGTTAAAAAATGGGAAAGCAAAAAAAATAATGAATGATAAATTAGGGCAAATTGCTGAAAATATGATTGATTCTGTTTCGGATACTTTTGCTGACGAATTTGATAAACTTTTAGATTTATGAGTTTTGAAGAATTATTAGCCAATTTTCCTGATTTAAAAAAAGATATTTGCTATAAAACATTAGAAGATTCCGTCTACTATCTTGAAGAAATTAAAGACTCTGTTGTTCAATTCAAAACTGAAGAAGAATATTGGAATCTTTGTTTAGAAAATGAAAATTCGAAAGAGATTTTATTTCTAGAAAACGAATACTCAATTATGAAAAATGAAGATTCAAAAAAATGTGATTGGGCAATATTCGAAAACAATAACATTTATTTTATTGAATCAAAAGATGTTAAACCAAGAAGTAGAAATAAGGAAAGAAAAGATGCAACAAAACAATTGATCGCAACAATCGAATTTTATAATTCTAAGATAGAACTAGATTCAGTTAAAATTTTCTCTCAAATTTGTTTTCAATCCAAATCAAAAATAGTTAAAGCCGGAGATCAAGCGCGGAAAGTTTTATTTAAACAATATAACTCGGAATTCTCAGAAGGCAATCTTATTAAATTTGAGTAATAATTCAAACCCGACAGTCCCGAAGCCTCGGGATAAAAACCTGTCGGGTTTGTGTTTTAAAACGAATACTTCTCCAACTTTTTCCCATCAATATCCAAAACCTTTGCGCTATCTCTTGAAGCTTCTTCTTTGACTACTTCTTGAACAGATGGATTTGAAGGATATTTTCCGTTTTTAAATTTTAGAAGATGAAATTTCCCTCCACTTACCGCTATTATATCATAAAATTTTTCACTTACTGAAGTTGTTACATAAATAGGAAAATCAGTTACGGTGAAAGCATTGATTAAACTTCCATCGTTATTGAAAATATATCCGGAACAACCGCCGCTTCCGCAGAAATAAGGATTCGAGAAACCTACAAAATATTCGTCCTTTTTATCATTATTCAAATCGAAAGCACTGTAATAAAAGAATCTATCTTCTTTTGTCATCGCAGGTAAATCTCTCTTTAGTAAAACCAAAAGCTGTTTTCTAATTAATTCAACTGCTTTATCATCTTTTGGAGCAGCATCGCTTACATCTGCAGTTCCTGCCGCGGTTTTTGTTATTGTATCGGTTGCAACTGCTTCAACGACATTTTCTTTTTCTGTTTTTTCTTTATTCTGACAAGAAAACATTGCCAAAACTGCAAAAGCTATTAAAAATCTATTTTTCATAATTTCTCTTATTTTAAATTCTTATGATTATGTTTCTAAACCAACAAAGCAGCTTTATTCTCGATATCATTTTGATCCAATAAAGACTTTATATTATTGAAAGTAACTAAAGCAATTTGCGTTAAAGCTTCATTGGTAAAAAATGCCTGATGTGCCGTTACCAAAACATTCGGAAAACTCATTAAACGCTGAATCGCATCATCCTGAATAATATCTGCCGAAAGATCTCTGAAGAATAGTTTTTCTTCCTGCTCATAAACATCGATTCCCAGATATCCAATTTTACCCTCTTTAAGGCCTTCAATAACAGAAGCTGTTTCGATCAATCCGCCTCGACTTGTGTTGATAATCATCACACTGTCTTTCATCAAAGCAATTGATTTTTTATTGATTACATGTTTGGTCTGCTCATTTAATGGACAATGCAACGAAATAATATCACTTGATTTGAAGATTTCTTCTAAAGAAACAAACTTTACACCGTCTTTTTTCATTTCAGGATTCGTGACAATATCATATGCCAAAACTTTGCATCCAAAACCTAAAGCAATTTTGGCAAAAGCTTTTCCGATATTTCCTGTTCCAATGATTCCAATTGTTTTTCCAAATAAATCAAAACCTAATAATCCGTTTAAAGAAAAGTTTTGCTCTCTAACTCTGTTATAAGCTTTATGTGTTTTTCTATTTAAAGTAAGAATCATTGCAATGGCATGTTCTGCAACTGCCTGAGGTGAATATGCCGGAACTCGACAAACTCTTAAATTATTTTTTTTTGCCGCTTCCAGATCGACATTATTAAAACCTGCACAACGTAAAGCGATAATTTTCACTCCTTTTTCTGCTAGTTGTTTTATAACCGCTTCGTTTACAATATCGTTTACAAAAACACAAACAATTGAAGTATTTTCGATTAAAATAACGGTTTGCGGATTTAGCTGCGTTTCAAAAAAATCTAACTCAAAACCAAAATCAGTATTGTATTTATTGAAGAAAGCTTTGTCATAAGGCTGGGTCGAAAAAAAGGCGATTTTATTACTATTTGATGAAGTCGATAAACTCATGATATATATTTTTTGATTCTTAAGTAATGGTTTTACTAAGTTAAGCAATTAAATCTGAAGCAAATTTCTGATCATAAAAAATCACCTTATTTTAAATATTCTTTGCCATGTGCTATAATAAAACCCTCTTTTGGATGCAGGCAAGAAACATCAAACCCTAAACTCATCAGTATCTTTAAACCATCAATAGATTCAACTTTGTTTTGACCATTCCAACCCATTTTTATACTATATAAAATACACTCTCTAATATATTTAGGCCTATTCAAGTTTACAAATTCTGTTTCTTGAGTAGATAATCTAGTCAGTTTTACACCTGTTTTTAATGGGTTTCCAGCATACAAATCTTCCCAGGTAATAAAATTAATTTTTAATGGGGTTTGCTTATGATTCTCTAAAAATATTGTTATTTCAAATGTTGCTATCTCTGTGCCACCTCCAAATCCTGTGACGGATTTATATAGGTAGACATTTTCTTCAACAATAATTTTTCTTAATGTCATGAGTTATTATGCTCTAAATTTTAAATGATCTGTACTAAAAAGCAATCCAATACCACTATAAGGATCTCGTTTTAAATCATAGAAATTATTTACGCCTGCCAAATCTTTATACAAATCATACATTATAGAAGATTCCTGAAATCCATCAATTGTATGATTGATAATAGTATCAGACAAACATGTCAGTTCTTTTGTGGTATTTGTAATTCCGATATTATTTCCCGTTTCCCAATCCCAAATAATCCAATCCCAATTATGCTTTTTATGCACACAATCCATCCATAAATACGAAAGATTCTTGATTTTTATCTTTCCTAAATCTTTCTCTTTCCAATATTCAACACTTTCAATTATTGCTTTGATTGCATTTTCAGGTTCATCATAAAGAAAATCAGCTTTTGAGATTTGAATAATCTTTATAGCATCCGCAATTTTGGTATTAATTGTTTTTAATTCCTTTTCGTTGGGCTTTCTTAAAAAAGCAAATTCAATGTCTTGACGTTCAAAAACAGTTCCAGACGATTTCAGCAACATTTCTGACGGAATGCATTTTGTATTAGAATGTTCATCAAGAAATTCTTCTTTTGGATCAAATGAAAAATTTTCATCTTGATAATAACCGGAAACATATCTCTTTTCGATTTCTTTTATTAAAAGATACGATTCATAATTTATATCTTCTTTTATTTCATCTTCATTTTTAAACCTGCAAAAATAATCCGGCTGCAGCATCCAATACAAACCAAGCGCTGTTCCTTTATCCAGATGCTTTTGCTTTACAATCCAATTAAAAGGTTCAAGTCCGTCATCATAATTCCAATGCTGAACAAATTGATGTAATTCGGCAGCAGTCAATTTTTGATAAGACATCTCATTATTTACCGCTTTGAGAACACGATTTTTACTTTTCTTATTAAATAATTCTTCCATTTTTATTTTCTGATGCTCGGTTTTAAATCTTAAATATTCTAAGCAAATTTAAAAACCAATTCTTACAAAAACATCACAAATAACAAAATAACTCTTTAGATCTAAGCTAAAGTCCTCTGTATCAATAAAATTATTTTATTTTTTGTGTTTAAATTTGTTAAATAATCTATAATTCTGATTATCAGATTAAACCTATTGAATTTGATAATGTCTAACTCCTATAACAATTAAAAAACTTATATCATGAAAAAATTATTTATCGCAGCTTTGTTATTCATCGGAATATCAAGTTTTGCACAAGAAGCGGATCAAAAGCCAACTCGCGAACAAAGAGAAAAATTAACTCCGGAACAACGCAATGACAAACAATTAAAAAAACTTACTTCTGAATTAAATTTAGATACCAATCAACAAGGACAAGTAAAACAACTTCTAGCTGACAGAAGTGCTAAAGCAGAAAAATTCAAAGAAGCCCGTAAAGCAAAAAAAGACAGCGATGTAAAACCTACTGCAGCTGACAGAGAAGCTTTCAAAAAAGAAGTAATGGATGAAAGAGATGCAAACGATGCAAAAATGAAAGCGATCTTAAATGCAGATCAATACACAAAATGGAAAGCTATTCAGGAACAGAATAAAGACAAAGCAAGAGAAAAAATGAAAGAATACAAAAAAGACAATAACTAATTCTTTTTATAAAAAAAGAGGCTCAATTTAGCCTCTTTTTTGTTTTCTATAAAATTATTTCGGGTTAAGAATCAAATCAATTCTTTTGACACAATCTTCATAATGATATTTTGTTTCTGCATTTACAGGTCTTGCCTTTGCTGCTAAAAGTGTACTTCTTAGAGCTGTCAATTCTCCTCGAACCAAAGCTCTCACATCAGATTGTGCCACATTATAATATGTTGTCGATTTATCTGTTGGTTTAATTTCCTCGGTCATCAAACCTCCCATTCTATCAATATATCCTCTTTGTAAATTTCTTCGGTATATCGTTACATTCGCTGGCGTAGCGGCTTCCTTCCAGATTCCTTTTCTTGTATCCCTCAATAAGTCTAAAGCTTTATAAGTATCGGCACCAAGAATTTCATTATCCATTAATCTGCCAATTCTTGATATGCTTAGCAAATTATTTAAATGTCTTACCTGCAAGCTTCTAAACTTTTCTGAATATCCTCCAAAATCAGTATTTTTTAAAGTATTTACATTTACAATCCATGTTGGCGAAGCAAAAGCATTTGTCTGAAGCCAATTTATTGCTTCTATTTGTTTGGCTTTAGGAACTACTTCATAAACATTTCCGGCTTGATTTGGATTTTTAGTATTTTCATAAACTCCTCCAACATTGGTTACAACATGACCAACATATCTGCTCCAAACGTCTAACATTTCTTTATACAACTCGTCTAAATCTTCATAGTTATTGGTCACATTACTAGTCCATTCGTTTAAATGGCTTGCCACATATTCCAAGTTTTTCATTCCGTATGAACTCGCTTTCATCGAATTATTTCCAATGTCCTCAGTTTGAGAAGTCGGATCAAAAGTGCTGCTTTGCTTTCCGAATTTATACAATGAATTTCCGGCTTTATCCAAAATCCATTTATCTAAAGTTGCTAATTCATCCTTAGGTAATTTCGCATTTGGGATTACTCTATATCCCCAATTTAAGGCATAATGATCATAAGCGCCCATTTTACGAATAAAACGAATATTTTTATCGCCCGGTTGTGCGATATAATTAAATCGTGCATAATCCATTATACTTGCAGAAATTCCGTTTTGTTGTGTAAAATCACCATTTCTGTAACTTTCTACATCATAAGCACAACTTGCGCCCATATTATGAGGAAATCCCAAAGCATGTCCAACTTCATGAGCAATAACCATTCGCATCATTTCTCCCATTTCTTCATCACTGGTTTGCAATGTTCTCGCAGACGGATTTGCCGCTCCGGTTTCTAACAAATACCTATTTCTATACGAACGCAAATGATTGTGATACCATATTACATCGCTTTCGATAATTTCTCCGGTTCTGGGATCAGAAACACTTGGACCAACTGCATTTCGGGTTGTACTTGCTACATAACGAATAACAGAATATCGAACATCTTCCGGACTAAAATCAGGATCTTCCTCTTTTGTAGGAGCATCTTTGGCAATAATGGCATTTTTAAATCCCGCAGTTTCAAAAGGTTTTTGCCATTCTTCGATTCCCTGTTTTATATATTTTTTTAATTTTTCCGGCGTTGCAGGATCTAAATAATACACAATAGGTTTTATTGGTTCAACCAATTCTCCTCTGTTATAAGCTTCTGGATCTTTTGGTTCTAATCTCCATCGACGAATATAGGTTTTCAGGTCTGATTTTAATTCATTACTGCCATAATCATATTGACTTACCGTAAACCAACCAACGCGCGAGTCTGCAAGTCTTGGTTTCATTGGTACTTCCGGCAATAAAATCATCGATTGATTCATTTGAATACTTATCGATTCTGTTTCTTCAAGCATCGAAGGTTTCGAAGCATTATACGTCATATCCTGAATTACTTCGATATTCATCGGAAAACTTTTGATCGTATTAATAAAACTTCTCGAATCATCGAGTCCTTTTACTTTATAAGTATCACGCATTTCTGCAGATATTCCGCTGATTGCTTTGACATCTGTGCTGTAAAATTTCGTTACATCAATAACCGTATTTGCAGAATCTTTACTAAAAGCTACAATATCAAATGCGAATAATGTAGGCTCATAATTATTTGATTTTACCGAAATACTAATCGGTAAAGTATCATTTGCAACTGCATTATATGATTTTGATTTAATTAGTATTTTATCCTGAAAACGCTGCCAAACTATTAATTGTTCATTGGTTTCAGAACCAGCATTTACATATCCTCCACCAAGATTAGAAGGCAGCTTAGAAAGTCTGCTTACCAGAAGCATATCCTTGTTTAAGTATTTATTCGGGATTTCGAAATAGTATTTTTTATCGACTTTATGAACTTTAAAAAGTCCGTCATCAGACACAGCATCTTTAGTAATTACTTTGCCATATTCCTTAATTGTAGATTCTGATTTTTTTTCTGGTGGCACAACAACAGCTTCGTCTTTTTTTGATTTCTTTTTGTTTGATTGTGCAAATTGATTAGTAGAAAACAGCATAAAAAATGCCATTGCAATAAAAATGAAAAGTCTATTCATTTATTATAGGTTTAATGGTTATTTGATGAACAAAAATAATTTTTATTCCAATTACATCAGAAGAAACCATCTTATTAACTTTTCATTAACTAAAATAATCAAAACCTAAATCATAAAAAAAGGTTCAGTTTTACGAATAAAACTGAACCTTAAATTGAAAAAAAAATATATACTCTTTTTTAAACTTAAAACGTCTTTGAAACCTTATCAATTGCATTAATCGTAAAGTCAAGATCTTCGTAAGTTAATGCATCTGTAATAAACCAGGTTTCATATGCCGACGGTGCGATATAAACACCTTCGTTTAATAAACCGTGGAAGAATTTCTTGAACGTTTCATTATCTCCTTTTGCAGCAGTTTGAAAATCTACAACCGGATTTGCATCAAAATGTACCGAAATCATCGATCCCACTCTATTGATGGTAAAAACAACATTGTTTGCTTTTAAAACTCTATCGATTCCAGCTTCTAAATAAGCCGTTTTTTCGTCTAAACGATCAAAAATTGCACGATCATTATCTAATGATTGTAGCATAGCTAATCCTGCAGCCATTGCCAATGGATTCCCGGACAATGTTCCTGCCTGATAAACTGGTCCAAGAGGTGCAAGATAATTCATGATTTCAGCACGTGCAGCAAAAGCTCCAACCGGCAAACCTCCACCAATTACTTTACCGAAAGTAACAATATCAGCATTGATATTGAATAACTCCTGAACTCCACCACGAGCCAAACGGAAACCAGTCATTACCTCATCAAAAATTAGTAAAATTCCGTTTGCAGTACACAAATCTCTTAAACCTTGCAAGAAACCTTTTTGAGGAGGAATACATCCCATATTTCCTGCAACCGGTTCTATAATTATCGCTGCGATTTCGTTTTTATTAGCTTCAATTAAAGTCTTTACATTCTCTAAATCATTGTATTTTGCCAATAAAGTATCTTTTGCAGTTCCTTCTGTAACTCCGGGACTATTTGGAGATCCAAAAGTTACGGCTCCACTTCCCGCCTGAATCAAAAATGAATCTGAATGTCCGTGATAGCAACCCGCAAATTTGATTATTTTATCTCTTTTTGTAAATCCGCGAGCCAAACGAATCGCACTCATACAAGCTTCTGTACCTGAATTTACAAATCTGATTTTATCAATATTCGGAACCATAGAAACCGCCAAAGCTGCAATTTCAGTTTCTAATTCTGTTGGCATTCCAAATGAAGTTCCCAATTTTGCTTTTTCGATCACCGCATCCACAACTGGCTGATATGCATGACCCAAAACCATTGGTCCCCAAGAATTGATATAATCTATTAATTTGTTTCCGTCTTCGTCATACAAATAAGCACCTTTGGCACTTTTTACAAAAATAGGAGTTCCGCCAACCGCTTTAAACGCTCTAACTGGTGAATTTACTCCTCCCGGAATTACTTTTTCTGCTTCAGCAAAAAGCTGACTACTTCTTTTATATATCATTATTTATTTTAGATTTTTGAGTTTAGACTTTAGATTTATCAACTTAAACATCTTATAAACTCATTAAAACATTTTTGTTCAATTTATTTTTGCTGCAGAGTTTGCATATCCATGATGCGTATCAAACTCTTCTTTCAAGATCCACTTATTTTCACATTTGTTGCATTTATATATTTCCTCCTTAATATTGTAACAACCAGCATCTCCTTCCATAATTTTCTCCACAAAATTTAAGTTTTTTGGAGAACAAGTTAGTCCAGAATATTTTTCACATTCCTTTGGATTCCCACATTGTAAAGAGTTGTCATAAAAATAAGCCTCTGCAAATTCAAAATATTCAATTGGATAGTAATTTGGAGAGTCAAATGAAATATATTCTTTTGATGTAACTTCATTTACCTGCAACCATTTTTCAACATTTTGGTATTCAGTCATTTTCCACAAACCACTACATTTTGAGCATTTGTAAATTAAAACTCTAACTTTTCCTTCTCTTAAAAAATAAAAATCTAATTCTGTTAGGTTATCCTTTTCACAATTAAGTTCCAGGTTAGATCTCTCAAAATTTTCACAATATTTATAAATCATTATTTGTATTAGATTTTGAATTCAGGTCTGGTTAAAAAATTATACGTTGATCTAATATAAACTCATTAAAATATTTTTGTTCTATTTGTTCTTCTTCACTAAGTTCTCCAAGTTTTTTATCAGACATACCAATAGGAGAATAAAATAACCATTTCCATGTTGGACGATGTTTTATAAAAAAATGCCTTTCGGCAAATTCATCATGAACATAAACTCCACAAAAAACTCTAATACTTAAAACTACTGCAAAAGCAAAAACTCCCCACAAAATTCTCTTCTTCATAAATCACTCAAAACTTATAATCCACAATTCATAACTAAAAAACTATTGAACTTTCAACTTCTGCCCGATAGAAAGCGCATTGTCAGAAAGATTATTTTTCTGTTTTAAATCGTCAACCATTAAATTGAATTTTTTTGAAATCGAATATAAGGTATCTCCTTTTTGAACTTCGTATAAATTTGGATCGTTTGGATTTATGTTTGTGTTAGAAGTTGGTGCGCTTTTAACAGCGACAGATTTCTCAAAAGGTTTATAGTTTCTACCTGTAACCTGACAATCATATTGATGCAGATTATAACGCTCAATATAACTTATTAATTTATCCGGATAATTAGGATCTGTAGCATAACCACAAGCTCTTAATCCTTTTGCCCAGGCTTTATAATCATCTTTTTCATAAGTGAATAAACTTGCATATCTCTTTTTTCCAACCAAAAATAAGGCATGATCCCTATAAGATTCTGAAGCTTCTGTATATTTTCTAAAACATTCCTGTGCCGAATCATCATCATGACGAACACTTTCGCCAAGCCAGTCACTATGACATTTTATCCCAAAATGATTATTTGCATCTAAGGCCAAATCTCCTCTTCCTGCACCGGATTCCAGAATTCCCTGCGCCAGAATAATACTTGCAGGAATACCATATTTCGTCATATTACCCATTGCAATATCTTTAAATTGCAATATATAATTATTAACTAAATCGCTGGTTACAACTGTTTTTGAAGTAGACTGAATAACCTCAGTTGTATTATTTGTAGAAGGGTAATTTTTGCCAATTGGCTTAGAATAAGCCGGCTTTTTGGTCGTTGCCACTCTTGGCCTCTGTACTGCTGCTTTCTTAGTCGTCGCAATAGTAGGTTTACTAGAGGAACAACTCACTAAAGTTGCCAGAATTAAGAATGTTATTATTTTTTTAACCATTGCTTTTGAGTATTGGTAATTTTTTCTGCTTCAATTTCATATTCATTCCCTCAATTCCTTGTAATCCGCCAGTATGAATGAGTAAAATTTTTGAACCTGCAGGAAAATAGTTTTTATGTATTAAGTCTATAACGCCAAAAACCATCTTTCCTGTATAAATTGGATCTAAAGGCACTTTATTTTCTTCAAAAAAAGCATTGATGAATTCAATTAATTCTAAATTTATCTTCCCATAACCTCCAAAATGATAGTCAGAAATTAAATTCCAGTTATCTTTTTTTGCAAAAATACGAATTTCATCCGTTAAAAAGTCACCTTTTAACGCCGGAAACCCTAAAATTTTCTGATGTGGCAAAGCACTATTGATCAATCCCGATATGGTTCCGCCCGTTCCTACTGCACAACAAACGTAATTAAAAACAGCATCTTCATCGGTCAAAATCTCTTCGCACCCTTTTACCGCCAATTCATTTGTACCTCCTTCGGGCACGAAATAAAAATCGCCAAATTTCTCTTTCAACTTTTCTATAAAGGAATTTTCGCTTTTAAGCCGATACTCTTCTCTGGAAACAAACTCAAATTCCATTCCGTTTTCCTGAGCAAATTTCAGTGTTGGATTTTCTTCAATTTTATCAGAAAGTTCATCACCACGAATAATTCCAATAGTTTTAAAACCTTCTTCTTTTCCCGCAAAAGCAACTGCCGCAATATGATTCGAAAAAGCGCCGCCAAAAGTTAATAAGGTAGTTTTATTTTCGGCTTTCGCCTGAAGTAAGTTGTATTTGAGTTTTCTAAATTTATTTCCTGAAACAAAAGGATGAATCAAGTCTTCTCTTTTAATAGTCAGAGAGATATCATTCGGAAAGTTAATATGAATTTCCTGGTTCAAAATCTATTTTTCTTTTAAAGTTAAGTAATTTAAAAAGCCAAAAAAAGATCGGTTTTTCAAATAATCAGAATCTGCTTCATTCGTATACGCTTCTCTTTCAAAGCTTATATTTCGGTACGCCAAATCCTTATTTTTATATTGTATCAGCCTAATTATATATTCTAAAACATAAAAGATATAAAAAGGAAGAACCAGCAATTCTAATTGTTGTCGGAGATGGATTTTTTCGTGATTGACAAAAACGGGATTTTCTTTGTCCTGATTGTATTTTAAAAACACAAACGGAAAGACAGCCATTCCTCGATATCCTTTCGGAATTAAATATTTAGCAACAATCAGAAACATTAGCTGTAAAATTTATAAATTTGTAGATAAAAAATGTTCGATTTCGCTAAAATCACAATCAAGACTATAATTTTAATTTTGGCAGAATAAGAACAAGAATTCAAAGCAGATTTATGAAAGAGCAAAGTAATGAAAATAAACTAATCGAAGGTGAAGATTTTTACTATACACCCGAAGGTTATAAATGCTTTACTGAAAAACACCATCTAAAACGTGGTTATTGCTGCAAAAGTGGTTGCCGTCATTGTCCGTATGGGTTTGATAAAAGAACGGGGGAAATAAGAAAAAAAACTAATTAGAAAATGTGGCAATTTGATAATTAGATAATTTTGTCATCCTGAGCGAAGTCGAAGGACAAATCTAAAATCAACAATATAAACTCTAAAATTATATATGGATATTCTCTTGCGAAAATTTAGGATTACGATCCACAAATCCTATCACAGGTCGGATATTCGTTATCCCTAGTTTAATTAGAAAATGTGCCAATTTGAAAATGAGATAATTTAAATAAATTCCAAATTTTAAATTCCAAATTCCAATTGCATCAATTAACCGTCGGTCACATTTGAGCCCCTGCAGGGCGACATAATCTAAAAAACAAAAAATTAATCTGTTGTTAATCTGGCTAAATTATCTTAGCCACTTAGAATCTTAGCAACTAAGCACCTTTTCAAAAAAATGACTTTTAAAGAAGAAATACAACAAGGAATTCCAAGCATATTACCAGCAAAAAAAGAATATGATTTAGCGATTAATCATGCACCAAAACGAAAAGAAATCCTTTCGGCAGAAGAAAAAAAACTGGCTTTAAAAAATGCTTTACGTTATTTTGACGCCAAACATCACGC
The DNA here is from genome assembly GCF_900187965.1 of Flavobacterium sp. ov086. Lineage (GTDB taxonomy): Bacteria > Bacteroidota > Bacteroidia > Flavobacteriales > Flavobacteriaceae > Flavobacterium. The sequence continues at coordinate 66,192 of NZ_FZNL01000009.1, read as the reverse complement.
AGAATTAATTATCGAATTCTCTGAAGAATTAGAAAAATACGGACGTATATATATGTATCGCCTTCGTCCGGATTACAGAATGTACGCGAGACCTATCGACGAATATCCAGGGAAATCATTGCAGGCAAAAGCGATTATGCACATGATTCAGAACAATCTGGATTATGCTGTGGCGCAACATCCGCACGAATTGATTACGTATGGTGGTAACGGAGCTGTTTTCCAAAATTGGGCGCAATATTTATTGACAATGCAATATTTGTCTGAAATGACAGATGAGCAAACGTTGACGATGTATTCAGGACATCCAATGGGGTTATTCCCTTCGCATGCTGAAGCTCCAAGAGTTGTCGTTACAAACGGAATGGTAATCCCAAATTATTCGAAACCGGACGATTGGGAAAAAATGAATGCCTTGGGCGTTTCGCAATACGGACAAATGACGGCAGGAAGTTATATGTACATTGGACCACAAGGAATTGTTCACGGAACGACGATTACGGTTTTGAACGGTTTTAGAAAAATTAAACTTAATCCGGAAGGAAACTTATTTGTGACTTCTGGATTAGGCGGAATGTCCGGTGCACAACCAAAAGCCGGAAATATCGCAGGATGTATTACGGTCTGCGCCGAAGTAAATCCTAAAATCACTAAAATCCGTCATGAACAAGGATGGATTAATGAAATCGTAACCTCAACAGAAGAATTGGTAAAAAGAGTCACTTTGGCGAAAGCCAATAAAGAAGTGGTTTCGATTGCTTATTTAGGAAATGTGGTTGATGTTTGGGAATGTTTTGACAAAGAAAACATCAAAATTGATTTAGGTTCAGATCAAACTTCGCTTCACAATCCTTGGGCTGGAGGTTATTATCCAGTTGGAATTTCGTTTGAAGAAGCCAATGAAATGATGGCAAACAATCCTGAATTATTCAAAGAAAAAGTACAGGAATCTTTACGTCGTCAAGCGAAAGCAATTAACAAACATACCGCAAAAGGAACTTACTTTTTTGATTACGGAAATGCATTTTTATTAGAAGCTTCCCGCGCTGGTGCAGATGTTATGGCAGAAAACAATATCGATTTTAAATATCCAAGTTACGTTCAGGATATTATGGGACCAATGTGTTTTGATTATGGTTTTGGTCCATTTAGATGGGTTTGTACTTCTGGAAAACCCGAAGATTTACAAAAAACCGACAACATCGCAAGTCAGGTTTTAGAGGAATTGGCAAAAACTTCTCCTGATGAAATTCAGCAACAAATGCAGGATAACATCAAATGGATTAAAGGCGCGCAGGAAAATAAATTGGTTGTGGGTTCTCAAGCCAGAATTTTGTACGCTGACGCTGAAGGCCGAATTAAAATTGCTGAAGCTTTTAATCAGGCAATTGCAAAAGGCGAAATTGGAACTGTTGTTTTAGGGCGCGATCATCACGACGTTTCCGGAACAGACTCTCCTTACAGAGAGACTTCTAACATCTATGACGGATCTCGTTTTACGGCTGATATGGCAATTCAAAACGTGATTGGAGACAGCTTTAGAGGTGCAACCTGGGTTTCTATTCATAATGGCGGCGGAGTTGGCTGGGGAGAGGTTATAAACGGCGGATTTGGTATGGTTCTTGATGGTTCTAAGGAGGCTTCAAAACGCTTAGCATCAATGCTTTTTTGGGATGTTAACAACGGAATTTCAAGAAGAAGCTGGGCTCGAAATGACGAAGCTATTTTTGCTATAAAAAGAGCGATGGAAGTTCAGCCTTTATTAAAAGTAACTTTACCTAATATTGTAGACGAAAGTCTATTTTAATACAATTGTCATCCTGAGCGAAGTCGAAGGCTAACATGAAAGAAAGGGCTTCGACTTCGCTTAGCCTGACAAAAAAGGTAAAGTATCTTAAACTGAGAACAAATAAATTCTTATAAAAATGAAAAAATTCAAATTAGTGCCCGTTTTTTTGCTTTTGATACTCGCCTCCTGCAGTACTGTTAGTGTTTATTCTGATTATGATAAAAACGTAGATTTTGCCCCTTATAAGACTTATGCTTTTTTTAAGCCCGGAATTGATAAGGTCGAAATTTCTGATTTGGATAAAAGACGTATCCTACGTGCCATTGATGATCAAATGCAAGCCAAAGGTTTTACCAAAAGTGAAAACCCGGATTTATTAGTAAACATTTTTACCAAATCAAGAGAACAAGTTGATGTAAACCAATTTAATGCCGGATGGGGTTACGGCTGGGGATATGGATGGAATCCTTACATGATGTATGGTTATGGAGGACAAACCACTGTTTCAACTTCAACACAAGGAACTTTGTTTATCGATTTGATAGATGCCAAAAAGAAAGAAATGATCTGGCAAGGTGAAGGCTTTGGTACTTTAACTAAAAACGTGGATAAAAAAGACGAAAAAGTTGCTGAATTTGTAACTAAAATTTTAGCTCAATATCCTCCAGTTAAAAAATAATTAATACATTTGCGATTCAATTATCTGAAATGAAAAACTTAAATATCATTATTATCTCTATTAGTATTATTGCTATTCAGCAATAATGGTGAGGTATTATATAAATAAGTAAACAAAATACAATTTATAAAACCTCCCAAATCGGGAGGTTTTTTTATTTAATGAAATTTTAAAATAGCCACGAATTACACAAATTAGCACGAATTAATATTTTAGCGTCAAGCAAATAAAAATTAGAGAAAATTTGTGCAATTCGTGGCAAAAAAACAAATACAATGAATCTATTTAACGAAGTACTTGCTGCCAAAAAACAGCTTGAAAATGTAGTTGCCGCTACTCCGCTCACACAAAATTTAAATCTTTCGGAAGAATTTAAATCTACTATTTTATTAAAAAGAGAAGATTTACAAATTGTGCGGTCATACAAAATTAGAGGCGCTTACAACAAAATTTCTTCGTTAAATGATGCCGAAAAAGCTATCGGAATTGTTTGTGCAAGTGCCGGAAATCACGCTCAGGGCGTAGCATATTCCTGTCACCTTTTGCAGATAAAAGGTAAAATTTACATGCCAAAAACAACTCCAAAGCAAAAAGTAAAACAAGTACAATTATTCGGGAAATCTTTTGTTGAAATCGTTCTTATCGGAGATACTTTTGATGATGCTTATGCTTCGGCTACAGCCGATGCCATTGAAAATCATAAAATCTTCATTCATCCTTTTGACGATGAGAAAGTGATTGCCGGTCAGGGAACTGTTGGATTAGAAATTCTGGAAAACTACAAAGAACCTATCGATTATGTTTTTGTCCCAATTGGCGGTGGCGGACTGGCTTCTGGTTTATCCGAAGTCTTTAAACATTTAAGTCCAAATACAAAGATTATTGGAGTTGAACCAAAAGGCGCTCCTTCGATGAAAACTTCGATCGAAGAAAATAAAAACACCCCATTAACCACAATCGATAAATTTGTAGATGGTGCGGCTGTAAAACAAGTTGGTGATAAAACTTTTGAAATTTGCCGTTATAATTTAGAAGATATCGTTCTGGTTCCCGAAGGAAAAGTTTGTACCACGATCTTGCGTTTATATAACGAAGAAGCAATGGTTGTAGAACCTGCAGGTGCATTGACAATTGCAGCTTTAGATTTTTATAAGGATAAAATAAAAGGTAAAACGGTCGTTTGCGTTGTAAGCGGAAGTAATAACGACATTGAAAGAACTGCCGAAATAAAAGAACGTTCTTTATTATATGAAGGCTTAATGCATTATTTCATGATTCAGTTTCCGCAGCGTCCGGGAGCTTTAAAAGAGTTTGTAAACAATATTTTAGGTCCTGATGATGATATTACTTATTTTCAATTTGCCAAGAAAAACAGTCGCGAAGTAGGTTCTGTAGTTGTGGGATTAGAATTGAAAAACAAAAAAGATATTCTGGCTATTAAAATGAATATGACCAAAAATGGTTTTGAGTTTCAATACTTAAATGACAATCAGGATTTGTTCACGCAATTAATTGGATAAAAAGCAAAAGGCTGTCTGATACAGAATCAGACAGCCTTTAAATTCAAATATAAAATTACTAATTGAATTCTAAATTTGTAAACTATTGTTTCAGGATTTTTTTAGAATAAGAACCTTTACTATCGTTTATTCTAACAATATAAAGTCCTTTTGGCAATCTTGAAATTTCAATTTCAGACTGACTTCCTTTTTGAAAATTCACGGCTTTTTTCAAAACAGTTTGTCCTGTCACAGAAAATAATTCAACCATTCCAGCTCCTTGATGATTTGTGTCAATTTTTAAATATTCATTGGTAGCATTTATATAAACAAGCATATCATTTTGACTCTCAGTTTCAGTTGGAACAGCTTTTACTGATGCGCTTTTTCCAGCAACTGTTTCAACTTGTACAAATTGCCATTGCTGATTTAATCCGCCGGTATATGCCCAAACCTGAATATTAGCTCCGTTTGCAGTCGAAACATTTTCAACATCCAGAGATTTGCCGCTATTTAAATTTATGATTTTATAATAGCCACCGCCCAAACTTGTAACCGTCCATTTGAAGTCATTTGTAGCTGCGAATGTTTTTTGCTGCACTTTTAATCCATCAGCAGTTCCATTATTTTCCGGAGCAAGATACATTCCGGTTGATTTTACAATGATGTAAAAGTTACCACTTCCGTCAGGAACAAATTTCCAACGCTGATTACTTCCTCCACCACTTGTAATATCGTATTGCTGAATACGTCCTCCGCTTGTAGTTGAATTATCTGCAACGTCTAATCCTTTATTACTGTTTCTTGAAATAATATTGTAATAACCCGGATAAGTTGATGATGAAGCTGTAACCGTTATAGCACTTGTTGCTGTTTTCGATCCGTCAACTGTTGTAACTGTAATAGTTGCTGTGCCGGCAGAAATTCCAGATACTAATCCTGAAGCATTTACTGAGGCTACAGCCGAGTTACTTGAGCTCCATGTTACGTTTTTATTTGTTGCATTACTTGGTGCAACTGTCGCTGTTAATTGTGTTGAACCTCCCACTGAAATTGAAACTGAACTTGGACTAACACTTACTCCCGTTACAGCAACCGGAGCAGTTGTAGCCCAATTGAATGTAACTGCTGATGAAGCCGGAACAGTATAATTAAAGGCTGATGATCCCGAAACAACTTTAATAGTATTTGCTGATCCTGAATTATAAATCACAAGCGAAATAGATCCGTCAGGGTTTTTAAATCCAGCAGAAACAATTGAACCGTTTGTACTTGAAGACGAAATTCTTAAAGCTCCTGGTTTTACAAATTTTGAGATTTGACCAATAATATAATACGCTACATTTTTAGTATAACTTGTACTATTGTTAACCGTTATAGCACCCAAACAAGTATTGCATCCGCCGGGAGTACGCGGTCCTAAACCTGAGTTGTTTGCAGCATTCCACTCCATAACTGTTTTTGCCCAATTATTGGTACTTCCAATAACGACGTTTTGCATGTGCCAGCCAAAATCTCCGCTAAAGCTTCCACCCGATCCTGTGTATTGTTCTGTAAAATAAACATTTTTATTGGTTGCATTTCGTACGGTTGACATCGCCGAGATATTTCCTAAATACAAGTGAAATGCTGCGCCATCAACATAACTGCTATTGTTTAAAACATCAATAGGATAAGCTGTATTATCGCAATTGTGATCAAAAGCTATAATTTTAGTTCCGCCATATCCTGCTGCAGCCATTTGTGGTCCAAGTTGTTGATTGATAAAGTTCTTTTGTTCTGTTGAATTCATCAACATACTTGGCTCATTATTTGGATTTTCAGGCTCATTTTGAGGTGTGATTCCCCAAATCGAAATTCCCTGCGCTGCCATAGCATCAAAATACTTCACAAAATATTTGGCGTAAGCCGCATAATATTGTGTTTGTAAACTTCCGCCAACCCAAGAATTGTTGGTTTTCATCCAACGTGGTGCTGACCAGGGCGTTGCTAATATTTTTATATTCGGATTAATTAACTGAATCTTTTTTATAATCGGAATCAAATAGGTTAAATCTGGTCCGTTTAAACTAAAGTTATTCATGTTTACGTCTCCCGAAGTTTCGTTATAACTATAAGAAGAACTGCTTAAATCTGAAGCTCCAATACTAATTCGAATAACACTTGCATTTAAACCTGTAGTAGGATTGTATAAATCATTTAATAACTGATTTTGCTGTGTTGTGGCCATTCCGCTAATCACTTCGCAACTTCCTTCGGTAAGCGTATAACCAAATCCGTCTATGGTTTGATAAGTTGTTCCGGCATTAACAGTTACCGTTGAAGGATTCGATCCTGAATTAGCAATAAAGCTCACAGTACCTTGCTGTTGCAATAGTTTCGTCTGATCTCCCGAGGTTATCCACGGAGTAACGGTTTGAGCATTTACACTAGTAATAAACAAAAGCAGTACAATGACCTTTATCATTATTGTAGCTTTCATTCGGTTTTTAGGTTTTTGGGTAGTTTTGTGCATAGTTTTTTAGTTTTTTGATAATTTAATTTTTCTCATTTTTTAAGATTAATTTTATTAATACATATCAATATTATGTTAATTTTAATTAAAATGACAATATTCTAACTTTACAAATACACATCAAATTGAAAATCCTCCTTTACAAAAACTTATCTATTAATTTTTCAAATACCTAATAATCAACAAACTAAAAACATAAAACTAAACAAAATCTTACTTTATTATTTCAAAAACATAAAACAACCTACAATTCAGTCTTTGATTGTGGAAATCGAGCTGAAAAATTAACCGTTGAAGATAATTTACTTCTGATAAAATAATCCTAAAATGATAAATATCACAAAACATACGCCATCATATATCGTATTTTTGCAATTCATTATACAGACAAAAACATGGCAACTCTTAAAGATATTTCAAACCTCGAGGATATAAAATTAATGGTCAATACCTTTTATGACAATGTTAGAAAAGACGATCTTCTTGGTCCAATTTTCAATGATAAACTACAAGATCGCTGGCCAGTACATTTAGAAAAAATGTACGGCTTTTGGCAAACTATTTTGTTCGATGTTCGTGCTTATTCGGGAAGTCCATTTCCGCCACACAAGCAATTACCGGTAGATAAATCTCATTTTGATCGTTGGATTGAAATTTTTAATACTACAATTGACACCATATTTTCAGGACCTATTACAGAAGAAGCTAAAATGCGTGCCACAAATATGGCTTTTATGTTCAATCATAAAATTGAATATTTTAGAAATGCCGAAAACGATCTTCGAAATGCATCAGGTAAATCTTAAAAAATATTGAGCAATTAAATTGGATACTATTTTTAATTAAATAAATTTGATTGAATAAATACAGCTAAAAGCCTCAATCAAAACCACCCCATTTAAGATGAAAAAAGTTATCCTGTTCTTTGCAATCTGTTTCTCTTTTTTAAACCATTTAAACGCACAATCTCAAACTCCGGTTTCTAATTTATACAAAGGAACTATTGACGGAAAAACACCAATAACTGTTTATATTAAAACAGAAGAAAGCCCTTGTACGGCTGAGTTAATGTTTACTTCAATGTATCGCTACAATAAATCAAACAAATGGATTCAAATTTACCCTACGCAGAACAAAAAGGTTGAAAATGAATTTGTAATGGTCGAACATGGTTTCAGCGGTGTTTTAATTTTAAAGAAAACCGGAAATACTTTTACAGGATTATGGATTAGTCCTGACACTCAAAAGCAATTAAAAGTTGATTTAAAAGAAGTTTCAATGACAAAAAAAGAGATTGAAAGCTTCGAGAAGACAATGGAAAAAGTCAATTACGAGAATAATGACTGCTAAAATTTTCTCTTTTACTGCCTGTTCTTTAAAATCTATAAAAACGCAATAAAAATTCATTTCGAACAAAAAAATTGTTACGAATAGCAAAAAATAGCATCATAAATTCGTAATTTTACATTCTAATCTACAACGTTTTCGAAATGAATGCAAGTATTGAAACAAACCCGTTATTAGAGCGATTGCCTAAACATTTAAAGCAATTTATTAAACCTCAGGATTATAGTGATTATACTCCGATTAATCAGGCGGTTTGGCGCTACGTAATGCGTAAAAATGTAGATTATTTATCAAAAGTAGCACATCACTCCTATTTGGATGGTTTGAAAAAAACCGGAATCGAAATTGATTCTATTCCAAGTATGTATGGTATGAATCGTATTCTGACTGAAATTGGCTGGGCTGCAGTTGCTGTTGACGGCTTTATTCCGCCAAATGCTTTTATGGAATTTCAGGCTTATAATGTCTTAGTTATTGCATCAGATATTCGTCAATTAGAACATATTGAATATACACCTGCACCGGATATTATCCACGAAGGTGCCGGTCACGCTCCTATTATTGCGAATCCTGAATATGCTGAATATTTGCGTCGTTTTGGAGAAATTGGCTGTAAAGCGATTTCATCTCACAAAGATTATCAGATGTACGAAGCGATTCGATTACTTTCGATTTTGAAAGAAGCAGAAGATACTCCACAGGAAAAAATAGACGAAGCAGAAAAAGCGGTTGCTGATTTGCAAAACAATATGGGCGAATTGTCTGAGATGGCTCAAATTCGAAATCTACATTGGTGGACGGTTGAATATGGCTTGATTGGAACGGTTGAAAATCCAAAAATTTATGGAGCCGGATTACTTTCTTCTATTGGTGAAAGTGCCTGGTGCATGACGGATAATGTGAAGAAAATACCTTATGATATCTCGGCAGCAAATCAAAATTTTGATATTACGAAGTTACAACCTCAACTTTATGTTACGCCAAACTTTTCTTATTTGAGTTTAATTCTGGAAGAGTTTGCTAATAAAATGGCATTGAGAACAGGAGGACTTTCGGGAATTCAGAAACTGATTCACTCGAATGCTTTAGGAACTATTGAATTGAGTACAGGTTTGCAAGTTTCAGGAGTTTTTACTAATGTAATTGAAGACGAGGGAAAACCTGTTTATATTCAAACTACTGGGAAAACGGCTTTATCGTATCGTGAAAAAGAATTGGTTGGACACGGAACTCTAACACATCCGCATGGATTTGGAAGTCCGATTGGGAAACTGAAAGGCTTTAATTTGGCAATTGAAGATATGAGTCCGAAGGATTTACAAGCGTATTCTATTGTGGAGAACGAAACCGTAAAACTGGAGTTTGAAGGTAATATTATTGTTGAAGGTGAAATCATTACAGGTTCAAGAAACCTGCATGGAGAAATTATCCTGATCAGTTTTAGAAATTGTACAGTTACTCATGGCGAAACGATTTTGTTTCAGCCTGAATGGGGAAATTATGATATGGCAATTGGTAAAAAAGTGGTTTCTGCTTTTTCCGGTCCAGCCGATGTGAATAGTTTTGATCTGATTAATACTGTTCCTAAAACTACTACTATCAAAGCAAAACATACAACTGAACGTGACGATTTAGAAGTTCTATATCAAACCGTTCGTATGATTAGAGAGAACAAAGATTCCAAATCTGAATTGCAAACTGTCTTTACTAAACTGAAAGAAAATCATTCTAACGATTGGTTGCTAACTATCGAAATTGCTGAACTTTTGAAGGGTTCAAATGAAGATCAACTTTTACAGGAAGTCTTGGTTCACTTAGATCAATTGAAGGTTAAACGTCCTGAAGTTGCGCATTTAATTGCCGGCGGATTGGATTTGATTTTTGATAAGGAAGCAGTTTAATGATGTTTACCCCGAAGGCGCTAAGACGCTAATTTTTTTCTTGCTTTTGTGTTTAAAAATAATCTCGCGCAAATACGCAGAGTCGCAAAGTTTTTTATTATTTCACGCAGATTTTGCTGATTTAAGCTGATCTGTGTGGATCTTTTAATCTTGTAAAGTCGCAAAGTTTGTCATTTCGACGGAGGAGAAATCACACACGTAACTCGACAAAGATTAGCGACATTCTACACGGAATTTCTTGTGCGATTTCTCCTCCGTCGAAATGACAAGATTGTGAAAACCTTTGAACCTTTGCCTCTCTGAACCTCTGAACCTTCCTCAATTTACAACTTCAAATCCTGATTCAGCTCTTTCTCTGATTCGATAGTTTTTCCGTTGTATTGCAGTTTCCAACCCATTGAATTTGTCAGAATTAGAATTTTAGACAATTCACTTATTAAACGGTTTTGAGCGTTTGTTTTTAAAGTAGAAGCTTCGATTTTCTTAGCCAGATTCGCTTTAACCGATTTGTTGATTTTATTGTAATCGTCTCCCGTAAACGGATTCAGTTTGCTTTGTTCGACATCATAAAACTGAATATCAGGATTGATCGTGATTTCTTCTTTTGGAATATTTAATATTGTGATCGTTTTGTTTTTTTCGTCGATATCATATTTCATTTTATGCAAATCGTAAGCAACGGTAACATTCGCATTTACGACAACAAGCGCTTTCTTTTCGAAAGAAACCATGTCCATCAAATATTTCTGCTGATTTTTATAAGTGATCACTTCTGAAAAATGACCTTCGGTAACAACCAATTTCCCAACATTTAGGATTTGCTGCTGGATCAAATTGGTGTTATAATCGATTGTAGAATCGTCTTCTTTTTTGAACTGACAATATTTGAAAGCCAAAACAACCAAAAGTACAACCGAACCTAAAACTATAATCCTTTTTATTAAATTTTGCATTCCATATATTTATTAGACCAATTTACAAAATGTGAATTAAAGTTTGCCACGAATTTCACTAATTTTCACTAATTCTTTACGTATATAAAAATCAATTTCTCGAATTAAAATTTGTGAAATTGAATATTATACACAAAGTATGTATTAGTGCAAATTTGTGAAATTCGTGCCGAAAAAAATCGTGGCAAACTTCCCCTAAAATGGATATCCAATCGCGATATTCAGAATCAGATTGTCTTTTCTCCATGGACCGCTTCCAAAATCAATATCCTTGATTACCCATCTATCACCTTCAGGCAAGTACGGTTTTCTGAGCGGGAATGCTAAATCGGTTCTTAAAATCAGGAAAGATAGATCAAAACGTAATCCGGCTCCTGCCCCAACAGCAATATCTTTCATGAAATCTTTGGTAATTTCTCCGCCCGGTTTATTAGGATCAGGATTTAATAACCAAACATTTCCTGCATCAATGAATAACGCTCCGCGAACAATGCTAAAAAGTTTTGCTCTATATTCGGTACTAAATTCTAATTTTAAATCTCCCGATTGATCCGGCAAATAATTATTTGTTGTCTCTGTATTGAGGAAACTTCCCGGTCCAAGCGATCTTGCCCTAAAAGCACGAATACTATTGGTTCCTCCCACAACAAATTGTTTTGAGGTTGGCAAAGCACTTGAATTTCCGTACGGAAGTCCAACTCCAACAATAATTCTACTTGCCAATTCGCTTTCTTTTCCAAGTTTTAAATAATGTCTGAAATCGCCTCTCATCTTTACATATTGGCTAAACGGAACATCAAAAATATTCTTCTGATTCCCTTCTTTCACATTTGCTCCAGATACTAAACCCGTTATGTTTCCCGCCAAATCTAAATCTCCGCTAAAATAAAACGTATTCTTTTTACGCTTCTGCATTGTATTGGTATAAGTAAACGTATAAGTCGGACCAAAAATCAATTGTTTTTCGATTACTTTCTTCAATGACTCATCTGTTTCCGCATCAGCTAAATACTCAGCCGTAACATGATTCGGACTTACGTACGTAACATCAATCACGTTTAACTGATGTTCTTTTCGAATATTTTCTTTCCACTGATAACCAAACGAGGTTTTAAATGAATTTAAAGCATATAATTGTGTTCTGTTTTGATATTCGTATCTCAAAGTAGCTTTGGTTCTTGGAACAAATTCACTTGAACCTTCAACATGAAAAAACGGAACAATAAATCTTGGCCATGTCAAACTAGTTTCGGTTCCGAGTTTATAGATATTTTTACCGTTATTGGCACCCGAAAGCTGAAAATCGGCTCCGCCAAAAATTGAAACTGTTAGCAATTCGGCTCCTCTAAATAAGTTTCTATTGTTCCAGTTTACATTAATTTCTGTACCGGTATAACTAGCCGAATTTGTTTTTCCCAGAACCTCAACACGAATAAATTTCTTTGGCAAAAGCGTTAGATAATAATATGAATCTAAGGTATTTGGCAAACTGTCTGAAGGCTTAAATTCATTTTTCACAAAACTAAAAGTTCCCAGATTCACAAAACGGTTCAATGTTAAATTATGATCTTTTCTATTGTATAAATCGCCTTTTTTGAAATAGATTGCTCTGTCAAAAACTCGTGGCTTAAAAGTGTCTGCGGTATCAATAATCGTGAAATCTTTGTACTGAACAACATCCTCTGGTTTGTATTTAATGCTGTCTTTCGAAATTATAAAATTTGGATACACTACAATTTTATTGATCTTATAGGATGTAAGTGCTTTTGGCGGTGTATCGGCTTTTATTACCAGTCTTATTTTTACTTCGTGATCGCCTTTACTACTGTCTACCTGAGCCAAAATATAATCAGGATTAAAGTAGTAATATCCCTTTTCTTTGAGTCTTGCGTCTATACGTTCACGTTCTGCTTTAATGATATCGAGGTCATAAGGTTTACCCACTTTTAACAAACTTCTTCGGCTAGATCTTGCAATTAATCTTGACATTGCCAGTGAATCATCCGGAAAAGTCACACTCTTAATGATATACTGCCTTTTGGGTACAACTGTATATTCCGCAGTAACTCTTTTGTTGTTTACTGTAGAATCTGCACTTACACGGGTTTTAAAATAACCACGGTTTTCCGTGAAATTTCGTAAAACCGAAGCATTATAATCCAAGTCTACTTTACTAAAAAGTACGGGCGGTTCACCTACTTTATTACGCAGCCAATATCGAATTCCTTTATCTTTTTTAGGTTCTCCGGCAATGTTATAAAACCATAATTTAGGACGTAAACCCAGGAATTGTTTATTGGGTTTTGGGCGTAACAAATCTTCCAATTCGCTTTCCAGTGCTTTACGTTCTTTCTTTTTTAAAATAGTATCTTTTACAGTCACAGAACCTCCTGTGTACAACAATTCTCCTTCAGGCAAATATTTTGTATTGCTGCATCCAAAAACAAAAAATAAGGATAGCGCAATAAAATATCTAATATATCTTGTTTTCATATTGCTATGTTTTTTGCTCATTTCCTTCAATTTGATTTTCTTCTTTTTCCTTGTCTTCCTTCTTTTTCTGTTTTTCTTTTTCCTTACGCAGTTTTTCTTCTCTGATCATTTCTTTTTCTGCAGCAGTGCGATGAAAAAGTTCTCGGAATTTATTGTAACTCATCGTAATAATAAAAGCAACTCCTGTCTCAATAACTTGTCCTTCTACTGCAACCTGATATTCATTTTTTCGATAGGCACGAACCATATATCTACCGTCTTTTGTCAATTGATAATCCAGCGCTACATCTCCCGCAATATTGGTACTTTGTTCGTTGGCGCGTTCCTGACCTTCGACAGCAAAACTGCTTCCTACAGTAACTTTTAATCGATCATCCAGAAGTTTCTTAGAAACACCAACATTCAAATCCGTTCTGTTTTCTCTGGTTCCTGTCGTATAATCATCAGTAGATTCCAAATCGAATTCTAACTGAACTCCGGTAATTAATTCTCCGGCAAGATCATTTAATTGTTGTGAAAGTATTTTGCTCACACTTTGTCTTGCCAAAGATTCTGCACTAGTTCCGCCACTTTCACTCGCAAATGGATTTTCACCAATAAATCTATTCAATAATAAAAGGGCAAAAACCTGTTTGTTTAATTCGGCTGGCTCTTGTCTTAATTGTTGCAATTTCGTTTGTGTAAGAGATACAACATCTGTAGAAACGCCATAATTACCATCCGGAAGTACAATATCAAAAGTGATTTCGGGTTTCAATAATTCGTCTTTCATTTTCAAATGAGTCTGAAATGGTATTTTCTGTTTGTACGTGTTTTTTTCTGTTGGACTCATTGTTCCCAACTGATTTCCAAGTAAATCAATTGGTGCTGCATCAACCTTATAAATCGCTGTAATATTCAAAGTAGCCATGGTTGGTTCTCCATTCCAGGTAATTGAACTTCCTTTTTGAATGTCAAATTTTCGTCGGATCATGTTGAAATTCATTTCATACGCTCCATCTGAAAATTCGTATTTACCCGTCAAAGTTGTTTTTCCTGAAGGATCAATTCCGCCTATAAGCTCAGCTTCTCCTTTTAGATTCAAATAATCACCATTTCCTTTGTCGATCACCAAAGTAAGTTCAGCTTCTTTATCGATAGAAATAGCAACACTAACATCCATACCAATTAACTGCGATTGATTCAGCTTTTGCTCCATCGCTGCCGTTTGTTTTAGATACTGATTATCTTCATCAACAAACTCTACAATTCCCTCACGATCCGCAATCGAAGGATCTGACTGTGGTAAAACAACAGTAAATTTAGTCTCTTTATTTATTTTGATATTTCCGCCAATAACAGGATTTGCAAGAGTTCCTTTGATATTTAATTTACTATCTAAAATCAAATCTCCATAGAATAAGTCATTGTCTTTTTCTTTAGAATGTATCGCTCTAAAATCGTCTGCAACAACAGTTAATCCAAAATCAAAATTGGTATAATCTGTCGATTTAATTGTTCCGTTTATCGTTAATTCATTGTCATTTTCGTCATGAAAAGTGAAACTATCAAATGTAATTACATCGTTTTGAAGTGTTATTTTTTCTTCTTCGGTTTTAAAATACGAATTGAATTTAGTAACTCTGAAACCTGTATTTTTAAAATCTAATTCTCCGTTTACTTTTGGCGCATCCGAAGTTCCTGTAATTTTAAAATTTCCGGCTAAATACCCTGTTCCTTCAGTAAGATTTCCCATACTGAAACCCTGAATACTTTTGATATTCAACTTATTTACATCGAGATTAAAATCCAGATTTCCATCGTCAATTTTATAATTCCCTGTAAGGTTTACGTCATTTTCTTCTCCGCTTAGCGTAACATTTGCTGCCAATAAATTGTCTGTTTTATTATCGACTTTTATAGCAATATCTCCAACAGGTTCACCTTTAAATGCAAATTGATCAATTTTTATGTCTGATGTAAAAGTTGGTTTCGTCATTACATTTTCAACTACCGCATTTCCATTAATCAAACCTTGCATTAATAGCTGATCTTTTTTGACTATGTTCATAATAGTCTCGATCTTGAAGTTTACAAAATCAACTTGTAATGGTGCATTGTCCTGAATTCCTTGTGATTGTATTTTAAGTTCATTGCCTGAATGTTCTAAAAAGAATTTATTGACGTACAATCTCTTTCCTCCAAATTCAATTGTGTTTTCCGGGTCGACATTCCATTTATCGTAATTCAGAACAAAGTTTTCTGCATCAATTTTAAAAATGTTTTTAGAATCTTCTGTTTTAAATTCTCCGGCAATGAAATATTGTTGTTTGTCTTTTGCATCTTTCACTTCAAGTGCATAAGTCAGAATATTATTTTCGACTTTTCCGGATAAACTAGTAAACGGAATCTTTAAAGAACTGCTTTCTATTGTGGCAACAGAAATTTGATATTCTAAAGCATTTTCTTTGGCTTCGATATTTATTTTTCCGTCGGCGATTGTATTATTTGCGTAAACAATTCTCGGAATCGTTCCTTTTATTTCTAAAGAATCGGTTACGTTATTGTATTTCCCTGTAATTTTTAACGGTTCCAAACCTGTCAATTCCGGAACCAATTTAAACAGAATCGGGTCGTTATCAACTGTTAGCGTAAAAGCCAATCTTTGTTCGTCTGATTCCCCTTTTTCTTTCGGGCTTTTTAAATCAATATATTTAGATAATGATTTTTTTATTGCAGCCTCTAATGTTGTTAGCTTGTATTTTCCGTCAACTTCTGCTTTTAAAAACTGAGATGAGATTTTGATATTATTTCGGTTATTATCCGCAAAAGCAATTACACGAACCGAATCTAAAACAATTGGTTCTGCGTCCTGCAAAATCTGAATATTTGAAAGGAACACTTTTCCGTTTAAAAAATCAGGATTACTATTGGCAATATCCGCATCTACATTTCCACGCAATTTCATTGGTCCGGCGTGAAGATTCAGCTTTTCTAAATCGGCAATATCTAAGTTTAATTTTAGTTGAATCGTTGGATATTTGTCTTTTGTGTTTCCGCTTGCAACAAGATCAAAATTTAGATTTGGGTCTTTCATTCCGGATTTAACTGCAAAAGATCCATTTTCGATATTTCCCTTTAAAGCCAAATCTTTATAGGTATATTTATTAAAAACTGCTTTCTGAACCAAACCATCAAATCGTGCCTGAGCCGTTTTTGGATCTAAACCTTTGCCTTTTACTTTCGCTTTAAGCGTAATTTTTCCAATCGAATCGTTTTTGATTAATCTTCCTAAATCAAAATCTAACAAATAGACGGTCGCATCGTATTTCTCTTTTTTCTTAACACGCTGATCAAATAAAGCATCGATTTTTGCATTTCCGAAACTGCTGTTTAAAGCCAAATTAGTTTTAAAATTCTGAACAGAACCTTTAAATTTTCCACTTAAATTAAGTTGCGAAGGCAATTGAATGTTTTTCGGAATTGTTCCCGCCGGTACAAACGAATAAATATCTTTTGAGGTACTTGAAAGCTTTTTAATATCTAAATCATAATAGGCTTTTTGAGCATCTGGCAAGCCTTTTATTTTCCCCGAAAGGGCGACTTTTGTCGTTCCAATTCCGCTCATTTCAAATTGTGGAATATTCAGGTCTTTTACTTTTCCGCTCAAGCGTGTATTCAAATACAAAACCGCATTTGGATTACTCTTAAATGGATTTGTTTTTTGTAAATCGGGAGTAAAAAGCAAAATGTCTTTAAATCCAATTTTTGATTGCTTTAAATTGGCGTCTAAAGAAAGATTCCCCAGATCTTTAGAAATTGCGGCAATTGAAGAATAACTAACTTTTATTTTATCTTGAAGAAGTGTTTGCGGCGTTTTCAAATACAAACCATTCAAATACGCATTTTTAGGTCCGTAAAAGAAATCTGTTTTTAGAGACTGAATCTGTAATCCGCTTTTATCATTTGCCGTTAACGCTTTTATATTTCCCGAAATGGTATCATTCCCGTAATATAATTTCTCTGCTTTAAAATTGAATTTATCCAAATTCATGTGGCTGTAGTCAATTCCTTTTGAAAGTGGTTTTGATTGCATATCATCAAATTTGAAAGCAATGTTTTCTAAATTAACATCTGTCAGTTTTACTTTCCAACCTGTTTGTTTTATTGCTGTTGTATCTAAATTTGGTGCTTGAATTTGTTTGTCTTTTGCCCCCAAACGCAAATTCCCTTTTAGATCTTTTAATTCAAAAGAATCAAAGTCCAAAAGCTGATTATTCAAATCTATTTTATTGACGGATAAATCCAGATTCCCCAGTTTTATTCCAGAATCTAGTTTGGAATCTTTATTATCATAGGCAATATCAATTTTTGCTAATTTGATTTTGCCTAATTTTAAACTGAAATCTTTTCTTTTCGAAATTGTATCAACAGTTTTCACCGAAACTTCGGCAATTTTCTCCACAACATCCTGATTCAAAACTACTTTTAATCCGTTTAAATCAATATTCGGAATATCGAAATTCATTTTATCTAAATCGAATTCTTTGAACTTAGTATCAAAATGTGTGAGTTTCACTCTGATATCATTTTTAGAAAAATTGTCTTTAAAATTAAAGTTTACATTGTCCAGATTTACTTTTACAACTGATATTTTAAAAGGTTTACTATTTGGTTCTTCTACTTTTGGTTCTTTTGATTCGAAAGCTTTTATGATGTAATCAAAATTGAAAACACCTTCTCTATTTCGTGAAATATTGGCTTTGACATTTTCCAGCGAAACTGAATTAATTTCTAATTCACTGCTTACCAATTTAAACAAATCGACATCGAGTTCAAGACGTTTTCCTGCCAGTAAAGTGTCTTTTTTTTGATCTTCAAAATAAAAACCTTCGAGAACTACATCTTTAGGGAATTTTATCGAAATATGATCTAAGGAAACTTTGGTTTTAATTTTATCATGTAAATAGGTAATCGCTTTATCCTTTACATAATTTTGAATAGACGGAACCTGAATTAAAATAATCAGAAGTAATAAAAGCACAATAACCGAAGCCACGCACCAAAGCAGCACACGAAGTGTTTTTTTAAGAAAATGAATTGGTTTCTTATTCATACGTCAATAAAACACATTAGATTATAGTTGCGTTATTATAAGGCTGTATTACTACAGTTTACAAAATTGAAAAAATTAAACTTTAACAATTTACACAATTACCTGCAATTATTCTAAAATTTTAGTGGCAAATAATTATTTTCTTACTTTTTATTTTGCCACGAAGGCGCGAAGGCACAAAGATCGTTTTGAATAGCCTCCAGCTTTAGCTGGAGTTTACATAAAAATCAAATTGGATGGCTTTAGCCAAAGTTATGCATTTTGGCTAAAGCCATTTATTAACATATTTAATTAACTCCAGCTAAAGCTGGAGGCTAGTCAATAAATTGTAAACATTAAAAACCTAATAAAAAAATACATTATGACTTTTAAAGATTAAAATATTTTTCTAAAAAAAACTCAAAGAATGTTGTTTAAAATTTAATATGTGACCATTTCTCTTCTATGGCTTTTATTTTTTGCTGAAGTTTAGCTAAGAATTTCTGATGTTGTTCTGATTCTGGATTAAAGCTTCGATGACGCAGGCTTTTTTGTATTTCTTCGACTTCCTGCATCGTCGAAATACTGTTTTCAGAAATATAGTTTTCGCTGAATTTGTGCCAGATATAATCAATTGCAACCTGGTTTGGATGCAGCATATCTTCGGCGTAAAAGCGATAATCCCGAAGTTCGTCCATCATGATTTCGTATGACGGAAAATATTCTAATTTTAGATTGTTGATTTTAGATTGCAGATTATAATGAAGTCCCGCAAATAAGTGTGATTTACTTAATTGATTTTCGGCAAAACCGTCTTTAATATGACGTACCGGCGAAACGGTAAAAATGAAATTTATCTGAGGATTTAAAACCTGAATAAGTTCGATTGTGTTTTGAATGCTTTTCTGAGTTATGTCAACCGATAATAATTCTTTAGAAAATTGCTTCTGTGGAACTTTATGGCAATTGGCAACAATCTCGTCACTTTCTATACTTCTATAAATCCAGGAAGTTCCGTAGGTAATAATAATATGTGTGGCTTCTTGTAATTGTTTATTGGTTTCTGAAATAGCTTTATTCAGCGTTTCGAGTAATTCCTGCCTGTCTGAATTGCTTAAATCCGAATGGACTTCGTAACAATGCCAACGTTCGTTATAAAAGAAAACATCTTTTTCTGTATAAAACTCTTCCTTAACAACCCGGCTAAATAATTTCTCGATTGAAACCGAATTAAAGATAATCCCAAACGGATTTGTAGTATTTTGAAATTTAAAATAGTCGAATTTCTCCGCCATATTTTCTGCAAAGCAAGAACCAAAAGATACTACTTTCGAATTATAATCAATTGGATTACTCGTTTTAGAAATTGGTATTTGGGTTCTGAATTGCATGTGATTTAATTTAAACACGAATTTCACCAATTTCTACCAATAAAAAAACCAAATACAGAAGTATTTGGTTTTTGATATTTTCAAATTGTAATTAGTTAGTATGTATATTCAATTTCGTATTCTATTGATTTTCCGTCACCCGCTAATGATGTTTGCTTCGTTGGGAAATCTTTATCATTATAAATATAGTTTGTTAAATAAATAGATGAATCAGGCAATTCACTATCTACTCTTCTAATTTTCAATATGTTATTACTCGAAATTTCTGTTTCTTTTAATAATAGATCTAAACCTAAAATGTTTTTTAGAGGATTGTTTTTAGTATCATATTCATAAGTTCTTGTCGAGGAAGAAACTCCTCTAACATTTTTGTCTTCAATAAGATTACTGTCTTTATAAATAAAAGTTCCTTCGCTAATTTTTGTCTCAATTTTAGTATCTGCATCAACAGTATAATCTATATATGAAATCAAATTATTAGAAACATGAGTGTAAACTGTTTTGCCTACGTATTGTCCATTAGGATATTGAGTTGTGAAATATTGTCTTGTAATTCTGGTTTTTAATTTGCCATTTTCATAAGCATATTCAGTTTCCATATCTTTAGTTTCCAAACCTTTGGAATCAACATCAAATAACTGTTGCTTGGTAATAACATTTCCTGTGTATGTAAAAATTACTTTTGAAATTGCTGATATACTGCTTACTATTTTGTTCCCATCATAAGTCAAAGTATTTTTAGTATTTGTCCCCAAATCTGCCGAAGGATAAATATAAGAAATGGTTTTAGGTAAAATCGATGTATCTTCTGTAGAAGAATCATTATCATCATTAGAACAAGATGTTAGCAATAAAGTTAAAGCGCTAAAAAGTAATAAAAGGTTTTTCATTTTTTGTGGTATTTGTTTTCGGCCAGCAAATATAATTGATTAAATTATTGATATTTGGATTCTGAATTCTATAAAATTGATTTGTATAAATTTTGACTATTTTTTACAAAAAAAGCCATCAGCAAATGCTTCTGGCTTTTAGTTTCAAATTTGCCCCCGCTATGTATTAATAAAAATATTCTGAAGTATATTTTAGTCCTTCTACATCATCTACACTTTTTTCAGGATATCCCGCTGAATTGTAAGTATAACTATAAGTTGACCAAACAGTTTCTCCTGAAGTATCAGAAACTTCGTTATGAAAAACACCAGTTCCTTCTCCATCTACAAAAGAAATTTTATCTAAACCTAAAACATTTTTTGCTGCATTATTTTTTGCATCATAAACATATTTATGATTTGGTGAATTAGTACTTGTAACTTCACTTACATCTCCATTAATAAATGTAATTGTAGCAGTTCCTGAAGCATCAGTTTGAGTTTTATCATCTCCTCCATATGATTTTACTGAAACCGTACCATTTGCATTATAAGTATAAACTTCTTTATATCCTCTTAATTCATCATTATCAAGTTCAACTCTTAAGAAGGTTGCTAATTTCCCATCAGTACCATATGCAAATGTGTTTGTTTGCTCTACAGATCCATCAGGAAGTTTAAATTCTATTTTAGTAATTAAATCTCCAGTATAAGTATAATGCATGTTTATCTCTCCAGAATCATCAATTACACTTACGAGTTTATTTCCATCGTATTTATAATTTACTGTTGATTTTCCCTCTGTTCCTGTTAAAACTACTTTTTTCACCAAAACTGAATCTGAAGCATTTGAAGAATCATCACTTGAACAAGAGCTCAATAAAAGGGTTAAAGCACCAAAAAGGCATAAAATTTTTTTCATTTTTGATTAGTTAAATTGGTTATTACCACAAACATAATACAACCCAAAATCAAAACCTTACGGGATTCCACATTAAAAGAAAATAATATCCAAATATTTATAACGTACTACATACGCAGAAATTAGCTTTAGTAAGTTTATATTAAACTTGTCTTTATTAATCAAAAAATCCCCAAACTCAACATTATTGAGTTTGGGGATTTTTAATACTATTAAAAAGAAAATTAATAAGTAACCTCTATTTTATAAGAATCTGTAGCGTCTCCAACAAATGCTTCTGTTAAGAAGTTGCTGTTATTGTATTTGTTTGTAGTTGCTACTGTTGCTGTTTGTTCAAGAACTCCTTCGTTATCATAAGTTTGAGTAACGCTTTTTACGTTATTATTCGCTGAATAAAAATCAAATTCTAAATTATTATCCAAGTCTAATAAAAGTTTCACACCTGTTACATTAACAAATGGACTTTTCTTATCATCAAATGTACTTGTTATTTTTTCTCTTAAAACTCCATCGATAATTTCAGAAGAAATCATATTACCATTAGCAAAAGTATAACGAGTTGTAGTATCGTATTTAACTTCTTTCCCATCAATTATTTCAGATTGATTTGCATTAACTGTTCCGTTTGCATTATAAACAAAAGTCAATTTTTGTGGAGGAGTACTACCAAAAGCTTTAGTTGTAATTTTTGATATTAGTTTTCCGTTTTCATAAGCATATACATCTGTGGATTGTAATTCACTTGAATAAAACAATTCAACTTTTGTAATAAGATCTCCAGTATAAGTAAACACAGATCTTGAAGCATCAGAAAGTGCAATGTCTTTTAACTTATTTCCATCATAAGTAACAGTATAAGTAACACTTCCAGATTTTCCGTTTTCAACACTTGTCTCAACAATTTTTTTCGGTAATAATGTTCCAGATGCTGCTTCTGATGAAGAATCATCACTTGAACAAGAAGTTAGCATTAAAGCTAAAGCACTAAAAAGGCATAAAATTTTTTTCATTTTGTTTTGTTAAATTTGTTATTGGCGCAAACCTAATACAACCCTAAAGCAAAACCTTACGGGATCCCACAGTAAAACAAATAATATAATTCAAACATTTCCTAATACGTTAATTGCGAGCAACATAAATAGGCAATTATCTTAGTAAAAAATTAGCAAAAGTAAAAAAAATCAAAAATACCAGGCTTTTTTCTTACTTTTTATTATTCCAGTGTTAAAAAAAATATGTTCCACAAAAAATTAAAACATTAAAGAATTAAAAAGACATATTGATAATTTCTGCTGTAATTAAAATTTAGATTTATAATAACTAAAAGCAACTTTACAGAGCCAAACTATTCACTACTTTTGCATCTCCAATAAATTTAAATCTACTTATGAAATTACTATATTCTTATATAATCAAACACAAAATGCTGTTGCTTTTTGCTTTGATTATGGCTTCTATCAACATTTGTTTCAGCTTATCAGACTCTGTAATTACGGGTAAATTAATGCAGGATTGCGGTGTTGGTTTGCATAAATATGCCGGAAACGAAATTGGTTTTATAAAATCTTTATCCTTCTGGCTCGGTCTTTCGCTTGGTGCCGCCATGATTTCCAGAATTACCAAAAACTTTCAGGATTACTTTACCAATGTTGTGATTCAACGAACCGGAGCCCAAATGTATACTGACGGAATTAAAAAATCTCTTGATTTACCGTTTGCAGAATTCGAGGATCAACGAAGCGGTGAAACTTTAAGTAAATTGACTAAAGTACGTTCTGACTCCGAAAAACTGATCACACTCTCAATTTCTTTAATTTTTCAAACTATTATTGGATTCATATTCGTAATTGTTTATGTTGCCCGAATCGATTATCGTATTTCGATTATCTTTTTGATTACAGCTCCAATTATCGCTTTGATTAGTTCTTATTTAGGAAAAAAGATCAAAATTGTTTCTAGAAAAATTGTCAATCAAACCAATGCTTTAGCGGGTTCTACAACCGAAAGTTTAAGAAATATTGAGCTTGTAAAAAGTCTTGGATTAACGTATCAGGAAGAAAAACGTCTGAACTTAAATACGTTTAAAATTCTACACCTTGAACTGGAGAAAATCCGTTTTATAAGAAGTTTGAGTTTTATTCAGGGAACAACGGTTCACTTTTTAAGAACCTGCGTTGTTTTTACGTTGTATTATTTCTTGTTTGGAAATAAAATTATTGTTGGTGATTTATTAACGATGGTATTTTTTACTTTCTTCATCTTTGGTCCTTTACAAGAATTAGGAAATTTCATTATTGCTTTGAATGAAACCAAAGTTTCAATGGAAAATTTCAAAACCTTATTAAGTGCTCCAAAAGAATTTCGTCCAAAGAATCCTAAACATGTTGGAGCAATTCAATCTTTGCTTTTTTCTAATGTGAGTTTTCAACATAAAACGGCAAAATTTAAAGCGGTTGAAAATATTAATTTCGACATTAAACAAGGTGAAACCGTTGCTTTTGTTGGTCCATCCGGTTCCGGAAAAACGACTTTAGTAAAACTACTTGTTGGTTTATATACTCCTGCCGAAGGAAAAGTTCTTTATAACGATATTGATTCTACCGAAATTGATTTACTGGATTTAAGAAAACAATTAGGTTTTGTAACTCAGGACGCACAATTATTCTCAGGAACAATTCGTGAAAATTTATTGTTCGTAAAACCAAATGCTACCGACGAAGATTTATACGACGCTTTAAAAAGAGCAAGTTGCGAAAAATTGCTACATCGGGCCGAAGACGGTTTAAACACAACAATTGGTGAAGGCGGAATCAAAGTTTCAGGTGGAGAAAAACAACGTTTATCAATTGCACGTGCTATTTTAAGAAATCCGAATTTATTGATTTTTGATGAAGCAACTTCTGCATTAGACTCTATTACTGAGGAAGAAATCAATGCTACAATCAGAAATATATCCGATCAAAACAGAATCACAGTTTTAATTGCACACAGATTATCTACTGTAATGCACGCAGATAAAATATTTGTACTTGAGCAAGGTAAAATTATTGAATCAGGTAAACATGAGGATTTGATTATTGAAAAAGGTTTGTATTACGCTATGTGGCGCCAGCAAATTGGGGAACGTAAGTAAGTTTTTTATTAGCTGCAAAAAATAATCGCGCAAAGACGCAGAGTCGCAAAGTTTTTTTTAATCCTTTGCGATTTTGCTTTTTCCGTAAGTTTTTTTCTATCATAATTCTAATAAATATTCTTACGGATAATCTAAAGATTATTAACAATCCTTGTAATACCAAACTTAATCAGTGGTACATTAAAATTTATCAGCAAACCTAATTTCATTTTTGTAATTTTTAAATATGTCATAATTTGTTTTGCATGAACTTCTGTTATTTTTTCAATTGATTTAATTTCTAAAATCAATTTATTTTCAATAATTAGATCTGTTCGAAAACCAATATCAAGTTTTAATTCATCCCAAATAACGGGAAGTGTTTTTTGCCTTTCGACAAATAATCCTTTCTTAGTTAATTCGTAATATAAAATTGCTTCATAAACAGATTCTAACAAACCTGGTCCAAGTTTCACATGCATCTTGTAACAGATATCAACTACAATAGCAGAAATTTCATTTTCGGTCATTTCAAAAATTTAAAGTAAAAACCTACAAATATACTTTTATAAAACAAAAAAAAGTCGCAAAGCATAAAAAGCTTTGCGACTTTGCGTCTTTGCGCGAAATAAAAAAATTTACTTCACAAAATCAATTGCGTGAGCCAAAGCCTCAGCAACTCCATTTGCATTTTTACCTTTTCCAGATGCGAAGAAAGGCTGACCTCCTCCGTTTCCTTCAATATATTTTCCTAATTCTTTGATAACTGCATTTGCATTTAAGCTTTTGCTCGCTACCAATTCTTTAGAGATATAACAGTGAATATTTGGTAAACCATCTTCTATAGAAGCTAAAAACACAAAAGAATCAACTTTTGAACTTCCTAAAGCCGAAGCCAAATCTTTTGTCGATGCCATGCTTAAATCTACTTGTTTCGTAAGGAAATTTACGCCGTTTACTTCTTGAAAATCTTTCTCTAATTCAGATTTTAATGCTCCTACTTTTTCTTTAAGTAATTGCTCCACTTGCTTTTTCAGTTTTGCATTATCATCCTGCAAAGAAGCCACTGATTTTAAAATATCTTGTGGATTTTTTAAGGTCTCTTTTATTTCAGATAATGTATTCTCCTGATTTTGATAGAAGTCTTTTACTGCATCCCCTGTAATCGCTTCAATACGACGAATTCCAGCCGCTACTGCACCTTCAGAAATGATTTTGAAATGCCAGATTTCTGCTGTATTTTTCACGTGAATTCCACCGCAAAGCTCTTTACTGTCACCAAATTCAATCATACGAACATTATCTCCGTATTTCTCTCCAAATAAAGCCATTGCACCTTTATCTAGTGCTTCTTTAATTGGAATATTTCTGTGTTCTACCAGTTGCAATTGTGCTTCAATTTGCGCATTTACACTTGCTTCAACCTGACGTAATTCATCCTCTGAAACTTTAGAAAAATGCGAAAAGTCAAAACGCAAATAATTCGGATTTACCAATGAACCTTTTTGCTCTACGTGAGTTCCAAGAAGGTTTCTTAAAGCCAAATGCATTAAATGCGTAGCCGAGTGATTTTTAGAAGTTGAACCTCTTAAATCGTTATTTACTTTTGCTACAAAACCAGCTTCAATATTTTCAGGCAATTGTTTTGCAAAATGCAAAATCAAATTGTTCTCTTTTTTAGTGTCGATGATTTCGATCGTTTCATTTGCAGAAACTAATGTTCCTTTATCACCAACTTGTCCTCCTCCTTCTGGATAGAACGGCGTATTATCAAGAACGATTTGGTATAAAATTCCGTCTTTCTTAGAATCCACTTTACGAATTCTGGTGATTTTCACTTCATTCTCTACTTTATCGTAACCAACGAAAGTTTCTACATTTCCAGGAATCAAAACAGTCCAG
Organism: Flavobacterium sp. ov086; assembly: GCF_900187965.1. Lineage (GTDB taxonomy): Bacteria > Bacteroidota > Bacteroidia > Flavobacteriales > Flavobacteriaceae > Flavobacterium. The sequence continues at coordinate 39,746 of NZ_FZNL01000009.1, read as the reverse complement.
TCTTCTGTTGAAACTTCTGACGCTGCACGTGAACGTGTTTTTTGTTTTTGTAATTCAACTTCAAATTCTTCTTCATTATAGGAGAAACCTTTTTCCTTTAGAATTAGAGCTGTCAAATCTTTTGGAAAACCAAACGTATCATACAATTCAAAAACCTTAGCTCCCGAAACTTCTGAACCTTTAGTTTGTGCAATTACGTTATCTAATAGTTGTAATCCCTGATCAAGAGTTCTTAAGAAAGAAGCTTCTTCTTCGCGAATTACATTCGTAACCAATTGTTGCTGTGATTTGATTTCCGGGAAAAATTCTCCCATTTGGTTTGCCAGAACTTCAACCAATTTATTGATAAAAGGTTCTTTCGTACCCAAAAATGTAAATCCATAACGAATCGCACGACGCAAAATTCTACGAATTACATAACCAGCACCAGTGTTTGATGGTAATTGACCATCGGCAATTGCAAAAGCAACCGCACGAACGTGATCTACTACTACACGAATTGCAATATTGGTTTTATCTTGCTCCTCTGAAATGTTTTTTATCTCATTAGAAGTATATTTTAATCCTGTAATTTGTTCTACTTTCTCGATAAGCGGCGTAAAAACATCCGTATCATAATTAGACGTTTTTCCTTGTAAAGCCATACACAAACGCTCAAATCCCATTCCGGTATCTACGTGTTGTGCAGGAAGTTTTTCTAATGATCCATCAGCTTTACGGTTGAACTCCATGAATACGTTATTCCAGATTTCAACTACCTGAGGGTGATCATTGTTTACAAGACTTTTTCCTGAAACTTGCGCTTTTTCTTCCTCAGAACGTAAATCAACATGAATTTCAGAACAAGGTCCGCATGGTCCCTGATCTCCCATTTCCCAGAAATTGTCTTTTTTATTTCCAAGAATAATTCTATCCTCATCAATTAATTCCTTCCAAATATCCCATGCTTCCTGATCAAAAGGAACATTTTCTTCTTTATTTCCTTCAAAAACAGAAACGTAAATATTTTCTTTTGGAATTTTATAAACTTCCGTCAATAATTGCCATGAGAAATTAATCGCTTCTCTTTTAAAATAATCACCAAACGACCAGTTACCCAACATTTCGAACATGGTATGATGATACGTATCAATTCCAACTTCTTCAAGATCATTTTGCTTACCGGCCACACGAAGACATTTTTGCGTATCCGCTATTCTCTTACTTTTTGGAGTTGAATTTCCTAAAAAATATTCTTTAAACTGGGCCATTCCCGAGTTATTGAACATTAAGGTTGGATCGTCTTTAAGCACAATAGGAGCCGACGGAACGATTAAGTGCCCGTTGCTTTTAAAAAAATCTAGAAATTGTTTACGTACGTCTTGTGATTTCATGTTTATTAATGAGATAATTTGAAAATGTGTCAATTAGATAATTCATCAATCTGAAAATGTGATTATTAGAAAATTTCAATTAAAACTTAAAATTTAAAACAATAAATTTCGTTTTTAAAGCATTATCTAATTATCAAATTGACACATTATCTAATTATTTAATTCTTGAAAAAAAGCTTCGAACAACTGAAACATTTATTAAATTTGTTCGACTAACTTATTTTACAAGCTGCAAAAATAGGGTATTTTAAAATATGGCGAAAGTAAAATATTATTACGACTCAGAAAATCTGGCTTATACGAAAATAAAAACCAGAAAAAGAATCAAAATTGGTTACGCATTACTGTTTTTAGTGGCGTCTGCGCTGTTTGGTTTCTTTGTTTTTATACTTTTAATCAACACTCCTTATTTCGAAACACCAAAAGATCGCTTGCAAGCACGTGAAATTGAGAATTTGAAATTACAATATTCTATTCTGAATAAGAAAATGGACGAAATTGATGATGTTACAGAAGCATTAGAAAATAGAGACAATAATATATATCGGGTTTATTTTAATAAAACCGAAATTCCGGATTCTATTCGAAAAGCAGGTTTTAGAGATCCAGATCGATACAAAAAGTTAGAAGGTTATAATAACTCTCAGTTGGTATTAAATACGACAAAACGAATTGACAGATTGTCAAAAGAATTAGCGATTCAATCGAAATCATTAGATGAAATTTTGAAATTGGCAAGTCTAAAAGGTAATTTATTATTGGCAATTCCGGCGATTCAGCCAGTTAGTAACGAGAATTTGAAACGAATGGCTTCGGGTTTTGGATACAGAACTGACCCTTTCACAAAAGTGCGAAAAATGCATAACGGGATGGATTTTACTGCCAACACAGGTTCTCCTGTTTATGCCACCGGCGATGGTGTGGTAGAAAGAGCAGATGCCGCAGCATCAGGATTTGGAAATCATGTCGTGATCAGGCATGGTTTTGGATACGAAAGTTTATACGCCCATTTGAGCAAATACAACTGCAGACCCGGACAACATGTCAAACGCGGCGATGTAATTGGGTATGTGGGAAGTACCGGAAGATCTGAAGGTCCGCATTGCCATTATGAAGTTCATAAAGACGGAAAAGTCGTAAACCCCTTGAATTTTTATTACGGAAATATGTCAGCTGTCGAATATGTCGCAATTTCACAAATGGCAAATCAGGAAAATCAATCATTAGATTAATACTGCAAAAAGTAGTATTTTTGGAATAAATAAAGAAAAAAAACATGCATATTGAGCTTTCAAAAGATAAAAGATATTACAGCATTGGCGAAGTTGCCAAAGCCTTTAATGTCAATGCATCATTGATTCGTTTTTGGGACAGCGAATTTGACATTTTGAAACCTAAAAAAAATGCCAAAGGCAACAGAATGTTTACTCCTGACGATATTACCAACCTGCAATTGATCTATCATCTGGTCAAAGAAAGAGGTTTCACACTTGAAGGTGCAAAAACACATTTGAAGGAAGGACAAAAGAAAACATTAGATAAATTCGAAATAATACGTAAATTAGAGACCATAAAAACACAATTAAACGAAATTAAAAACGAATTATAGTATATTTATTAAATAAAATTTAGAAACAAACTTAAATTAAATACACATGAAAAGATTTTTGCCTTGGATTATTGGAGCAATTGTGATTATTGGAATATACAGCTGGGCTTCTGGGATTTATAATAAAGCAGTAACACTTGATCAAGAAGTGAAAGAAAGCTGGGGTAATGTTAACACAGCCTATCAAAGGAGAAATGATCTTATCCCAAATATAGTTAGCACTGTAAAGGGGTATGCTGAGCATGAAAAAAGTACTTTAACGGCTGTAATTGAAGCTCGTGCTAAAGCAACTGGAATTACAATTGATCCATCAAACGTTACTCCAGAACAATTAGCTGCATTCAATTCAGCACAATCAGGAGTTTCTTCTTCTTTATCCAAATTATTGGTAAGTGTTGAGCAATATCCAAACCTGAAAGCAAATGAAAACTTCTTGAAACTACAGGATGAATTAGCCAGTACAGAAAATCAAATCTTAACGGCTAGAACTCGTTTTAATGAAGCTGTTAAGCCTTACAACAACAACATTAATACTTTCCCAAGAAATATACTAGCAGGAATGTATGGTCTTAAAGAAAAACCATACTTTGAAGCATCTACAGGAGCTGATAAACCCGTTGAAGTAAAATTCTAAGAACAATTTATTATTTTTGATTAATGATTTTAGATTGCAATCCGGTCTAAAATCATTAATCTAATATCTAAAATAACTCCAATGTCACAAGTAGAAGATTTTTTATCCAAAGAAGATGAACAAGTAATTGTTGAAGCTATTCGCGTGGCCGAAAAAAATACTTCTGGCGAAATTAGAGTACATATAGAACAAACAACTTCTAAAGTTCCTTTTGACAGGGCTTTAGAAGTTTTTTATGAATTAAAAATGAATGAAACCCAACTTCAAAACGGGGTTTTATTTTACTTTGCTGTAGCAGATAAAACTTTTGCTATTTGCGGAGACAAAGGCATAAATGATGTTGTAGCATCAGATTTTTGGGATTGTACCAAAGATGCAATGGTAGCACAATTTAAATCAGGAAACTTTAAACAAGGTATTGTTGACGGTATTTTAAACGCCGGCGAACAATTAAAAAAATACTTTCCGTGGTCTGAAGGTGACACTAACGAATTATCAAACGAAATATCAAAAGGATAAACAATGAAAATTTTTAAAACTAAGATCTCAAATTCCAAAAGAATTTTTCAGTTTACCTTTTTGCTAGTAGCGTTTTTTACCTGTAATTGTATTTTTGCACAGTTTACAATTCCAGAGAAACCAAGTCTTCAAACTTCGGTATATGATTATGCAAATATTTTAAGTGCAAGCGAGAAAGCTCAACTTGAAGAAAAACTAATTCGTTATTCTGATTCTACTACAACTCAGATAGTAGTCATTACGATCGAAAGTTTAAAAGGCGAAGATGTTAGTCAGCTGGCTACCAAGTGGGGACAAACCTGGGGAATTGGAGGAACGGCAAAAGATGATAATGGTGTTGTTATTTTATTGGCAAAGAATGAGAAAAAAATTGCCATTAATCCAGGATATGGAGTTGAAGATCGTTTAACTGCCGGAATTGGCGGAACAATCATCCGAAATATTATTATACCGGAATTCAAAGCAGGAAGTTTTTATAATGGTCTTGATAAAGGTACAGATGCTATAATTGATGTCTTTAAAGGAAAATTTAAAGGCGAACGCAAGCAACAATCCAACGGAAAAAGTTTTCCTATATTACCTTTTATTGTAATTGTTGTAATTGTATTAATTTTACTGTCCCGAAATAAAGGCGGCGGAGGAAATAATGGCAATAATAGCGGTGGAGGTCCTAGCCTGCTCGATGTTATTATTCTAAGTAATCTTGGAAGAAGTGGCGGCGGATTTGGAGGTTTCGGCGGCGGATCATCCGGTGGAGGTTTTGGCGGTGGCGGAGGCTTCGGAGGAGGTTTTGGCGGCGGTGGATTCTCTGGAGGAGGTTCTAGCGGAGGCTGGTAAAAGAGTTTTTGTTTCAAGTTTTCCTTGTTTCAAGTTTTTTTGTTTCAGGTTTCAAGTTTTTTTAGTTTCAAGTTAAACTAAAACTCATAATTAATAATTCACAATTTATAATTAAATACAGATGTTATCACATAAAGCAAAATACGCCCTTAAGGCCTTACTTTATTTAGCAGAACAAGACGAAAATCACATTTCTAAAACAATAGAAATTGCTGATGGAGCCAATATTCCTAAAAAGTTTTTAGAACAAATCTTATTAGATCTAAAACGTGGACGTTTTGTGAGCAGTAAACAAGGAAAATTTGGTGGATATTATCTGATAAAATCTAAAAATGATATCACTTTGGCAGAAATTCACCGATTATTTGACGGTGCAATTGCACTTTTGCCTTGTGCTTCTTTAAATTTTTACGAACCATGCTCTGACTGCAAAACCGAAGAAGAATGCAGCCTAAGACACGGTTTAATGATCATTCGCGACGAAACTCTTAAAGCGATGCAAGGCATTACTATAGCCTCATTGATAAAAAAATAAAAAAATATTTTCTAAACCCTACCATATTTATAGAATTTATATATATTTGCAAAAAAATAATTAACAAATCATTTCCAAAACTTTAAACCATGAAAGTAGATTTCAGTAAATCAGGTATGACAAAAATTCTTTTGCAAAAAAAACAAAGTCAATTCACAACAGTGAAAAACAATTCATTTATGATGTGCATGTGTTGGTAAAAAAAATTTATTTTAAATTCTACTAATCACATATACTTAATATAAAAATGAAAAATTCTATAAAAAACACGCTTACAATACTATTCTTTTTAACCTTTTCAATTTCGTTTGCTCAAAACATTGAAGGTGTTGTTTTAACTAGCGAAAACATTCCATTAGAAGCAGCTAACATTGTCATTAAAGGAACAACTTCTAATACCACCACAGATTCTAAAGGAAAATTCTCCATAGATACCAGAGGAAAACTTCCTTTTACAATACTTGTACAATATGTTGGATATAAAACAACAGAGCTTGAATTTACAGCTTTACCAGCAGCTCCTATAAATGTAACCCTTAACGAAGAAAATGCACTAATCGAAGTGGTTGTTTCTTCAAGACGCCGAATAGAAAAAGTTCAGGATGTGCCAATTGCAATATCAGTAATCACTGGTAAACAAGCAGAGCAAACGGGAGCTTTTAATGTTAACCGTATTAAAGAACTTGTTCCGTCAGTACAACTATACTCTTCGAACCCAAGAAATACCGGAATCAATATTCGTAGTCTTGGTTCTCCTTTTGGACTTACAAACGACGGAATCGACCCTGGAGTTGGTTTCTACGTAGATGGTGTTTATTATGCACGTCCGGCTGCTACAACTTTAGATTTTATTGATATAGACCAAATCGAGGTTTTGCGTGGACCACAAGGATCATTGTTTGGAAAAAACACAACTTCGGGTGCGTTTAACATTACTACTCGCAAACCAAGTTTTACCTCTGGTGCTGACTTCGAAGTGAGCTACGGAAATTATAACTTTTTGCAAGCTAAAGCTTCAGTTACTGGAGCATTGGCTTCAAAATTGGCAGGTCGTTTGTCTTTTTCAGGCACGCAACGTGACGGTTTAATTGATAATGTGGTTACAGGAAGACCTACCAACACTTTAAACAATCAAGGAATTAGAGGGCAATTACTTTATACGCCTTCAGAAAATACTAATATTATATTGGCTGCAGATATCACAACACAACGTCCTGACGGATATGCACAAGTTGTTGCCGGTGTTGCTCCTACTCAAAGAGCTGGTTATCGTCAATTTGATGCCATCATAAAAGATTTAAATTATCAACTTCCAAGTCTTAACGCTTTTGATCGTAAAATTGACCACGATACTCCATGGCGTTCGGGGCAAGATATGGGAGGTATATCTTTGAATATTGATACAAAAATTGGAAACGGAACTCTTACCTCAACTACTGCTTGGAGATTCTGGAACTGGGATCCATCAAATGACAGAGATTTTACAGGATTGCAAGTATTGGCGAAATCTCAAAACCCAACAAGACAAACTCAATTTACACAAGAAGTTCGTTACGCAGGTCAGCTTACCTCTAAAATAAGCGGTGTTGTTGGTGTATTCTTCATCGACCAAACATCACAAACAAATGGTACTGAAGAATCCGGAAATGCGCAATGGAGATTTGCACAAAGCACGACTAGCTCTTTATGGAAAACTCCGGGTCTTTTTGAAGGATACGGAATCAAAACTGATGCTCGTATCAGATCATCAAGTGCTGCGGTATTTGGACAATTAGACTGGGCAATTACAGAACGTATACATATATTACCGGGTTTAAGATATAATTTTGATAAGAAAGATGCAGATTATGCCCGTACAACATACGGAGGTTTACAAACTACTGATCCGGCATTATTGGCATTGAAAAAATCAGTTTACTCAGATCAGTCTTTTACATCAAATACTGATAACACAGATTTTTCCGGAAACATAACCCTGACTTATAAAGCTTCAGACAAAATCAACGCTTATGCAACTTATGCAAAAAGTTACAAACCAGTTGGTGTAAACGTAGCCGGGCTTCCAACAGATTCAAAAGGTCAGCCTTTATTAGAACTTGCGGTAATTAAGCCCGAGAAAGTAAACCATTACGAAATTGGAGTAAAAACTTCTCCGTTTAGAAATTCAGTATTCAATCTTGCATTCTTTAATACAGAGATCAAAGATTTTCAAACAAACGTTCAGGCTGCTGAATTGGGTGTAAACCGTGGTTATCTTGCAAATGCAGATAAAGTGCGTGTAAGAGGTGCTGAACTGGATGCTAGTTTTGTAATTAACCGAAACCTGACCATAAATGGTGCTGCAACTTATACCGAAGGTACTTATGTTAAGTTTACCAATGCACCACTTCCGTTAGAAGAAACTGGAGCTCCGGTAGCATTCAAAGATGTTTCAGGAACTGATTTACCTGGTGCTTCAAGATGGGCGGGATCTTTAGGAGGTGAACTTTCTGATGATGCAAAATTCTTTGGAAATAAAGGAAAAATTTTCTTAGCTGTTGATTCTTATGCACGCTCTGAATTTTCATCAAGCCCTTCGGCTTCAAAATACTTAGTAGTTCCGGGGTATGCAATCTTTAATGCTCGTTTAGGTTTCCGTGCTTCCGAAGGTTTATCTATTCACTTCTGGGGACGTAACCTTTTGAATAAAGATTACTACGAACAATTATTGCCAGCTGGTGGAAATACAGGACAATATGCAGGTGTAATTGGAGATCAAAGAACATATGGAATCACTTTGAAATATAAATTGTAATCCCGTTAGTTAATTTTATATACATAAAACGAGGTAGGTTTTTAAACTTACCTCGTTTTTTGTTATCATGAAATCACAAAATAAAATCTAAAACGGATTTAAAAATCAATTGTTACCTCTATAATTCTATTCTCATTTGTATATATTCGCAGCTTGAATTATACAGATTTAATGAAACTTCTTCGTTTATTATTCTTATTTGGCTTTATAGGTCCTTTTTTATTGGCACAAAATATAAAAAAAACAGATCAGCAAACACTAACCTGGATTCGTTATTACAATATTTTGCCGTTAACTGAAAAATGGGCGCTTCATTCTGAATTTGACAATCGAAGCTTTTTAAATCCTGTTCACGAAAACTTATTTGTGATAAGAGTTCAGGGACGTTACAGGGTTCATAAAAATATAGATTTGGGTGCCGGTTTAGCTTATTTTAATGTAAACACTCAAAATCCTAATGTAGATCCTGATTACTCAATTCCGGAATATCGAATTCAGCAGGATGTTACTTTTATTAATGATATTGCCAAAATAACTTTTCATAACCGTTTTCAGCTCGAAGAACGTTTTACACAAAAAGCCAATAAAACCGACTTACTGGATGATTACTATTTTGCGTACCGATTTCGCTACAGATTACAATCGACTTTTGATCTTTGGAAAAAAGACAAACGAAGTATAAAAGCAACTATTTCTGATGAAGTTATGTTTAATTTCGGGAAAGAGAACAAAAGAAATACTTTCGATCAAAACCGCCTTTATGCTGCATTACGTTATCATTTTAATCCTAATGTTGGGTTAGAAATAGGCTATCTAAAAAGTTTTCAGCGACGTTCAAGCGGTGTTGATTTTTATGATCGTGATATTATCCGTTTTACGCTTTATCATAGAATTGAGAGGAGAATTAGGTAATTTGATAATTAGATAATTTGTCAATTTAGACAATTAGATAATGTCTGGAATAAATAAATCTCTTTGAAATTGATTTGATCTAAACAAAAAAAGATGCACTGCTGTGCATCTCTAGGGTAAAACCCTTTAAACCTTTGTTCCTCAAAACCTTTGAACCTTCTACTCTCTTCTTTTTTTAGATCCTTTTTGAGCTGCAAAATTTCCAATTTTATAAGCTAATGAAAACATTACATAGCGTTTTAGAACCGTGTTTTCTTCGTCACGAATTGAGGTTGCCGAGATTGTTCTTGTCGCACTTTGATTTTGATTCAGTACATCATAAACCTTGATTTTTGCATATAGCTTTTTATCAAAAAAGCCATACGATAAACTCGTGTTCCAAAGGAAGAAATCTTTCTTGAAATCGCCCGAGATATTAGAATTATAGGTATATCCAAAATCATTTCCGAAAATAAAATTTAACGGCCAATAATTCGTTGTCTGCAAATTGATTCTGTGCACCACATTTGAAGTCGCATCACGTGTATAATTCTCATACTTAGTTTCATTATATGTCATACTGTATGATGGTGAAATAGATAATAATTCTCCATATTCATATGTCAAATATACTCTTGGTGTAACAGCTATTCCTTTTGCGTTGTACAAAACGGCATTTGTAAAACCTTTATCAAACGAATAACTTCCATTGATTCCTAAACCGTATCTTAAAACGTGCGCATCTCTTTTTACCGATTGATTCCAGTTTCCACCAATCGTAGCGATATAAGTTCCTGATATATTGGCGTATGTTGTAGTTCTTTTTCCGCTATCGTCATAAATTGAAGTCGAAACCACATCATTATTATAATAATCTGCTTTGATAAACATACTATAACCGGAACGAGTTCTGAAATCAAAGTTTTTAAAATCGATACCCGCACTATTCTTTTCTATCGGATTAAGATTCGGATTTCCTATTACGGTATTCAGCGGATTCATTAAATTGAGAACCGGCAATAATTGAGCTGCACTTGGTAGCGAATTAGAATAATCGTATTTAAGAGTCAGATTTTTAGAACGGCTAAACTTATATCGTATTAAGGCATTTGCAAAAGGCAAAGCATAAGTTTTATTCAAATCAGTTGAATTTCCTAAGTATAACGAATGATTATCATAATTAATAATAGAAGTTTTAGTAGTAAGATTAACTACTAATTTACTTTTTTTCAAAGTAATTCCCACGTTCGGACTTATCGAATTTTGTTGTGAACTAATATAATTCGTTAACGATAAATTCAAATCTGAATACGATTCTGTAGCCCCATCAAAATCAAATGTTTTTTGATCGTTTATTGTTTTTGCCCAGTCAAAATCAGTACCAAATCTAACTTTTAACGAATCTGTAATAGGCTCTGTATATTCCAAATCCAGAGAATAAGAATCTGAGCTTGTATTATTTTTACTATTCTGATTTCTGTCGTCGTTTGGTTTACTGTCCTGATAAAAAATCGTTTGAGACAGATTCATTGCATTCGAATCGTTTCTACTGTTGTTGTTATTAAAAACCACACTTAGATTACGAGATTCTTTTTCGAAAGTTTTATTGAAATTAATAGTATTGACAAAATTATTATTTGTGCCTTCGCTTTTAGATTCTGATTTGCTTTCGTTCAACGCTTGTCCGTTTTCATCCTCAGAAGCCGTAGTTGATTTTGAATCACTATTTGTTCTGGTTTGGTTGAAAGACGGCGAAATATAAATATGCGTTGTTGGATTAATTCTGTAATCTAACTCTACATTAGCTTTATTTCCAGTATTTTCATTTCTTGTTTTCGAGTCTGATGCCGTTAGAATATTTCCTGTTGGCAAAAAGTTCTCCTGATTTGATTTGCTATCATTATTGTTAATCGAGTTCGAGAAATTATAACTGGTTGTAACATCTAATTTTTTAGACCATGCATCAGAATAATTAATTCCTGCCAAATTAGATTGCGTAATTCCTTTTCCGCCTCCGGAATTTTGATTGACACTTTTACTATTTCGTCCTCCTCCCATACTATCAAAAACATCATCCATAGAAAAACCCGTCGAATTGATATTATTAGAAGAGGCCAATACACTGATTTTTTGCTGATCTTTGAAAAAATTCAGCATCAAACTACTTTCATAACGATCATCAGAACCGTACCCGCCAAGTATTTTTCCAAAGAAACCTTTATTTTTCTTTTCGTCAATGGTCAAATTTATACTCGAATAATCCGAAGTTGATTCTTGTTTTGCCAGTTCTTCTTTCTTGGTTTTAAAATCCGAAACCTGAACTTTTTTAATAATATCTGCAGGTAAATTTTTAAGAATTAAAGCTCCGTCTTTATCAAAAAATGTCTTTCCGTTGACTAGAAACTGCGTTACTTCCCTTCCGTTTACGGTAACTTTTCCGTTATTATCCACATCAACTCCAGGCAATTGTTTCAGCAAAGCTTCGACATTGGCATCCGGACGAACTTTATACGAAGATGCATTAAATTCCAGAGTATCTTTTTTAACTGTAATTGGCGGTGCTTCTGTCTTAATAACCACATTGTTTAAAGCATTCACACTTTCGAGTAAATATAATTTCCCGAAATCTTTGCTTTCCAAAATCCCTTTTTGTTCCTCAACCAAAGGCTGATATCCCATATAATTCACTTTTAGAAAAACAGGTTTATCTATTTTTTTTGTATTAATTCTAAAAACGCCATTTTTATCTGTTGTGGCATATTCAATAACGGTCGAATCTTTAACGGTCGAGAAATAAACGGTAGCCATTTCCAGCGGAAGCTGCGTATTGATATCTATAATAGTTCCTTTAATTACAATATCATTTTGGGCAGTTGCCGAATAACAAAAAAGGAAAAACAGAAAATAAGTGAAAAATTTGGTCATAAGAAAAGGTTAGTTACAATCAATAAGACTAACAAAGAATTGAAAGGTTTAACGGCGTATTCAAAGTTTTATTAGGTTTTTTATCTCAAATACTTCAAAATCCTCTGATTCCGCCAGGGTTTTTAAAATTTGTTTTTTGATTCAAAAGCTAATTTTCAATTCTAAAGTTTACTTTGTTTTTGATTTCCACCTTAGAAAAACGGCTATAAAAAGGGTAAAATAGCCCTAATAAAAAGAGTACTTCGCCTTGCTTCTATCTTATAAAAATACAAAACCTTTGTGATGTAGAATTTAAAAAGCAAGGACATTTCAGAAAATCCTAAAAAGAGTATGACAGACAAGTCGAAAACTGATTAGAGTAGGCAATTTAAACCAAATTATCATGAAAAATATTTTTAAAGGTTCCTTAAAAGGATACGTATGTGAGGATTGTATTGAGTTTATATCTGGGGTTGAAATTTTAATATATCTTCCGTACAGAAAAGAAACCCGTACAGCAGATGTGGTGACGAATGCAAAAGAAGTATTTCATTTTGTATCGGAAGATGAAGCGAAACAAAGACAGGAACTGCTTATTGGCAAAGCCAAAACGGATGCTAAAGGTAATTTTGAATTTGCGATTGATGAAAGACATCTGAGTTCTGATATTGATATTGATTTTATTTGTGGAACGGTTCCTCCAAAATTTCCAAAACCAAAAAGAGATGAAATACCACAATTTCACCTTACCTCTTTGTCAATGCGCACAGAACTTGAGAAACAAAATCAAGACCAAAATTACAGATGGGAATATGCAATTGCATATAAATGGTGGTGTTATATTAGAGGTCATTATTTTGATGCGTGGGTTATTTGTGGTCATTTAATGAATTGCAAAACGGGTAAACCTATCGCCAATGCAAAAGTTACTGCAATGGATGCCGATTTTCTAACGGATGATAATCTGGGATCTGATACTACGGATGCTAACGGGCATTTTAGAATTGATTACACCTCTGTAGATTTCAAAAAAACCTTTTTATCACCGTGGATTAATGTAGAAACTGATCCTAATTTTCTATCCTTTCAAAGCGGCCCGGATGTATATTTCAAAGCCGAGTTAGGGGGAACAACTTTAATTAACGAGACAAAAGCAAATGCCCGCAAAAATGTAGGCTATTGTCTATGTGTTAATTTATGTTCAGAAATAGCTGTAATTGGTTCCGGAGAAACTATCCCAAGTGCATGGACAGGAATTGGACTTGCTTTTAGCTCTTCGTATGGTTTAAGTTCTAATGATTTTGATGCCGATGGTTTTGCAGGTTCCGGTAAACATGTATTGTTCTCAACTATACGTTTAACAGGGCAAGCTTCCTTAAAATCAGTCTCAGGAAACCCAGTCGAATATCGTTTTAGAGTAAGCAACACAACGGCACCCAATAATACGGCCAGTTTACCCGCAGCAAATTTTACCAAAATTGTTGGTGTAACACCCGGTTTATTTGTACCCAGTGTAGTTTCAAAACTTACCAAAAAAGTTTTCTCCTTTATACTAAATGACCTATCAGTTGTGAGTCATCAAAGCGATTTTGATGCTGAAGGCTGGTTCGATGTAAACCACGCCATCGAAAGAACGTTAATAGGCGTAGGATTAACTCCTGCAGATTTAGCGCTTTATAATGTTATCGAAGAAGATACTTTGATCTCAATGGATACAAGCAAACTAACAACCGCTGTAGGCATTACTCCAGACAGTATTAATCCGGGACAAAATATTCCTGCAGGAAGCAAAACTCCACTTGAAAAATTTGCCATCAGATTTGAAATCAGAGAAGTAATCGACAAACCTTCAAACAGTTTTGGCGTAATTGGCGGCGATGGCAAAACACTGAATTCAGTTGTAATGAACAACACGCCTATTTATAGACAATTATCTATTAAAGAATTAGAAGAAAGCACACTATGTTCTCCCGTAAACGGCACTTTACATGCCAAGTATACACTATACCATCCCTATTTATCCTCTTGCAAATTAAACATTAGAAAAAATAGTGAGATCACAGAAAGGGACATTTTAGACGGCATAATAAATACCGCTCCGGCTGTTGACGAAAGAACAAGTAGTAGCTCACAACTAAACAATCCGCCAAGTTTAACACGTTGTACCTATATTGTAAAACTTTATTCGTCTACCCGAAAACACAACGGAGACGACGGAGATTCTGATGGCGGTACACCACTGGAACAACTGTTCTTCTACGACGTTTAACTACCATTTCTATATAAACCAAAAAAAGCAACATTTCAAACTTCGAAATGTTGCTTTTTTAATATTGTAAAAGAGAATATTATTTCTCTCTGATATAAATATCGATTGGTACTCCAGAAAAGTCCCAATTCTCTCTAATTTTATTTTCAAGGTATCTCTTATATGGTTCCTTAACATATTGAGGCATATTGGCAAAAAATACAAACTGAGGTGTTAATGTTGGCAACTGCATACAATATTTAATTTTTACATATTTACCTTTTGTTGCCGGTGGCGGATAAGCTTCTATCACCTTCAACATAAATTCATTGAATTTAGAAGTTGGGATTCTTTGTTTTCTATTTTCGAAAACCTGAACTGTAGCTTCTAATGCTTTCAACAAACGTTGTTTCGTTAAAGCCGAAACGAACAAAATTGGCACATCAGTAAAAGGCATTAATTCCTTTTTGATTTTCTCTTCGTAATCACGAGTTGACATGGTATCCTTCTCAACTAAATCCCATTTGTTTACTAAGATTACCACACCTTTACGGTTTTTCTCTGCCAACCAGAAAATACTTTGATCCTGACCTTCAAATCCACGAGTTGCATCGATAACCAAAATACAAATATCAGCATGCTCAATTGCACGAACAGAACGCATTACCGAGTAAAACTCTAAATCTTCCTTCACCTTAGCTTTACGACGGATTCCCGCAGTATCAACCAAGTTGAATTCAAAACCAAAACGGTCAAATTTTGTATCAATTGCATCACGAGTTGTACCCGCAATATCTGTAACCATAAAACGTTCTTTACCAATAAGTGCATTGATAAAGCTTGATTTTCCTGCATTCGGGCGTCCTACAACAGCAAAACGAGGTAAAACCACTTCTTCCTGAACAGGTTCTGGTTTCTCTGGAAAAGACTCGATTAAGGCATCCAATAAATCTCCAGTTCCACTACCTGAAATACTTGCAAAAGTAAAATAATCTCCTAAACCAAGATTATAAAACTCAAGAGCATCTTTTTCACGCATTGCATTATCAACCTTGTTTACAGCCAATAAAACTGGCTTTGTCACCTTACGAAGTAAGCGAGCAACAACGTCATCCATTGGTGTAATTCCTTCTTCAACATCAACCACAAAAATAATAACATCAGCTTCGTCGATAGCAAGCTCTACTTGTTTGCGGATTTCACCTTCAAATACGTCATCAGATCCACGAACATATCCGCCGGTATCAATTACAGAAAACTCTTTTCCGTTCCACTCGCTTTTACCGTAGTTTCTATCTCTGGTAACTCCAGAAACCGAATCTACAATAGCTTCTCTTCTTTGTATCAGCCTATTAAAAAGGGTTGATTTCCCTACATTAGGTCTTCCTACTATCGCAACAATGTTATTCATTTTTTTGAATTTTAGACTTTAGACTTTAGATTTTAGATTTTTAGCTGCCTAAAAACCTAATCACTTGGAATCCAAAATGCTTTATTTTAATTTTTTGCAAAGGTAGTTAAAAAAGTGGCTAAGTCACTAAGTTTCTAAGTACCTAAGTTTTTTATTGTTTTTCCTGTTATATTCAGGAGTATTTTTAGAAGCTGTTTCCCGCTGTTCCTTCCAATCTTTTGTGCCTCCCGAAGCCTCGGGACCGGCACAAAAGGATTTTCCTTCCCATCGGGGCTAGGTTTTCAGTTTTCAGTATCAGTTTTCAATTCTATACTAAACGTTTCAATTTCTCATTTCAAACATGAAACTTGAAACTTCAAACCTGAAACAAAAAACTCCTATTGATTATACCCAAAACGTTTTAGCATATTAGCATTACTTCTCCAGTTTTTATTCACTTTTACAACAAGCTCAATGTGAATTTGTTTTCCAAAGAATTTTTCCAGATCAGCACGAGCTTCAGTACCTACTTTTTTCAAAGCTGCACCTTTATGTCCAATGATAATTCCTTTTTGAGTTTCGCGTTCCACCATAATAATCGAACGGATTCTGATAATATTTTCATCCTCAAAAAATTCTTCTGTAACGATTTCAACCGCATATGGAATCTCTTTGCTGTAATTCAACAAGATTTTCTCACGGATTGTTTCGTTAACGAAAAAACGTTCTGGTTTGTCTGTTAATTGATCTTTAGGATAATATGCTGGAGATTCCGGCAATAATTCGATAATTCTTCCAAAAACTTCCGGTACATTAAAATTCTGTAAAGCCGAGATTGGGAAAATTTCAGCATTTGGCACTTTTGCAGTCCAGAATGCTACTTGTTCCTCTAATTGCTCCTGATTTGAATTGTCGATTTTATTCAACAATAACAAAACCGGAATTTTAGCGTGGATAATTTTATTAAAGAAAGCTTCGTCTTTTAAGTCCTGCTCCCCTATTTCGACCATGTAAACCAAAATATCAGCATCTTCAAAAGCCGATTTTACAAAGTTCATCATCGATTCCTGCATTTCATAAGCCGGTTTGATGATTCCTGGAGTATCCGATAATATAAGTTGAAAATCTTCGCCATTCACGATTCCAAGAATACGGTGACGAGTTGTTTGTGCTTTTGATGTAATGATTGATAATCTTTCTCCAACAAAGGCGTTCATCAACGTTGATTTTCCAACGTTTGGATTCCCGATGATGTTTACAAAACCTGCTTTATGTGACATTTGTGTACTATTTATTTTGCAAAGGTAGTCATATCAACTCAATACAGAAAATAAAACATTTTTTAATCTTTTCGTTGGATTTCTCAAAAAACGGCGTATCTTTGCACCCGAAACATCGCGGGATAGAGCAGTAGGCAGCTCGTCGGGCTCATAACCCGAAGGTCACAGGTTCGAGTCCTGTTCCCGCTACTAGTAAAAATTAAAAGCCGAGAAATCTAAATTTCTCGGCTTTTTTTATGGTTCGATAAATATTGTTTCAATTTCTTAAAATTTTAAACTCCTGTATTTTCAGGTGAATTTGGTTCGAGTCCCATTAAGTTAACTGAAAAAAATCAAATTGAAAGTTTATCTTAGATATATCTAAAATGTGAAATCTATTATATTTTATATTAGAGCAAATAGTTCAAAAAAAAATCAATTCCATCCCAACCTTTTTCGATTTTATAACATCTATAGTATAAAGGGAAATTAACTCATCAAAATACTTTTTTTATTGTTAATTTGATGAAATCAATTCCTTTATTACTCCCTGATTAGTTCTCCGGTAAAGCAGAATTTATCTCAAATCAATTTAATAAATACCACATTACTATGAAATGGTTATTTACGCTTGTCTTTTCATTCCTATCATTAGGTATCTGCGCTCAGCAAAAAAATAACCATACAATAAAGATTTATCTGGAAGATGCTGAAAGAGGGAGAAATATTGATGATGCAAAAGTAACTCTTGAAGGTTTTGAAATTCCTGCCATTACGAGTCAATACGACAAAAAAGGTAAGTACTATTATTTTGACAAAATACCAACTGGGTATAATACGGTCATGGCTTATCATAAAAAATATAATGAAAAAGGGTTTCAGAATGTGGAAGGATTACCTGAAGAGTTGAAATTAAAGCTTTATAATCCTTTAAATGTTTCATATAGTTTTGAATCTGAAACATTTAAAAGTTCTACTCAGAATGTTTATGTTGAAGATTCATATAAAATAGCAATATTCCCAACTGACCAAGAAAATTACAATCTTTTTAAAGACTATATAAAAAAAGAAATCAGCAAATTAAATTTAGAAATAGAAATAATTAATCCCTATTTTGAATTAGAAAAAAATAAAAACATTCCATATATTTTTAGAAATGATTTTTCACCTCAAAAAGAAGCTTATCCTTTCATCAAAAATTTTAACATACTTCGAAGTACTGATTTTATTCTTCCACTAATAAAAGGGTACAGTACTTCCGAATATTATGAAGCCGATGATAGAGGTTATGAAATTAATTCAAAACAGATTGCTTTTTATATTAGAAAAACAAACTCCCAAAAATTCAAAAGGTTTAATGACCCTTTTTTAAAAAAAATTAATACCATTAAAGGAATAAAAGTAGCTTCTGTAATATACTACAAATATTATTTTAATGATAGAAATAAGAAAAAAACATACAAAAATCATTATACTAAAAATTTAGACCGACAAAACTATTTTACAAATATTGATTCTTCTAAAGTCTTCTTCTATTACAATTTTCACAATGTTGATATAATGAAAAAGCCAAATCGAGATCAATTTGGTATGTCGGTACTAAAATACTACCCCGTTCCAAATCAATTTCTAATATTCCCTTGGCCAGATATGTTTAATAAATACGAAGAACACATAAAAACTGATAAAACTCAACTTTCAATGAGTGCAAAACAAATAACTGATTTAGACAAAAGTATAGGATTAGGTATTCTAGATCAATATGAAAAAATAAGTGATTCTCTTAAACAAAAATTCTCAATGTCTGATATGGTAAACAATTATGAAATAAATTAAATGAATATGTATTATGAGAAATTGGCATCATAAAATAATTAAATTAGATGAGAAAAGTTCTTATGATTGTTTGATTAAAAAAACAAAACAATTTACTTGATTCGAAACAATAAAAGAAATTCATGAAAACAATAATTTTAATATTCTTAAGTCTTTTTTCAATTGCAAACGGTCAAAATCAAAAAACTAATACCGCAGTAAGAGATATTACTTTAAAAATTCCAGAAGGTTACACCAAACGTAAATGGGTGGAGCCATATTCGATTTGCGTACAGGATCTAATTCCTTACAATTACAATTTTGAAAAAAAGGTAAATCAAGTTTATCTCGAAGGTCAGCTGATACCCATTGATGGCGTTGACTTTCAAAATATTCAAGATGGTTATTTTAAAAATCGCAGCAGTGTTTATTATTACACTCGCGAATTTGGATTACAGAAGATTCCAGACATGGATGTGGCTTCAACAAAAACTTTTAATTCCTTTATAGCTGATAAAAACTTCTTATATATTAAAAATTCAAAAGTAATTGGAAGTGGGGGTCTAAAATTAGTATCAGACTATAAAAGTTATAAAGAAGCCGTTTCTTTAAAAAATACGAATAATAATTCATTTGCAGATTATTATCTATTTAAAAACAATAAAGGATATTGGATTATAAAAGTTTCTGATGTCGTATCCTATAATTTTTTAGGAAAAACATATGATCATAAATGGGATATCATTTATGAAAAAGATGAGGATGGTAAATTAGACGATACAATATATAATATTGTAGGTATAGATGTTAAGCCCGAATTTCCTGGCGGAATAGCTAAATTTTATGACTTTGCAAATAATAACTTTAAACTGGAAGAAAAAGATATAGTAGGAAGAGCTTATGCAACTTTCGTAGTTGAAAAAGATGGAAGTTTATCTGATATAAAAATCCTTAGAGATATAGGGTATGGAAGTGGAAAAGAGTTAATTAGAGTTTTAAAGTTATCTCCAAAATGGAGTCCTGGCATTAAAAATGGAAAAAAAATTAGATGTCTGTATTCGATACCTTATACAATAAATGCATCACTTGATTAAGTTGTATTTATCCTTTCCAAATCCTCATGAAAATGGTTCGAGAATTGTCCTGTTAGGGCTACTAATAAATTTAAAAGCCTGAAAAATCTAGATTTCTCAGGCTTTTTTTGGTTCGATAAATTTAACTTTCATTTATCGAAAATACTTCACCCCTGTAATTTCAATAAAACTTGGTTCGAGTCCCGTTTAGTTAATCATAGGCATAATACATTACCAAAAGCAAATTAATTGATCTTCTACAAATTTTATATTTCACATAATTTGTAAAAAATATCACTGGCTATTTTTTTTCTTTTTTTAGCTGAAGAACAAACAGTAGAAGAAATGACAGTAATTCCTCGTTTTGCATTTTAAATTACAGGAAATTAAATAACTTAGCTTTAAATAAAATTAACATGAAAATTATCTGTATTATATTATTGCTTTTTATTTTTTTGGGTTGCAAAAAAAATCTAATAGAAAAAGAAATGAATGCAATGAACGAAATGAATTTCGTTCCAACCAACAGCATGAAAATAAAAAATTTGTTACCCTTTAAAAACCACGAGGTTTGTATTGGTACCTATGTCTTAAAGAATGATTCAATTATCTCACAATATGAAATTGAATCAAAGTACTCATTAATGGTCATAAAACTTAAAAATATTTCTCAGAATTGTACCTTTAATAATCACCAATCAACTAATTATCCAACACCAGGTTATTTTTCTACTATTAACGAAGGTTTATTCGAAGTTAATTTGAGTCCGGAAATATTTAAAGATGACTATAAAATTAATCGCATAGATTTTTTTTCAGATAATGAGATAAATTACCAAGTAAATAATGACACTATAAAAAGCTTTAATCTAAATTTCAGTAACTATATCATCAAAATTAACAATCAAGATTCAAAGGTAATATATAGCAAAATAGAATATTATGGATTAAAAAACATAAATGCTAACATAGTACTTTATAATAATGAAGATAAGCTATATATCTTCATCATGACACCTCTGAAGAAAAACGCTCCTATAGATAAAAATAAATTGTACGATCATCTTTTTGGAAATAATTTATTAAAATAAAATATCTAATTTGTAATTAATTCTAAATAGCTCGAGAATGACTAGTTCAACTTATTAGTAAAAGCTTCAGCGAAATCTGTAGCTTTTCGCAAGGCAAAGTCTAAATTGGATTTAAGTTTTTTAAATCATCTGTAAAATGGTTCGAGAATTGTCCCGTTAGGGCTACTAAGAAAAACACCACTTGAAAAAGTTGGTGTTTTTTCGTTTATAGCACTTTATATTTATGGACGAATTTGGGATCAACACGAAAACCTGGGAGCAACACGAAAACCTGTGGAGCAGCAAAAATTAAGCATAAATATGGATCATGCGCAAAAGTTGGGGATTAAGCAAAAATATTAGTTAATCTGAATAATAAATTTATCTTTCTTAAATTTGCTTCACAGCTGTAATGTTTTAATTTCTAACTTTTAACAAAAATGGATTTTCAGAATAATGAATTTTCAAAAATAGAATCATTAAAATCAACAAAAACAACTTTTATAGTAAAGGCTCTAGGAGCATTTATTTTTATGAGTATAATTTTAGCAATAATTAATTTAGAGATAGTTATTATTGAATCTGCAAGGCAATCTGTTGAATTTAAAATTTCTTCTGCCATACTATCCCTAATTCTTTTATCTTTTTTGATATATGTCGTATTAAAGGGTACAATTACTATCAGAAAAAACAAAATCACCAAAGTAATAGTTGATCAAAATGGTTTACACCATTATAAAGATGAAACAATTATTGAATCCTTAACTTTTGAGTCTTTATATCCAAATCCCGATCAGAAAAATTATGATGTAGTTTTATCTGAGGGTGAAGATGTAGGTTATGATATTTGTGTATATTATTTCGACAACTCCAAAAACACAATAATCTATAAAGCCATTACATTTAATACTCCATTTTCAATATGCAATGCAAAAGAATTAAAAAGACATTTCATAAAGGGCATTTTAAAATTCCGATCCGATTTGAAAGTTTCACCAAAGGTTTTAGATTTATTAATTTAAAGAGTTCATAAAATTCAAAATTGTCTCGTACTGAATTTACCTGATAGGATTTAACTTTAATTCTATTTTTACTTTACAGCAATGTTCAATTAGGGTAGTCAACGAAAAATAAATTTCGCATATAAAGTGGTTAGATTTTTCGATACTTCCCGCTATTAAGAAAAACATCACTTGAAAAAGTTCGTGTTTTTTTTTTCGTTTATAGCTCGTCTGGCTCATATCCGCCGCGGCGGACACAGGTTCAAGTCTTCGCTGTGGAGAACTATTAAGACAAAGCTTCAGAGAAATCTAGAGTTTTTTTTGTTTTAAGTCCTTTTTGATTTTTTCAAGAACACAAATTGCAAATCTGTTTTATCGGGATTATTTATCCTTTAATTCAACCATATCTTTTATTTTTAGATTTATAAAGTATAAAAAATGTTTTCACATTAAAATAATACATATCTTTATGATATCAATTTAATATCATTTAAATATTACTCATTATGAAAACAGAAAAAGTTTTAATACCCTTTAATGGCTATTTGGTTGTTGTCATTCTATTACTATCAATAGCAGTAGCGCTTTATGGTTTTATCTCAAACAATATGATATTAGCAGTAACTTCACTTCTAATATTTATTCTTTTAACCAAGGGGTTTATCGTAATAGGCCCGAACAGCTCAAAAGTTCTATTATTGTTTGGAGATTATAAGGGAAGTATTAAACAAAGCGGTTTGTTTTGGGTAAACCCTTTTTATAATAAAACGAGTTTATCCTTGCGTGCAAGAAACTTTGAAAGCGAAAAAATTAAGGTTAATGATAAAATGGGGAACCCTATTTTGATTAGTGTTATATTAGTCTGGAAAGTTAAAGATACATTTAAGTCTACGTTTGAAGTTGATAACTATGAGGGCTTCATTAGAATTCAAACAGATTCGGCTGTTAGAAAACTTGCAGGTTCTTTTCCATATGACCATTTTGAAGATGAGAGAGCAACCGTAACATTAAGTACTAATTTTGACGATGTTAACAAAGCGCTTGAACATGAAGTTACACAACGATTAGAAATTGCCGGAATAGAAGTAATAGAGTCTAGGATTGGATATCTAGCCTATGCTCCTGAAATTGCTCATTCGATGTTACGACGACAACAAGCATCGGCTGTTGTTGCTGCACGTCATAAAATTGTAGAAGGAGCTGTTGGCATGGTTGAAAGTGCTTTAAAAC
The DNA here is from genome assembly GCF_900187965.1 of Flavobacterium sp. ov086. Classification (GTDB taxonomy): domain Bacteria; phylum Bacteroidota; class Bacteroidia; order Flavobacteriales; family Flavobacteriaceae; genus Flavobacterium. Next base: position 16,564 of record NZ_FZNL01000009.1, on the reverse strand, counting down.
TATTAGCAGATAAAGAAATTATAGAATTTGATGAAGATAGAAAGGCAACAATGGTAAGCAACTTAATGGTAGTACTTTGTGGCGATAGTGAAACTAAACCTGTAATAAATACTGGTACTTTAAATCAATAAAAAGATGTCTGAAAAAAAGTCATTTGCATTAAGAATTGATTCAGAAACGATGAAAGCAATTGAAAAATGGGCTAATGATGAATTTCGTAGTGTCAATGGTCAGATTGAGTGGATGCTTAATAATAGCCTAAAGAATGCAAAAAGATTAAAGGAAAAAAATGAACAAAAAAAATAAAGCATAAAATAATTATGTAAACTAGGACTGCAGTTAAGTTCTTTTTCTAATAATCATTTACTAAATATCTCATTTTTTTTAAATCATCTGTAAAATGGTTTGAGAATTGTCCCGTTAGGCTACTAGTAAAAATTAAAAGCCTGTATTTTCAAAGAAATTTGGTTTGAGTTCCCTGTTCCTGCTACTAAGTAAAAGCTTCAGAAAAATCTGGAGCTTTTTTTGTTTATATTTACTTTTATAAAACAATCAGTATCGTTTATTATACTTTGATCCAGATTGCGAGTGCGAAGTTAGGAAACATTAATAGCTTTTCATAAAGAACTCCAAGAGAACAAAAAATTAATAAACCAATACTTTGATTTCTTTTTAAATACTTTAAAAATCAAAAAAATGGGATATTGGCGTACTTTACATTTATTTGACGACAAGAAATTCTACAAGGAGGTAGTTCCAGAACTCAAAGGAAAAACTGGTGATTTAACTCAATCCTGTCTGGAATTTTTAAAGCATTATACTACTGGAGGTATTTCTCATTTATCTACTGAAAAACTAAATAGTCTTGTTGAACAAAATATTCAAAGAATTATTTCAATTTCGAACTCACTTGACGAAACTTTCAAAATTCACCATGAATTTCATAAAATTACTAGTTATGATAATCAAAATCTTTTTTTAAGCAGTTTAGACGGTCATTATGAGTTCTGTAAATTTTTGGAATACTATTTATTTAAGACTTGTGCTGACTTCAATCCGCATTTAGGACTAGGTAAAGGTGGCGTATCCCGAAATTTTAATATCCATATAAAAACACTCTCTTATAATATTATTGAGGAACTTGATGATTGGAATGATTTTTTATCTCAAGATAGTATGGGTATTACAAATTGGATAACAAATGAAGATATTCAACTTCTTTTTCTTGATAAAGAAAATTTACACTTTGAAGACAATGACCTGGCAAAAGCTTTTCTGACATTACTGGATGTTGCACATAAGAACAAACTTGGTTTTATTATGGGAGTAGATATGAGAGAAAGCGAATTGGAATTACTATCAAAAAACAAATTATTAGTTAACGATTTATAGTTGCACAAACCCAATTTTAGATGATATATTTTTATCTTTGAAATTCAAAATTTTTAAGCCAAATGGCTTTATCTTTGAGCCTTTAGAAAATTGATAATCATTATGGAACAGAAAATACATCAGGGAAGAAACGTTAAACGTTTTAGAGAAATGCTTGGAATCAAACAAGAAGCATTGGCTTTTGATCTGGGAAATGACTGGAATCAAAAGAAAATTTCTATGCTGGAGCAAAAAGATATAATTGAAGATGATATTCTTAATCAAATCTCGGAGGCATTAAAAATTCCCGTTGAAGCTTTTCAGAAATTTGATGAAGAACACGCCGTGAATATTATTTCTAATACCTTTAATATCGAAAAAGATGCCTATATAGGAAACGCTAAGCCTGTATTCAACATTAATTCTGTTGAAGAATTAAAAAAACTTCACGAAGAAAAGATTGCTTTGTTTGAGCGCATGCTGAAAGAGAAAGATGAAATGATGGCAAGACTTGAAAAATTAATCAATAAATAATCATTAATAAAAAACATTAAAATAAAGCTTCAGAGAAATCTGGAGCTTTTTTCGTTTATAGCAATTTGCATTATGGAAATTTTGCAAATAATTAATGTACTTTTGGTTTAACCAAAATATTATTTATAAAAGTAAAATATGAAAAAAATAATTGCAAGTATTTTTGTTCTAAGTCAATGTTTTAATGTACATGGACAATCAATTGATAAAATTATTACGAACAAAGAAGTAACTCGTGTAGAAAAAATACTTTCGGCTGATGACATGCAAGGCAGGAGAACTTTTACTCCCGGTATTGACAAAGCATCAGCTTTTATAGAATCAGAGTTTGCAGCAATTGGTTTGAAAACTTTCAATTCAGCAACGAATTATAGACAAGAATTTTCACTGACTGCCTCTAAAGCAGTTTCTTCAAAAATTACTATTGATGGCAAAGAAATAAATAATAATCAAGTTGTAACATTCTCCTACCTTCCTCAAGTTTCTTTAACTGAAAAAAACGATATTTCTATTGTAAAAATCAATAAGGGCGATAACTTTGGCGTGAAATTTAATGAATATTATAAAAGTCCAAAAAATCTTTTAGTACTAGTTGACCCTTCATTTGATAATATTTTACCAAATATTCAACATATTGATCGAATAAATGCTACTCCTGGAAACAATACGATTGTGTTTGTTTTTGGTACCATAGAAGCGACCTCTTTTTCTGTTGAATTAACGAATACAATCTCCAAAAAAACATTGAATAATGTTGTTGGAATATTACCCGGAAAAACTAAACCAAATGAGTATGTGATTTTTTCAGGACATTATGATCATTTAGGAGTAGGCTCTCCTGAAGAAGGTGCTCCGCATCCGGCAACAGATTCTATTTATAATGGTGCCAATGATGATGCCGCCGGAACAACAGCAGTAATTATGCTCGCGAAATATTTTAAAAAACAAAATAACAACGAGCGCACTATTATTTTTACCACATTTGTAGCTGAAGAAATAGGTGGTTATGGAGCCAAATATTTTTCTAAACAGCTTGCACCAGAAAAAGTGATTGCAATGTTCAATATTGAAATGATAGGAACAGAATCTAAATGGGGTAAAAACTCTGCTTACATTACAGGCTTCGAAAAGTCTAATATGGGGCAGATTTTACAAACTAATTTAACAGGAACAAATTTTACATTTTATTCAGATCCTTATCCAGACCAACAATTATTTTACCGCTCAGACAACGCTACGTTAGCCAAGCTTGGAGTTCCTGCTCATACCATTTCTACTTCAAAAATGGATAATGAGTTAACGTACCACACAGCCGATGATGAATTTGAAACGTTGGATATTGATAACATGACCCAAATAATAAAATCAATTGCATTAAGTTCTTCTTCGATTATTAGCGGAAAAGATACGCCAACAAGAGTAAATACTACTCAACTGAAATAATATAAGTAAATTATAAAGAATCGAAAAAGCACTAAAAATGATTGGTTTTCAGTGCTTTTTTATTATTTGTCTTGTTCTTTACGCTACGTAAAGTCAGCGACATTTTTGCAGCTTTTCATGAAACCTGATCAATTCCAGACTCAAAAAAATCATTTTTTTGAAGTTAAACCTGAGGGAATCATTAAACTGTCTTTATCATACATATTGATGTAAATCTTTAAAGTATCTGTTATATCTTCCCAATATATTTTATAGATGTCAAGCGAGCCCTTAAAGCCCTTTTCCACATTTGGAGTTTCAAAAAGGCAACAGCTTCCTTGTCTATAAAATCTCACTGTTTCGCCATTTGGTCCTTTCAATGCACTCAAAAATCTCCGTTCGTTTTTTGGTCCCATACTTTCGGAACGACCTCCAACCTTAATTGGATTTGATTCCGTAAAGCCATAACTTTTGTCAGAACTTTGGGTAGTTATATGAAAGTAATCCAGTTCAACCGGTCCTTCTTTTTCTAAAAGTATTTTTTCTAGTCGTTCTTGTTTATTATTACAGGAAAGAAATAACAACAAAATTAAGGGAAGATATATTTTCATTAGTGTATGTGTTTAAAATGCTATCTAATGTTCTAATACTATAGCGATTTTGGAACTAAATCAAGTTTATTCTTCACATTTGCCACCCGAGCTATAGCGAATAGGTGAAGCAAATCATTCCAAATACAAAACCAAATTTCCATTAACTCAATTGCCTAAATCTGTTGTAGCTGTTATGAACAGTTTTACTTTATTTCAAATTGCCTTACCATCCAGTACTTTTAATGATTGTTAATCAAGTTATTCATTTTTTCTAAATATACTTTTGTCGATACTTTCTACCGAATTTGTCCAAGAATAAGGAATCTTTAAATCATCTGATGACATTATAGACATTCCACCTACCATTGCACAAATAGTATCTCTGTCACCTAAAATAGATACTGCTTTCCAAAGTCCTTCTTCAAAATTTTGTAAATTATATGCCGTACACCAAATTGCAAAAGGTACTGTATCTTGTGCAGTCATATTTATACCATTACCTAAAATGCTTTTTACAGTCTCAATATGATAATTGTAGGGTACGCTTTTAGATTTTGAAATCTTCGACTTTGTGTCACTATCTGGTAATTCTTTTAAAATTTTATCTATAAAATCAATTGGTGTTAATACACACCTGTCAAATTTCATTTGAGTTGTCAATGCAGTACCAATTGCAATCGCAATAGCGCCTGTAATCGCTTCAATATTTGAATGAGTAATTTCAGCTGATTTTATTGATAATTCTTTCACTTTTTGAAAATTGTCGAAATGGAAAGCACCAATTGGACAAACTCTCATTGCAGCTCCATTTCCCATTGAACCTTGTCCGTCAAATGCTCTTTTTGATACTTCCTGCCAATTCTCACCGTTTTGAACTTCTCTTAACAGCCTTCTCAAAGTTGCACCATAACCTCTGTTTGTATCTAAATCGTGATTTATACAAAACTGTTTTAGTAAGTTTTCCTGGTCTATATCGCCATTTCTTTCTAATTCATCAAAAACAGCAATTGACATTACTGTGTCGTCCGTAAATTCCCATGTAGTTTCAGGTATCTGTCTTAAATAAATACTTTCTGAAATTTTATCTAAATCGCCAAAAAAACTATCCCCAAACGCATCTCCAATTGACACTCCTAATAATGATTTCTTTGCATTTTCAATTCGATATGTATTATCAATGTGGTCCATAATTGTCTTGTTGTTATAATATGAGGTAACGTTCTGGCGCTACAAGCAGACTTGGGACTAAACTAATCCTATTATTCGAATTTGCCAAATCATTCCAAATACAAAACCAACTTTCCTTTAATCCAATTATCAAATCAATTGTAAAAAGTGCTAACATTCGGTTTTATTTATCAATTTCTAATTCATCCTTTGCTAAATAGAAGATTAACTGTTTCCATTGCCACCCATATATTTGTCATTCGCAATATTTAATTTCAGCTCATTGAAAAAATAATTTCCATCATCATTTTCTGAGTATGGATATTCTAATGTTCCAATTGCTTTATTTATATCTTCTCCTATCTCAATTTTTATGTTTTCAATAGTTAATTCAATTCCCATTTGAAATTCTATTTCGCTAAGTCTATTTTCACTACTATAATTAAAGAAAAATAAGTTTTTCTCATTTTCAAAGTCTTGAAAGAGAAAGATGAAATGATGACAAGACCTGAAAAATTAATCAATAAATAATTTCCGAATAATTTTCATTCATATCTGAAAATATTAAATTTAAGAAATAATCATTTATAAAAACATCAAAATAAAAGCTTCAGAGAAATCTGGAGCTTTTTCGTTTTACCCCTCTTTTTCAACATCCTGTTGCGTTCACAAGCGGGCTAATTTTTTATTAGAATACCAATTCAAAAGAAAACACTTTGATTTGTATATATTTGTTTATTTTATCATTCTCAAAAAACATCAAACACATATATGTATTATTTTTTTTAATGGATCAACTAATCAGCTTCTTTGTTGCAGGAACGACTTTATTACTGGCATTTTTAATCTTTGCTAATATTAATCAAGTAAACAGTAAGGTTAATCGATGGTTTGGTTCTTTTATTTTGTGCATATTCCTTATTCAGTTTAATGACTTATTAGAAAAAACTGAGTTTTTAAAAATACGAATGCCCATAAATGATTTTTTGGCATTAACGGATTATATAGTAGCCCCGGTTTTTTATTTTACTGTTGCTTATTTTGTTAATCCTAACAGAAAATGGCGAACGAAAGATAATTTGCATTTTGCATTTGCTTTTATAATGCTATTTTTACTTTTAGTTTCAGCCCTCATTAATCTAGAGCAACCTTCGACTGATGCTGATAAAAAAAATGCTGTTGTAATCATTACAGTTTTTAATTTAATTTTTTGTTTTCAGGTTATTACTTATGCTATTATGGCGTACAGAGAAATAACTACTTATCAAAAAAAATTGTTTCTGTACACTTCTAACATGAATACTATCAACTTAAAATGGCTACAAAAAGTAGTGATATGCGTGTTGATAATTACTGGTCTTTGGTTAATTGATATTTTTTTTAAATTAGCAAAAACGAGTGTTTTATTTGACAATTTTGCTGGTCTGGTTTATCTTGTCTGCATTTTTATTATAGCCTATTTTTCTTTAAAACAAAAAGAAATTATACCGCTTAATAATGAAGAAAAAAAAGAAATTGACATCCTTATAAATGAAACTTCCGGATTGAAAAGCAATCAGAAAAAATTGATTTCTGATGATGAATTAAAAGAAATGAAATCAATTTTACTTCAGGTAATGGATCATAAAAAACCTTTTTTGGATCCGGAGTTAAGCTTATTTAAATTGGCTTCACAATTGAATATTTCAACTCATCTGCTGTCTTATATAATAAATAAAGGCTGTAATGAAAATTTTTATCAATTTATTAATACGTATCGAATCGAGGAAGCAAAAAAAATGATTCAGGATTCTAATATGGAGTATTTGAGTTTAATGGGAATTGCTTTTGAAGTTGGTTTTAATTCTAAAACAGTCTTTAATACTACTTTTAAGAAAATGACGAATCAAACTCCATCTGAATTTAAAAAAGCAATCCTCGCTGTGGTATGATTTTTTACAAACAGGAAATTTCTAGTTGTTTTAAATAGGTTCGGATTCATAAATCAGAACTTTTTCATGGTAAATAATACTAATATTTGTATCGATTTTACTTTCAATAAAAACTAAAAATTACAAATGACCTTAAGAAAAAAACACCGCGAATCAAAGCTACACAAAGCTATTATTAGATTATTATGTCTTTTAACTTTTATAATTTATACGTTCTCTTTTGTCTCTTGCTCAGATGATGATAAAAAAGATTCTCCCGAATATCCGGGAACTGTAATCGATTTAGGAACACATAAACTGATGACCTACATTGTATCAAAAAAATCAAAATATTTAGTTGTTTTTGAATCTGGTCATGGAAACGATCATACGTCGTGGTACAGCACCGGAAAATCTTCGGAGATCTTGTCCATATCTAATTTTTTAGATTCTGACGTTTTATTATATGATAGAGCTGGTTACGGAAAATCAGAATCTGACACTGAACCTAGAAATATCAATAAGTTAAGAAGTGAACTTGAAAAGGTCATAGATAAATTTGCAAACGACAGAAAAGTAATCCTGGTAGGACATTCATTAGGTGGATTGATTATTAGAGATTTTGCTATAAAAAATCCTAAAAAAGTTGCCGGCTTAGTATTTGTTGATGCTTCTCACGAAAAGTACAACCATTTTTCACAGAGTCAAATAGACTCATTTTATAATACTTATAAAGCTGCTTATGGTGAAAATTCGGGAATAGCATTAGAAACTCTTCAATTAATAGAAGATTTTAAATATATGGAAGGATTACCTAATTTGCCTGACGTTCCGGTTATCGCAATAACAAGTATGAAAATTGATGCCGAACATGATTCAGCCGATAGACAATTATGGTACGACTCTAAGGAATCACTTAAGACAGGAGTAAAAGATTTTACACATATAAAAACAATAAAGTCAGGACATTTTATTCAACTTGATGAACCTAAACTTGTTTTAGGTAACATCAGGTTATTGTTATCAAAACTACCTTAAGATCACCTATTCGGCATCAAATCCTTATCCCCAGGCGATGATGAAAATTTTTAGATGTTTCTTTTATATTAGTTTTCATTTGAAGTATAAGGCCCGCCTGTTTCTCCCCAACCCCATTTAGGCATAGGCTCATTTGATGCCATTGAATTTTCTGTAAGTTGTGAGTTGATAACTGCAAGCCGTGTTCCCCATTCAATGTAACCTACAAATGCAGAACGAAACTCCGGGTCGCTTTTTAAACCTACTTCATCTGCTGTCTGCAATAAAAGATGTACCCAACGCTGGCGTTTTTCTTCGGTCAGCATTTTGCCAATATGTTTGCCAATCATAATAGAATGACTTCCTTTATCTTCGGTTGTATAAAGTTTGTCACCACCAAATACTTCCGCGACAAAATGTGAAACCTGTTTTATATGCTCTTGTGACATATTTATAAAAACTTCGCCTAATAAATCATCTTTCAAGACCTTGTCATAAAACTTTGTAAACAAAGTTTCAAAAGTTTTCATATCACCTGCCCATTCATAAAGTGTCGGTATATTTTTCATTTCTTAAAAATTTTAGAGTGTCTCACTAAAAATGAACGCTAACGTTCTCGCGCTTTGCCGTGTTTGGAAATTTTGAAACCGAATATTTTCGACTAAACAAAAATACAAATTAAAACGATAATTCTCGCAAAACCCAAATACGGCAAAACGTATGTTATAGGCTAAAAAACACCTCTTTTTCTCATAATTTTTTTTTAAATAACCTTGATGGGATTTGAACCAGAAAACTTAATACTGAAAATTATAAGTTTTTTTCTTCAAACAAAATATTACAAATCTGCAAAATCAAATTTTACGATGCACATGCTATAATTCTAATATAATATTCAATAAACTGGTTAGATATTTAAATACTTCCCGCTACTAAGAAAAAGCCTCAAAGAAATCTGGAGCTTTTTTGTTTTGGATTACTTTGAAGTAACTTTGCGTTCATAACTGAGACGCTCGCACCACAGGAGGAGTTTTTTTGTTTATATTTATAAATCCTAAGAGATACAACTAATTAATATTATGAATACCGTAATACTTCCAGACGAATTGGGTTTAGAAAATTCTCAGCTTGTTGAAATTTTTAATTATAGCACTTCACAAGAGATATCTAAGCAGCAAATCATTTTAAATCAAAATATCTTTAGTTTTTTACTTGAAGGAACAAAGGAAGTTTTTTTTGATAATTCGGCTATAGCCATAAACGATTCTAAATTTCTGGTAATGAAATCAGGAAATTGTTTGATGACTGAAAAACGTTCCGGCAATTCTAATTATAGAAGTGTCGTTTTATTTTTTAAAAATGAAATTGTATCAAAATTTATTCAAAAAAATGAATTGCATAAAATCGAATCAAAAGTATGTAAATCAGTTTATGCTTTTGAGTATGATGAATTTATAAAGCGTTTTGTATACAGTTTACTGGATATCTCAAAACTTTCAAAAGATTTACAAAAGAAAATGCTGGAAGTTAAGTTTGAAGAAATCATGTTCTATCTAATAGAAAAGTACGGAACTGATTTTCTTTACTCCTTGGCTATAAACAGCGACAATGCTACACAAAAATTTACTACGATTATTGAAAGCAGCCACCTGAATAAATTGACTTTGAAAGAATTGGCCTTTTTGTGTAATATGAGTGTGTCAACATTCAAGAGAGAATTTGAAAAACATTATTCAGAATCGCCCATAAAATGGTTTCAAAATAAAAGACTTGAATTTGCACAATATTTACTGCAACAGGAACAAAAAAATCCATCTGAAGTTTATTTCGAAGTAGGTTACGAAAACTTATCGAGCTTTACACAGGCTTACAAATTAAAGTATGGCGTAACGCCAAAACACCACCAGAAAATCTGAGCTTCTGGCTATACTTTTTGAACCTTTCCCTATAGTTTCTTTTACCTTACTGAATCTAAATTTGTTTAAAATTTTAATTCAAGATAAAATGAAAAAAGCAAATCTAATTTTGGTGTTATCCTTAATTTTTACAAGCACAATTTTTGGTCAAAAAACTTTTACATTAACCAGTAAAGATCTGGGAGGAGAAGCCTCTAAAACACAGGAATTCAACGGATTTGGTTGTTCAGGTGAAAATCAATCGCCGGAATTGCTATGGAAAAATGCTCCCGAGGGAACAAAAAGTTTTGCCATAACGATGTATGATCCTGATGCACCAACTGGTAGCGGATTTTGGCATTGGGTTGTCTTTGATATTCCCGCAAACGTAAATGAATTGGTAACCAATGCAGGAACAAAGAATAATTTAATTCCTAAAGGAGCTATTCAAAGTATTACAGATTACGGTATTAAAGGATTTGGCGGACCTTGCCCACCAATAGGCCACGGATTTCATGAGTACATAATAACAGTTTATGCACTTAAAACGGATAAACTTGGAACCAACGAAAATACAAATCCCGCTGTTGTAGGTTTTAATCTTTGGAATCAAACAATAGCAAAAGCAAGTATTGTTGCTTATTACAAGCGATAAAATTTAAATATTATAGTTTCAGCATGACCCTGTTCCCGCTACTAAAAAAAAACACCACTTGAAAAAGATGGTGTTTTTTTAAATTTAGCTCGTGGGTGGGTCTCATATCCATCGCCTCGACGAACTACTAAGTAAAGTTTCAGAGAAATCCAGACCTTTTGTCGTTTGTATGACTTTGTATTTTTGTCTACCTGAGCGGAGTCAAAGAAAAACAACGATTGTCAAACAAGAAATTTAGACACTCGTATCATTTTGTAAAATCTCTTTTTTACATGCTTTAGATGAATTACGCAAACTCATAGCACACTTTGGAGAGTGGGGAGGTTTGTTCTGGTTATTTATTTTCTGTAAATTCGTCTGCATTTACAAAAGAAAAATTGGCTATTAATTTTAGCAAAGAACTTCTAAATTATTATCACACTATTAACTATAATCGATGTCTACTCTTTACCAAAGCCCAAGAATAATTATTCGTGAATTTTTACCTCAGGAAAAACAAACATTTTTAGATCTTTTTAAAGACAATCAAGTTACGCAATACCTTCCTAATGCTTCACCAGAAAGATATTTGGAGATGTTTGATGAATTGCTTGAAAATTATGAAAAGAAAAATCTTAGCCGCTGGGCAATATTCGATGCTACAAATAATAATTTTATAGGAATATGTGTTGCTCGTATCTTTGTACATAATACAAGCCAAATAGAAATAGGATATGTACTTAGTAGGGAATATTGGGGAAAAGGCATTGCGACAGAAGTATGTAAGGCTATAACTCAATATAGTTTTGCAAATACAAATACGAAAGAAGTTGTAGCTATAACAGATCTCAGCAACAGCGGATCACAAAATGTATTGCAAAAAGCTGGTTTTAAACGATTAGATAATTTAATACGAAATCAAGAAGAACTAGCTTATTTTAAGATAGAAAGAGTGTAATATACATTCTCCATAAACCATTCATTGCAAATATCTCTAACTTTCATTCGATTTAAGGTTTTAAAAACAAAAACGCAAAGTCAAAGACATTTGTGCTGCTTTTCACGATGAACTCTTTTGAAAGGGAGTTATAAATTTTATCGAAAATCCATAATAACTTATAGCTAGAAAAACATCCCGCAAAATCTGATTATTGTTTACTATCGAATATTGCTAAAACTTCTTCCTTAAAAGATGCTTCATGAGCATAAAGAGAATCATTTCCCAAAACATATATCTCTTTTTTTGTGAAGCCCGCTTTCATAATCTCTGTGGTATCTGTTACTTCTTCATCAAAAAAAGCTTTTATAGATCCTTTAAATTTTTCAGAATAACGAATCTTGTAAAATTTTCCAATATTTTTAGAAAAAGCAACAGGAGGATGTCCGCCTTCCCCTTTATATCTTACGCCACCTATATTAAAACTCAAATAATTAACTTGACCTTTTTTAAATCGGCGGTGTGAGATATATTTTCCAACGGTAATTTTACCATTTAGCTCAATATCTTTTCTTATAACATGTCCTTCAAAAAGTAGAAATAAAAAAAATAAAAAAAACAAGATTATAGAAACTATAGAAATCACACCAAATATTTTAATTCCTATTGCTTTCATAATTATTCTTTTTCCTAATTTTTCGAGTATAATATTGAATAAATATCTTTAGTTGTTTCAAACTTGAGATTTAAAAAACTCACTTATAAACCATCCCAACGCTAATCAAATGCCGTTGACTTTACGTCATTTCAAACAAATATAATTCAAAAATGGAAACTTCATAAAATCTCTGACTTTAAAACTGATTTTCTGAGAATTTGAAATAGTATTCCCTAAATGAAATAAATTTGAAACAACATTAATTAAAATTAAGGATTAAAAACATAAGGAATATTCTTTCAAAAAAAAATATTTTTCAATTTAAATATTTTTTTTTCATTTTAATAAAAGAAGAAAAAAAGAGGTTTTACTCCTATTTAAACGTAAAATAATCAATTATTAATCAAATAAATACACTATACTTAACTCCATTTATTTGTGATTGATTATTCTTAAATGTGATATTTTTAGAATATTTAAATTAAAAATTTTCAAAAATCATTTTGTGTATCTCAAAAATAGTTGCACTTTTGCACCCGCATTACAAAAGTAGGCCCGTTCGTCTATCGGTTAGGACGCATGGTTTTCATCCATGTAAGAGCGGTTCGATTCCGCTACGGGCTACTAGCACAAAGCTTCAGAGAAATCTGGAGCTTTTTTTATTTTAATTATTTTATGATCTTTTTTGGAACATATCAAAAACCTGTGGAGCAGTAAAAAGATGGACGATTTCAGGATTCTTTATTATTATCTACAATAAGCAACTCGTTAATTTAGCTTAGTAACTCAAATTTATCCACAGGAAACAACTGAAGAACAACTTCTAAAATAAGAGCCACATCGATTGTTGGATTCTTGATCGTCTTTGAGATTTTTTGCGATTCAGTATCTAATCCAAGAATGCATAATTTAAGCATGTTGGAAATAACACAACCAAGTTCTCCATAATTTAATAATTTGATTTCGGCAGTATAATACTCTGTATTATCAACTGGCATCATTAAAGTATTTAGATACCTGCTCATTAATTTTTTAAGATATTCTAAGTCTTTACTTTCTTTAGTTTCCATTACTTTATTTTAAATTATTTTTTCATTTTATGATAATTCAAAGGTTGTACTATTTTTATTCAAAATGGTTATCTTATATGATAACCAGCAAAATAGATTAAAAATAGTTGAAAGATTTTAATTTTCTATTTTATAAGAAAGTATGCGATATTGAACTTTTTAAGTTTTAAAAACCAAAAAAAGTCACAATACTATAATCTTAGTTTACGATTCATAAAAGCAAAAAAAAAAATGCGCAAAGTCTAAAAAGACATTTGCGCAACATTTATTATAATCCTCCAATGGCGGAGAATTTTAAGACTCTTACTTAAAAACAGCCTTGTCCATTTAATCTGCAGATTCCTTCAGGGCTTCCGGCAAAACAGCAGTAAGCACCTGGTTTTGGACAAACACCATCAACACAAGCCAAACCGCCTGTGATACTTCTTTTTTCATTTTTGGTCAATTCTGTTACTCCTTTTAGGTTTAAAATGTTTTTTATCATAACATAAAGTTTTAAAAAATTAGTTAATACCTCAAATCAATTAAAGACAATTGGGGCTTTTGTCTATCCTTGCGCAAGAATTTTTTATATATTTTTACTATTAGATTAATTACTTTTTATGCTCTTCATTTTCTAAAAAATCACTTAAAAATTATTCTACATTATCTTAACCTACCCAAAGATATACAATTATTTCTTACAAAGAAAAAATAAAAAAACATCTTTTACATTCATAATGAGAGCAATATACACCTTCAGGTAAATTACTTTATTGGTTTTTAATATGGAATATGATTCTCAAAAATCCAGAAAAAATCTCACCGTTTTATATTCAAAAGTTGTGAAAATAAATGATTTATTGCTTCTTCTTTACTAAGTTATTCTTTTTCAATACGTTATAAATTATCATTAACTTAAAAAAATGGTAACAATAATTTAATCCCATGTTTTCTTAATAACTGCGTTTATGTTAGTAAATGTTTTTATAAATTTGCAATCTTATACGGAAAACCGTTATTTTCAATTTAAAATTATGACTTTCACACAAATACCACAACCTACTACTTTAAAGTCTTATTCAAAATAAATAATACCCTAACTACAATTAAACACAATGCTTAAAAAAAACAAACCCCAAATTTTATTTTTTATTCTTTTAAATTTATTTTTTTCCATTAATTCATTTTCACAAAAAAATGTTTATGCCGGAATTGAAATCGGACGCAGAGCAATTAAAGTTTCTGTTCTGGAAGTAAATAATATCAAAAAAGCTGATTATGATATTCTTTATTTCGCAAATGAAAGAATTAGTCTTGCTGATCATATTGGTTCTTTGGGAGAACTTCCTCAAGAAGATATCAATAAAGTTAGTGTTATAATTGTTGATCAATTGAAGAAAATAAAAGAGGATTTTAAACTTCGCGATGAAAACATTTTTATAGTTGCAGCTCCTGTTTTTTCGTCTGCTCGTAATATTGATGTTTTAAAGAATAAAATTAGTTCTTTAACCAGTAAAAGTTTTGATATTATTAATGTCAACGAAGAAGCTAAAATGCTAGTTAAAGGTGCTATACCTCCTGTTGATTATTCTAACGCTTCACTACTTGATATTGGTGCTCAAACTACTAAAGGCGGATACATTGACGAGCTTGAAGATAATAAATTGGAGTTTGTACCTTTGGAGCTTGATTTTGGTACAATGACACTTACTGATGCGGTAAAGAAAACGGTTGTAAATCCAAACCAGGCAAATGATATGTCAACATTTCAGGAAAAATCTTTTGATTTTAACCCTGTTCTACGCAAAAAGATTAAAGAAATGCTGGATGCAAATCCTCTTTTGCTAAAAAAGGAAAAAATCTATTTATCGGGTGGAGCTGTATGGGCTTTTGCAACGCTTTATTATGATGAAGATATTAAAAATCATTATATTACACTAACTCTTGAAGATGTTATCAATTATGATGCAATCCTGAAAAATAATTTTGTAAAGTTTACAAACCTTGCTAAAACTAATAAGGAAATTGCAAGAGTTTTAAGCACATATGACCAGAAATACCTTATTTCGGCAAACAATATTCTTCAGAACTTCTTGGAAAGCATTCCAAATTTAGAAACAAAGAAAGTATACTTTGTTAAGGACGGACAAGTAACATGGCTTATGTCATACATTGCAGATCGTTCTAAAAAAGTAAATACCAATTTTTAAGTATTCTACTTTACAACATTACTAAACAAAGCTTCAGAGAAATCTGGAGCTTTGTTTGTATATAATAAACTTCTACTTTCTCCCATCCTAAATTCTACAAAATAGTTTTTTATAACTTTGTTTCATAATCTTACAAAAAAGCCTTTATCTTCATGACTAACACATTCAAAATATGCGATCTCTAAATACTTTACATCAAGAATTTGAAGTTCCCGAAGAATTGCAGGATATGATTAAATGCTTTTGGTATGACAAAAGTGATTTTGGAGAAACAGAATCAAGTTTTGAAATAATGCCGGATGGTTATGCTGAGATTGTTTTTCATTTCGGAAATCCTTGCAGTATTTCTATCCATGGAGATTTTCAGCCGTTACCATCGCCTTTTATAATGGGATTACTCAATCAGCCTGCGGTTTTAAGAACAAAAGGTTATTTAGAAATTATCGGAATCAGATGTTTTCCGTGGACGGTTTTTGATTTACTCGATTTGCCTTCTGAGAAAAATGCTGCCTCTATATTAAAACATCCAATCCCCGCTCCCCGAAGTCTCCCCTTTACACATGCTGCGCAAATGTCTCTGACTTTGCGCCATTTATTAAAATTTAATCAGAAAAACGAAAACCTCTCAAAGTCTCCGACTTTAAAACTAAACTTAATATAAATTATAAAGAGTTATTGATCTCGGATCTAAAACATTTACTATTGGATTATCAACTTTTTCAATTTCCAATAATCCTGAGTCATTAACATAATTACATGCACTAGAATAGATATATTCTGAAGCTTTTGCAACCAATCCGGCTCTCACAGGATTCAAATGTATGTAATGCAACTTAGACCACATAAATTCTGTTGAATAAATTTCTTCCGCATGATTGCCATATTGCCAAAATTGATATTCTTTATTTCTCTGATGAGTTTGCGCTGCCAATTTAAAACGTTCCAAAATCCATTCTCGTCTGCTTTCTGGACTATTTTGAATTTTTTCTAAAATATTCTTCGCCATAAACTTTTTAAAATCTCTTATCAAATCTGATAATTTCCCATCTTCAGATTGTACAATCATATGAATATGATTACTCATAATTACATAACCGTACAAAATCATTCCTTTATTTTTAATACAATAATCTAAGCTTTCAATTACAATGTCTCTATAAGTCT
>NZ_FZNL01000045.1 GCF_900187965.1 Flavobacterium sp. ov086 | reverse complement strand
TTAAAACTATGGAAATATCGGGAATATTAAATCTTATACCAGCCTGCATCAAGCTAAGGGATTCCTTTTCTATGATATTGAGCACTTTTAGCTTAAATTCGGCTGAATAGCTTTGATTCATTCGTGGCAATAAACCAATTTTACCATATGTCTTATAAAAACTGACCCACTTACGAATATTCCATCTTGGAGTCTGTTTTAATTTTGAAACATATCCATCTGAATAATGCTTCTTTAAAACCAATTCTACACATTCTAACTTAAATGCATAGTCATACTTTACTTTTCTTTCCATAAAAAATGCCCCAAATAGTGTCTAACTTTTTGGGGCATGTTCATAATAGATTCTGGCTTTTTTAGTTTTAAGTTTATTCAGCAGTTGTTGGATCAATTACACCAAAAACCTCACTTACTGAATTGGCCGGAAAACCACCAAGTTTAGCGTGTTCATAGACCATTTCTTCATTTGGTGCAATGTATACACAATAGATTTTATCGTTTGTGACATAACTGTTTACCCATTGAATTTGAGTTCCTAATTGATTAAGTACCCCACATGAGGTTTGTGAAATATCTTTTAATTGATCAGATGTAAGTTTACCGGCATTTGGGATTTCCCTTTCAATAACATACTTAGGCATAATAATTAAGCATTTATTTTCCTACTCGTGTGGCTTTTCGGTTTCGCCCCGTTTTTCAAATGGTATCTGGATTCCATTTAATTTTAAGCATTATAAAATTAATAAAATAAAGAACACCAATAACGTTACATCTTGATTTTTAATTATATAAAAACTTATTTCCAACAGCAAAAATTGGATTAGCAAATTATGCTTAATCTTTTTCTTGCCGACGCAAAATCGCCAAGCTTTTTTGCCACTCCCGATAGCTATCGGGATGTACAAATTAAAAAGATTTTGTTTCACACAGATTATGCAGATTTTAGCAGATTTATTTTAATTATAATCTACGTAGATCTGCTTAAATCTTTTTAAATCTGCGTGAAAGACTCTTGTTGAAATTAACGGCATATTTTAACTGCCACAAAGAAAATGGGGATAAACTTGGCTCCCGAAGCCTCGGGATTGAGAGAGATTTATTCACCATAGCATTGTAGATTTTCTCTTAACTTAATGACATTGCCCGAGCGCTATCGAACAGGCGAAGCAATTTAAAAGTTTGAAATTTCTCTTACTTAATGTCCAACCATTATGTCATCATCTACAGATAATACAGCTTTTTGTTTAATGAAACGTTTTCCGATATTTAAAACAATAAACGCAGTAATTGTTGTAGTTGTCATAATTGCAACCATTGGAGTTACAGAATTTTTTACAAAAATTCCAACAGCAAAAGAAGCCAACGCACCCAATCCAAGCTGAATAGCACCCATTAAAGCAGAAGCACTTCCGGTGTTTTTAGCAAACGGAGCTAATGTAAGCCCGGCAGTATTTGGATTTGAAATTCCTAAACAAGCCAAAAACAAGAACAACATCCCAATTGTTTCATACAATCCTAAAAGATCATTTAAAGCTAATATTAGAAAAATTATACTAATCACAGATTGTGAAATTAAAGCGCCAAAAATCATTTGTTCACTCGAATATTTCTTCAATAAAGCAGAATTTAATTGGCTTGAACCAATAAAACTAACAGACATAAAAGCAAAAATCCATCCGTAAGTTTTGGCATCTACATGGTAAATATCCATAAAAATTATAGGAGAGGCCGCCACGTATGAAAATAGTCCCGAAAAAGCGATAGATCCCGTAAATGCATACGTATAAAACTGAGGCTCTTTAAGTACTTTTAAAAAATTGGTAATGATTGGTTTTGGCTTTAAAGATATCGAAGTATCTGGTTTGTATGTATTTGGCAAACCAATTTGAGAAGCAATCAAAATAACGATTCCCATGCACATCAAAATAAAAAATACGGTATGCCAGCCATAATCTTCGGTAACATAACCCCCAATTGTTGGTGCCAGCATTGGCGAAAGCCCAACGACAAGCATTAATAACGAAAATACTTTTGGAATATCCTTTACAGGAAATAAATCACGAACCATTGCCACAGAAGCTACTGTAGCTGCACAACTTCCAACTGCCTGTATAAAACGCAAAAGTATAAACGAATCAATATTAGTAACATAAATACAACCTAAAGAAGCCAGAATATAAACCATAAGCCCTATAAACAGCGGTTTTTTGCGTCCAAAACGATCCAATAATGGACCATAAAGCAATTGTCCTGCCGAAATTCCGATAAAATAACTCGATAAACTCATAGAAACTTTGGCGACTGTAGTATGTAAATCTTTGGCAATCCCAGAAAAACCAGGTAAATACATATCGATTGAAAAAGGACCAAGTGCTGTTAAAGAACCTAAAATAAGTATTAGTTGGATGTATTTTTTTGTTGTCATTTTCTTAAAAAAGTACTTTTAATTTTTTGCAAAGGTAAAGATTTCATATCTTGTAGTATAATTAAAACTTTTTTTAATAAAAAGTTGGATTGTATTACGCATTAGTTGGATTACAAAAAATCATTTAAACACTAATCTTAAAATTAAAAATTATGAAAAATCACATTTTACTATTCACACTTATTTTTACAACAATTTCATTTGCACAAACTATCACATCTAAAAAAGAAGATGCAAATCCGGAACAGTATGCACTTTTGCAAAAAGTCAACCAATATTATCCGGACATTACTTTGAATAAAACAGTTACAAATTTTTATGCTGATGGAGCAATTATTGACACACATCAGGAATTTGATTTAGCGACATCAAAATTCTCAAGTTATAAAATTGGAATTGAACCGGATAACAAAAAATTATTATTTGAATACATTTCAGATGAAACTGGAAAAGTTTACGGAGATGTTACAATTTTTAAAGGGAATGCCTTAAGAACAACTTTTTCAGAAAAAAACAACGAAATTAATGTTGCTTTAAACGGAAAATCCGTTTATCTAAAAAAATTGAAGCAATAGTTAAAGTACACAATTCAAAAAGCATACGCCACGGTGTATGCTTTTTTTATTTTATATTTGACGCATAACTTATTGAAAATTTTACTTAATGAAAAAGATTATTTTTCTATTGATATTTATTTCATTTACAGCGTATTCGCAAAATCGTTTTACAGGAACCTGGAGCACTGAAAATTGCAAGGACTGTAGCAAAAAATATATTTTGAAATTAAATTTAGCAGAATCTAATAATCAAATATTTGGAACTGCAGAAATTACAAGTGACAACAAAGAGCTAAATTCTGATATTATGGAAGTTTCAGGACATGTTAATAAATTTGGCGAAAAAGCACAAATTAATATTAAGTCCAAAAATGGTTCATCTGCAGGAGCAGCTTTATTTATGAGCGAAGGAAAATTAGAATTCAATAAAAGAGGCGGATCTGATATAATTCCAAAAGAAACGATTCTGACTAAGTTATACGATTAGAAAAGATAACGCCCTAAGATTTATTTCTCTCGAATCAATTTCTCCAATCTGTCAATCATTTCCTTTTGCTGTTCAAGCATACGCTCGTAAAGCTCGACCATTTTATCTAAAGGATTGAAAGTAGGCTGGTTATTAAAGAAAGCTGGTTGTTGGCAATTGTCAAAAGAGGCATTGTTTGAGATTATATTTATCGCTTGTTCTTCATCAAAATTCTTTATAGCATCAGCAGGAACTTTTAGAATTTTAGCAACTTGGTCTAAAATATCATTTTCGATCAATTCTTTTTGCTCCAAAACAGAAATTTTCTTCTGATTCCAATCTTCTCCCAATTCAAAGGCAAGGACTTCTTGTTTTATACCCAGCATTTCACGGAAACGCTTTATATTTCGACCGTGATGTATTTTCTTGTCTATCATTTTAGTATGTGTCATAAATGCCAAATTCTGCCTAGCTGAAAATCTGTTTATTCGAAAAAAAATAAAATAATTTTCAAATATGAGAAATTTGAAACATCACATATTAAGTGATGTTTTTTAATTTGAACGCATATAATGCATTATTTGAGATTTAAAAATTTTAATTCTCAAATACGAGAAAATTTAAAGCTTTAAACATTATGAATTTGAATTCGTATAAATCTCATATTTGAAATAAAGTAATTTGTTTTTCAGAATATCAGATTTCTGAATAAGAGATATTATCTCTGTGAAGTAGGAAGAAATGCAAAAAATGAAGCCTGGTGCCTGTCAATTCAACATGTACAATTTGAACTATAATTTATAGTATGGAAAAGGTTGTTTTTCGGAAGTATTTATTATCTTTGTCATATGTTTTATCAATAAGAGCCAAGATGTTAGCGCATCGTTTGAGGCTCTTTTTTTTATGGGTTAATATTTGATTTAACGTTATTTTCGTTCCTGGAAAAAGGATCAGGAAGATACTTTTAACGTTATTAGGGTGCGAGCTCGAGAAACACCGGTTACATTTTTGACGTTAATTGCACTTTGCGATTAGGCTACGCCAGTTAACGAATTAATAATATAACCTAGAAATTTAACTCTGCTTTATCTCGTGTGATGTATCCAATTTTTGGACCACATGAGCCATTTTCTAACTTTTGGTAAATTTTTAAATAGCGAAAATCCTCTTTACTTCTCCAGTAATAACTGAGATATTGTAAAGAGGCTTCTTTAAATTTGAACCAACAGGAATCTGTTCCATTCGCTAGTATATGCGAAAAAGTGACTTTTAATAAGCCGTTTTTAAGTTTTGTAGACATGTATCGAAATGTTTTATCAACGAGAGAGTGTTAGCGCACCCATTTTTATTTCTCGTAGAAGTTTAGACAAATATACATATTATTCTGAGTTTAAATGTTAAAATTTTATGATTCCAACTCTACCCCTACTCGATGGGAGAGGGGCAGAGTTTTTTTTTATTCCGCAGGCCAATGTTTTACAGGATTACTAAACAGCTCTCTTTCAGGGTCATATAATTTTACCCAATATTCTGTTAAAGAAGGAATGTTCGTGATCTTATTAAAAAATCTATCTGAAGGAGCGGCGCTTGAAATTACAGAATACTGCCCAAATTGTGTATTTGAGGCAAAAACTTGTACATAATCAGGATATATCCATTCAGCGCTATCACTACCAACATAATTAAAAAATAAAGGTACATTAACATCTATCTGACATAAAGGATTTAAAAAGCTGTTTGCTTTTCTAAAATCAGCCTGTTTTATAGTTTCCATATCAAAGAACTCAGTTGACATGATTAAACGCTCAAAATCGGTAAAATCAATACATTTATGTGGTTCTTTAATAAAATGAATACCTTTTCTAAGGTTTGTAAATATCAAATTCTGAGGTATCGTAATGGGAACGTCTAAACTTGGAACTTCTAAAGTTCCAAACGTATAATTATCGTTTAAATAATAGAGTGTATACATGATTAGATTTTTAGATATTTTCTTAAATAGGTTAGTTCGTCTTTGTCCAGATACTCTAGTATATCGGCTCTTAAACTTCTAGAGTTTGTATCTACTTCATAATACAGTTTCTCTAAAATAGCAAAATTGTTCCTTTGATAGACCAATGTTTTGCGGGCTTGTTCGTCATTTTCAGTCCAACCTCGAGGATTCATAAAATCCCACCAATGACCAGCATCCTTATATTTAACCCCGAGATCATGAGCTAAGGAAGAACTTGCAGACCATAAGGCGGAGCTTGCAGTTATCGCTTTTCTTTTTTGATTCTGCGATAAGGGATTGCTATTTTCTACAAGTTTGATATCCTTTAAAACCTCGGCTTTTGCCTCAGCTTCTTTTACAAAGTTATCGCCAGTATTTATGATGTTTTTGGTTGCTTGATCTTCTAAATAACGCTTAATATAGGGGATTGCAATAAGCAATCCCGCTATGATTAAATAATTACGCTTAATGAAGTCAAAAGCATCATTAAAAGCGTGATTTTGATTGTTTTTGTTACTTCTTACCATGAACAAAAACTTTGTATCCTAAAGCAATTGTTGTTACAACTAGAGCTGCAATAATAACTACCTGATTTGCGATTACGAACGTTTTTAATTTTTCCATTTTAATATGATTTTTTGAATTTTAAATTATTGTTTTTACCCTTACGGTATTTATTGATCAAAAAAAAACCACTAAGAAAGCTAATGCAGGTATTAGCGGTTTCCAATTCTTTTTGATGGTAACTTTTAATGATGTTGTTGATACATCGCCTAAAAGTTCTAAAGCTTCCTGAATATCAGAATCTTTAACCTGTGTGTGTGCACCTCCCAATTCGACCTTTAAAATTGCACGTACCAAAAGGATTAAGAACTCGTTATTAATGGCTGATATTTTTTCGTCAGGTTTAACACCTATTGTTTTACAAACACTCAAGATGTAAGCAGCAGTATTATTTTCTGACTTTGGCGCGTATTCATTAATTAACTTAGTAACGGTGTTCTTACCCTTATTGATATCGTGTATAAGGTCTTTAAGCATGGCACGAAGACCCCATTTTAACGCTGTAAATTGTTCAAATTTTTCATCTTTACTTTGCGGAAATGGGATTTTACCTTGCCAAGCATCAGGGGTTCTAATGAGGTTACCCGGGTTGTTGTTTCTTAAACCACGAACCGCATGATTATTCAGAAACGACTTGCTCATTTTCTTCGATTTTTGGAGATTCAGGAATATTTAAACTCTCAATTTTATCGACAGCAAATTGAATAATTTCAAGTGCTGCCAATACGTAGATACTGTATTTTGCTACCTTTTTTAAAAAGGGAAGCACGCCTTTAAGTCTGTTCATTATTTTTTGAAATTACGGCCAAAGTAGCCAGTTACACGTTTACCACTTCTAGTAGTTCCTGAACCGTTTGGAGTGATACACAAACTAAGTTCTTGAATGACAATAACCTGAGTTTTAAGGTTCATTAAAACATGATAAGTTTGCGTTGTTGCCAAAGTTGTATTCTGAATAGTACAGATCATTTTTTGGTACTCCTTATCCTGATTTCCTGATTTACCCTGAGAGTTTACAATATCACGCCCCTTACCATTTGCACCGCTATAAGGTGTTACTGTGGCTTTCATAAGACCCATTTTTGTAGCTCTCCAAGCATTTACAATAGTATCTCCTTCAAAGTTTCCATTTCTGATTTTGGAGTATACAGCACCGCTACGCTTGTAAATTGGTGCTTGCTGATTTTGCTGCGGTTGTTGGTTATTTTGATAACCTTGTCTTTGTGGGTAAAATCCTTGATTATTCCCGTTGTTGTTATTCCAAGCCATGACTATTGATTTTGTTGATTAGAATCTGTGTTTTTTGGTTTTTTCAGCATTTTCCATACTGTGATTACTCCAATAACCAATTGTACCACAATTTTAATTATCTCACTCGTTTGAGTAGGAGCGGGGATCTCGGCAATTCCTTGAATCGCACCAATCCCCATTGTTCCAGTTAAAAAATGCATTTAATATCTGCGTCCTACGGGTTTTTTCTTGTTGTTTTTGGAGTAGAAAACAAACGCTCCAACAATACCCAAACCGATTAATAATTGCTTCCAATGCAGCGAGAACCAAGCTTTTATTGATTCGTCCGCAATGGCAGCTCCAACGTTCCCCGCAGCAGATTTTGTGCTCGCAGAAGTTTGCGCAATCAGTTCATCAGTAGCACCTTTCGAAAAGGCTTTTACAACTGACCCCGCTTGTTGTCCTACATAAGCACCTGATTGGGCTGCTGCCTGTGCTGCCTGCTGAGCCAATAAGTCTGCTTGTTGCTGATTTCCTGCGTCTCTTGCTGCTTTCTCCTGCTTTTTAAGCTCATGCGCATCGGATATCCCTGACACCACATTTTGAGCTATACCGCCAAATACGGGTATTGCAGATAGGAGAGGAGTTCCTATCTTTACCACGTTTTTCAAAGAAACTTGTTTAAGTCCTTTTTTGACAGCGTTTCCGATTTTTTTAAACAAACCCATTACGCCTCAATTCTGCATAAAAGGTTAACAATAGACCCTTGCTCTTTTCTTATATTGATTGATTTTACACCAAACAATGGAAGTTGAATTTTAGAAGCAAAAGCGCTCTTTACCGAACCATCCTGACGAACGTAAGCAACTGGATCAACCTGACGGCTTAAACATCTAAGCTCATGAAGTGTATACTTAACAACATTTTCGTTTAAAAATGTGTAAGCAACCTCAGTTATAGAGCTTGAATTGTCCAACAAACAAAGGTCACAATGTTCAATCTCGAAGTTTTTATCTTTGTCATCAGATGACATTGATTTATTTTCAAATGAAAGAACTTTTTCTGAAACCTGAGGTTCTTCGACGGTGTTCAAAACGTAAGTTTCAGCTGTTTTCAAGCCTTGCAGTTCAATTTTGATAACGTCTTTTTCGTCTAAATAGACAGCGCCATCTTCGGCAACCTCACAAACTGCGGTGATTTTGTAAGCAGCATCAGCCGTTACAGCATCATCGTTGAATGTGGTCAAAGCAATAAAATCAAAAAGCGACATAAAACCCTTGGTAATCTCCAAGTTACCAGTCTTACGCTCGACTTCAATTTTAATTTGCTCCGTTGTCAAAGCCTCTAAATCAAGAGAACTTGAAACAATCAAAGAACCAAACGATTTGGTTTGTAGCAAAACACCTGATTTAGTGATGTTTTTACCTTGTGAATTAAAAATTTCCATGTTTATAAATTTGTTTATGAATTATTTCAAAACAAATTTGTCCATAAAAAAACCCTACAATTTTGATTTGCAGGGTATTGATTGTTATTGATGGTTATTGATAGTTTTTATTAGTTTTTGGCACTAATTTTGAAATATCTGTTTATATGATCTAAACAAACTATCTTTATTTCATATTCCTGCTTAATATCTTTTAGATATCGTTCAGCAGTTATAAGACTTACACCCATTGATGAAGCCAGTAATTTGGCAGTAATAACTTGTAAATGTTCCATATTATAAGTTTTGGGGTTAGAGAAAGGAGGGGGGCTACCCTCCTTTTTTATAAATTTTTTTCAATGATTGGATTTCTACGTCTTTCAATAGCTTTTTTAGCTCCTTCTAAAGTCTTAAACAAACCTTTATCATTAACAGAGTGAAAACAAAAACCACCAACGTAAATTTTCCTATATAAGCACACCCTAAAATTATAATCATAATAATTGAAATGTTCTATAAAATAAGTATTGTCAGCCATATTTTGACCTCTTATAAGCTGCGTTCTTTGACCTGAATTTCTAAGGATTTCCATAAATGTTTTTAAAAGCATAATTAAAAGAATTTAAGTTGTGTTATTGGTGGTAATTGGGTAACATCTACGATGGGTAAGAAAATTTCATTTTCGCCTAGTTCCTGTTTAGGCAAATGGTATTTGCAGTTATCACGCTTAAAAGTGACCTCTGTAAACTTGGTGCAAATTCCTGCGTCACGGGTAGCGTGCTTTTGTACGAATTTTTTATTGTCAAACGAGAGACAATTTTCACATGTTTTAATCATATTTCTGAATTTAGTGGATTGGCATATTTGCTAATTGAATCCCGACTATCATTAGTCGGGATTTCGAGAAATCAATTGACCGATAATTACACCGATTATTGTGAAGATTATTAATACTAGAAAATCATTCATTTTTGTAAGAATTTGGTTAGATAAATAATTTTACATAACTCTATTTATGTTTCAACGTCATTTTTCCATCAGGTCAGGAGCTGCAGCTCCAACTTTTCACGTTATTTGAGTGAACCTGGAAAAAGATCCGGAACAACTTTCAACGTTATTCTTTCATAATCCAACCGAATAAATCCTTTAGGTTATCCAAACGATTTTCGTAGCTGCTTAATTTTTCCTTAGTTGCTGCTAATTGATTTTTCAACCTGTCTATTTCTTCAAGTTTCGAATGATAGTTTACAACACAATGCTCGACAGCTTTAGAATTTGTATTAATGTCAAACGACCTTTTAATAAGGTTAACTTGCTTTTCGAACTCTTCTGAAATGTTTCTTAAATCTATATTCATAATTTTTGGTTTTAGTTATTTTAAATAAATTTCAATTTTCCCGTACGATCTATATTTTAATGTAAGTTTATCTTTGTCAAGAGTTTCGGCTTTTAAAACCGCTTTATTTGCGTTTTCTAAACCGATATACTTCTTTAATTGATTAATGGAAACCAAGAATCTTTTGTTTATATATTTCTTGGTATCCTTTGGGCTGAAAACGATTAAATAATCCTTATTCATAATCTGAGATTTAGAGGTTAACACCAATATTTTCTAAGAACTTATTGCTGCGTTCATTGTTCTGAATCTTGATAGTTAGATTTTTATCACGATTTTTTAAGTCATCAATCAATCTTTTAGCTTTAGATTTTGTTCTACTTCTTGAACTGGCGTCATCTATTAAATAGGTAAAACCAAGGAGTTGCTCTTGGTCAAATCCCAATTTGATGAGATTTTCAATATAAAATTGCATTGCGATATCCATAGGATTTAATTCAGCGTTTACTTTTGATTTTGTTTTCGGTTCTATATAGTGTTTAATTCCACTTTTAGCGATTAAAGCCAAATCCCGTGGGTGAGCCTTTAACAAATCAGCAAAAGTTTTAAAATCTGCTTTAAATCCCTGTTTACACAAGTATTCTTTATGCTTATGCGCTTTAATTGTAAACTCGTAACGTACAAGATTATCAATTACGCTTGATTTCATAGGTTCAAGAAAAGCCTTATAAAATACGATTGACTTAGATAGAAGTTCGAAACCCTTATGATAAATTTTACAATAAGGAGCCGTATTTGTTGCTTTTTCACGTTTATTAAAATCCATTCCAAGATTAGATCCTTTTGTACTTTTAAATACTGGCTCATTTTCTTGTATTTCAATTTCAAAATCTTGTCTAACATGTGAAGTTTGATTTATATAGTGCAGTAAAGGTTTTTTTCCCGCATTTGGGTGCTGCATAATTAAGCTAAATGCAGTCTTTAAACTCTTTAAATCAATGAGTTGATTAATACAAATATCAATATCGCTGACAAGACCCTCCAAGAAGTCACCACGAGATATATGGAGCACACCAAAAGAATTAATATCATCAACAATGGTGCGATAATTAAAGGCAGTAATTCCTTCAAAATACTTAGACTTAAGCATTTTAGCCGATATTTGAAAAACGACATATTCATGAGCAGTTTTTTTTGAATCAATAAAGGCTTTGATATAAAACCTATAAGTGATTCCGTTAATAATTTTTGTGAATGGTTCAGCTTTACGATAGTTATCGCCAAGCTGCTGATTTTCGTTTCCGTCATCATCTAAAGCAGAGATATCAGGATAATAAGCGATAAAATCTGTTATAAGTCTCTTATCCAGTATTTTAACTTTTTCAAGTTTAACACGGATTTTTAGCGAATCTACTAAACCAGTGTTAAACATAGCAATATTATTAAGGTTAACAAATTGAGTATCAAATATATAGATACTTGTTTGAACCATAATTTATATTATGTAAAATAGAATATTTCAAAATACCCTGCTATTCAAGTTATTGTTATATTCTTTAGACAAACTTAATTTCTATTGAATATCTAATTCTATTTTGTTTTAAAAAATTTTTACGAGAATTACAGGCTTCCTGATTCAATATTTTTTCTCATTTATTTAAAATAATTATATTCTGTCAAAGATGCTTTCGTTGTAAGAGTTTATTTTATTATTTTTACATTCGATACTTTAAAAAAATTATCAAAATATATGAATACAATCGCTGAGCATATTGCAGATTTTTTAAAAGAATACCCGCCATTTGATAATTTAACTTTTCAGGAATTATCTGATATCGCAACCAATATTCGTGTTATAAATTTAGAAAAACATGCAATATTGTTTCAAAACAATGATTTGCTTCACGACAGCTTTTATGTTGTAGCTTCTGGTATAATTAATTTAACAACAATTGCTGATGCTGAAGAAACGATAATCAATAAATGTCATGAAGGTGATATTTTTGGATTACGTCCATTTTTTGCCAAAAATAATTACATGATGACGGCAAAAGCCCGTGAAGAAACTATTATTTACGCAATTCCTATTGCTGTTTTCAGGCCTTTTGTAGCTAATAATTCAGATGTTTTGAACTTTTTATTAGAAAGTTTTGCTACAAATTCCAGACATACAAAAGACAGCGTTAGTTCTAACGGAAAAATGATTTCTGACACTTCATTCTATGTTGATCAGCAGTCAGAAATGCAATATATTCAGTCACTTAGCTACAACAACTCGCCTTTAACAACTGAAGCGAATCATATCGTTAAAGATGTTGCGATACTAATGACTGATTCTATGGTAGACAATATTATTGTGTGCGAAAAAAATCGCCCAATTGGTATTGTTACAGCCACAGATTTAGCTTCTAAGATAGCGACAGGACGTTACCCTATCACAGAGACGATTGATAAAATCATGTCATCGCCTGTTGTTACTGTAATTGAAAATGTTTCTCTTGCAGAAGCACAATTATTAATGTTAAAGCACAATGTTACACACTTATGCGTTACAAAAGACGGGACAAGTAAATCTACTGTAAAAGGAATTATTTCCGAGCATGATTTAATTGTAGCTCAAGCTAGTAACCCCGGTGTTTTAATTAAAGAGATTAAACGCTCTCAACTGCCAAAAGATTTGAAACAAATACGTGATCGTTTATCTGATTTGATTCAAAATTCAATTCAGAAAAACATTCCAATTTCGCATATTAGTAATATTGTAAGTGAGATTAACTTGGCAATAATTAAACGCGCGGTTGAATTAGCAATTTTAGATCTGGGCTCACCTCCTGCCCGTTTTGCATGGTTAAGCATTGGTAGCCAAGGTCGTAAAGAACAACTTTTACTAACAGATCAGGATAGTATTTTGATTTTTGAAGATGTTGCTCCGGAAAAATACAGAGAAGTAAAAGATTACTTCTTAAGATTAGCAAAAAGAGCCACTTCTGTACTTGAAAAAGTAGGTTATGAATTCTGTCCAAACGGACATATGGGAAGCAATATGCTTTGGTGTAAATCACTGACTGACTGGACAAAGCAATACAACAGCTGGATGAATACTCCAGGTGAAAACAGCAATGATTTAAGCAGTATCTTTTTTGATTATGAGATCGTTTTTGGAGAACCAAAAATTGAAGAGGTTATCGAGAATGTTATATTTAAAAATGCTGTTAACAATACCTTATTCTTTGACTTTTTAGGAAATGATGCCTTGAAGAAGAATTCTCCTTTGAGTTTTTTCAAAAAATTCATTGTTGAGGAAGAAGGCCCGGAAAAAGGGAAATTTGACATCAAAACCCGTGCATTAATGCCTTTGATTGATGGCGCACGTTTGTTAATTTTAAACGCAAACATCAAAGGAATAAAGAATACTTATTTAAGATTCAAACAACTAGCAATAACAGATTCTAAAAATGCAGAGATATACTTAAGTTGTGCTGAAGCTTTTTTAACATTATCAAAATTTAGAACTGTTGAAGGATTAAAAAATGATGACTCCGGGCAATATATAAGTTTAAGAGAAATGTCTAAAACAGACAAAGAGAAGTTAAAAAATGCTTTGACACCAATGAAAGATCTTGAGGAATTAATTAAGAGTAAATTTCAATTGACCCAATTCTCATAAATATGCTAGACTGGATTAAAAATATCAATAAGGAATATCCGGATTTCTGGAAAGATTACCTGACTAAATTTGAAACAAAGCCTAATAGATTTGTAGTTATATCTACTGAAACTTCAGGATTAAACCCCAATAAAGATGTTATTTTGTCTTTAGGAGCTTTTTCGGTAGTTGATGACAGTATTGTAATCAAAGATAATTTTGAAGCTGTTTTGTTACAGTACAAATTTTTGCAGGATAACGGGCTTTCGAATGAATTTATTATTGAAAGTAAAATGCTTAAAATGCCAGAACCAGACGCTATAGAAGCTTTGGTAAACTTTATTGGTAACGCTATTTTAGTTGGTCATCATATTAATTTTGATATCGAAATGCTAAATGCCGCATTAGAACGTCTGGATTGCGGAAGATTAAAAAACGAAGCTTTGGATGTTGATATGATGTATCGAAAATTAACAGATATTAATGATAAACAATTTTCGCTTGACGATTTAACCGAAATATACAAAATCCCAAAAAGTGATCGAAATTCATCGGCTGAAGATGCATATAAAATTGCACTTTTGTTTTTGAAATTAAAATCCAGATTAGGGATTAAGTAGATGATTTCGATTCAGATAAACAAAAAAACTCTTAATTATAAGAGTTTTTTTTTGTATTTATTGCGGAATACTCATTTTATTATACTTGTTACGATATTCAATTGGAGTAAGACCTGTTATTTTTTTAAAAATTGTTCTAAACGCTTTAGTATCAGTATAACCTACATCGTACATTACTTCGTTAATATTTTTTCTACTGGTTTCAAAACTGCGTTTAGCAAATTCCATTTTGACCCTGTTTACATATACAAGTACTGAATTATTGGTGGCAACCTTAAAACGTCTTTCAAAACTCCGTCTTCCTAACGACGCTAATTCAGACAATCCTTCAATAGTAATTTTTTCCTGAACATTATCTTCTATAAAATTTTGAGTTTTCTTTATAACATCATCGTTATGTTTCTTTTGCCCTTCAAACATCGCAAATGCTAACTGACTTTCTCTATCTATGTCTATCGCAAAATATTTGGAAGTCAGGATTGCCGTTTCTCGATCAGTATATTTTTCTACCAGATGCAAAAGTAAATTCCAGTAAGATTTTGCACCGCCACTTGAATAAACTCTATTTTCCTCTGTAAGAATACTCCCTTCAACCACTTCAATATCCGGAAACATTTCACGAAACTCATTTTGAAACCCCCAATGTGTAGAGCATTTTTTACCATTAAGCAAGCCTGTCGAAGCTAATAAAAATGCACCCACACACAATGAAGCAACTTCTGCACCTTTATTATACTGTTCATTTATCCAAGGCAGCATTTTTTCGTTTTGAGCAATGGCACTTTTCATATCACCAAATAAAGCAGGTATTACAATTAAATCTGTTTTTTCAACATCTTCCAAAAGTTGTGAAGCATTTACAGTGTACAAGCCATTATTAAGTTTTACTTCTTTTTTCACTCCAACCAATTGTACATCAAACAATGCCTCTTTACCGGATGTGATTAAAAACTGATTAACTGCCGAAAATAAATACTGAGGATCCGCAATGGCTTGCAAAACCGAACTTTCAGGAACAAGAATGCTTACTTTTTTCATCTTTTACAACTTTTTACTTTTGCTTTTTTATATAAAGATATAAAAAATGACGTAAACACCCCTCTTGTTGTCATTTACACACAATATTCATTTTCACAAGTATTTGCAACTTTGTCTTGTCAGTTTAATTAAGAGCTAACATAAAAAATAAAGCAAAATGACAACAATTAATTCTTATCTAACTTTTAACGGTAATTGCCGTGAGGCGATGACATTTTATAAAGAATGTTTGGGTGGTCAGCTTACATTACAAACAGTAGCCGAATCGCCAGTATCAGATCAAATGCCAGAACAAATGAAAGAGTGCATTCTACATTCAATGCTTACAAGTGGCAACATTACAATTATGGGTTCTGACATGTCGCCTCAAACTCTCATAAAAGGTAATGCAGTTTCGTTAATGCTAAATTTTTCGAGTGAAGAAGAAACACGAAAAGTCTATGCAAACTTATCAAAAAACGGAGATGCTTCTCAACCATTAGAAATAATGTTTTGGGGCGCCTTATTCGGACATTTAACTGACAAGTTTGGCAATCAATGGATGTTTAATTATGATGCTAATCAGAATCATACTAAAAACTAAATCTCAATAACATAAAAAACAACTAACAATTAAATCTATAAATTATGTCATTTCAAGCATATCTATCAAACATTAAAGCAAAGACAGGTAAAGGACCTGATGATTTTAAAATTATATCGGACCAAAAGGGATTTTCAATAGACGGACAGTTAAAACCAGAAACAAAAGCAAATGAAATTGTGACCTGGCTAAAAACAGATTTTGATTTAGGGCATGGACATGCAATGGCCATCTATGCTCTTCTTAAGGGAATAAGAAAGTAAAAAACATAATACGAATTCTTTAAAAAATTACTACGTATAACCTATTACCTCTGTGTCTCGTCCTAAAAAAACGACACTGATTATTAGATAAAAATAATTAATTAAACAGTTGCAAGAACGTTCTTGCAACTGTTTTTGTTTTTATAGGTTCTTATTTGGATTTGATTTTGACAATGCATTTGATTTGGTGTTAGCATATGATTAGAATAATGTGGTCTTTGTTCATTGTAAATATTGATCGATTCTTTTATAATTTGTTTTGTAATTTTTATTTTTTGATGATATTTATCGATCATAAATTCTTGTTTTAAAATTCCATTAATTCTTTCTGCTACGGCATTTTCATACGGGTCTGAGTTTTGGGT